>NZ_NOVE01000049.1 GCF_002265625.1 Prevotella sp. 885
TGCAGAATCTTTCAATGCAAAAGTCAAGCATTTCAGAGCACAACTTCGGGGTATCATTGACAAGAAATTCTTTCTCTTCAGACTAACAAGATTGTATGCTTAATCCACACACTTTTTCAGGTGAGCCATATAAAGATAATGCAAATATACAATAATGTTATGACTGTGGCAAAACCTAAAAATAAGTTTTTTAAAATGATTTCTCTTGCTAAATCAAACGATTACATTAGAATTAACAGAGTATTGTATCCATGCTGAATATATATATTGTCGCTTTTCTGTCGTTTAGAGCATAGGGTGTTGATAATCTACGAGTAATAAGTACTCTGGTTGTACAGGCCTGACTTCTATTTATGCGTTCATGGAAAAACCATGCACAATAGAAGAAACGACATTTGATAACGAAACAAAAATTAATGCAACATTATATGTACCCAAAGGGTCCTTGCTTGATTATTGGGATGACAACCAGTGGAAATAATTTATGAATATCGAAGAATTTGATGTGACATCTATCGGTTCTCTGAATACAAACGCAAATGATGTTCAAGAGGTTTCACGTTATTCAGATAACGGGCAGCGTCTGAACACACCTGCAAAAGGGCTGAACATTGTGAAATATAACAATGGAACGGTTAAGAAGATAATGGTAAAATAAGAAATGAGTAATTATGTCATAACGACAGGTGTTGGATTTCATTCCTGGGGATGAAATCCATAGGTGTTGGGATAATCCCGCAATTGAGTAGGAGGTAAACACTAATCATAGGTGTTTATCTCCTATTTTTGTATTTACCGACCTCTCACACACCGTACATGCGGTTCCGTATACAGCGGTTCCTATTATGGATGTCATTCGAGATACGCCCCATTAAGACAAGTTCGTCATTGATGGTTTCTATGATAGCCTTATTGGAACAGCATTACTGGCATTCTGCTGCTGCGCATTGTCGCTCGTCCTTGCCTTGTTTGTGGGCATATCGCCAATAAGCGATAAGCGATAAACAAGCGCATAACAAATGCATAAGAACCCAGAACTCCACAAACGCAAAAAGCGTGCAACTCATTCTGCTGCACGCTTTTGCTTATTGTTTATCATGTGTTTACTTTCAGCATTACTTAACCTACCATTATTTCAATTGTTGCAACTGCTCCAAGGTTAGCCCTGTTAATTTTATAACGGTAGCTTCATCTATGTTCATAGTCAGCATATCCTTGGCAATCTCAAGATTTCTCTCATTCTTTCCTTCTTCCTTACCGATAGCTATCCCTTCTTCTTTACCGATAGCTATTCCTTCCTCCTTACCAATAGCTATCCCCTCTTCCTTGCCTTCTTGTTTAGCAGTATCAATAGAGTTCTTGATATCCCTATAAGCCATCTTGCTTGCCTCGTATTCTCTTACTTCCTTTGGTGAAAACTTGGCAATCTCGGCTTCCTCAAAAAGGCGGTCAAAGACCTTGTCATACAACTCCTTTGGGCGCTGAGTAAGCTTATATAAATTCTTCAAGGCATAGAGCCATTTGTCATAAAGAGTCTCAAGTTCTTCCAAAGATTTATCAAACTTGGCAATCTCAACATATATAAACTCCAGTTTATCATAGAATATCTTGTGCGTTGCGGTATCACACAACTGCACGTGATGACGAATTTTCTCCTTATCGAAAGCTTCTTCATTCATATTGAAGTTTAGCAGGGCTATGGTATAAATATGATTGAGTTTGAAGTTCCAATCATTTCCCTTGGGGGCTTGTTCACGAATTGGGAAAGTAGAGTAGAAAAGTGAGCGATCCTTGAAATATGCCTGATAAGCATTCTGCATTTCAACGATAAACTTCTCACCGTTTTCTCCTTCACAATATACGTCAAAGATAGCCTTACGGTCTGTATATACATCACCAACGTGCTCAGGATTTAGATACGAAACATCCTTAACAACCTGTCTTCCATTAAACAAGCTGTTGAGGAAGCAAATCAGCAAGTCCTTATTTATTGCTGTTCCAAAAATGCGCTTGAAGCCGAAGTCGGTAAGCAAGCTTATGTATCTTTCTTCTACCTGTTTCATAAGTCATCTATTTATTCTTTTGCAAACATATACTTTTTCTTTATAACATCAAAATATTTAGGACGTTTTTTGAAGAATAGCTAATTCATTCATTCGCCCTATTCCCATCCATAAAATCCCTACAACAGCAGGCACAGCGCTACGAAGACGCCGAATATCAGCATGTTTCGGGCTGTCATTCCGAGGACGCGGTTCAGAGCGGCGCCTTTGTTTATGCGGCGCATGGCAAGGAACGTATTATAATGGAAGAGGTAGAAGATTATGATCAGGACCTGTTGCCAGAGATTCCATGACTGCGTCATCCTGCTTGCACCATACACCACAAGTCCACCGGCGAGGAAACCGAGGAAGAAATAGAGCAGTCTGCCCCATACCGGACCGATGCGCACGATGAGCGTCTTCTTGCCGGCACGACGGTCGTTGTCGATGTCGCGATAGTTGTTTACGACGAGCAGCGTGTCAATCTCCAAGCCACATGCCAGCGACAGGACTATCACGGGAACGGGGATGGACGTCAACGGCGTGGGAGGAGCCACAAGCCAATAGGTTATGCAGACCGGCACCAGTCCGAAGAACACCAGCACCAGCACGTCACCCAAACCAAGATAAGAGAACGATATGGTGTAGAGGAAGCAGAACACCACGCACGCCAGACCCACGAGAATCATCTCCCAACCGCCGTATGCGATAAGCGGCAAGCCGACGGCACACGCCAGCAACGTGGTAATGAGCAGACCACGACGCATCGCCGCAGCCGTTATCCATCCCTGCGCACATGCACGCTTCGGACCGAGACGCGTCTCGTCGTCCGTGCCCTTCATAAAGTCAAAATAGTCGTTAACGAAGTTGGCGTCCACCTGCATAACCAGCGCGAAGAGCATACACAGCACGGCAGGCACCACCCTTATGCCGTCCCTACCATACATACACACGGCAGAGGCAATGCCTATAAGCACCGGAACGGCAGCTCCCGAGAGTGTTTTGGGGCGCGAAGCAAGCACCCACGCCTTGAAAGAATTGACATTTACATTTGTTTCGTCCATTGTTTTTCTCTTTGTTTCTTGCAAATTTAACCATAATAAACTACTTTTGCAAGTAAATAATCATTTCATTTATTTTATGGATACATCAACTCCCAGCCTTGACCTTATGGAATTCGTAGAGCAGAACATCCTTCCGCGCTACAACAATTTCGACCTGGCACACAACATACGACACGCCAACATGGTGATAAAGAACTCGTTGGCACTTGCCAAAATCACCGGAGCAGACGTCAATATGGTTTACGCCATTGCCGCCTATCATGATCTTGGCCTTGACGGACCACGCGCCGTGCATCACATTACAAGCGGAAAAATCCTGCTTGCCGACCGCAGACTGAGACAATGGTTCACGGAGGAACAGATAAAGATAATGAAGGAGGCTGTGGAAGACCACAGAGCGTCGGCATCGCACGCGCCACGCAGCATTTACGGAAAAATTGTGGCAGAGGCAGACCGCGACCTCGAACCTGACCACATCTTCCGCCGCACCATACAGTACGGAATGGCTCATTATCCCGAGCTGAGCCGCGACAAGCAGTGGGAGCGCTTCCTCCAGCACATGGACCAGAAATATTCCGCCCACGGATACATCCGCCTGTGGATGCCAGGCTCGCCCAACGAGAGCAAGCTACGCGTCATCCGCGAACTTCTGTGCGACCAGACGGCCCTTCGTGCGACGTTCGACAGAATATTCGAAGAAGAGCTTAAAGCTCTTTAAACCACAAGTTTATTGTACCGTCTTGGTTAAAAATAGTTAACCCAGTTAAAATCATTGCGTAAGAATGGCGTATGAACGAAAAATATCGCTACTTTTGCATAGTACACAACAAAACTACATTGATATGACAAGATACTTACTTTCACTTATAGTCCTCATGTCTGCAGCGATGTTTATGCCCCAAAAGGCCAACGCAAGCGCAGCACCTATGATAGAACTTCTCGAGCAGGCTGACATGCAGAAGGTGGTCATCACCACAAGCGAGTCTACCATCCACGTTTCGGGAGGCACAGGACTTACTCTCCTCGTATATAACATTGCAGGAGGAGCACCGGTGATGAAGGTAAAGGTGGACGGTCCGGACAAGCGCTATGAGCTCAACCTTCCCAAAGGCATTTACATCGTTCAGGTGGGCAAGGTGGTGCGCAAGATTGTCATCAAGTAAGAAAAGGACAAGCACACAATGCCTTCCACATCGCCAGACAAACCGCATTGAATAACGTATGCGCGTCAGCCTATTGCCTGACGCGCATACGTCATCAGATGCGGTATTTTGGTATATTAGCTATTCAAGTAAAAACATTTGTTTTCAGTAAAAAAAAGACAACACGTCAACTATCCAACATTGCGTACCCATCGACTTATAGTTAAGCTATTGTTTCTCTTCCTTCTCACCACACTCGCGCTCAGCGCCTGTCATGAGAAAGAGGAGCACCTGTCCTTGTCCCTCGACTCCATCTCACAGATCAGCGACGAAAGCATGCTCGTAAGCGAAGAGAGCCTAAGGGAAGCCATCCACCACATGGTCATGGCAGACTCAGACAGAGACGTCGCCGCCATGCAGACCCGCAGACATTATCTGAACGGAGGAGCCATAAGATGGATGACTCGCGACGGCGTGTCAGCAAAGGCGGACAGCCTTGTGGCTTATCTCGAACGCGTGGAGCAAGTGGGCATATCGCCCAAGCTCTTCTATGCCTCGCAGATAAAGGACGACCTCGAACGCGTAAGAAGCCTCAACTTCGGAGAAGGAAAGAACAGCGTCAGCCGTGTTTACGGACGCCTGGAATATCTGCTTACGAAGGCTTTCCTCCGCTACACGGAAGGTCAGCGCTTCGGCTTCGTCAATCCACGTGAAGTGTTCAACAGACTGGACGTTCGCGACAGCGACTCTGTCCGCACAACGTACCGTCAGCTTTACGACGTGCCCACAAAGCGCCCCGGCAAGGATTACGTGGCGCTCGCATTCGGCGTCATGGGCAGCGACGACGCATCGGTAGCTAAATTCCTCCGTGAGTCAGAACCCAAGAATCCACTGTACGCCACCCTCGTACGCCACCTTTCAGACCCTCTCTCAAAGGCAGACCTGCAACGCCTTCAGACCAACATCGAACGAAGCAGATGGGACCACGGCGACTATCCGCAAAACCACAGCAAGTACGTGCTCATAAACATCCCTTCCGTGCATCTTCTTGCCGTGAACGGCGAGGAACGCATGACCATGCGCATAGGCATAGGAAGCCTCAAGACCAAGACGCCGCTCCTCAACAGTCGCGTAAAGCGAATGGACTTTAATCCGCAATGGGTGATTCCGAAGAGCATTGTCAAGACATCCATCAGACATCATGCAGGAAGTCGTGCCTATTTCGATTCGCACAACTACTTCATTATCAATCGCAACACCGGCAAGCAGGTTGATCCGTCAACGGTAAGCGGAGACATGCTTATGTCGAAAGACTACGGCGTGGTTCAGCGTGGCGGCGTGGGCAATGCGCTGGGCAGAGTGGTATTCCGCTTTGACAACAACTTCTCCATCTACATGCACGACACGTCCAATCCCGGCGTCTTCTCGCAGCGCGACCGTAGCGTGTCGCACGGCTGCATAAGAGTGGCACGTCCGTACGACCTTGCCGTCTTTATGCTCAGCAAGAAAGACGAGGCGATGATGGAGCGAATGCGCTACTCGATGACCATCGACTATCGCCCTTCACACACAAGAGGCAATGACGAGGAGAGCGAGAAGCAGAAGGAAAGCATTGACAAGAAGAAGATGCTCGGCAGCCTGAACGTCAATCCGCAAGTGCCTATCTTCATCAGTTACTATACGCTCTATCCTGACCAGAACGGCACGCTCGTCCCCTACCCCGACGTCTACGGTTTCGACAACGTAATATACAACAGTCTGAAGGGTTATCTCGCAAGCGGACAGTAACGCTTGCACAATAACAAACAGCAAGAAAAGCAGAACCATAAAAAATGCAGGAAGCAGATAATGACACGCCAAAGGGCTTTGCCAACGACAAGGAGAAGCGGCAAGGCTTTGAGCAGATCGTACGCCAGTATAGCGAAAAGCTGTATTGGACAGTACGACGTATCGTCATAAATCATGACGATGCCAACGACGTGCTGCAGAACGTATTTATTAAGGTGTGGAAAAGCATCGGCGACTTCGAGCAGCGGGCGAGTCTCTCCACATGGCTCTACAGAATAGCCGTGAACGAATCGCTCGACTTCCTAAGAAGACAGAAAGACACGGCGTCCATTGATGAGAGCGGCGCAGGGGCCAACATCGCCAACCGTCTGCTTGCCGACGACTATTTTGACGGCAACCGTGCTCAGGCTCTCCTGCAAGAAGCCATCGCCACACTCCCGGAGGTGCAACGCGTGGTCTTCACAATGCGCTATTACGACGAGATGAAGTATGCCGACATGAGTCGCATACTCAACACATCGGAAGGAGCATTGAAGGCAAGTTACCACATAGCGATGAAGAAGATTACGGCTTACGTTCAGATGCACGAACAATGAAGCAGATGAAAAAAAGCAGAAAAAATATACCTTAATTATATATTAGGATTAAACCTATCAGCTTAAAGTACGTCATAACTACAAAGAACATAATCTGCATAAGGTGTAAAAAATATGGAATCTGACGAAAAATACATACTCTCACGATTTGGCAACAAAAACCATTTCGCCGTTCCGGAAGGCTACTTCGAGCATCTCCAGGACGACATTCTCACGTCTGTGGCTATGCTTGAGGAAGAAAAGACAGTGGAGACATGCCCGAAAGAAGACAAGCCCAAGACCATTCCGCTCCGCAGCAGAATGCTCAGATATGCAGCTGCATGCGCCGGAATAATGGTGGCGGGAGCCGTGACATGGACAGCCTTCACGCTCTCCGCACCACAACAAGACCCCACATTGGCTGCCAAGGACAACAAGCCACAAACGGAAACAACGGACAACAGCACGGCTACGCTGTCTGCGCACGACACGCCTGCACACCACTCTGTAAGCGACGAGATGGCAGACTACTCTATGCTTGACAACGAGGACATCTATTCGCTCCTTGCAAGCAACTGACAAGCGGCAGTAACGACAAACCACGCAACCACATAAAATTCGCACATAATGAAAAGATTCGTTATAATATTATTCACGGCACTACTCTGCGTGACCGAAATGGCGGCTCAGAAACACCATCATTTCGACCCGGCACAATTCCAAGCCGACCTGGAGCAGTTCATCACCTCCGAGGCTGGGCTGACCCCTAAAGAAGCTGCCGCCTTCTTCCCCGTATACAGAGAGATGCGTGAGAAGCAGCTTGCCTTCTTCGGGCAGGACAGACGCCTGTGCCATGTGGACACGAACGACGACAAGGCATGCGCCGAAGCTATAGCGCTGCGCGACGACAATGACATCAAGATGAAGCAACTGCAGAAGAAATATCATCAGCGCTTCATGAAAATACTGCCAGCATCAAAGGTTTTCCGCATAATCAGAGCCGAAGACAGATTCCACAGACAGCTGTTCAGCGGAAAGCGAAAGCTAGGAGAACACAAGAAATAAAGAATAAGAAAAGAAGAATGAAGAGATACTTTGTAGAGTTTGCCTACGACGGCACCAACTATCACGGTTGGCAGATTCAGCCTAACGGCAACTCAGTTCAGGAGGAACTACAGAAAGCATTGTCAACAATAATAAGGGAGAACATCGAAGTGGTCGGAGCAGGAAGGACGGACGCAGGAGTGCACGCCCGCCGCATGACGGCTCACTTCGAGACGGATGCCGCCATTGACTGCGCCCAACTCGCCTATAAGCTCAACCGTCTCTTGCCCCGTGACATCTCGGTGTATGGCGTTCGCCAGGTGGCTGACGACATGCACGCACGTTTCAGCGCCACGCTCCGCACCTATCATTATTACATCCATACACGCAAGAACCCGTTCCTGCGAGCATATTCCTGCGAGATGCACTACGACCTGGACTTCAGCCTCATGAATGAGGCGGCAGCCATCCTTCTCCAGACCGACGACTTCGCAGCTTTCTGCAAGACCCACACCGACGTGAAGACCACGCTCTGCAACGTTACGGAGGCAGCATGGACAAAGGACGCTGACGACGCATGGCACTTCCGCATATCAGCCAACCGCTTCCTGCGCAATATGGTAAGGGCTGTGGTAGGCACGCTCATTGAGGTGGGACGCCATCGCATCACCATTGACCAGTTCAGGGAGATAATAGCAAGCGGCTCACGCTCCAAGGCTGGCGAAAGCATGCCCGCATGCGCCCTGTTCCTCGAGGACGTCAGATACGACGCGTAATTCATTCACAAGAACCCAAATAAACACACAGACATCTTAATTAATTATGTGGCTAATCTTAGCTTTCTGCTCGGCAGCATTGTTAGGCTTCTATGACGTTTGCAAGAAGCACGCGCTGTCGGGCAATGCCGTATTGCCGGTATTGTTCCTCAATACGGCTATATGCTCACTGCTTTTTCTTCCGTTCATAATCCTGTCTTCATATACCGGACTGCTCAATTCCACAACGTTCTACGTCGAGCCGTGCGGATGGGAGCAGCACCGCTACATCCTGCTCAAGGCTTGCATCGTGCTGTCCTCATGGATATTCGGCTATTTCGCCATGAAGCATCTCCCCATCACCATCGTCGGTCCGATAAACGCCACACGTCCCGTGATGGTGCTCGTCGGAGCCATGCTCGTCTTCGGCGAACGCCTTAACGTATGGCAATGGGCAGGTGTGACACTCGCCATCATCTCCTTCTTCCTCATCAAGCGAAGCGGCAAGAAGGAAGGCGTAGACTTCCGACACAACAAGTGGATATTCTCACTCATTCTGGCAGCCGTACTCGGAGCCGTAAGCGGACTGTACGACAAGTATCTGATGGCACCGCCTGAGAACGGTGGCGTCGGACTGAGCCGTATGGTGGTGCAGAGCTGGTATAACCTTTATCAGTTGGCGATGATGGGACTGACGATGCTGATGATATGGTGGCCTACAAGAAAGAACTCCACTCCGTTTACGTGGAAATGGAGCATCATCTTCATAAGCCTCTTCCTTAGTGCAGCCGACTTTGTCTACTTCTACGCGCTGTCCCTTCCGGGAGCTATGATCAGCATCGTCTCAATGATCAGACGTGGAAGCGTGGTGGTGAGCTTCTTCTGCGGAGCAGCCGTCTTCAAGGAGAAAAATCTCAAGAGCAAGGCTCTGGATATGCTGCTCGTGCTGCTCGGAATGCTGTTCCTTTATATAGGCTCGCACTAAAAACTTGTAAAGGTTATGGTTTTTTATTGTATTCTGACAATGGGTTTTCATGATAAATCATTAACTTTGTAGCAGAATAATAATATAATTCTTAATATCACCATATGGCACAGAACATCTTCAAAGGGTTAGGAATCGCTCTTATCACACCATTCACGCAAGACGGCGAGGTGGACTACAAGGCACTCACACGCCTTGTTGACTATCAGATTCAGAATGGTGCTGACTTTTTATGCATTCTGGCGACAACAGGCGAAACGCCCTGTCTGTCAACCGACGAGAAGCACAAGATAAAGGAATTAGTGATTGACAGAGTCCGCGGCAGACTGCCCATCCTCATGGGTTGCGGCGGCAACAACACAAGAGCTGTTGTCGAGGAACTGCGCAACACAGACTTGCGCGGCATCGACGGCGTGCTCAGCGTATGCCCTTACTATAACAAGCCTTCGCAGGAAGGTCTCTATCAGCACTTCCGCGCCATAGCCGAAGCAAGTCCCGTGCCCGTGGTACTCTATAACGTACCAGGACGTACCGGCATCAATCTCAAGCCCGAGACCACTGTGCGCTTGGCAAAAGACTGCGCTAACATCATTGCCATCAAAGAGGCAAGCGGAAGTCTGGAGCAGGTGGACGAGATAATAAAGAACAAGCCGGAACGCTTCGATGTCATCAGCGGCGACGACGCTCTGACGTTCTCAATGGTGGCAAGTGGCGCTGCGGGTAGCATCTCCGTCATCGGCAACGCACTTCCCAAGGAGGTGTCGCGCATGATTCGTCTGGAATTTAAAGGCGAATACGAGGCTGCACGCATCATACACCACCGCTTCACCGAACTCTACTCACTGCTCTTCGTCGACGGCAATCCTGCCGGCGTAAAGGCATTGCTGCATGAGATGGGATTCATCGAGAACGTACTGCGCCTGCCGCTCGTACCGACACGCATCACCACGTTGCAGAAGATGACCGAAATACTGAAAACGCTGAAGATTTGACACGCCGTCTGCTCATATTCGCCTTACTGGCGTCAGCCACGGTAGCGCTACTGTTGCTTAACGTCTTTTTCGGAGCTGTGGACATTCCTGCAGCAGATGTCGCCGACATTCTGCTCGGACGCGATGTCCACAACGACAGCTGGCGCTTCATCATCCTTGAGTCGCGACTGCCGCAAGCCGTCACAGCATTGTTGTGCGGCTGTTCGCTGGCGGTCTGCGGTCTTATGCTTCAAGCCGTCTTTCGCAATCCGCTTGCCGACCCTTCCATTCTCGGCATCAGCAGCGGAGCCGGACTTGGAGTGGCTTTCGTCATGCTATTGTATGGAGGAAGCGTTAGCGTCGGCATGCTTTCAATCGGGGGCTTCGCCACCGTTCTGGCAGCGGCATTCATAGGCGCCACCGCCGTTACCTTACTGATGTTCAGTCTCTCAAGCATTATCCGCTCCGATGCCATGTTGCTCATCGCTGGAGTAATGGTGGGATATCTTTCATCATCCATTATCGTACTGCTCAGCTATTACGCTTCTGAGGAGGGACTGCGTGCCTACACGCTTTGGGGCATGGGCAATTTTGCCAGTGTCTCAACCGAACGTCTTCCGCTGTTCTCCATAATAGCCGTAGTATGTCTTTCCGCTTCCGTGCTCCTTGTCAAGTCACTCAATATTCTATCGCTTGGCACATTATACGCCGAAAACCTCGGTGTAAACACCCGTCAGTTACGCGGAACGGTGCTTATCGTCACCGGCATTCTCACAGCTCTCACCACATCTTTCTGCGGACCGGTGGCATTCATCGGACTGGCAGTTCCTCACATAGCACGTATGGCGCTTCACACGGACGACTATCGCAAGCTGCTTCCTGCCACTATCCTTACCGGAGGCGGCGTGGCGATGGCATGCAACCTTGCCTGTACGATGACTCCGTCAGGCACAATGCTCCCCGTAAACGCCGTGACACCAGTGATCGGAGCACCCGTAATACTCTATGTCATGACCAAACGAAGATAAACATCCTTTCAACTTAAATATATATATACCATATATCATTCCTATTATGAACGAAACAGAACGCATCATATATCTCAGACAACAGCTGCATGAGCATAATCATAATTACTACGTGCTCAACCAGCCTACCATCACGGACCAGGAGTTCGATATGCTCATGCACGAACTGCAGGACCTCGAAAGCCATCACCCTGAGATGGCAGACCCTAACTCGCCATCACAGCGCGTGGGTAGCGACCTTAACCAGAACTTCACGCAGGTGGCACACAAGTATCCGATGCTCTCGCTTGCCAATACTTACAACGAGCAGGATGTGGAAGAATGGTACGACTCCGTGAAGCGCGGACTGCAGGGAGAAGACTTTGAGGTATGCTGCGAGATGAAGTATGACGGCCTCAGCATATCGCTTACTTATGTGGACGGCAAGCTGGTGCGCGGCGTCACAAGAGGCGACGGCGTGCATGGCGACGACGTTACAGCCAACGTCAAGACCATACGTTGCATCCCGCTTGTCCTTAAAGAGGGCAGCGGATATCCGCAGGAGTTCGAGATAAGAGGCGAGATTCTGATGCCTTGGAAGGTTTTCGAGCGTCTGAATGCTGAGCGTGAAGCAGCGGAAGAACCGCTCTTCGCCAATCCTCGCAACGCTGCCAGCGGCACCCTGAAGAGCCAGAACTCAAAGCTTGTGGCAAGCCGACAGCTCGACTCTTACCTTTATTATCTCCTCGGCGACACGCTCCCTACAGACGGTCACTACGAGAACCTGCAGACTGCCGCTCAATGGGGATTCAAGATTTCGCAGGGTATGAAAAAGGCCAAAACGTTGCAGGAGATTTACGACTATATAAGCTATTGGGACACGGAGCGTAAGAATCTGCCCGTTGCTACGGACGGCATCGTACTGAAGGTCAACTCCATCAGACAACAGCAGGCTTTGGGCTATACAGCCAAGTCGCCGCGTTGGGCAATCGCCTATAAGTTCAAGGCGGAACGTGCATGCACCCGCCTCAACAGCGTAACGTATCAGGTGGGTCGCACCGGAGCCGTAACGCCGGTGGCTAACATGGACGCCGTGCAGCTGGCTGGAACCATAGTGAAGCGTGCTACACTTAACAACGAGGACTTCATCAGAAGCTTCGATCTTCATATCGGCGACTACGTATACGTGGAAAAGGGAGGAGAGATTATCCCTAAGATTGTCGGAGTGGCAATGGAAAAAAGACCGGATGATGCCGAACCCGTAAAATTCATAGACAGATGTCCTGAATGCGGCACTCCCCTTGTACGCTATGAGGACGAGGCAGCACACTACTGTCCTAACGACACGGGATGTCCTCCGCAGATAAAGGGTCGCATAGAGCATTTCATTGCCAGACGAGCTATGAACATCGACTCAATCGGACCGGAAACAGTGGACGACTATTATCGTCGTGGACTTGTGCGTAACATCGCTGACCTTTATACTATTCAGAAAGATGCCATCAACGCTTCAGGCACAAGAGAGAAGTCGGCACAGAAAGTACTCGCTGGCATAGAGGCTTCCAAGAAGGTGCCTTTCGAGCGTGTGGTTTTCGCACTCGGCATCCGCTTTGTAGGCGAAACATCGGCTAAGTTACTCGCCCGCCATTTCAAGACAATGGAGGCGCTGCGCAATGCATCAGTGGAACAGCTCATGGAGGTGGACGGCATTGGAGAGGTCATAGCCAAGAGCGTGGTGACCTACTTCCACAATCACGTCAACGAACATATAGTTGACCGTCTGGCAGCCTTCAGACTGCAGATGGGGCTCAGCGAAGAACAGCTGACAGAATCTTCGGACAAGCTTGCAGGCAAGTCGATTGTCATCAGCGGCGTCTTCGCAAAGCATAGCCGTGACGAGTATAAAGCAATGATTGAGCGTAACGGAGGAAAGAACGTAGGTTCGATAAGCGGTAAGACATCGTTTATACTTGCCGGCGAAAACATGGGACCGTCCAAACTGCAGAAAGCGGAAAAGCTCGGCATCCAGCTCGTCGACGAGGACACGTTCCTCAGCATGATTGAATAATCAGACTTCCTAATCCAAAACATTGAACGCACCCTAACACACACAGATATATAGATATGATAAAAGTAGAAGTATCGGAGGAAATGCATGAGGTATGCCCTGAGTTTGTCGGGGCATGCATCACCTCCAACATAAAGAATACTGAATTTTCGAAAGAGCTTTGGGAAGAGATTGACGCCCTCAGCCAGCATTATCGCGACACGCTCACAACCGAGAGCGTCAAGACAATGACGTCCATCCAAGCCACACGCCGCATCTACAAGCTTTGCGGCAAGGACCCATCGCGTTATCGTCCTTCAGGTGAAGCGTTGATAAGACGCGTCCTTCAGGGAAAGGCGCTTTACCAGATTGACACACTCGTGGATCTTATCAATCTTGCAAGCATGCGCTACGGCTACAGCATTGGCGCTTTCGATTCGGACCGTTTCGTAGGCGATACGCTAAAACTTGGTATCGGTCGTGAGGGCGAACCGTATGAAGGCATCGGAAGAGGAATGATAAACATTGCCGGAATGCCTGTCTATCGTGACAGCGAGGGAGGCGTCGGCACACCCACCAGCGACCATGAGCGCACAAAGGTGACGCTCTCCACCACCAAGCTCACAGTACTCGTAAACGGATATGACGGCAATGAGGCAGACGTACGTGCCACAGCCGAATACATACTCGAACGGTTATCGAAGTATTGTGAAGCAACGGAAGCCGGATATCATATCTATCATTATTAATTTCATCAACAACAAACTATACATAAAAACGAAATGGGAATAGTAATAGGCATCGACGTGGGCATAAGTACCACAAAGATTGTAGGCATCGACGACAACGGCAAGGTGGTTTCACCGATACGCATCCGCGCCACTGACCCAGTGACATCATTATATGGAGCTTTCGGCAAGTATCTCCACGACAACCACATACAACTGAACGATGTGGAGAAGGTAATGCTTACTGGAGTGGGCAGCGCCTATATCAACGAACCTGTCTACGGACTGCCGACGGAAAAGGCAGAGGAGTTTGTGGCTGACGGTCTCGGCGCACGCTACGAAACTAAGCTCGACCGCATGCTCGTGGTAAGCCTTGGCACGGGTACGTCTATCGTGAAGTGTGACGGCGACGACATCAAGCACATCGGTGGCATCGGCATCGGAGGCGGCACTCTTCAGGGTCTCTCGCGCCTGTTGCTCAAGACTGACGACATCAAGCAGGTGGCAGCATTGGCGGAGGAAGGCGACATTTCGCACATCAACGTGCTTATCAAGGACATCTGCGCCAATCCGTTGCAGGGTCTGCCTATGAATGCCATCGCTTCTTTGTGGGGAAACGCAAAGAGCAATGCCTCACGCGAAGACATTGCTCTTGGTCTGATATGGATGGTTCTGCAGTCAATATGCAGCGCCACTATTCTTTCTTCTCTTGGAAGTGGCATTAAGGAGTTTGTCATGATTGGCAATCTCACGCTTCTGCCGCAATGCCGCGTGGTATTTTCTGATACGGAACGACTCTACGGCGTTAAGTTCCGCATTCCGCAATATTCAGAATTCTGCACCGCTATAGGTGCGGCTCTCTGCTACAGAAAGTCCGTGCTGCCTTAATCACTCACATATAAATGTTTCTTACGCGTTATGCTTTCCGACAACATGCAGTCGGAAAGCATAAGCTGCTATCACAATAAAGCATGCCAAAGGAATGGCGAAAGCCACTGACATGCTGAGCACGTCGGCTGTTACTCCCATCAGCAGCGGGGCTACGGCTCCACCCACAATACACATTATAAGATATGACGAAGCCTGCTTTGTGTGACGTCCGAGTCCTCTGAGAGCAAGAGCGAATATTGTGGGAAACATGATGCTCTCGCAAAGATAGCAAAGGAAGAATGCCGCTACGCCAAGCATGCCTGCGCCGGTAAGGAGAATGCACATCGCTGCAGCCGCTCCAACAGCGCAGGCAAGCAAAACGGTCTCTGCCTTTATGCGCGACATAACCCAACTGCCACCTATTCTTCCGAGCATGAACAGTCCCATGCCGCCGAAGGAAAGGAGCAGAGATGCCTCGGAATTGCTGATTGACGCATTCTCAGTGACATAATTGATGAAGAAGCTGTTAATGCCTGTCTGAGCAGCAACGTAAAAGAAGAGTGCTACCATTCCCCAAACAAAGTTGCGATGCTGCCAAAGCGAGGTCTGCGCAGAAGCATGGCTGTCAACAGAAGAACCTTCCATTGATGTCTGCTCGGCGCATGAATCCTCTTCGGTTTCAATCTCAGGTAGTTTTATACGAGAGAAGATGATGGCTACAAGGATTACAACAATTCCGATAATGGCGTACGGAGTTGAGATATCGCCCTCACCTTCTCCTGAGAAAAGGAACAATCCACCGACAAGCGGACCGAATATCCATCCCAGTCCATTGAAGGATTGTGAAAGGTTGATGCGTCGTTCCGCTCCCTCGGCACTTCCCAATACTGTTACGTACGGATTGGCGGCGGTCTCCAGACACGTCAGTCCGCAACCGATAACGAAAAGGGAGAAAAGGAAGAAAGGAAACGACAACAGCATGCCACCGGGAATGAAAAGCAAGGCTCCTATACCGTAAAGGGAAAGTCCGGTCAACACTCCCGAACGATATCCGAAACGACGGATAATGCGTCCAGCCGGTATTGCCATCAGAAAATATCCACCATAGACCACAGCCTGCACCAATGCCGACTCAGCCTTACTGATGTTCATCGACTCTTGGAAGTGCTTGTTCAGTACGTCAAGAATGCTGTGGGCGAATCCCCAAAGAAAGAAAAGGGTTGTAACAAGAACGAAAGGCAGCAAATAGTTTTTGCCATTAGCAGCCTCAAAAAGTTTGTGCTTTCTTTTATCCATTATTATACTTATTGTTATTTCTGCAATCTTATCGGATGCAAAGGTACAATAAAAAGCGCAAAAACCACTACAAACGTATACATTCAACAATATAGACTAATAATATTTATTGCGAAAAATTATTCTATGTCAATGCTGTCTATATAAGAGAAAATTATTAACTTTGCAATTAGTTAAAAACCATATTAAGAAATAAGGGGTGCTTCACGATTGTGTTGCTGAGATCATACCCATAGAACTTGATGCAGGTAATGCTGCCGCAGGGAACGCTACCAAAGTTTATATATTTACATACATATATATAATGTAAGGAGCTATTTCTATTCCGTATCATCTTATAGAGCATAACAACAGATTCGCCTCTGCAAAACGACAACAGTATGAGGTATATTTGTGCATTGACGATTGCCGGTTCCGACAGTTGCGGAGGAGCAGGCGTGCAGGCTGACATCAAGACAATGTCGGCATTGGGCGTTTATGCCGCTTCCGCCATCACCTCCATAACGGTGCAGAACACGATGGGCGTACAGGCCATTCAAGCCGTCAAGCCAGAAATAGTGGCAGGACAGATAAAGGCTGTCATGGACGACATAAAGCCTTTGGCCATCAAGATAGGCATGGTGAACGACAAAGCCACCATCCAAGCTATAGCCGACACACTTAAAATATACTCTCCCAACATCTTGGTTGTCGACCCGGTTATGGTTTCGACAAGTGGTTCGATGCTCATGCAGAAAGACGCACTTGGCGTATTCTGCAGCAACTTGCTCCCTATGGCAACATTGCTCACTCCCAACATTCCCGAAGCAGAAGTGCTTTCACATACAAAAATCAGCACAGCGGAAGACATGGACATTGCAGCCAAGCGAATATTGGAGTTAGGATGCAAGGCTGTTCTTATTAAGGGCGGACACCTTGAAGGCGGCAAGAAGATTGACAAACTCTATACATCAGAAGCCGAACCTGCCACTTTCGTGCATGACACCATTGAGACACGAAACACACATGGAACAGGATGCACATTGTCATCCGCCATCACCTCCTTCATGGCACGCGGTCAGAAGATGACTGACGCCGTGGCTTATGCAAAGGAATATCTTTCCAAAGCCTTGGAAGCAGGAAAGGACATACACATCGGAGAAGGTCACGGACCTGTTGACCACTTTTTCAATCCTGAGAAATTAATGACATTATGATACAGTTTATCACACATTCCAACGAACGCTACGGATACGTAGACGGTGCAAGAATGGCACTTGAAGGCGGATGCCGATGGGTTCAGCTTCGCATGAAGGACGCATCGGAGGCTGACTTTCTGTCTGCCGCTAAGGAGATCAGCAAGTTATGCAAGCAGCATAATGCCGTGTTTGTGCTTGACGACCACGCAGAATGGGTGGAGCAGACCGGAGCTGACGGCGTACATCTTGGCAAGAACGACATGCCGGTGGACGAAGCACGCCGTCTGCTTGGCAAGGACAGAATCATCGGTGGAACTGCCAACACCTTCGAAGACGTGGAACGACTGCACAGACAAGGTGCCGACTACATAGGTTGCGGTCCCTTCCGCTTCACCACGACGAAGAAGAATCTGTCGCCTGTATTGGGACTTGATGGCTATCGTAACATTGTGGAGCAGATGAAATTGCACAACATTGGTCTGCCAATCGTAGCCATTGGAGGCATCCTTGAAGAGGACATTGAGGCGATAATGCAGACTGGCGTAAGCGGCATAGCTGTCAGCGGTGGCATCCTTAACGCCGAGAATCCTGTGGAAGAAATGCAGAAATTCGTAAACAAAACCAAAACAAACCAATAAATCAAATAGATGGAAACAAAAATCAAGTTTAGCTATCCTTCTTCAGAGAAGGTTTATCTTAGCGGTAAGCTCTACCCGGAGATAAAGGTCGGAATGCGACGTGTCCGTCTTACACCCACCGTTACTTTCGAGGGTGAGAAGCGCCACGTAGAAGAGAACAAGCCCGTATATATATACGACACCAGTGGTCCTTACAGCGACCCGAACATTGAGATCGACCTTAAGAAGGGCCTGCCCAAGATGCGCCAGTCATGGATAGACGGACGTAAGGAGGGACAGACACAAATGTACTTCGCAAAGCAGGGTATCATTACGCAGGAGATGGAGTATGTTGCCATCCGCGAGAACATGAACTGCGAGGAGTTGGGCATCAAGACACACATCACACCGGCATTTGTATGTAAGGAGGTGGCTGAAGGAAGAGCTGTGATTCCTGCAAACATCAAGCACCCCGAGTCAGAACCGATGATCATCGGCACCAACTTCCTCGTAAAGATAAACACCAACATCGGCAATTCTGCCACTACTTCCGGCATTGAGGAAGAGGTGGAGAAGGCTGTATGGAGCTGCAAGTGGGGTGGCGACACATTGATGGACCTCTCTACTGGCGACGACATCCATGAGACACGCGAGTGGATTCTGCGCAACTGCCCCGTTCCGGTAGGCACCGTGCCTATGTATCAGGCTTTCGAAAAAGTCAACGGTAAGGCAGAAGACCTCACATGGGAGATATTCCGCGACACATTGATAGAGCAGTGCGAGCAGGGTGTCGACTACTTCACCATCCATTGCGGCATCCGTCTGAAGAACATCCACCTTGCCGACACCCGTCTTACGGGCATCGTAAGCCGCGGCGGCAGCATCATCTCAAAGTGGTGTAAGGTGCATCAGAAGGAGAGCTTCCTCTATGAGCACTTCGACGACATCTGCGACATCTGCGCCAAGTATGACGTTGCCATCTCATTGGGCGACGGTCTGCGTCCCGGATCTACCTACGATGCCAACGACGCTGCACAGTTTGCAGAGCTTGACACAATGGGCGAACTCGTGGAGCGTGCTTGGGCAAAGAACGTCCAGGCGTTCATCGAGGGTCCCGGACACGTGCCTATGCATAAGATTAAGGAGAACATGGAACGCCAGATTGAGAAGTGTCATGGTGCACCCTTCTACACACTCGGCCCGCTCGTTACCGACATCGCTCCCGCTTACGACCACATCACTTCTGCCATCGGTGCAGCTATGATAGGCTGGTACGGCACAGCCATGCTTTGCTACGTCACTCCGAAGGAGCATCTCGCTCTGCCTGAGAAGGAAGACGTTCGCACAGGCGTTGTGACATACAAGATTGCCGCCCATGCAGCCGACTTGGCTAAGGGTCATCCCGGTGCCACTATTCGCGACAATGCGCTGAGCAAGGCTCGTTACGATTTCCGCTGGAAGGACCAGTTCAATCTGGCTCTCGATCCGGAACGCGCACTCGAATACTACAAGACCAGCAACGAGGTAGACGCCAACTACTGCACAATGTGCGGTCCTAACTTCTGTGCAGCCCGCATCAGTCACTCGCTCAAGAACTGCCAGGAAGAAAGCAAGTAAGAATCCGTAAACAATAACGGAAATAAAAAGAAACAAGAATAACCCAATAAATAACAATAACAAAAATGATCGAAACACAAGTATCTAAAGGTATTATCAGTACCTATTTCGACAAACTTGAGAGAAACCTTAATCTTGACGTAGCTATCGTAGGTGGTGGTCCGTCAGGCATCGTAGCAGCTTACTATCTGGCTAAAGCCGGACTGAAAGTAGCACAGTTCGACCGCAAGCTCTCTCCCGGCGGTGGCATGTGGGGTGGCGCTATGATGTTCAATCAGATTGTCATTCAGGAAGAGGCAATGCACATCATCAAGGACTTCGACATCAACTATGAGAAGTTCGAGGACGGACTCTATACCATCGACTCTGTGGAGAGCACCTCTGCCCTGCTCTATCACGCAGTACACGCCGGCGCTACAATCTTCAACTGCTACTCTGTTGAGGACGTTGTATTCAAGAACAACGTGGTAAGCGGCGTCGTTGTCAACTGGACTCCGGTGCTCCGTGAGGGTCTGCACGTCGACCCGCTGAACATCATGGCTAAGTGTGTCATTGACGGCACTGGTCACGACAGCGAGATGTGTAAGGTGGTTGCCAGCAAGAACGGCATCAAGCTTGACACCGCTACTGGCGGCGTTATCGGCGAGCGTTCACTCGACGTTGTTGAGGGCGAGCGCATGGTTGTAGAAGGCACACGCGAGATCTATCCCGGACTCTACGTCTGCGGTATGGCTTCTTCTGCTGTTGCCGGCACTCCGCGTATGGGACCGATCTTCGGCGGCATGATGCTTTCAGGTAAGAAGGTTGCCGATATGATTATCGAGAAACTTAAGAAGTAAAAAACTGTTCCGAATGGAATGGATAGTCATCACCTCTCCCGACTTCCTGCCGGGGGAGGCGTTTTTTATAGATAAGCTTTTCGGTTGCGGGCTCGACTTACTGCATTTCCGTAAGCCTGAGGCTCCGATAGAAGCATGCAGGAATCTGCTTAACGAGATTCCCAAACGATGGCACAATCGCATTGTTACGCACGAGCATTTCGCGTTAGCAAGCGAATACGGTCTTCATGGCGTCCATCTTAACCGCCGTAACCCAATAGCGCCCGACGGTTATACGGGTAGCATATCATGCTCCTGCCATAGTCTTGAGGAGGTGATAGCCAACAAGCCTCAACGTGCCTACGTCTTCCTTAGTCCGATATTCAACAGCATCTCAAAGGCAGGATACGAGGCTGCATTCCCTGCCAGCCGTCTGCAACAAGCTGCTGCGGACGGCATTATCGACGGGAAAGTCATAGCCTTGGGTGGCGTTACAGCCAATAACATACCGCTTCTCAAGGAGTGGCACTTCGGTGGAGCCGCCTTCTTGGGAGATGTATGGAGCAGAATAAGCCACCCCGATGTGGACGAATATCTGAACACTCTGCGCCTGCTGACTCAATAAAGCAGGCTCAGAATTTCTTAAGCAAGTAGGATGGGTTAATACGCAGATACACACCTGCCGAAATGCTCATGCTGTTTGTCTCGTGAAAATTGCCGCGTGATTCCGAGCTTGCGTCTGAGGGAAAGTTATTGAAGAGGTCGGCATATCCGCCCCAAGCGAAACCATTGCCGAGATTTTGTGCATAACTCAGACGCACGCTTGCCATGCGATTGCGTGGCATTACATAACTCTCGTCGTCTATTCCGACGCAACCGTAAAGCGGGTTGCCGAAGATAGACACAAACTTATTGGCATCCCAATAGGCTGCCCTTACACGGAAGCGCCACATGTCGGCTTCCGTTTTTACATAAAAGGCATGACCCTTATCGAAAGGAAGCATATTTCCAGCCACTTGGCTGTAATACATAGCCATTCCCTCAAAGTTCAGTCGCGAAACCAGACTGCATTCCGGGCGTATTGTCAGTCCCACTCCCGCAGCCGCATTCATCCATGTCTTTATCTGTCGCTCGTCTGCTGTGGTGTTCACCTCGCCGCCACGATGCTGCATAAGAATCTGAAGCGGAAAATATACGTGCGTCTTTCTTGCGCTACCGTTAGCCTTCAGACTTGCTGACAGTCCGACTGTGAAAGCCTCCTGATGGTTGTCTTCATCGAAGATAAAGCTCTCCCAGTTCACCCATGCGTCCAAATCCATGAACGACGGACGCCAAAGCACCTGAAGACCGGCTTCGGGATCTGACGACAAAGCTGCCTCTGGATTGTATAAAGGTTCGGCAAGATGATGATTGGCTCTACCGTATATTGTGCCAAGAACCAGTTCTACGTTCTTTGCGGCATGCAGATGAGCATTGAATACGGGGAGAATATGGAATCCCTTCTGAGTCTGTTCACCCATCCACGTGCCGATGTCATGCAGGTTCATGCAAGGATATTTGTTGGCACCCCAGTAATGCAGCATATATGCTCCCGCTTCAAGACGCAGACGCGAGAGAGGCTGATAGCTGACCGTGGGCTGCAACCAAAAACCGGGAAGCGTATATCCCTTGCGCAGACTTCCCTTATATTCATTGTCACGGAAGAATCCCATACCGTCAATATTCAGACGGAGTTCGCCTCTTGCTGTTGTGTCAATGCGTGTGTTATCCTCGAAAAGGATTGAGTCGTTCTGTGCACTTACCATTACCGAAACGGCAAAGAAGACCACCGCTCCTAACAATCTTTTTATGTTTCTCATATATGTTTATTGGTTGTTTTTTTAGTCCATAAGATGATACACTCCTCCTGCATACATCCTTACCACCCCCTTGAGTTCAAGGCTGAAGAGGCTGGATGTCACCGTTGCCGAGGGCAACTGCGTACGCATCACGATGATGTTTACGTTCAGGTCGTTATTGTCGCGCAGCAGACTGACAATTTTTTCCTCGTCCTCCGAGAGGTCAGGAAACATCTGGCGCTCAATGCCAGCCTTCCTTGCACGCAGTATCACGCTGTCTTCCTCCCACCCCATCGCACTTACGAAGTCAGCGGCGCCGGTCAGAAGCATAGCCTTGTTGTTGCGGATAAGGTTGTTGCAACCTTCGCTGTACACGTTGCCGATATTTCCTGGGAAGGCAAAAACGTCACGACCATAACCATCGGCTATTCCTGCCGTTATCAGTCCGCCGCCGTGAGCCGCGCTTTCCACGAGCAATGTGGCGTCAGCCATACCAGCAACGATGCGGTTGCGGCGTATGAAATTCAGCTTGTCGGCATTGGTATGTGTAGTGAATTCGGTAATCAGTCCACCCTGCCCCAGCATCTTCGTGGCAGTATCGCGATGTGCCGTAGGATAGATATAGTCCAGTCCGTGCGCCAGCACTCCCAATGTCTCGTATCCGCAGGAAAGCGCCTGACGGTGCGCACAAATGTCCACGCCGTATGCCAAGCCGCTCACAATGAGAACCTCAGGGCACACTTCATGCAGGTCGGTGATGAACTTCCGGATAAGGTCCTGCCCGTAAATGGTGCAATGCCTTGTGCCTACGATGGAGATGATGCGACGCTGATTGAGGTCTGCCGTACCTCTATAAAACAGAACGATGGGGGCGTCGCAGCAATGGCGCAACCGTTCCGGATAGGCTTCATCATTGAAAGCCAATGGCGTGATGCCATGCGCCTCGTCGAAGCGGATTTCCTCTTCGGCGGTGCGCATGGCATCGGGCATATTCTGAAGAGCCTTCACCAGTCGCGGAGTGGCGTCAGGAATGACGTCAAGGATGTTGTCGCGATGGTCGTATACGGCTTTCGCCGACCCAAGAGTGTTATAGAGTCGGAGAAAGTCAGCCGGATTGGAACGTCCTATACGCGACAAAGCAACTGCGCAAAGGGTCTCTTCTGTAATGTTCATTATTATTTATTCAGTATGTATATATAGCGTTTGTCGGTGTTTTTACCACGCATGTGCCTTTCCAAGGAAGAAGAGCAGGATGTAGCCGAGCACGAGTCCGATGACACCCATGGTAAGACCAATCTTCATCATCTCGTTCTGCTTCACAAGACCAGTGGAGTGTGCGATGGCGTTTGGAGGAGTAGAGATAGGCAGAGTCATTGCCACAGAAGCAGCCACGGCGATGCCCACAAGCACAGTCACCGTTCCACCGATGCTGTCCAGTCCGTTGCCCATACCTTTGCAGACTACGGCGAGGATAGGAACGAGGAGGGCTGCTGTGGCGGTGTTGGATATGAAGTTGGAGAGTGCATAGCAAATCAATCCCGAAGCGAGCAGTATAGCCAACGGCGACCACTGTCCGAACGGGATGCTCTTGATGACATTATCGGCAAGACCCGAATCGTTGAGGGCAAGCCCGAGGGCAAAGCCTCCAGCCACCATCCAGATTACGCTCCAGTTGATTTCCTCCAAGTCGCGTGCCTTGATTACGCCGGTGAATGCGAACACCACGATGGGCACCATGGCTACGGTATTAGATCCTACACCTGTCCAACGGTCGCATATCCAGAGCAGCACGGTTATGATGAACGTAACGGCTACTACGGCAGTACGCCAGTTATGCTGCACCTCGCCTTCAATCTCCAGTTCGATGGTCTTCTTCTTGAACGGGAAGAACTTCTTGAGCAGGAACCATCCTATGAAAAGAAGCAGGACTGTAAGTGGGAGCATATACATCATCCACTGACCGAAACCGATGCCCATATTGAGGCCGGTCGGAGCGTTGAGATACTTGAGGGCGATGGCATTAGGAGGCGTACCGATCGGCGTTCCCATACCGCCGATGTTGGCAGCTACTGGGATGGACAGCGTGAGCGCCACGCGACCCTTGCCTTCCGGTGGGAGCGCCTTGAAGACGGGAGCAAGGAAGGTGAGCATCATGGCTGCCGTGGCAGTGTTGCTGACGAACATCGAGAACACACCGGTGATGAGGATAAATCCGAGCAGTACGTTCTCACTCTTGTTGCCGAATGGCTTGAGAAGGGTACGCGCCAGAAGCACGTCCAGTCCTGACTTTGTGGCAGCGATGGCAAGCACGAAGCCTCCAAGGAAGAGGATGATGATGGGGTCGGCGAAGGTTGCCATAAGCGCACTATGGTCGAGCAGTTCAGACTTGTCTATTCCTGAACGGAAAATATGGAATGCGTTATCTGATGTGGTAAGCAGCAGCAAGCCGATGAGCGACACGGACGTTGCCCAAGGCGATATGGCTTCTGTTACCCAGAGGATTGTAGCCAGAGCGAAAACTGCGATGATGCGTTGCTGGATGACGGTCAGTCCGTCAATGCCAAAGCAGGTGATAGGCAGGTTCCATATCACAATGGTGACAAGAATCGCTACGGCGAAGAGGCAAGCATTTTTCTTGCTGAAATTGCCGCTAAGAAGGTTTCTTTTTTCTGTTGCCATAAATGTTTAAGGTTAGTTATTATTTCTTAGTCTAAAGGTTTGTTATCATGTGTGCCTTTTCTTGGGATGTTGATTGCTGACAAAGTTAGCGATTTTTGCGACAATGCCCAAATAAAAACGTATGCTTTTTTTAAATTTATTATTAACTCTATAGAGCCGTATCACGTCTTGATGATTTTTCTTAACTTTGCAGTACGGTTAAACAAAAAGCATTACAATCCAAGCAATGAAAACAAAAAGATTTCTACATTATATATATATAGGGGCTACATCCTCACTCCTCGCCTTCACTTCCTGCAACCGCCATCGCGCTGACAACACGCCTGCTGACGGCGACACGATAAGAATGGCATATTCAGAGCTGCTCACCATCGTGAAGCACGACGGATATAAGGTGGCGGAGATACGCAATCCCTGGAAGCAAGGAAAAGTGCTGCATAGGTATGTGCTGGTGGAGCGGGCCGACTCGGCACGCATGGCGCCCAAGACAGCCGGCATGAAGGAAGCCACCATCGTCTACACTCCGATAAGACGCAGCGTGATGTTCACCTCGCCACATTGCTGGCTTCTCGGACAACTTGGAGCCGAGTACGTCGTGAAAGGCGTGTGCGACCTCAGCTACATCTACGTGCCTTACGTACAGGACGGCATTAAGAAGGGCGGCATCACGGACTGCGGCAACAGCATGTCGCCTACCGTGGAGCGCATCGTGGCTCTTCGTCCCGATGCCATCTTCGTATCGCCGTTCAATGGTGTGAGCTACGGTCAGATGGATCATCTCGGCGTTCCACTCATCGAGTGCGCCGACTATATGGAGACATCGGCTCTTGGTCGTGCCGAATGGATGCGCTTTTACGGCATGCTCGTAGGCAAGGAGGAGGCAGCCGACAAGATGTTCGCAGACGTGGTGCGCAGCTATGACGCCATAAAGAAGGAGGCGAAGCGCTCAAAAACGTCGCCGAAGGTCATTACGGAGCGCGTCGTCAGCGGCGTTTGGTATTGTCCCGGCGGCAGGAGCAGCATGGGACGTCTCATTGCCGACGCCGGCGGACGATACGTTTTCGCCGACGACAAGAGCAGCGGTTCATTACCCGGCGTGCCGGAGAAGGTGATGTCGTCAGCACAAGACGCCGACTGCTGGTTTTTCGTCTACAACGGCATGAAAGCACCCGACCGCAAGTTCCTGCTTGACGAATATAAGGGCTACGCAATGATAAAGGCGTTCAAGGAAGGCAATGTTTATGAGTGCGGATCGACAACGGGAATACCGTATTTCGAGGAAATTTCGTTCAGACCGGACTCTCTCCTGCTCGACTTTGCCAAAATATTCCATCCCGACATCTACCCTAACGCCCACACTCGCTACTATAAGAAGATGGAATAAGCCCTAAAAAGCCCTTTTCAAGGGCAAAAAGCACAAAAAACAGCATTTTTCTTCAAAAAAAACGCTCAAACATTTGGTAGTATAAAAAATTAAAGCTACCTTTGCACTCGCAATTGAGAAACAGTGCTCCGGTTAAACTTTTAATCGTATGGAAGTTTGGGTGAGTGGCTGAAACCAGTAGTTTGCTAAACTGCCGTACGGGTAACCGTACCGGGGGTTCGAATCCCCCAGCTTCCGCTGATTTCTTATTGCAAAACATAACCGCGGTGGATTCATCTAATGGTTAGGATACAAGATTCTCAATCTTGGCATAGGGGTTCGATTCCCCTATCCACTACCAACAAAAGGCGGTAAACGAGCATTCGTTTACCGCCTTTTTCGTTATCAGCACGTTCCCCATTTGTTTTAAAGAATAAAAAAGGGGTCAGCGGAAAAGTACTGGGGGTGTTTTTTATTTCATAGTATTTTGTATCTTTGCATTATGAACATGCTTGAACAATTAGCCCGTCTAGTTCTTCCCAAAGAAATACTAGACAATTTCGATATCG
>NZ_NOVE01000004.1 GCF_002265625.1 Prevotella sp. 885
ACGAATATCGGTTCTGTCACCTGGTCTCAGCTCGTTTTCGTCAAGGTATATGTGAACAAGCTTTGTTTCTTTCTTTTGCTCTACAAACACGTCTTTAAGGTCGAACCAATCCAGCATGTGTTCGGGCAAAAGACATTCTGCAAGGAGTCTATACTTTTCCATATTTATCCGTTCTTTGACTTTATAAACGGACAATATAGTGTTTTTATTGTACTACGATATCCACACACTTTTTCCAGTGGTCCCCTTATAGTTTCTCTCTGTAGCTTTGCCAATGGCAATAGCGACGGACCGTTCATACATCCTATAATAAAAGGGATAATAATACATTTCATGCTTGCATATATTCATCCTTTTGTGGACGGTAATGGACGCACGGCGCGTTCTTTGATATATTGGTATCTGCTAAAGAATGGCTATTGGCTTACGGAATATCTATCCATATCGCGTGTCATATATCGCAGTAAAGCCAGATACGAAAAGGCTTTCTTGTATACTGAATTTGACGGTCTTGACATTACATATTTCATAATGTATAACTTGTCGGCAATGAAGACAGCATACGATGAACTTAAACTGTATCTGCAAAGAAAGATTAAGGAACAGCAGGATTTTGTTGCTTTCAGAGGAAATGGACTGTTAACCGAACGTCAGGCTCAAATAATACGCTTGTATTGTGACTCACCAAATGCTATTTTTACAGCCAAATCGCTGATTACACGTTTTTCTGTAAATGTAAAGACAATTCGTTGTGATTTGCAGCAACTTGTAAAACAAGGATTGCTGTGTGAGTCGCCAATAAACAAGAGAATGGTTGGATATGTAAGAGCTGATGGCTTTGAGGATAAATTAAAAGAGTTTATATAGTGTTTTACAAGAAAAAGCTGTAAAACTTGTATCCATAAATGTCTCGTCCTGCCTTCTTTTATGTCCTAATAGGGGAATTTAGGGGAAATTAGAGGAGAATTTCCCCTAATTTGTTTCTCTTTTATTATCTTACGTATATATTAATATGTACGCGTGTTCCTATTTATGCGTATAATCTTCGCTTTTGCAACATAGTTGCATATCTTATTCCTTATCTTTGCAACTGACTTTTTTTAGCTTCTTATTAATAAACACTTAATGAAATATGCTTAGACGAATCACTTATTACTTATTATCTGTAGTCTTCGTGGCGGGAATGGTCGCTTGCGGAGGCAAGTCCCATGACCATCTCGATCACGACCATGACCATGAGCATGCCGAGGAAACCGAGCATCACGACCACGATTCCGAAGAGGAAGGTCATGAGGCTAAAGGCGCCCATACCGACGAGATAATCCTCTCGCCTGAGAAGGCTCGTGCAGCCGGAGTGAAGGTGGAGGAAGTGAAGCCAGGCATGTTCCATGGCGTCATCCACACCAGTGGCAAGGTGATGTCGGCATCATGCGACGAGACTGCCGTTGTTGCCACCATCAGCGGACGAGTGCAGTATAAGAACCACGTGAGTGAAGGACTGAAGGTGGCTGCCGGAACCACGCTCTTCTCCATAACTTCCGCAGGAATGCAGATGGCTGACGGCGACCCCGTACAGCGTGCACGTATCGACTACGAGCGTGCCGAGCGCGACTATACACGTGCGAAAACACTCATCAAGGACAAGATAATAAGCGAGAAAGACCTCGCCGTAGCCAAGGCTGAATATGAGGCTGCCAAGCTCACCTACACCAGCATGCAGCGCACACGCAGCGCCGGCGGTGTGACGGTTACAGCTCCTCGCGGCGGCTACATCAAGCAATGTATGGTCAATGGCGGCGACTACGTGGAAGCTGGTCAGCCCCTTGCCGTAATCACCCAGAACAAGCACCTCTATCTGCGTGCCGAAATACCGGAGCGCCACTTCAACGAGCTTAACAAGATACGTTGCGCAAAGTTCCGCACCAGCTACAGCAACCGTCTCTACGACATCACCGATATGGGCGGACACATCCAGTCTTACGGTCGTTCGGCAGAGGTAAACAATTCGTATATCCCCGTAATCTTCGAGTTCAACAACACCGGCGACGTTGTGCAGGGCTCGTACGCCGAGATTTATCTCATCACGCAGGACCGTCCCAACGTCATCACGCTGCCCCTCACCGCCCTCACCGAGGAGCAGGGCGTCCACTTTGTCTATATCCAGATTGACGCCGAAGGCTATCGTAAGCAGGAAGTGACGCTTGGCGAGAGCGACGGCGAGCGTGTGGAGATACTTACAGGAGTGAAGAAGGGCGACCGCGTCGTTACCAAGGGCGCAGTCCAGGTAAGACTGGCATCGGCTGCCAACGCCATCCCAGCGCATAACCATAATCATTAATAGCTATGCTGAATAAGATAATACGCTTCTCGCTTGAGAACAGAATACTTGTGCTGGTGGCGTCCGTACTGCTTGTCATCGCCGGACTCTATTCCACCAGCAAGACAGATGTCGACGTGTTCCCTGACCTCAATGCGCCCACCGTGGTCATCATGACCGAGGCTGGTGGCATGGCCACAGAGGAAGTGGAGCAACTCGTCACCTTCCCCATTGAGACCGCTGTCAACGGCAGTACCGGCGTACGTCGTGTCCGCTCGCAGTCCACCAACGGCTTCTCCGTAGTATGGGTGGAATTTGATTGGGGCACCGACATCTATCTTGCCCGCCAGATAGTAAGCGAAAAACTTGCTGCCGTGGGCGAACAGATGCCTGCAGGAGTAAGCGCTCCGGTGCTCGGTCCGCAGTCGTCCATCCTTGGCGAGGTGCTCATCGTGAGCCTCACCAGCAAGCACACTTCGCAGCAAGACCTGCGTACGTATGCTGACTGGGTGATACGTCCGCGTCTGCTCTCCACCGGTGGCGTGGCTCAGGTCAGCGTCCATGGTGGCGACATCAAGGAATATCAGATACTCATAAGCCCGGGCAAGATGAAGCATTTCGGTGTTTCGCTCTCAGACGTCATGGCTTCCACCCGCAACATGAACGTCAATACCAACGGTGGCGTACGCTATGAGTATGGCAACGAATACATCATCCGCGGCATCACCTCCACCAATGACGCCGAGAAGCTCGGCACGTGCATCGTAAAGAAGAACGGTGAGAGCGTCATCACCCTCGCCGACGTAGCCGATATAAAGGTGGGCAACCAGTCGCCCAAGCTCGGCGTCGGCAGCGAAAGAGCCCGTCCTGCCGTGCTTCTCACCGTGACAAAGCAGCCAAACACCAGCACCATCGACCTCACCAAGCACCTCGACCTCGCCCTCGAAGACCTTCACAAGACCCTTCCCGAGGACGTGCATATCTCAACGGACATCTTCCGTCAGTCCGATTTCATCGAGAGCAGCATCGACAACGTACAGAAGTCGCTCATCGAAGGCGCCATCTTCGTCGTCATCATCCTTATGCTCTTCCTCGCCAACGTGCGCACCACGGTCATCTCGCTCGTCACCATCCCCATATCGTTCCTCGTGGCGATGATAGTGCTCAATGCCCTTGGCATCAGCATCAACACCATGACCCTCGGCGGTCTTGCCATTGCCATCGGTTCGCTCGTCGACGACGCCATTGTGGACGTGGAGAACGTCTACAAGCACATACGCCAGAACCGCGCATTGCCCGAGCCGGAGCGCGTGCCCATCATCGAGCTTGTCTTCAATGCTTCGCGTGAAGTGCGCATGCCGATTCTCAATTCCACGTTGATAATCGTAGTGAGCTTCGCTCCGCTGTTCTTCCTCAGCGGCATGGAAGGTCGCATGCTCATCCCCCTCGGCATCGCCTTCGTTACAGCTCTCTTCGCCTCCACCCTCGTAGCCCTCACGCTCACCCCCGTGCTCTGCAGCTATCTGCTCGGCAAGAGCAATGGCGAGATGCCGAAGGAAGCCTTCGTGGCAGTCTGGCTGAAGAAATATTATGAGCGTGCTCTGCTCTGGGTGCTCGCCAATACACGTAAGGTCATCATCGGCACGGTTGCATTATTCGCCGTAGCCATCGGCGTGTTCTTCTGCTTAGGCAGCAGCTTCCTGCCCAAGTTCAACGAAGGATCGTTCACCATCAACATCTCCTCTCTCCCCGGCATTTCGCTCGAAGAGAGCGATTCCATCGGCGCCCGTGCCGAGCGACTGCTCCTTCAGGTGCCCGAAATAAAGACCGTGGCACGCAAGACCGGACGCGCCGAGCTTGACGAACATGCCCTTGGCGTCAACGTCAGCGAGATAGAAGCTCCGTTTGAGTTGAAAGACCGCAGCCATGAGGAAGTGCTCAATGACGTGCGCAAGCGTCTCTCCGTGCTTGCCGGAGCCAACATCGAGATAGGCCAGCCCATCTCACACCGCATTGACGCCATGCTCTCCGGCACGCAGGCAAGCATCGCCATCAAGCTCTTCGGCACCGACCTCAACCGCATGTTCACCATCGGCAATCAGATAAAGAGCGCCTGCCAGGACATCGAAGGCATCGCCGACCTCAATGTGGAGCAGCAGATAGAGCGTCCCGAGCTCAAGATTGTTCCGCGTCGTGAGCTGCTTGTCCGCAACGGCATCACGCTCCCCGAGTTCAACGAGTTCCTCGCTGTCAATCTTGCCGGCGAAACCGTGTCGCAGGTGTATGAAGCCGGACGCGCATTCAATCTTGTGGTGAAAGCCGACAAGTACGACGACATAAAAGACCTCATCATCGACACGCAGGACGGACGCAAGGTGCCGCTCAGCGACGTGGCAGACATCATCTCCAGCGCAGGTCCCAACACCATCAACCGTGAGAACGTACAGCGCAAGATAGTCATCTCTGCCAACACCAGCGGACGGGCATTGAGCGACGTCGTGGCAGACATCAAGAAAGCTGTAGGCGAAGAAGTGCAGCTGCCTGAGGGCTACCATGTGGAGTACGGCGGACAGTTTGAGAGTCAGGAGAGCGCCAGCCGCGTGCTCTATCTCACCTGCATTCTCGCCATCGTCGTCATCTTCTTCCTCCTCTTCATGCAGTTCCGCAACGCTATGGAGGCTGGCGTAATCCTCCTCAATCTGCCCTTGGCGCTCATCGGCGGCATCTTCGCCATCGTGCTGACCACCGGAGAAGTGAGCATCCCTGCCGTCATCGGCTTCATCTCGCTCTTCGGCATCGCCACGCGCAACGGCATGCTGCTCATCACCGAGTATAAGCGTCTGCGCACGGAGGAAGGCAAGACCGTCCGTGACGCCATCGTGGAAGGATCGCTCTCGCGTCTCAACCCCATCCTCATGACCGCGCTCACCTCCGCCCTTGCCCTCGTGCCGCTGGCACTCGGCGGCGACCTGCCCGGCAACGAGATTCAGTCGCCGATGGCAAAGGTGATACTCGGCGGACTCATCAGCTCAACATTACTCAACGCATTCATCGTACCTATCATATATGAAAAGATATCTAATAGCAACAATAGTGGCGTTCAGCGCGTATAGCGCAGCCCTTGCCGACACCGTCGGCGACGTGCTCAAGCAGGTGGCAGCCAACAACCTCACCCTGCAGTCGCTCGCTCACGACTGCCAAGCCGATGTGCTTGAAATAAAGGCTGGCAACGCCCTCGCCGGACCGTCCGTGGAGTACAGCCCGTTCTTCACGAAGGCTTACTCCGGCGTGGCGGAGAGCGAGCTTGTGGTAAGCCAGGAGATTGATTTCCCCACGAAGTATGCCGCCCGCAACAAGCAGGCTCAGATGCAGCAGACCGTGGGCGACCAGCTCCTTGCCAAGCAGCGCCGCGACATCCTGCTTCAGGCTCAGCTGGTCTGCATCGACCTTATCCGCCTCAATCAGACCCTCACCATGCTGCGTGAGCGCCTTGCCAACAGCGAGACGCTCCTCCAGATGTATGAGAAGCGCATGGAGGCAGGCGACGCCAACGCTCTTGAGCTTAACAAGGTGAAGCTCGACTGCATGGAGGTGCGCACCCTCGTCAGCGAGACGCAGGGCGAGCGCACAGCCCTCGTGCAGCAGCTCCGCCAGCTCAACGGTGGCAAGCCGCTGGACGTGACAGACACGGAGCTGCCCGTCTATCCGCAGATAACGAACTTCGAGGAGTATCGCACGCTTGCCCTTGCTGCCGACGCTGACGTGGCAGTGGCTCAGACCGCCCTCCGCGCCGCCGACATGAATCTGAAGGTGCAGAAGAACGAGTGGCTTCCCAGCATCTCCTTCGGTTATCGTCGCAACACGGAGCAGGGCGAAGGCATCAACGGCTTCCAGGTAGGCGTCAGCTTTCCGCTCTACAGCAACAGCTCCAACGTCAAGGCTGCCCGTGAGCGCCGTCAGAGTGCAGAGCTGCAGGTGACGCAGGCACAGCATGAGGCTGAGTCGTCGCTGCGCACCAGCTACGATCAGTTGCAGGGCCTCCAGCAGGTCATCAGTCATAGCGACGTGAAGCTCATGCAGGAGTCGCTCTCCCTCTTCGCAAAGGCTCTGCAGCAGGGCGAGATAACAGCCCTCGTGTATTACGAGGAGATAAACGGCATCTACGAGAAGCTGCAACGCCACATCGACCTCCATTCGCAGAGCGTGAAGCTGCTGGCAGAGCTGCATAAGAACGAGCTGTAAAGCAAGGCAAACTGTAATAGATGCGGGCATTTCAGCCCGTATCTATTACAGTTTGTTTTTTAGCAATTTATGTTCCTAATCCCAAAAGTTAGTATGAATTTTGGGATTGTAATCCCAAAAGTTAGTATAAGTTTTGGGATTAGGCTATTTTTTCCTTATCTTTGCCTCTATAAACAATATGTACGCTAATGATAGAACGAGAGTTACATAAAAAGATAGAGTCGCGTATGTTTGCAGGAAAGGCAATCATCGTTATAGGAGCGCGACAGGTAGGCAAAAGCACGCTTTTCAGAATGATTCTTGAGAAGCAGGACTGCAAGGCTTTGCAGTTGAATTGTGATGAGCCGGAAGTAAAGGATATGCTTACCAATATCAACACCCCGGAATTGCGTCTTCTCATTGCCGACAACAAGATAGTGGTCATTGACGAGGCACAGCGAGTGGAAAATATAGGTATGACCTTAAAGCGAATCACCGATAATTTTCCCACGGTGCAGTTGCTTGTTACCGGTTCGTCATCATTTGAGTTGCAAGATCGTCTCAACGAGCCTCTTACCGGTCGCAAGTTTGAGTATTATCTCTATCCTATATCAACGTCAGAGATACTGAACAGTCAGGGACTGTTGGGTGTGAAGCAAACCCTTGAACAACGCCTCATCTTTGGATCGTATCCCGACATCATAAATCATGCTGACGATGCAAAAGAGTTGCTTACCAATCTTGCAGGCAGCTATCTCTATAAGGATTTGCTTTCGCTTGAGAGCGTGCGCCGCCCGGTTCTGCTCGGCAAGCTTCTCACGGCTCTTGCCTTGCAGGTGTGCAGTGAAGTGTCGTATAACGAACTTGCACAGACCGTAGGCACCGACAACAAGACCGTGGAGAAATACATTGATTTGCTCGAGAAGTGTTATATTATCTTTAGATTAAACGGGTTCAATCGCAATCTGCGCACAGAATTGAAGAAGGGAAAAAAGATATACTTTTACGATAATGGCATACGCAACGCCATTCTTCAGAACTTTTCGCCGTTGTCGTTGCGTCAAGACACAGGGGCTTTGTGGGAGAACTTCATCATAAGTGAGCGAATTAAAGCCAACCATTATTCTGGTCGTTATGCCAACAGTTATTTCTGGCGCACCACCCAGCAGCAGGAGATTGACTATATAGAAGAGTGCGACGGACAGTTTACGGTCTTTGAGATGAAATGGAATCCGCGCCGCGCCAACACCCAGTTTCCCTCTTCATTCCTTACGGCTTATGACGTGAAGCAGACGGCTGTTGTTACTCCCGACAACTGGATGGAGTGGGTGGTTTGATGCGCTCGGCATGTACAATATTTGCATTTCTAACGCTCAATACTCCTCGTTCAGCGCACAACAAAATCTTTGGTGCGAAATTCTTGAGTTTTGAGCGTGCAGCGATAGTTTATTGACACACAGCTGATTACGCAGATAGAGAAAGAAGTGTGCAATGAATACACGCATCATAGAGTTGTCATAGCGCCACTTTTACCCTCCAATAGCGCCACTTTTATCATGCAATAGCGCCACTTTTACACTCTAATAGTGGCACTATTGGACTGTAAAAGTGCGCTATTGTTAAGCATGGGTGCCGTTAGCACCGCAAAACACCATAAAAACAGCAATCTAAATCTCTAGAATCAATTTTTGTTTTGTAACAGAATTTTACTCTTTAGACGATATTTGCATGTCTTCATGTCTTCCTTCCAGAAACCTTTCCAGTTGCCCTGCATAATACAACGGAATGTTATAGAGAGTGAACGGACAGCCGTTGCTTCGTGTTATTACGTCCGATGTCATCGGTCCGTTCCATATTCTAAGGGCTATTCGTTCCTTCGAATCCTCCATAAACTGATGTAAGGAGCGTAGCTTCGAGTTGTTGCCGGTCTTCACTTCTATCGGCAACAGATGCGACTTATGTCGGATTACGAAGTCTACCTCAGCCTGAGAGTTGCGTGCGTCGCGCACCCAGAACATCCGTTTCTCGCCGAACGTCGTCGTCGCTCCAAGCAGTTCCTGCGCTACGATATGTTCGGCGATGTCGCCGTTCCACAGTTCGTCGCTGTCAGTGGAGAAGAGCAGTTCCTCCTGCATTCCTGCCACATAATTCACCAGCCCCGTGTCAAGCCACAATAGCTTGGGGCTTTTCTTCAGATCGGGCAGTATCGGCAAGGCTGTAGACGTAAGAGGATAAACCAGTTCCAGAAGCAGAGTCTTCTCAAGCGTACGGAAGGCATTGCTGACATCAGCCGACTTGAATGATGAATTGGTGAACTTTGCGAACTGTATGCGGTGGGCGGCGGATGTCCAGCCGTAGTTGAGAATATAGCGTATGGAGTCCTGCTCCTTCGGTTTACTGGCATACTTCTCCACATCGTCGCGATATCCCGAAAGCAAGGCGTTGAATATGCCTCCGAGTCTTACCATGTCGCGATGCTGAGCATAGTTAGCCACCACCTCCGGCAGTCCTCCTATTATCATGTATTTCTTGAAGAGTTCCAGCGCATAGCTGTGCAGTGACTGCGGCACGTCCACCGCCTCCACCTTCTCAGCAAGCATCTCTTCTCCTATGGCAGAAAGAAACTCCACGAACGTGCAGGGGTGTAGAGCCATGTATTCCACTCTTCCTACGGGAAACGAGATATGTCTGTCCATAAGGCTTTCCAATAGTGAACCTGCGGCGATGACATAAATGTCGGGACGTTTCTCGTAGAAAAAGCGCAGCGTCTGCACAGCCTTAGGCTCGTTCTGTATCTCGTCGATGAATATCAGTGTGCGTTTGTTGTCCTGGCGTACATTGGCTTTGAAGAAAATGCCGGACAGCAAGTCGTCGAAAGAGTAGTCGGCAGCAAACAATGCAGCGTTCTCTTTTTCCTCAAGATTAAGGTAAATATAGTTGCTGAATTCCTCGGCAAACATTCTTACAAGCGTGGTCTTGCCCACCTGACGTGCGCCACGCAAGACCAAAGGCTTTCGTTCGTCCTTCTTCGCCCATTTGCGAAGATAATTGAGTGCTATTCGTTTGAACATATCTAAATGGTTATATATCAGTGACAAAGATACATAATAATATTCAAATCCAAACCAAAAATGAGCGAAATCTTAATCAAATCCAAACCAACTTTGCTTGAAAACCTGAGCAAATCCAAACCAACATTTCCAAAAACCTGATCAAATCCAAACCAACTGCTTGTTTTCTTGTTTGCTCCAATTAACCCTATTTATTGGCTTAACTGCATATCTTTAAACAAAAAAGTTCAAAAATTTGTTGCTACATATTTTTTTTATTAATTTTGCAACGAATACATATAATTAGCATCAATATACTATAACTTGCGTGCAAAGAAGCACGACAGACCACTTAAACCATAGTGACCTAAAAACGATTAAAATTAAAACAAGTCTATTTTTTTATTCACTTTATCAATATCAACTAACTATCAATTAAAAGAAAAGGATTATGAAAAAGATTCTATCCCTTCTTTCAATGTTGATGATTACCGTTATGGCATTTGCTGGTTCCTATTCAGATGCACTTCATTTTGAGGTGAATCTTATGGGTGCTAAGGCTGTAGATTTGCCAAATGGTACTCTCACCATTGAGAAACGCGTAGACGGCACGTACAATGTTACAGCCGAAGGTTGCGATTTCACCCAATATGAAATGGGCAACTGGGGCGAGTTTGTATGTGAAGAAGTTGCTGGCACAACAGATGCAAGCGGCTTGACAACCATCGAGGTTAGCAATCCTTATTGCTATCTCACACAATCAAGCTATGCTTTGAGTGACAGTAAGCTTGTCGTTAAGTTCAACGATACAAAGGCTTATGCTACCTTTAATGGTCAGTTAGCCTTGAACGCTTTAAAGAAGTATCCCTTCCAGTACACCTTCGGTACTGACGACTTCGGTTCTACCGGTGGTGGCACAGAAGGCGGTGGCGAGACTGGTGGCACAGTTGAGACTACAGAGGGTCCGCTCGTTGAGGCAGGTTTTGCTGCTAACGGCGCAACAATCGAAGCCAAGCCCTTCACCATCAACTGGGACACACACAAGATTGTAGCTAAGCTGGATCTTACTAACTGTCAGGGCGTTAATGAGACCATCTTCTCATTCGCTAACAACGCAGCTAACCTCGGCGAGTGGAATGTTGCTAACGGCGCTGTCCTCCACTTCTACTACACAAAGGACGCTGATGTTTGGACAGCAACTGGTTGGCAGAAACTTACAAATACCTTCTGCATCCAGTTCCGCAACAGCGACAAACTCGGCGAAACTCCGACAAAGTACGTTCAGGTAAATGATCCTTCTAACGTTCGCGTTGAGCTTCGTCAGGATGGCGTTTATATCGACGGCACATTGGCATTCGAGGCAAGCGACTATGCTAAGCTTCTCACTTATAACGACCTCGTATTCGGATCGACACAGGGCGAAAACCGCAGCTACGCTACATATAAGTATGTAGAGGTGGTAGGTCTTGACTGGACAGAGCCTGCTACTGTCGTAGACTCTAAGGAATACACAGACAAGCTCTTCATGACTATGGCAGGTGGCCAGCCTTCAGAGCTTGGCACCAGCACTGTTACCGTAAAGGAGATGTCTGATGGCACATACAACATGTCTCTCGTTATCGGCGAAAACACTGTTGAAGCTGAGAACGTAGTGAAGGGCACTGACGAAAAGGACCGCACCACATACGCTTGCACTTTCAACATGGGCGAGCAGGAATATCAGGTAAACGCTGTTGTCTATACCAACGACAACAACGAGGAGAAGATTTATCTTACTGCCACCACCACTGGCGCTACGTTCACTGTAGGTTCTGATCCTGACTACGTGGCTCCTCAGCCCGAGCCTGTAGACGTAACACTCTGGGAGAAATATCAGGCTGATGGCAATGGCTTCTCTAAGACAGCTACTATCGACTGGGACAAGCAGAAGATCGTTGCTTCTATCGACTTCTCTAACGGTGGTGACGACAAGGATATCCTTGCTATGACTACTGGCGAGAGCTTCGCTGCATTCCAGACAAGCACATACCGCACAATGCACTGGTACTGCAATCAGTCTGTAAAGCAGATGTCTGGCTTCTTCGCAAAGAGCGGTGCTGGTAACAACAACACTGGTCGCTTTGACGTTGCCGACTGCCTCGCTAAGTTCGAAATCTCTAAGGCTGAGGGTCTGAAGGTTAACGGTGTGGTTAAGATGACTCCTGAGGCTCTTGAAGAGCTCTTCGCAAGCAACACTGTTCTTATCGGTAGCGGCGAGTCTCCTAAGTTCAGCCAGGCATTCTACAACTACATTAAGGTGGTTTCTCTCGACTGGACAGAGCCAACAGAACCGACAGAGCCAACAGTTAAGGAAGAGAAGAGTTTCACTGACGCAATCTCTATGGTTGCTGGCGATATTTCAGAGGAAGTAGGTCAGGCTAAGGTTACTATCAAGGAGATGTCTGACGAGACTATCAGCATGACTGTTGCTATTGTTGGTCAGGAGGGTGCTGAGTATACAGCTTCTGGTTTCACAAAGACTGTTGACACAGAGAAGAACCGCACTACCTACACAGGTAAGATCAACATTGACGCTGCTTTCGACGTAACTGCTCTTGTTTATGCAGATGGCACAGTAGAGAAGCTCTACATGGTAGCTGAGGGTGCTGAATTCAACTACGTAATCGGTACTAATCCGGACGCTCCGACGGTAACAGAGGTTTCTAACAAGGACTACACCAGCAACCTCCGCATCTACGATTCTGAGTCAGAGAGCGAGGAGAACCTCTTCCAGGCTGACGAGGCTACTGTAAACGTAGTTAAGTACAGCGACGAGTCATACAAGATCACTCTCAAGCAGATCACTCTCAACGAGCAGACTGTTGACCTCGTATTCAACGGTACTGAGAATACAGCTACTCCGTGGGACGAGGGAGGCACTGTAGAGACAGAGGAGACTATGATTGTTGCTAAGCCTGATGCTGCTACAGAGGAGTTCCTCGGTGGCGAGGGTGAGGAAATCGAGGCTACCTTCCAGATCGTTAACGTTTCTGAGAACGAAATCAAGATGGCTCTCAACATCTCTGGCAATACATTCATGTATGACGGCGAGTTCAACTATGATCAGCCTGAGGAGCCGAAGGAGGATTATGCTATCAACTTCGAGAAGGACGCTAAGCAGACTCACGCCAGCCGCTACTCTACATCTGTATCGCTCACCGTTAACGGTCAGGCACAGACCATCGAGTTCGGCAAGACAATGAACGGCTACGAGGATCTTACAGCACAGAGCTTCACCGTAACTCCGGGTGCTGAGGTAACTCCGGCTATCGGTTATGTAGGCGAGTGGATGCACGGTTACGTATACGTAGACCTCAACAACGACAAGCAGTTCTCATTCAACGCTGACAGCGACGACCAGACTGGCACTGAGGTTGTATCTTACAGCTTCTACAGCGCTTCTAATGGTTCAACCGGTCTCAACTCTAAGGGCGAGACAGTAAGCAACAACTGCAACGTTAACCCGCTGCCTTCGTTCACAGCTCCTGCAGAGGAGGGTACATACCGCATCCGCTTCAAGGTAGACTGGAACAGCGTAGACGCTGGTGGTTGCGTTGTTTCTGGCAACAATATCCTCAACAACGGTGGTGGCATCTACGACGCTACTCTCGTGGTTAAGGACGTTACCAACGGCATCGACAGCATCAACGCTGAGACTGCCAAGGCAGAGCTCTTCACTGTTGACGGCGTTAAGATCAGCAAGCTGCAGAAGGGTCTGAACATCGTTCGCACTGCTGACGGCAAGGTGAAGAAGGTTGTCATCAAGTAAATGACACGGTTCGGTAGGTGTGACCCTTTGACGGCACATCCGCAGAACATAACATAAAGGGAAATCCCGGTTCCGAAAGAAGGAGCCGGGATTTTTTTATTACACCAGGTCAGAAACAAACATAGGAGGCTATGGCGTCTCGCCGTAGCCACGCACCCACGAACGCAAGCTTATTGATTATCTTTTGTTTCTGACTATTTGTCAATGTTTTGTGACTGATTGTCTGAATAATCTGACTATTTGTCTATTTGTTTGATATTTCGCTTTACTGTTTAATACCAAAGCCCTACGGTTGTGACGTTGGCATGCAAGTTGCATTAGAGATAGTGCAAACCGAAGGCGGAAGCCCGAGGGGAGCAAAGAAAAGATAAAATAACTAAAATATAATTGGAGGTTTTTGATATGTTACCAGTAATGAGAAATACTTGGATGCCTGAAGTTTTCAATGACTTTTTTGATACCGACTTCATGCCGCGTACAAATGCCACCGCACCAGCCATCAACGTTAAAGAGACTGAGCACGACTACACTGTAGAGCTTGCAGCCGCAGGAATGAAGAAGGGCGACTTCAACATTAACGTCGACGCCGATGGCAACCTTCACATCAAGATGGAGCATAAGGATGAGAAGAAGGACGAGAACAAGAAAGAACATTATCTCCGTCGCGAGTTCTCATACTCAAAGTTCGAGCAGACTCTTCTGCTTCCTGACGATGTAGACAAGGAGAAGATTGCAGCCAACGTCAGCGACGGTGTGCTCACCATCGACCTTCCGAAGATTGAGAAGAAGGAAGAGAAGGCTTCACGTCAGATTGAGGTGAAATAACCGCAATGCGAAAACAGACCCTGCTTCGGCAGGAAATGTATAGACACAAATAACCGTGGTCGGTTAGGAATGTATAGACATAGATAGCTGAATGAGTTAAGATTGTATAAGCAGATAAGGTTGAATAATAATAGGTAGGGTTTGTTTTTACAACGACAAACGCAATAGACCACAAGAACGTACAGTTTTTGTGGTCTTTTTTTTGTAATTTTGCAGCCATACACAAATTTTACATCATTTAGCGATATGAAAAATTCAATCGACAATCTCTATCAGCTTGACGGTAGAGTGCCCATCGGGAAAGCTCTCCCGTTCGGTCTGCAGCACGTGCTGGCGATGTTCGTCAGCAACATTACGCCAATCATGATTCTTGCGGGAGCCGTGGGACTGGACAGCGCAGTCAGTGCCGCCCTTATTCAGAACTGTATGGTGATAGCCGGTATCGGTACGCTTGTGCAGCTTTATCCCGTCTGGCGTATCGGCTCGCGCCTTCCCATCGTCATGGGCATCTCCTTCACGTTCCTTTCGCTCGCCATCAGCCTTGCCGGCGCTTACGGTATGGGCACGCTTATCGGCGCTGTCATCATCGGCGGTCTTGTGGAAGGCTTCCTCGGACTCTTCGTCAAGTACTGGATAAAGCTTATTCCGCACGTAGTTTCAGCCACAGTGGTGACAGCCATCGGCTTCTCGCTGCTTCCCATTGGTGCCAATTCGTTTGCCGGTGGAGTGGGTGCAGCCGACTTCGGCAGCCTTAACAACTGGATTGTGGGTAGCGTTACGCTCCTTGCCTGCCTCCTTTGCCAGGTTTTCGCAAAGGGATTTCTCCGTTCTCTCTCCGTTCTTGTAGGTCTTTTGGTGGGCTATGTTTTGGCTTGTTGCCTGGGAATGGTCGACTTCAGTGGCATTGCAGGTCAGTCAATCATCGCCTTGCCTCGTCTCCTTCCCTTCACACCGGAGTTTAATATCGGCGCCATTCTTTCCGTAGTGGCTGTCTATCTTGTTTCTGCAACTGAGACCATCGGCGATACTTCCGCCCTTTGCAACAGTGCTTTGCACCGCGATCCTGAGACAAAAGAGATGGGATCAGCCATCTGTTGTGACGGTTTCGTAAGTTCGGTGTCGGGCATTTTCGGTTGTACGCCAATCACATCGTTCAGCCAGAACGTAGGTCTTGCAGCCATTTCGGGCGTCGTAAACCGCTTTACCATCGCCATTGGAGCCGTCGTTATGATTCTCGGTGGCGTGTTCCCAGTAGTTGGATACGCCCTCACCACCATCCCGCAGGCAGTTCTCGGCGGTTGCACCATCATGATGTTCGGTAGCATTCTCTTCGCCGGATTCGGCATGATGGCACGTGCAGGCTTCTCTCAGCGCAACATGGTTATAGTAAGTCTGTCGCTCAGCATCGGTCTTGGCTTCACACAAGCCACCGGCATGTTTGCCATCTTCCCTGAGATCATCCGCACCGTCTTCGCCGAAAACTGCGTAGCAGTGGTGTTCCTCCTCGCCGTAATACTCAATCTGGTATTGCCCAAGAAGGATTTGGTGGAATAAGAAAAGCAAATAGATAGAATAATAAAAGCTTAAGAGGGTGTGCATTCCATGTTTTCTTTGCAGGAAATAAAAGCAAAGTAACACGGAAAGCACACCCTCTTGTATTGTTACGCTTACATTATAGCGTCGATTTCGTCTTTGGTCAATCCAGTTGCATTGATTATCTGCTCAACCGGTATACCAATCTTCTTCAGATTTTTGGCTATGTCCATAGCCTTGTTATGCTCGCCTTCCGCACGTCCTTCGGCTCGTCCTTCTGCTCGTCCCTCCGCTCGTCCTTGTTCAAGTCCCTCCGCACGGGCGTTTCCGAGCACGTCGTTCTGAATCATTACGGCATTGACATGCTCGTCGTATGCGTAGCGTTCGGCATCGCTCATAGAGTAGTATTGGAGTTTCTCGCGTGCTTCGCGCAGACCCGGGGCTGTGGTCTTTTCGTTAATCACTCCTTCCTTGAGATAACGCATCCATTCTTCAAGCGGTGACTTTGCCACTTCGTTGAAGTTGTTCACACGCACAAGATAGTATGTGGGGAATATCTCTGCCGGGTATTTAGGCTTGATGACACCCTCCTCTTTAGTGCTGATGACAAGGTGGTCCTTGGTATGGACACCAACGAAATTGTTCTGTCCGATGTACAGATAATCGGAGCCACGACCGAGGTCGAAGTAGAGAATGCTGATGGAGTAGACCTTCTTCACCTCCTGATAAGTATTGCCGAGCTTTATGTGTTCGGTTATTGCTTTAGCCACGCCGTAGAGGATACGTTCGAGATAATAAAGCTCGCTCGTATTCTGCACCTCCACAATGATTATCTCTCCCTTCGAGTTTTTGGCTTTGATATCCACGCGGTTGAACTTGTCGTCGGCAGATACCTGATTGCCTTCGCTTTCGAGAATCTCCATTATTTTTACCTTTTCGTTGAGGAAGACGGTAAGAAAACCCTCCAGCACGTCGAAGTTGGCCTTCTGACGCAACAGTCGCTTAATGGCCCAGTCAAATCGTATGCATCTATCTTTCAATGAATTCATATCGCTAAATGTTGAGTTAAGACTTTACTTTGCAAACTTACACAAAATACTTGAATGTCAGATATGTTTTTCTTAAATTTATCTTTTATTTGTTACGTATATCGGATTAATTATGTAAATTTGCTATATTAATAAAACTAAAACCTTACAACCTTATGGCAACATCCGAAATATTCATGCTCTTGGCACTTGTGTCTACGGGAATATTCCTCCTTCAGTTTGTCATTTCCATCTTCTTCGGAGGGCTTGACATCGACGTTGACGGCGACACAAACGTCGACTTCGACCTTGGCAGTCTGTTTTCCTTCAAGGGTCTAATCCACTTTCTTATCGGCTTCGGATGGACAAAGGTGCTGTTCGTCGGCGACGCATGGTATACGTACGCATTGGCTGTGGTGGTAGGAATGGTGTTTATGCTGGTGCTGTTCTATACCTACATGCTTGCTTTCCGCTTGCAGAACCTGCGCAAGCCCGAACCGCCCGTGAGCATAGTGGGTAGGGCAGGGCGCATCTACATCAATCAGGGCGACGGACGCTATACTGTTTTTGTAAATCGTGACGGAGCCGAACGCGAACTTGACGTGGTATCCGAGTCGGGACGTACGGACTATAAGACCGACGAGGTGGTTACGGTAAAGGAATACAGGGACAACAAGTACTTCATAGATTGACACGACAAGATAATACATAATTCTTAAATACATTATTTCTATAACATGGAAACAAACGTTCTTATTCTTGCCGCGGTACTCGTAGTGGTGGTACTGCTTGGCATAATTGGCGTGTTATCGCGCTATCGTAAGTGTAAATCTGACGAGGTGCTCGTCGTTTACGGTAAGACCGGCGGCACTAAATCCGCCAAACTCTATCATGGTGGCGCTGCTTTCGTGTGGCCTATCATTCAGGGCTACGACTTCCTTTCGATGAAGCCGATGCAGATAGACTGTAAGCTTACGGGCGCCATCTCTGCCCAGAACATCCGTGTGGACGTTCCGACTACCATCACCGTAGCCATCAGCACCGACCCGGAGGTTATGCAGAACGCCGCAGAGCGTATGCTCGGACTCTCAATGGACGACAAGCAGAATCTCATTACCGACGTGGTATACGGTCAGATGCGTCTTGTAATCGCCGATATGACCATTGAGGAACTCAATTCTGACCGCGACAAGTTCCTTGCAAAGGTGAAGGACAATATTGATACGGAGCTGCGCAAGTTCGGTCTGTATCTGATGAACATCAACATCAGCGACATCCGCGATGCCGCCAACTATATCGTAAACCTTGGTAAGGAGGCAGAATCGAAGGCGCAGAACGAGGCTCAAGCCAACATCGAGGAGCAGGAGAAGTTAGGTGCAATCAAGATTGCCAACCAGATAAAGGAGCGCGAGACACGCGTGGCTGAAACCCGCAAGGACCAGGAAGTGGCTATCGCCGCTACGCGTAAGGAGCAGGAAATCAGTGTGGCTCAGACCGATAAGGAGCGCGTTTCGCAGGTGGCTCAGGCCAATGCCGAGAAGGAATCGCAGGTGGCTCGTGCCGAAGCGGAGAAGAACATCAATGTGGAGCAAGCCAATACTGCCAAGGAAAGCCGCATAGCAGAGCTTAATTCCGATATGGAGATAAAGCAGGCTGAGGCTAAGAAGAAGGCTGCCATAGGACGCAATGAGGCTCAGAAGGAGATAGCTCTCTCCAATGCTCAGCTTTCGGTAACGCAGGCCAATGCCGACAAGGAGGCCGGTGAGGCTTCGGCTCGCTCAGAGGCAGCCGTACAGACGGCACGTGAGAAGGCCCAGAAGGAGGTGGAGGAAGCCAAGGCAATGAAGGTGGAATCTTCTCTTAAGGCGGAGAAGATTGTGCCTGCAGAGGTGGCAAAGCAGGAGGCCATACTTCAGGCTGACGCCGTGGCAGAGAAGGTTATACGTGAGGCAGAGGCTAAGGCTAAGGCCACTCTCGCCCAGGCAGAGGCTGAAGCAAAGGCCATCCGCATGAAGCTTGAGGCTGAGGCAGAGGGTAAGAAAATGTCGCTCCTTGCTGAGGCTGACGGTTTCCAGGCTATGGTGAAGGCTGCTGAATCTAATCCTGCCATCGCCATCCAGTACAAGATGGTGGACCAGTGGAAGGAGATTGCAGGCGAGCAGGTCAAGGCATTCGAGAAGATGCAGCTCGGCAATGTCACCGTTTTCGACGGTGGCGACGGCGCAACAAGCAACTTCCTCAACTCGTTGGTGAAGACCGTAGCGCCGAGTCTCGGCGTTCTTGACCAGCTTCCTATCGGCGAAACCGTAAAGAAAATCATCCATCCAGAGAAGAAGGAAGACGACAAGACGGAGAAGAAATAACATTGCTTGCGTAAGCAAGACATAATAAAAACGGCAATTACACGAAGTCAAGGCTTCACGTAATTGCCGTTTTTCTGTTTATCTACTTATATCGTAGTTCTTAGTAGAGCGTCTTGGGAGAGATGCGGAATGAGAAGGTGTAGTCCTTATATTCCACACGATGACCCTTGCGGGCGCGTCCCCAATCGCTCCATGAGTCTACACCGCCGACACCAGCCTGCACGAGGTCGACGAAGAGGTTGGTGTACTGCGACTTGGGCAGCGACTGTGAGTGGCGCTGATTCTTTTCCTTACCCTCGTCCAGCGTGTAGAGGTCGTAGTGGAGGGCAGAAGCAGAGAAGAGCGCGTCGCTCTCGATGCGCAATCCGAAGCCGTTGTTGTCCTTGATGTTCCACCATCTGAGGTCGCTCATCGTACCCGTTTCCTGCGGACGAACGTACGGATAGAACAGCTGGTCAGCTGTGGCTTTATAGATGCCGACGTTCTGCGAGAGCTTGCGGTCAGAATAGTTCTCCACCGGTCCGCGACCGTACCATTCTGCCTGGTCCATAGCGTAAGGCAGGTTCATAACCATACCGAAGCGCATCATCTCAGGCATTTCAGCTCCCGGTGTGGTCTTCAGCGACTGTGTTACGTTGAGCGTACCGTTCTCTGTAGCGCGGTAAGCGATGGTCAGATCAGCCTTCACCTCCGGCAGGTTGTATGTGGCAGTAACGGTCTTTGCCTTCTTGTCCACCTGCAGCGATGTGAGCTTCATCTGCGGATCGCGCCATGCAGCGAACTTTTCCTGGACGTTAGCGCCCATGTCGTTGTCCGTCACGGCACGCCAGAAGTTAGGCTTCAGAGAGCCGCCGTTGCCGAGCAATGACTTTCCTCCCACCTCATACTTGGTGATGAAGCCCGTTGCACGGTCGAACGCCAGCGTGAAGTTCTCGGCAGCGAGCGTCACATTGGCTTCCTTCTTCTTGTCCGTCAGCTTCACAGCCTTGGTCTCTGCGGCTGTTACAGCAAGGTCAGTGCCCTTGAATTCGCGGATGGGCAGCTGTTGGTAAGCCACGATGTCGCCAGCCTTCTGCAGTCCCTCGTCCTTCTTAAGACGATACTCCACGTTGAGCTGGATGTCCTTGGCGTCACTATATTCCTTGAGGTTGTACGGCAGAACCACGTCTGCTGAGGTCTGCGGCTTGATGTTCGGGAGATCAGCGATGGTGCCGTTCTGACGCTCCACGCCGTCGGCTACGATTGCCCAAGAGAGCGATACGTTGTCAAGTGCACGGAAGAAGTTCTCGTTATACACGCTCACCTTCTTCTCTCCGGTGAGGTCCTTCGGAGAAGTCCAGATGTTCTGATAGACGTAGCCCACCTCGTAAGCCTCGGGATTCGGCTTGCGGTCCGGCGAGATAAATCCGTTGCAGTTGAAGTTGTTGTCCGACGGGTCGTATGAGTTGAAGTCGCCGCCGTAGTTGTAAATCATGTTGCCGTCCTTGTCCTTGCCTCTCAGTCCCTGATCGACGAAGTCCCAGATAAAGCCGCCCTGATATGTAGGATACTTGCGTATGATGTCCCAATAGTCCTTCATGACGCCGCAAGAGTTGCCCATAGCGTGAGCATACTCGCAATGAATCATCGGCTTGGTGTATTTCGGGTCCTTGGCATACTTTTCTGCAGCCTCTGGTGTAATATACATCTCGGCGTAGATGTCGGTGTTGTCGCCGAGGATGGCACGCTCCCAATGTACGGGACGGGTGGGGTCGAACTCGTTAATCCACTTCTTTACGTCTGAGAAGTTCTTCGAGTCGGCAGTCTCGTTACCCATCGACCAGTAGATTACCGACGGATGGTTATACTGGTTGTGCACGTTGTGCACGTTTCGTTCCATTATCGGTGTGGCGAAGAGTGGGGTGGTGGTGATGGCGTCCTTGTCGTAGAAGAAGCCGTGGCTCTCCTGGTTTGCCTCTGCGCATACGTACAGTCCGTACTCGTCGCAGAGGTCATAGAAGTAAGGATCGTCAGGATAGTGACATGTGCGGACAGCGTTGACGTTGAATTGCTTCATGAGCTTAACGTCCTCCACCATGCGCTCACGTGAGATTACGTATCCTCCGTCGGGATCGATTTCGTGACGGTTAGCGCCCTTGATGAGCACCGGCTGTCCGTTGACGAGAATCTGACGGTTCTTTATCTCCACCTTGCGGAAGCCCGTGCGTACGGGTACAGACTCTACGTCCTTGCCGTTCTGCTGCACAGTAACCACCACCTTGTAGAGGTTCGGAGTCTCGGCAGTCCACTTCAGCGGGTTCTCCACGTCAAACTTGACGGTGGCATTTATCTCTGCAACCTTCTTGCCAGCCTTCTTCTTCACCTTCGTGGTGTTGAGAATCTTGCGGCTTACGATGTCGCCGTTGGGAGCGATGAGGTCAATGACGAATTTGGCGTTGCCCTTACCCTTTACGTTTACGGCAAGTGTGCCGTTCTTATACTGTGCGTCGAGGTCCGGCGTTACGCGTACGTCGTCAATGTGGGCAGTCTGTGAACGTGAGTAGAGGAAGCAGTCGCGAGCCACGCCTGAGAGACGCCAGAAGTCCTGGTCCTCCGAGTACGATCCGTCGCACCAGCGGAATGTCTGGAAAGCGAAGAGGTTGTCGCCCTTCTTTAGGTATGGGGTGATGTCAAATTCGGCTGCCGACTTCGAGTCCTCTGCATAACCTACGAACTTGCCGTTCACCCAGAGATAGATGTTGGATGTTACGCTTCCGAAATGTGCAATCACCTGACGACCGTCCCAAGAGTCGGGAATGTTGATGGTGCGGCGGTATGATCCCACGTGGTTGTCCTTCACGGGCACTTCAGGCGGGTTGTCCTTGAAGTGTCCGCGCCATGCGAATCCTACGTTCACGTATTCCGCGTCGCCGTATCCGTTGACCTCCCAGATGCCGGGCACCTTCATGGTGTTCCACTTCGAGTCGTCGTATCCTTCCTTGAAGAAGTCGGTAGGACACTGGTCGGCATTAGCCACCCAGTTGAATCTCCAGTCGCCCTCGATGGAGAGATAGTTTGCGGAAGCCTTGCGGTCTGCCTTGAGGGCAGCGTCGCGAGATTCGTAAGCGAAGAATGAAGTGCGGATAGGGAAACGGTTTACGTTGTTCACGTACGTGTCGTGCCACTCTGTGAAAGTGGGTTGCACGGCTGTTTTGGTAGTCTGCGCCGCGTAGATGAAGCATGGTGACATGCCTGCCACGGCGAGAGTAAGTAACAGTTGTTTCATTTCAGAATATGTTGTTAGTTGAATATTCGGTTTAAAGTTTATTAGCGATATATCCTGCAAAGATACGCAAAATAGTCGGAATGATGGTCTGATGCATAGTTAAGAATTGTATTATTGTCCCTTTATATATGGCTCATCCCGATTGTAGCGAGCTCTCGTAACATCCGAAACGAGGGCTTGTGACAATCGGGATGAGGGTTCGTATCAGTTGGTGCAGTTTTGCGAAACAAGCTTGTTAATGCTTTTGTGTTATTGATTCTCCTTGTTGATGAGATTCACCACAACTTTCACCATAACATCTTTCTCCTCGGTGCGGCTCTCTGCAATCATCAACGTGAGGGCAACCAACGTGTTGTCGGCTATGCGCTTGTGTCCGTCCTCGGCATAGAGCACGCGGTTGTTGTTGAGGAACCATAGGAAGAGCATGGCGGCAATGCGCTTGTTGCCGTCGCTGAACGAATGGTTCTTGACAACAAGATAGAGTAGCATAGCTGCTTTCTCCTCTACGGACGGATAGAGTTCTTCGCCGCCGAAGGTCTGATAGATTTGTCCTATGCTGCTCTTGAACGAGTCGTCTTTTTCATTGGCAAACCATTGGCTTCCGCCGAACTTATCCTTGAGAGCGTTTATGGCTTCCATAGCATTGTCGTATGTGGCGCGGAACGGCTCTTCCTTGGTGGTCTGCTGGATGGAGAGCGACTGATAGTCGTAATGGTCGAGAGTGTCGAGGGCGTAGACATAGTCTGAGATGACATTGAACAGTCCGCCGTATTCGTCATTCGTTACTTTCTCCTGCATGCCGATGGCACGTGCCATGAGCCGCACCACGTCCTTAAGCTCGTTATATCGGTCGAGCTTTATCTGCTGATTGATGACGTATCCCTTGATGAGGTATTGCTTGAGGACTGTTGTGGCCCAACGACGGAATGCCGTAGCATTTTTGCTGTTCACTCTATATCCCACGGAAATAATCATATCAAGATTGTAGTATGGAATCTCACGAACTATCTGTCGTTCACCTTCAATTCGAACCTGTGCATTTTTTGCACAGGTTGAAAATTCTTCCAGTTCTTCTGACTTATATATATTGCGAATATGACGAACTATTGAAGTTCTATCTACTCCAAACAGCTCAGCCATCTGGCTCTGTGTCAGCCACACTGTCTCATTCTCCAGCTTCACATTCAGCTGGACGCTTCCGTCTTGCGAACGGTATATTTCTATTGAATTGTTCATATTGTCGATATGGTTAATTGTCTTTATTGCTTTATGTTAGTATATTCTGCGTTCTGCCCAGTCGCCGCGGTCCAGATTGCGGTAACCTATGGCTTCGGCTATGTGTTGCGACTGTACGTTTTCAGCTCCGGCGAGGTCGGCGATGGTGCGTGCCACTTTCAGGATGCGGTTATAGGCGCGGGCGGAGAGCGAGAACTTCTCCATGGCTGTGCGCAGGAGAGCGATGGACTGTTCGTCTGGTTCGGCAAATTGATGAATCATGCGCTCCGTCATCTGCGCGTTGCAGTGGATGCCGCGATATTCCTTGAAGCGTGCCGTCTGGATGTCGCGTGCCTTGATGACGCGCTCACGGATGGCTGCGCTCGGTTCGCCCGGCTCTGACTTCGAGATGTCCTTGAAGGGTACGGGTGTTATCTCGCACTGGATGTCAATGCGGTCGAGCAGCGGTCCTGATATCTTGTTCATGTAGCGCTGAATCTGCCCCGTGGAACAGCAGCAGTTGTGCGTAGGGTCGTTGAAGTAGCCGCACGGGCATGGATTCATGGAGGCGATGAACATGAAGGAGCAGGGGAACTCTACGGTGTACTTGGAGCGCGAGATGGTTATCTTGTGGTCTTCGAGCGGCTGACGCAACACTTCGAGCGTCTTCTTGTTGAACTCGGGCAGTTCGTCTGCGAAGAGCACGCCGTTGTGAGCCAGCGATATTTCGCCGGGCTGCGGATTGATGCCGCCGCCGACCAACGCCACTTCGCTGATGGTGTGGTGTGGAGCGCGGAACGGGCGCTGCGATATGAGCGATGTGCCGCGCTGCAGCTTGCCCGCCACGCTGTGTATCTGTGTGGTCTCGAGGCTTTCGGCGAGCGACAACGGGGGAAGGATGGAAGGCAGACGCTTCGCCATCATCGACTTGCCTGAACCCGGAGGGCCCACCATGATGAGGTTGTGTCCGCCCGCTGCCGCCACTTCCAGCGCGCGTCTGACACTCTCCTGACCACGCACGTCGGCAAAGTCGAGGTCGAAGCTGTACTGCTGCTCGTAGAATTCGCGCCGTGTGTCGACGAAGGTCGGCTCGTATTCAGCTGCACCCGTTATAAGCTTGATGACGTCCATGATGTTGTTCATGCCATACACCTCCAGATTGTTTACCACAGCCGCCTCGCGCTCGTTCTGCTTCGGCACAATCAGTCCCTTCAGTTTCTCCGCTCTCGCCTTTATGGCTATCGGGAGCGCACCCTTTATAGGTTGCAGCGTACCGTCCAGTCCCAGTTCGCCCACCATCATATATTGGTCGAGCGAGTTGCTGACAATGGCTCCGCTTGCCGCCAGTATGGCAATGGCAAGCGGCAGGTCGAAGGAGCTTCCCTCCTTTCGAAGGTCAGCAGGAGCAAGGTTTATGGTGATGTCGCCGTGCGGAAACTTATATCCGTTGAACTGTAGAGCGGATGCAATGCGGTCGCGACCCTCGCGTACGGCGGTGTCGCCCAGTCCGGTAAGGTGATACATGACGCCCGGCACGATGTTGACCTCCACTCTTACAGTGGTGACATCAAGGCCGTTTACAGCAGCAGAATAAGTCTTTACGAGCATAATGGTTGGAAGGTTTAGAGGGTTAGTATATAAAGACAAAAGTAGCGGTTTTGGATGGATTGAACAAATAAAATGACAGAATATATAATCATAATAAATGAATAGCTGAATAAAAATCGCTATCTTTGCAAAAGACATATTATATATTTATCTATGAGTCCAAAATTTAAAGAGCAAAATGGATATGTGTTCAAGATCTATTCAAATGAGGAAGCCCGAATACATATTCATATAATAAAAGCTGAAAAGGAGGCTAAATATTGGCTTGAGCCAGATATAGAACTTGCTGAGAATTTTGGCTTTAATAGTAAAGAACTTAGTTTTATAGAGAAAATACTTACAGAATATGGAGACGACTTTAAGGTCAAGTTCACAAGACACATCGGTATGCGTCTTGATGATAAATGACAAGGGACTTATGATTTCTGTGCAGGGGCAGGATTATTTTCTGTCTTACAACCGTATTCCATGGATGCGTAATGCGAGTATTGCAGATGCATTGAATGTCCAGATGAGCGGAAGAAATGCTATAGAATGGCCTAATCTTGATGTGGATTTAGAGATTGAGAGTCTGAAACATCCCGAACGTTATCCTCTTTTAATCAAACGTAACGAATTGGACAGAATATAATATAGTAATGGAAGAAGATTTCGATATACGACAGGAGCAGGCTGCGAAAGGAGAGAAAGACTTCGAGAACGCCCTGCGTCCGCTGCGCTTCGGCGACTTCAGTGGACAGCAGAAGGTGGTGGAGAATCTTGAGGTGTTCGTGGAAGCTGCCAAGTATCGCGGCGAACCGCTTGACCACACGCTCCTGCACGGCCCTCCAGGACTGGGCAAGACCACGCTCAGCAACATCATTGCCAACGAGCTTGGCGTGGGATTTAAGATTACGAGCGGACCCGTGCTTGACAAGCCCGGCGACCTTGCCGGCATCCTTACGTCGCTTGAGCCGCGTGACGTGCTCTTCATTGACGAGATTCACCGCCTATCGCCCGTGGTGGAGGAATACCTCTACTCGGCGATGGAGGACTATCGCATTGACATTATGATTGACAAAGGACCGTCTGCACGTTCCATTCAGATTGACCTCAATCCCTTCACGCTCGTCGGTGCAACCACGCGAAGCGGTCTGCTTACGGCTCCTTTGCGTGCCCGTTTCGGCATCAATCTGCACCTTGAGTATTACGGACCGGAGACCTTGCAGCGCATCATCAAGCGCTCTTCTGCCATCATGAAGGTGCCCATCGACGACGATGCAGCCATTGAGATAGCCCGTCGCTCGCGCGGTACGCCTCGTATTGCCAACGCATTGTTGCGCCGAGTGCGCGACTTTGCCCAGGTGAAGGGCAACGGACGCATCGACCGCGACATCGCAAGGCTTTCGCTTTCGGCGCTCAACATCGACCAGTACGGACTGGACGAGATTGACAACAAGATCCTGCTCACCATCATCGACAAGTTTCGTGGCGGTCCCGTGGGCATCTCAACCATCGCTACAGCCATCGGCGAGGACACCGGCACCGTGGAGGAAGTCTACGAGCCGTACCTTATTATGGAGGGATTCATCAAGCGCACGCAGCGTGGACGTATGGTGACGCCGCTTGCATATCAGCATCTCGGACGACCGATGACGGGCTGCAACGCCGCCGAACCGACGCTGTTCGACTAAATCTTACACCTCATTATCACTACACCCTTATGGAACAACTCCTGCATTATATCTGGAAGCACCGCATACTGCCTCTCCACGAGCTCCGCACTACGGACGGACGACTCGTGGAGATAATCGATCCCGGTCTGCATAACCATCACTCTGGTCCCGACTTCTTCAATGCCAAGATTCGGCTTGACGGCACGTTATGGGTGGGCAATGTGGAGATACACGAGCGCTCTGCCGACTGGTTTCTGCACGGACACGACCAGGATCCGGCTTACAACAATGTGGTGCTGCATATTGCTTCTACTATAGACATGGACGTGACGACCGCCGACGGCAGCCGTCCGCCCCAGATGGAGCTGCAGGTTCCGCCGCATGTGATGCAGAATTATCAGCGCCTTCTGGCTGACGACCGCTATCCGCCGTGCCGCGACACCGTCATGCAGCTGCCTTCGCTTGCCGTCCATTCATGGATGAGTGCGCTCGGAGCCGAACGTCTCAGCAGCAAGTGTGATGCCATTGATCAGCGCGTAAAGGCTGCGGGCGGGTCGTGGGAGCAGGCGTTCTTCGCCACTATAGCCCGCGGATTCGGTTTCGGAGTCAACAGCGAAGCTTTCGAGCTGTGGGCTTCCGGCTTGCCGTTCATGCAGGTGGCGCACCATCGAGACGATCCGTTTCAGGTGGAAGCCCTCTTCCTTGGCTATGCAGGACTGCTTGACGACGACGCCATGAACGACAAGCAGCGTGCTTTGGCGCTTGCCGACCCTTACTTCGTCCGTCTGCAACGCGAATGGAAATACCTTGCACATAAGTTTCATCTCGTCTCCATGACCCGCCATACGTGGCGCTTCATGCGTCTGCGTCCTCAGAACTTCCCTTACATCCGCCTTTCCCAGCTCGCCACGCTCTATTGTTCGCGGCGTGCCGACCTGAGCAACATCGTGGCTTGTACAACGCTTGACGATGTTCGCAAGGCGCTGCAGACCGAAGCCGGCGACTACTGGCGCACGCATTACACCTTCGGAAAGGAGAGCGCCGAGTCAGCCAAGCGTCTCTCGTCATCTTCCATAGACGTCATAATCATCAATGCCGTGGTGTCGATGCTCCATGCCTACGGACGCCATCGTCAGGACGAACGGCTCATAGCGCGTGCCGCAGAGTTTCTCGAAGCGCTGCCCCCAGAGGACAACACCCACATCCGTCTATGGCGCGAGTGCGGCATTTCTGCCGACAACGCAGCCGACACGCAGTCGCTCATACAGCTCCACAACCGCTATTGCGAGCGCAAGGACTGCCTCAGATGCAGGTTCGGATATTATAGCATGAAGAGGATATGAGAGTTAGGAATTAGGAGTTAGGAATTAGGAGTTGTGGTCAATTTGACAATAAAGTAACGAAATAATAGAAAAAAGTGGATAGATATAGGCATAAATAAAATAAAAAAGCTACTTTTGCATTATTACTAACAATCTAAACCACGACTATTATGAAAATCAAGTATCTCAAAGTGTCGGTGATGTTACTCGCCGCTACGTTACTCACCAGCTCGTGTGTAGGTTCGTTCTCGCTTTTCAACAGACTGGCGAAATGGAATACTCATGCCACTGGTTCGAAGTTCCTCAACGAAATCATCTTTATCATCATCTCGCCCGCCTATGCAGTATGCTGCGTGGCAGACGCCCTTGTGCTCAATACCATAGAGTTCTGGTCGGGTAGCAATCCGATGGCACAGAACATCGGCAAGACTCAGAACGTCACCGGCAAGGACGGTCTCATCTATGCTGTCACAACATTGAAGGACGGTTACGAGGTGAAGAGTCCGAAGGGAGAAGTGGTGAAGTTCCTCTATGATCAGGAAACGGATTCGTGGTCGCAGGTGCAGAACGGCAAGAAGACGGAGATTTTCCGCTTCAACGATGACGGCACCATCCAAGCCAACCTCCAGGACGGACGCCACATCACAGTAACACCCGATGAGGCAGGTCTCTTCGAGGTGAACATGGCACAGTACGGTGCCTCTTTCTATGCAATGCGATAATTTCTTAGTTTGCCAACTATATTCGTTAATATATAATTAGGGTGTATCATGATTGAAGTAGCTTCAGTCTTGATACACCCTAATTTTTTTCTTATTAGTCCAATCTTTTATCAGCCCAGCTTCTCTATTTCTTCTTTAGAAAGTCCGGTGTAAGTGGCTATCTTGTCAACAGACTCTCCCATTCCGAGCATCGTCTTAGCGAGGCGTTGTCTTTCTTCGTTAACACCTTGCGCTTTTCCTTGTTCTATTCCTTGTTCTATTCCTTGTTCCAGTCCAAGTCTCATTCCTTCATCGCGTGCATTACCGAGCACGTCATTTTGTATCATCACGGCGTTGATATGCTCGTCATAGGCATAGCGTTCTGCGTCTGTCATCGAGTAGTATAGTAGTTTCTTTCTTGCTTCCTGCAGTCCGGGTGCGGTGGTGTCGTCTTTTATGATGCCATTCTTCAGATACGCCACCCATTCCTCGAGTGGTGTAACAGCCACCTTGTTAAATTCATTTACGCGTACGAGGATATACTCAGGGAAGATTTCCGAAGGACTTTTTCTCACGATGGTTCCTTTCTCCTTACTGCTCACCATCAGCTGGTCGTGTGTATGTACGCCGATAAACTTGTTTTGTCCGACGTACAGATAGTCAGCACCCTTTCCGAGGTCGAAATATAGAATGCTGATGGAGTAGACCTTCTTCACCTCCTTGTATGTATCTCCGAGATTTATATGCTCCGTGATGGCCTTTGCCACCCCGTAGAGTATTCGCTCTAAATAATAAAGCTCGCTCGTGTTCTGTACCTCCACGATTATAATCTCGCCCTTTGAGTTCTTTGCTTTGATATCCACGCGGTTGAACTTGTCGTCCTCAGCCTTCTGGTTGCCTTCGCTTTCGAGAATCTCCAGTATCTCCACCTTCTCGTTCAGGAACACGGTAAGAAATCCTTCGAGTACGTCGAAGTTGGCCTTTTGTCGTAGTAGGCGTTTGATAGCCCAGTCAAAGCGTATGTATTTATCATTCAGTGTACCCATATCTCATATATATGTTATGTTCAGAGTTTCTTCTGCAAACTTACATAAAATAGTTTAGAAAACATCCATATAATTCGTCTTTTTTGTGTAAGTTTGCATTCAGAAATACGACATAAGCCGTTAAAGCCTAATTGTTTAGCTAACACTATCACAAATCATTGAATAATTATTCTTATCATTTTTATTTATGACAAAAAAACATCTACACATGCTGCACTCTTCCGTTGTTGCCCTCGCCGTTGCGATGACAGCAGGAAATGCGCAGGCAGCAACGTCCGTAAGCAAGCCGGGAATGGCACCGCTGGACGCTAATGCCGCACGGACTGCCACGGCAAACTTCCTCAGTCCGTTGAAGGCTGCGGCACGCGCCGCATCGCGCGACCTATGGGGCTATATGTATTATGCCAATGCTTGGCCTACGGCAAGTCAGGAGTACGGATTCATGGCATTTGATGCTGCAACAGCTTCCAACTTCCGCGACCTGCGTACAGAAGAGGAACGCAACATGCTTCCTAACGGAGGTTCTTCTCTCTATAACGGTAAGTATAATCTTATCAACTACAAGAAGAACGGCAATTCGCTCCGAATCACTCACTATTGCCTCAACACCGAGAGCAAGTGGCATTCTGAATTCGCTCCCGAGGAAGTGACGTCAATGTCGCTTCTTGCCACGGAGACAGCCACAAGCCAGCTGACGGGAAAGGTGTACGGACAGTTCTACACCAACGACATGAGCAGCTTCGAGTTCGGCGTAATCGATTATGATAAGATGGAGCGCACCGCCATTGCGCCGTCCACACACAAGTATGTGGCTATGGGCGTCAGCTCGGAGGAGCGCGTTTACGGCGTCGCAACAGACGGATTCCTTTACGAGATAGACACCAAGACTGGCGAGGAGACCAAGATAGGTCCCACCGGAGTCTACGTAGCGCCTTCGTCAGAGAAGAGTTTCGGACAGAGTGGCGAGATTGATCAGGACGACGACACCTTCTATTGGGCTTCGTTCGACGCCAATAAGCACGGCGCTCTCTACACCGTCGACCTCAAGACCGGACTTGCCACACTCGTGGCAGACTTCCCTCACAACGAGCTGTTCTACGGTCTGGCTGTTCCAGAAGCCACCCCGGATGCAGCAGCACCTGCCGCACCTACCATCTCTGTAAGCTTTAACGGCGCTTCCACGACCGGACAGATATCCATCGTGGCTCCTTCCAAGACATACGGCGGATCTGCACTTACGGGCAATGTGGACTACGTGGTTCACGCCGGCACACAGCAGGTTCTCAACGGAACTATGAAGGCAGGATCGACATCCTCGTATGACATCACCGTGCCGGAGGGCATGAACTACATCACCGTGACGCTCTCTAACGCCGCAGGCAAGAGCAAGAAGGCTTCCACGTCCGTATTCGTGGGCTACGACCAGCCCAAGCAGGTGTCGTTCGCACGTCTCAAGATTGACGAATCGACGGGCAAGTCCACAGTTACTTGGGGAGCGCCCAGCGGAACACTCAACGGTGGTTATCTCGGAACGCTCAAGTATGACGTCGTTCGCTATCCTGACGGCACGACTGTGGCAAGCGGAACAAGCGCCACGACATTCTCTGAGACCTTTACAGACCGTCAGCTGCGCAACTACTATTACGGCATTACGCCCGTCAACGGTACGAAGCGCGGTGAGGAACGCCGCACTCCTGCCGTGCGTTTCGGCGACAACATCGAGCCTCCTTACCACGAATCGTTCGACACGGAGAACGACTTCGACCTCTATACTGTCCTTGATGCCAACAGCGACAAATACACTTGGTCATGGCACGAGAAGAATATGTGCGCACAGTACGAGTCGACCGACGCCAAGAAGACAGCCGACGACTGGCTCTTCACTCCTCCCGTACAGCTGCGTGCCAACCATTCTTACACCGTCCGCTTCAAGGCACGCAACTCAATGTCGCTCTATGCAGAGTATGTTGAGGCCAAGTGGGGCAATGCGGCAACTGTGGCAGGAATGACCAACGTGGTGGCTCCTGAGACAAAGCTCACAGACAGCAACAACGCAAAGACGCTGGAGACAACGTTCAACGTGTCAAAGGACCAGATATTCTATCTCGGCATCCACGCCATCAGCAAGGCTGGAACCGGCAAGATCTTCGTTGACGATATAGAGATACTCGACAACGGCGTGCTCAACGGACCTGCTGCCGTGGAGGACTTCACCGTCACTCCCGACCCGAACGCAGCGCTCCGCGCCACCGTTTCGTTCCGTCTCCCTGAGAAGAACGTGGCTGGCAACACCGTCGGCGCCATCACCAAGACCATCGTAACACGCGACGGCAAGACCGTTAAGGAGTTCGGTGCTGGCAAGGCTGGTCAGACTCTAACGTGCGAGGATGCATCGCCCGTAGCCGGATTCAACAACTACACCGTTACAGCATACACATCCGCAGGAGCCGGCACACCTAAGATTGTTTCGCAGTACGTCGGTCTTGACGTTCCCGCTGTGCCCACCGGACTGAAGGTTAACGACAAGCAAAGCTCCGTAAACCTCACTTGGGACAAGGCTTCCGCACGCGGCACCAACGGTGGCGCAGTCATTACGGACGACGTAACGTTCAATGTTTATCGTGCTCGCTCCAACGGTGGCGTGACCAACCTGCAGCTCCTCCATTCGCCGAAGGACAACACCTACAGCGACAACATCTCCACAACGGAGGGCGCTCAGCAGCTCCGTCTCTATGCTGTCTCTGCAAAGAACGACAAGGGCGAGAGCACACCGGTTCTCTCACCGGCTGTCATCACCGGCGCAGCTTACCAGCTTCCGTTCCGTTCTGGCTTCACCACAGAAGAAGGCGCACCGCTCTGGTGGTCGCTTACCGCTGACGAAGAGAACGGCTTGGGATTCCTTCAGAACACGCAGACATCTTCTGACGGCGACAACAACTGCCTCGCTTTCACGTCATACAAGAACGGAGGTACAGCCGATATCAGCTCAGGCAAGATTGCTCTCGGTGGTGTTGCAAAGCCCATCGTGACGTTCAATCACAGCGGAACAGCCGACAAGGACATCGTTCTCGACGTTTATGCTGCCACACCCGACGGCACACAGACGCTCCTCGGAACCGTTGACTATAACAATGTATCCGGTAAGGCAGACGATTGGCACCGCACATCATTCGGCATTCCTGCTGCAATGGCGTCAGAGCCTTACGTCATCATCACCTTCAAGGCCACCGCTTCCCTCTACGGCATTCTCAAGTTGGACGACGTTTGCGTGCGCAATACTTACACCAACGACCTCTCCGTGGCTCTCTCTGCACCTTCAGAAATCCATCGTGGCGTGAAGACTCCGGTTAGCGTGACCGTCACCAACAGCGGCGAAAAGGCTGCTTCAGGTTACACCGTCACCCTGACTTCAGGCAACAAGGAGCTGTTCTCGCAGAAGGTAAGCGCGGCATTGCAGCCTCTTGCTGAGAAGACATTCAAGGCAGACATCGTCAGTCCGGTGACAAGCCGTTCTGAGAAGATGAATCTCAAGGCCACTGTTACCTACGATGCTGACGAGTATAAGGCTGACAACACGGCATACGCCGATGCGAAGGTCATTGATTCCGATGTGCCTATGCCTGCATCGTTCAGCTCGTCAAAGGATGAGGCTGCCAACAAGCTCACTATGACATGGAGCACTCCGAAGGCTGTCAACAAGCGCGTGACAGAAGACTTCGAGCAGTACGACAGCTGGGCCATCAATCAGTTCGGCGATTGGACCACATACACCGGCAAGAAGGGCAACACCACGGGCGGTTGGTGGGCAACATACGGTATGCCGTTCCCGCACGAGGGTGAGAACTATACGTACATCGTATTCAATCCTGAGGCCATCCAGCCGGGCATCACTTCGCAGAACTCGTCCATCGCTCCCCGCAGTGGCGAGAAGTGCCTGATGTCTATGTATAGCCGTGATGGCAGAACCTATTACGATACTGACGACTGGCTGATTTCTCCGATGCTTTCAGGTGAGGCACAGACCATTCTCTTCTGGGCCAACAACGCTCAGCCTGACATGATGAACATCCGCTATCCGCAGACCATAGAGGTGCTCTATTCGGACAAGACAGCTGACCACGCCGACTTCCAGAAGGTGTCTACGTTCACGCAGTCAGGCGGTAAGTGGAACTCGTTCACAGCCGAACTCCCCGACGGTGCCAACTACTTCGCCATCCGCTGCACCACGAAGGAGGCTGACGCATTCTGTATGCTCCTTGACGACGTATATTATTATGCCGGATACGGCAAGCTGAAGGGATATAATGTATATCGCAACGACGAGTTGGTGGCTACGCTTCCTGCCGATGCCACATCCACAACCGTGACCTTCGACCCCAATGCTGAGGCTACACGTTACAGCGTTTCTGCCGTATACGCAGGTGGAGAGTCGACTGCAGCATACGACGACGCTTGCCAGACCGACATCCATAACGTCACCATCGACGCCCAGCATCCTGCCGATGTCTACACAGTGGACGGACGTATCGTACGCAAGAACGCCACATCACTCGCACAGCTCCCGAAGGGCATCTACGTAGTGAACGGCAAGAAGGTTGTAAAGAAATAGCCTTAACTAACTCATTATAAGAAAACGCCTGCAAAGCCAAATGGGTTTTGCAGGCGTTTTCTTGTTCTATCTGATCATCATTCTCGTAAGGTTTTCCTCGCTGAAAGTTTCCCTTGCCACAGCCTGAATCTCCTCTGCCGTGAGCGTGTCGATGCGTTCGCAGAGCGCCGTCACGTCCTTCAGCCAGCCGTAATGGAGGAATGTCTTGGCAAAGTCGAGCGCGAAAGCCTCCCTCGAATCACACGCTATACCAATCTGTCCGCGTATCTGCTTCTTCGCAGCTCTCAGCACAGCGTTGCTCAGCGGCTTCTCCATCACCTTGTCAAGCTCGCGGCGGACAAGGCGCAGACAGCGGTTGACGTTCTTCGGATCGCAACCGAAGTAGACTGCCCACAGTCCGGTGTCCGAATAGCTCTGCGTCATGCTCTCCACCGTATAGACTAAGGCGTTTCTCTCTCGCAGCGATACGTTCAGCCTTGCCGTCATGCCCGGTCCGCCGAGGATGTTGTTAAGGAAGTAGAGAGCTATGCGGCGCTTGTCCCTGATGCCGTACGAACGGGTGCCGAGCATCACGTGAGCGAGGTGCGTGTCCATGTGCTTCTCCAAGGTTTGCGCCACGTAGGGTGGGAGTGTGGCACCCTCGGCAGCCTCCTTTATGCGGCGTTCCACGATGGGCAACACCGGTGCTGTGCCCGCCGGCAATGGGCAGGCACGTTCCAACAGCTTCACCAGCCGACCGAAGTCTACGTCGCCATACGCGAAGAACACGCAGTTCTCCGGGCGGTAATAACGCTCGGTGAAGCGCTTTGCGTCCGCCGTAGTGTAAGTTCGCAGCTGGTCAGCCGACCCCAGAATGTTGTGTCCGAGGGGATGTCCTTTGTATATGGCGTTCTCGAAGAGGTCGTAGACGAGTTCGGAAGGCGAGTCGTTATAACTCTCAATCTCGTCGATTATCACCTCCACCTCCTTGTCAATCTCCGCTTGAGGATACGTACTGTTAAAGACGATGTCGGTAAGCAGGTCCACGGCACGGTCGATGTCGTCCTTAAGCACGGCGGCATGATAGACCGTCTCCTCCTTGTTGGTGAAGGCGTTGAGGTCGCCGCCCACACTATCCAGATAGCCGAGAATCTTCATCGAGCCACGTCGCTCGGTGCCCTTGAAGGTCATGTGTTCGCAGAAGTGCGCCATTCCCTCCTCCCGTCCCGCCATTTCGTCGCGCGTTCCGGCTGCCACGGCATACCCGCAGTAGACCACGGGTGAGCTGCTTGGAAGATGTATTACACGCAGACCAGACGCCAGCGTGTGTGTATTGTATTTCGTCATGCTGCAAAGTTACACTTTTCGGTAGACACCCGAGCAAGGGTTATGCAGTTTTATCAACTTTCATCTCTCAATTCTCAACTTGATTGTTGTTTGATGTTACGTATTTACCCATTTTTGGTCAATAAGTCATATTTAAGATATATTGTCTTATTAATGTCTAAATACAGGAAACTTTAGTGTTCTAAAAAGTTTCGCAACCGCATTTTTTATATAACTTTGCGCCATCGACAACATGTAATTATTATTAAAAAATAGTATTAAGATGATGACACTAATAAGAAAGGCTGCCATTGCAGCCATCGCCTTATTGCTCATGCCGCTGACGGCAAGTGCAGACGGCAACTTCGTGCTTTTCAAGTACGGCAACTTCGACACATGGGTAACACGTCAGATACATGAGTCGGCTGTGATAGGCGGAAACAAGAAGACGCTCTACGAGATTGGCCCCTCACGCGCCCTTACCGGCAACAATCCGTACACCAATCTCGGCGGTTCGCCGTGGGGAACCAGCAACGTCATGGCTAAGGTTATGGGCGTTGTGAAGACCAACAACTCCGTTTATCGCGACCATCACGGCTCGGGACATTGCGCCAAGATGATGACGCACATCGAGACTTGCCGCGTCCTCGGCATGATGAACATCAAGGTGTTGGCGGCTGGAAGCATATTCCTCGGCGACATGAAAGAGCCTATCACAGGAACGAAGGACGGTCCCAAGGCGCTCAACTTCGGCATTCCCTTCACGCATCGTCCTAAGGCGCTGCGCTATGACTATCGTGTTCAGGTGCCCGGAAACGCCAACCGCGTGAAGCAGACAGGCTTCTCCAAGCCAACTACGGTGGCAGGAAAGGACTGCTGCATAACCGTGCTCTTCCTCCAGAAGCGCCACGAGGACGCCCATGGCAACATCACAGCCAAGCGAGTCGGAACGCTTGTCGTGAAGTATAGCAAGACCACGGGCAAGTGGATAGACGGTGCCACGTACGAAATACATTACGGCAACATCACGCACAAGCCTTTCTACGACGCCTCCACCATGGGTCTGCGTTCCGTAGACTACGCCCGAAACTCCAAGGGCAAGAGCGTTCTTGTGAGAGAAACGGGCTGGGCTGACGCTGGCGAGACGCCCTCACACCTCGTATTGCAGTTCTCTTCCAGCCACGGCGGAGCCTATGTCGGCACCGTGGGCAACACCTTCTGGGTGGACAACGTAGGACTGGTGTATTAACTAAACTATTCTTTAGACAATGAAGCCAATCATACCCCTGCTTCTCTCCCTGCTTTTCCCAACGGGAATGTCGGCGCAGCAGAAAGACATACACGTCGACACTATGGCTACGGCAACGCCCATGACGCTTGCCGCAGCCGATACAGTCGTGCATGCGCAGTCCGCAGCTGACCAGCTGCCGCAGAAGAAGCGCAGTCTGATGACTCGATTTCTCGACTATTTCAACGACGCCAACAAGGAGAAGAAGAACCGTCGGTTCGACTTCAGTATTATCGGCGGACCGCATTACAGCACGGACACCAAGCTTGGCATAGGTCTGGTGGCCGCCGGACTCTATCGTTCCAACCCGCAGGACACGCTCCAGCCGCCAAGCAACGTGTCGCTCTTCGGCGACGTGTCTACCGTCGGATTCTATATGCTCGGCATCCGTGGCACGCATATCTTCCCCGGCGACAAGCAGCGCATCGACTACACCACTTACTTCTATTCCTTCCCCACCGACTTCTGGGGAATGGGGTATGCCAACGGCGACAACGATGACAACTGCAGCGACATGAAACGATGGCAGGCGCAGATGAAGGCGAGCTGGCTGTTCCAGACCGCCGACCGGCTGTTTATAGGTCCGACGCTCTCCATCGACTACATCGAAGGCAGAAACATAGAGCGCCCCGAGCTGTTAGAAGGCCAGCGCACGAAGACGTTCAATCTGGGTGTGGGCGTGACGCTCCTCTACGATACGCGTGACAATCTCACGGCTCCACATTCGGGAGTTTATCTCTCGCTTATGGAGTTGGCGCGTCCGCATTTCCTCGGCAATCATTATGCCTTCTCCACCACCGACCTCCGTGCAAGCGGATACATACCCGTGTGGAAGGGAGTTACGCTCGCTGCCGACTGCCGCGCCACCATCAACATCGGCAATCCTTCGTGGGGAATGATGGCTCTCCTCGGCAACAGCTATTCAATGCGAGGCTATTACGAGGGACGTTATCGCGACAAGAACAAGATAGAGGCAACCATCGAACTCCGTCAGCACGTATGGCGACGCAACGGCGTCGTGGCGTGGGCTGGAGCAGGTACGGTGTTCCCCAAGTTTGCCGACCTCAGAATGAAGCATGTCCTGCCCAACTTCGGTGTGGGCTATCGTTGGGAATTCAAGAAGAACGTGAATGTCCGACTCGACTACGGATTCGGAAAGCACGGACAGAAAGGATTCATATTCAATATCAACGAGGCTTTTTAGGGCTTTCAACTTTCAAATAGTATGACCAACTCTCATAATAACAGGCTCACGACCTTTCTCCGTCGTCTGCTTTCGCCCCGCTTTCTTTATTTCTATGCGGTGCTCTCCCTTGCCGTGCCCAACGTGGCGCTGTGCTTCACGGAGCGCATGCCGTTCATGGCTTGCCTTGCCAACGTGCTGCTGCCGTTGGGTGTTTACGGCGGGCTGATGGCGCTGTCGCGTAAGACGGGCTGTCAGGTGTGGCGCGTCTTTCTGCTTATCTTCTTCGCCGCCTTCCAGCTGGTGCTTATTTATCTTTACGGACGTGGAGTGATAGCCGTGGACATGTTCCTTAATCTTGTGACGTCCAATCCCGGCGAGATGCTCGAACTGCTTGACAATCTGGTGCCTGCCGTGGCTGGTGTTGTGGTGCTTTACGTGCCTCTCCTCATCCTTGCCTCCTTCTCATGGGCGCGTCATCTCAAGGCAGAGACGGCGTTCTGCCGTTCCATGCGCCGTGCTGCGCTGTGGTGTATGGCGGCTGGAGCCGTGGTGGCAGGACTCTCTTACGTGATGTATCCGAAGGGTGAAGACCGTCCTTTCACATATCGTGCAGAAGACCACATGTTCCCCGTCAACGTGTTTTATAATCTCGGACTTGCCGTGGAGCAGAGCAGTCTGTCTGCCAACTATAAGGAACGTGTGGCTGACTTCCGCTTCGACGCCAAGTCAGACCATCCAGCCGACTCAGCCGAAGTGTATGTCCTCGTCATCGGCGAGACCGCACGTGCCGCCAACTTCCAGCTCTACGGCTATCACAGACCCACCAATCCGTTGCTTTCACGCACGGACGGACTGACGGTTTTCTCGCATACCATGTCACAGTCGAACACCACTCACAAGAGTGTTCCTATGCTTCTCTCTGCCGCTTCCGCTGCCGACCACGATAGGTTGTACGACGAGAAGAGCATCATTACGGCGTTTCGTGAGGCTGGATTCCACACCACGTTCGTCTCTAATCAGTTGCCCAACCATTCTTACATCGACTTCTTCGGCAGCGAAGCGGACGACTGTATCTTCATTCGTGAGGACGAGACGGAGGCAAAGGAAGGTTCAGAGGATGTGGTGAAAGCCACGAGCGACGAGCAACTCCTGCCTTACGTGAAGCGTATACTGGCAAAGAAGCGCACCAAGGAACTCATCGTGCTCCACACATACGGTTCGCACTTCAACTATCGCGACCGTTATCCGCAGAGCGAAGCCCGCTTCCTTCCCGACACTCCGACGGAGGCAAAGGCGAAGAATCGTCCTTCTCTCATAAACGCTTATGACAACACCATATTGCAGACCGACCGCATCCTGGCTTCCATCATCGGTATGTTGCGTGATCGTGGTTGCGCCGCAGCTATGATTTACACCTCCGACCACGGCGAGAACATCTTCGACGACCAGCGCCTACGCTTCCTCCATGCCTCGCCCGTGCCCTCAGCTTACGACCTCAACGTGCCGCTTCTCGTATGGACATCGGAGCAGTACAGTCGTGACCACAGCGCCATAACCGCCGCCCTCCACGCCAATCGTGACAAGGACGTGGAGACCAGCGTAAGCCTTTTCCCCACCTTGATGTCGATGGCTGGCATCTCATCGCCGCGCACCGTCGCTCTGACGCCGCGCTCCCTGACCGACGCTGGCTATAAAGCCCCGCGCCACCGCCTCTATCTCGACGACCATAACCGCGCCGTGACATTGCGCCAGGCAGGAATGGATGAGTTTGACTTTGAGAAGATGAAGGAATGGGGGATGGAGGACGATGGCTGCCGTCCGCTATGCAAATATTGTCCCAATAGTAAAAACTTGTTACAAAATAAAAATTGATTATAGAGTTCCCGTTTGCTGTTTTTACGGTGTTTTGCTGTGCAAACGGCACCCATGCTTAACAATAGAGCCACTTTTATCATACAATAGTGCCACTATTAGAGTGTAAAAGTGGCGCTATTGTATGATAAAAGTGCCACTATTGCAGTGTAAAAGTGGCACTATTGCATCCCATTGATGCTTGTTTGGCTCCACCATTCATTGCACACTTCTTTTCTTAACCGCATAATCGGCTATATATCAGCATGCTATCGCTGCACGCTCAAAACTCGAAAATTTCGCACCAAGGATTTCTTAGTGCGCTGAACGAGGAGTATTGAGCATTAGAAATGCAAATATTGTGTCAAGCTGAATGCTTGTACGAATTAGGCAGGGTTTTGCCCGCGTCAAAAAATGAAGGCTCGCACCAGTTGGTACGAGCCTTCATTTCAGTTGATACTATTCAGCAATAGTAGGGCTATTAGATGACAATCAGGCTGATAATTGTCTTGACAAAATGGCTTTCTCTGTTTGCAGACTAACCAAAATTTTTTGATTGTCTTTTTCCATATTACACTAATGTTATGCCGTCTCTATTGACATTCTCGTAGAACGGAGTGAAATTGTATGACTCCCATTCTTTTTTTGTATAGAGGATGGGATTGATTTCTGCACCAAGATCGCAACCTAACAATACGAAAGGATAGCTTACTCTGTCATAGTCGGACTGATCAAGTTTTTCTTTGTCCAAAAGGATAAGGATATCCCAGTCTGAATCGTTGTGCGCATCTCCTCTCGCCCTTGATCCATACAATATAGCCTTGCTTCCGGTAGGGATAGCAGTCTTTGCTATATCTCTTATCTTTAAGATGGTTTTCTCGTCTGTTGACATATTCTAAAGCTTTTCTTATCGCAAAAATAAGCATTTATATTATGCCAAACAAGTTTTCAGACTTAAAACTTCTATATTATTCTGCCAGTTTCTTCGCTATCTCCTTTCCGAGCTGTTCGCATTGCTGGCGAGTCTCCTCGCTGAGGCTCTGCTTTATCTCCACGGTGTTGCCCACAAGCTCCAGCTTCAGCTTCTCTTCGTTGTATGCGAGAATCTTCTTCACGGTCTGACCTGCCCATGTGAACGATCCGAAGACAGAGAGGAAGCGGTCCTTGAGGTTGCGTCCGGCAAGCTCGGAGAGCAATGATGCCATCGGCGGATAAATCTCGTTGTTGTATGTCGGTGCGCCGAGGGCTATGGCCTTGTAACGGAAGATGTCGCGGATGATGAACGAGTGGTTCTCGCGCGAAACGTCGTGCATGACGATGTTCTTGACGCCAGCCTCGCTTGCGGCTGCTGCAATCATCTCTGCCGCACGCTCCGTGTTGCCGTACATCGAGCCGTAGCAGACCACCAGACCCGGCTCTGCCTCGTAACGGCTCATGCTGTCATACATGCTTACCACGCGCTCGATGTGCTTATGCCATACCGGACCGTGTGTAGAGCAGATATAGTCGAGCTTCACGCCGGCGAGCTTCTTCAGCGCCTGCTGCACCTGCACGCCGTACTTGCCAACGATGTTAGAGTAATAGCGGCGCATCTCGTCCCAGAAGACGTCGCAGCACATGTCCTCGTCAATCACAGCACCTGAGAGAGCGCCGAAGCATCCGAAAGCATCGCCAGAGAAGAGGGTGGCAGCTGTGGTGTCAAGCGTCACCATTGTCTCGGGCCAATGCACCATCGGCACCATAGTGAACGCCAGCTCGTGATGTCCCAGCGAGAGCGTATCGCCCTGCTTCACCTCGAGGATGTCGCCAGCCTTGCCCACGCCGTAATAGCCGCCGAGCATGTCGAAGGTCTTCTTGTTGCCCACGATTACGGCCTCAGGATAATACTTCTTGATGAGAGCGATGCTGCCGCTGTGGTCAGGCTCCACGTGGTTCACGATAATATAGTCGATCTGACGGTCGCCGATGACGCGGCGGATGTTGTCAAGGAATTGCGGGAAGAAGTCCACCTCCACGGTGTCGACAAGCGCAATCTTGTCGTCAAGGATTATGTACGAGTTGTAGCTCACGCCGTAAGGCAGAGGCCAGAGACCCTCGAAGAGAGTCTTGTGGCGGTCATTGACGCCAACGTAATGGATGGACGAAGTGATTTCTGTCTTCATTGTTGATATGTTTTGGGTTGTTTAAATAGTAGTGTCATTTATTTATTCTGCAGCTGCTGACCGAATTCCTTCGAGATATAGTTGAAGATGTCCTTGCAGCAGTCGGCAGAGAAAGCCGTGGCTGTGGCGATGAGCTTGTCCCAAACCTCCTCGGAAAGGCCCTGCTCCACGTCGTCGCGCGTCACGCCGTACTTTATCATGCCGTAGATGAATCCAGCATTGAAGTTGTCGCCGGCTCCGATGGTGCTCACCGTCTCGGTCTTGGGCATGGCATACTCCTTGTGGAAGCCGTTGTTGGAGAATACGCTCACCGGATTTGGTCCGTCGGTATAGATGAATCGCTTGCAGTAGAACGATGTCTCGGCACGATATACGCGCTCAGCCGAGTCCTTCTTATAGAGCACCTCGAAGTCCTCCTTCGAGCCTCTTACGATGTCAGCATACTCAAGGTTGTCGATGAGATTAGGCGTAACCTTCATCACGTCAGCCTGGTGAGCCTTGCGGAAGTTGACGTCATAATAGATGATGGCACCGCGCTGGCGGGCGTATTCGAGCAGTCCCGAAACCTGCGGACGCAGCGCCGGATTGACGGCATAGAACGATCCGAACACCACGATGTCGTCCTTCTGGATGTCAGGATAGGCAAAGTCCATGTGGTCATGCTTCTGGTCGCGATAGAATATATAGTCAGCATTGTTGTCCTTGTCGAGGAATGCGAGCGACACCGGCGACTTAGTTTCCTGAAATACGTTAATGGCAGATGTGTCGACGTTGTTGTCTCGGAGAAAATCACGGACGTATTCGCCCACTCTGTCATTGCCCGTCTCGCTGACGAACACGGTCTTGACGCCCGCCCTTCCGAGCGATACGATGCCGTTAAAGGTGGAGCCTCCCGGCACAGCCTCGATGGGCTTGCCGTTCTTGAAGATGATGTCGAGCATTGTCTCGCCGATACCTATTACTTTTCGCATGGTGGAATATATTGGTTATTGATATGATTCTCTATGTATGTATGAGGATGCAAATTTCTTAAAAATTATGGAAATAAGCAAGTTTTGCGCAATAATTTCACTAACTTTGCACATTCTTAGATAACCCCATTTTTAATGACTAAAACAAGTCAATCCACAATGAAAGATATATGTTGTATCGGTCATATCACTAAAGATAAGATCATCACTCCGCGCAAGACTGTCTACATGGCAGGAGGCACATCGTTTTATTTCTCTTATGCGTTCAATCATCTCCCGAAGGACGCCTCTTTCCAGCTCGTCACAAAGCTCGGCGAAAGCGAGATGGAGTCGGCAGAGGCAATGCGCCGTGTAGGCATTGACGTGCTGACCTTCCCCAGCCGCCACACTGTCTACTTCGAGAACAAGTATGGTGAGAACCAGAACGAACGCACACAGCGAGTGCTTGAGCGTGCCGACCCCTTCACCATTGAGGAGATGAGCACCCTTGATGCCAAGGTGTTCCATCTCGGTTCGTTGCTCAGCGACGACTTCTCGCCGGAGGTGATAAAGTATCTCTCTTCCAAAGGACGCATCTCCATTGACGCTCAGGGATTTCTTCGTGAGGTGCGTGGTGAGCAGGTCTTTGCCATCGACTGGGCTGACAAGCTCCAGATTCTCGCTCATACCGACATCATAAAGGTGAACGAGCACGAGATGGAGGTGATAACCGGACTCACCGACCCGCGCAAGGCTGCCGAGAGACTGGCAGAGTGGGGCGTGAAGGAAGTGGTGGTGACGTTGGGAAGCTACGGCTCTCTGATTCTCGCCGAAGGAAAGTTCTACGAGATTCCCGCTTACGAACCGCACGACATAGTGGACGCCACGGGATGTGGCGATACATATTCAGCAGGTTATCTCTGGTGTCGTTCACAGGGCAAAGGATATGACGAGTCGGGACGATTCGCCGCTGCCATGTGCACACTGAAGCTCGAGCACACAGGTCCGTTTGACCGTACGATAGAGGATGTGCTTGAGATTGTAAACAAGTAAACATAGTAAAGCAATTGAAGACATTTGAAGAACTTGGCGTAAACGGCGACATCCGCCGCGCCATTGAAGAACTTGGATTTGAGCATCCGATGCCCGTCCAGGAAGAAGTAATACCCTATTTGCTCGGCGATGGCAACGAGGTCATCGCCCTTGCACAGACAGGAACTGGAAAGACCGCCGCTTTCGGCATTCCGCTCCTGCAACGTACAGACCCCACAAACCGCGCCACACAAGCCATCGTAATCTCGCCGACACGTGAATTGTGTCTGCAGATTGCCGACGACCTCAAGTCGTTCGCAAAGTATATAAAGGGCATCAATGTAGTGGCTGTATACGGAGGAACATCCATTATCGACCAGATGCATGCCCTGAAGCGTGGCGCACAGATTATCGTAGCCACACCGGGACGACTCATCGACCTCGTAGGACGCGGCGCTGCCAAGCTGGAAGCCGTGCGCAACGTGGTGCTTGACGAGGCTGACGAGATGCTCAACATGGGATTCTCCGACAGTATCAACGAGATTTTCGAGAATGTTCCGCAGGACCGCAATACGCTGCTCTTCTCCGCTACGATGAGTAAGGAGATAGAGAAGATTGCGCGTGGCTACCTGCATGACTACAAGGAAATAGTGGTTGGCTCGCGCAATGAGGGCGCAGAGAACGTCAACCACATATATTATATGGTGAATGCCAAGGACAAATACCTGGCATTGAAGCGCATCGTCGACTATTATCCCCGTATCTACGGCATCATATTCTGCCGCACCAAGGCTGAAACGCAGGAGGTGGCAGACAAGCTCATCCGCGACGGATATAACGCAGAGCCGCTGCACGGCGACCTCTCGCAGCAGCAGCGCGACATCACCATGCAGAAGTTCCGCCAGCATCTCACGCAGTTGCTCGTCGCTACGGACGTGGCAGCGCGAGGACTGGACGTGGACGACCTTACGCATGTCATCAACTACGGCATGCCCGGCGACATAGAGAGCTATACTCACCGCTCAGGACGTACCGGTCGTGCAGGCAAGAAGGGCACGTCCATCTCTATCATACATACCAAGGAGAAGGGCAAGGTAAGAGCCATCGAGAAGGTTATAGGCAAGGAATTTGTGGACGGAACGCTGCCCACACCGCAGGAGATCTGCTCCAAGCAGCTCTTCAAGGCCATTGACGAGATAGAGAAGGTGGACGTGGACGAGGATCAGATTGCTCCGTTCATGGAGGATATCAACCGTCACTTCGAATACTTCGACAAGGAGGACATCCTCAAGAAGATTGTTTCGCTGGAGTTCGGCCGCTTCCTCAAGTATTACGCCAACGCCCCTGAGATTGTCAAGCCGTCTACATCGCATGACCGCAAGGAGCGTGGTGAGGGTCGTGACGGCAAGAAGCGCGAGAAGCGCATGCCTGAGAAGGGCTACCGCCGCCTCTTCATCAATCTCGGAAAGGACGACGGATTCTATCCGGGCGAGGTGATGCAGTTTATCAACCGCAACGTTCACGGCCGTCAGGACGTAGGCCACATCGACCTGCTCGCCCGCATCTCGTACATCGAAGTGCCGGAGGAGGACGCCCAGAAGGTAATGCGTGCTCTCAACGGAGCCTCTTATCGTGGTCGCACGGTTCGCTGTAACGACGCCGACGACACGCCTTCTGACAACAACGGCGGACGTCAGCAGCGCCGCTCAGGTTCGGATCGTGGAGCAAGAGGTGACCGCCGCTCGTCACGTCGCGACGATGGCAGTCAGTATGAGAAGCGCTCAAAGCGTCGCAACGACGGTGAAGGACGAGGCCGTTCGCAGCGTGGAGCCGCACGCTTTGAGAGCGGACGTCAGGACGACTGGCGCCAGTTCATCGACAATCCCGACATCAAGCTCGTAGGCGAAGAGCCCGACTTCTCTGAGGAAGGATGGGCACGCCGCAGACCAAAGAAGAAGTAAGAAAATATAAACGCTAATAATGGGCGCAGTCAATGCAGACTGCGCCCATTATGTTAATGTGTTGATAATAAGTAGGTTGCTGATATCCTCTCACATTTTATGAGGGAATGTTGGCACTTTTATACACATTTTAAGGGGGAATAATCGTCATTCCGTACACATTTTATGAGGGAATAATCATCATTCCGTACACATTTTATGAGGGAATGTGCCTTTTTAAACTGATTTTAGCTATAAAATTGAGCTTTTACGTCCTGCTGCCTTCGCTTAATTGTTGATGCTGAGGACGCCGAGTGCGCCTGTAGAAGTGGCTCGGTATTTGATTAGTTTTTTGCCTCCCGTCTTGCAGATGCCGTTGTTATTGAGGTCGTATTCGCGCTTGCAGTTGGCGCAAGTGGCAAATCCCTTGGAGTTGATGCTGAGCTTGTATGACACCATATTGGTCTTGGCGTAACATTCCGGGCACTGGCTGTCGTAGGCGTACAGCGTGGCAGGAGACGAAAGATTGCCGTAACCCACTATAACACCCGTCTTGTTATATACGCCGATGGCGCGTGTACGTCGCAGGTCGTCAGCGTTCTCCTTTGCCTTTGTGGTCTTGTTGCTCTGGTTACTCTCAAAGTAAATGAACAGCGCTCCGCCTTCCGAACCCTCATGGATGCGGCAGAACACACCCGCCGACATCGGGTTGAGTGCGCTTTGAAGCGTCGGGTCCTGATGTACGGAATTGTCGAAGACGAAGTAGGCGCGTAGCGAGGAGAAGTCGAATGAGTCGGCTGAGCAGGCTACGAGAAGCGGTGCTGCCAGCAAGAAAGCCTTAAGCGACGTGACGATAAATGACGTGCGCGTCTTAAGGAACAATGAAATGATTCTGCTCGGTGTCATGTTTCGTTAATTGAGAGTTGTCTATTTGATAATTTATAGTTGAGAGTTGAGAATTCCCAACTCTCAACTATAACTGTTATTCGTACTGAATCATCTGCAGCACGTCAGCTATTTTCTCTATTCCTTCCTGCAGTGGCTTCTTCACCATCTGCTTGATAAAGGGATTGAGGTCAGCCTTTATCGTGAGCTTCATCTTTGATGTCATGGTTGTGACGGGGAGAATCTGAATCCAGAAATTGAAGGGAATCGGACTCTGTTCCGTCTCAAACTTGATGCACTTCGGCTCGTCGCGGTCTACTATACGCAGACGTATGGCACCCACCGGTGGCACATTCACAGACATCGAGTCAGCGTCGAATGTGAGGTCCTTGATTTTCTCCGCTTGCTGACGAGCTTCCTCCGGCATGCTGTCCTTCATCAGCTCCATGCGCTCCTTAAGCTTCTCAAGGTTGTTAAGGTCGCTGAGCTTCGAGTAGACGCTCTGCTGGGGATAGTTGATCTGGCGGATTGTACTTTCGAATGTACTCATTTCGTTATTTTCGTATGCTCTTGTTATTTCTTCCAGTTAGCCGGATCCTTGCGCCATTCAGCCAGAACCTCGAGGTCTTCCTTATTGATGTAGCCGGTCTCAGCGGCGATAGCTGTGGTGTGCTCATAGTCAGAGAGAGTTACGAGGCGAACGTTGGCAGCCTTGAATGCCTCCTCAGCAACGGGGAAACCGTAAGTATAGCTTGCCACCATACCCACTACCTCGAAGCCAGCCTTGCGCAGAGCGTCAACAGCCTTGAGTGATGAGCCGCCGGTAGAGATAAGGTCCTCCACCACTACAACCTTTGCTCCCTCGGGAATGGTGCCCTCAATCTGGTTGCCCATGCCGTGATCCTTCGGCTTCGGACGAACGTAGCAGTAGGGGAGAAGCAGCTCGTCAGCAACGAGAGCGCCCTGGGCGATGGCTCCAGTGGCAACACCAGCAACGGCTGTAGCCTCGGGGAACTCCTCATGGATGAGGTGTACAAGCTCCTGCTTTACGAAAGAACGAAGCTCGGGATAAGCCAATGTCTTGCGGTTGTCAGTATAAATCGGCGACTTCCATCCTGATGCCCATGTGAAAGGATCGTTGGGCTGAAGCTTGATGGCCTTTACCTCAAGAAGCTTTGAGGCGAACATTTTTTTCAGTGTACTCATTTTGTTTTCTGTTTTTATGTTATTCTTTAAGTATGCTTTCGGCTGTTAGGTGCGATGCCAGTGGCATTCGAGCCAATGCAAATGTAGACAAAATAATCGAATTATCATATATTATATTGTGCATTTATGCATATGGCGAAGATTTTTACTAACTTTGCCTTGTCTATTCCCCACCTCTTATTATACATCATACTTACTATGAGCAACGTCATACATCCACTTCATACCGATATACAGCCCCCGAAACAGTTCACATTCCCCTTCTGCTATACTCCTCATCCGCTGTGTGAGTTGGCGGCTGAGGCTGTGCAGCATTACATCCGTACGTCAGGTGTATGCGACGGAGAGGGTGGGGGAAAGATGTTCGGAGTGCTCGTGGTGAGGAATGAGGCTGCGGACGGTCAGCCATTGGTGAGCGATGGGGCTGCGGAAGTGGCGCCCTACGCTTTCCTTGCCGCCTATTCCGGTCTGTTATCGGGTCGCAATGACTGGACTTTCTTCGTGCCTCCGGTCTTCGATGCGCAGCGTCCGGACGGACATTTCAAGCTCACCGAGGCTGAGATTTCGGCTCTTAACCATGAGGTTGAGGCCCTCAAGAAAGCCCCGGAATACAAGGAAGCGCAGCAAAGACTGGCGGACGCTAAAGCCCTTTACGCCAATAAGATGGCAGAACGCAAGGCGGATATTGCCACAGCGAAGGCGCGACGTGACGAGCGAAGGGCAAGCGGACCGATCTCAAAGGACGAGGAAGCTGCCATGATAAAGGAAAGCCAATACATGAAAGCGGAGCTGCGACGCTTCAAGAAAGAATCGGAACTGAAGCTTGCGGCGCTGACGGAGGAGGTGGAAAACCATCGTTCGCGAATAGAAGCGTTGCGCCATCGTCGCAGCGAGATGAGTGACGAACTGCAGAAATGGCTCTTCTCTCAATATCGCATGCTCAACGCTTGTGGCGAAATACGCGACATTACCGACATTTTCCTTGAGAAAACCGGAACGATGCCACCCGCTGGAACCGGCGACTGCTGCGCTCCAAAACTCCTGCAATATGCTTACAGTCACGGACTTCAACCTCTATGTATGGCTGAATTCTGGTGGGGCGACTCGCCGCGTCAGGAGATTCGCCACCATCTGCATTACTATCCTGCCTGCCGTTCGAAGTGTCTGCCCGTCCTTACGCACATGCTTATCGGACTGGACGTCGAACCTAATCCGCTCCAATGCGTGAGAAACGTAGGCGAACCGCGCATCGTCTTCGAGGACGAAGCCATCATTGTGGTGGACAAGCCCTCCGGCATGCTCTCTGTTCCGGGCAAGGAAGTGATGGTGACAGAGGACCATTCGGCTGCTAACGTTGAGGAATATGTAAAGCGAATGCTGGCACGTCGCCATGCAGAAGGAAAGAGTATAACGGAAAAACCAGTCACGGTAAAAGCTGTTCACCGCCTCGATATGGACACAAGCGGTTTGCTTGTCCTTGCCCTTAACGACGCTGTCTACACCGAGATGCAGCGCCAGTTTGCCTCCCGCGAGGTGAAGAAGCGTTACGAGGCATTGCTCGACGGCATCCCGGAACGCCTCCCCGACACCCCGTTCCGCACCATGAGCGACGACGGACGTGACGGTCGCATCACCCTTCCGCTCTCTCCCGACCTCTCAGACCGACCCCGTCAGCAGGTGGATTATCAGACCGGCAAGCCTGCCGTCACCGACTTTCATGTTCTGAGAGTGTTCCCCTCTGGCGTCACCCACGTCTTGCTCACTCCGCATACGGGTCGCACCCATCAGCTGCGCGTCCACTGCGCCCACCCCGAAGGTCTTGCTACGCCCATCCTCGGCGACCCTCTCTACGGTCGCAGCACCACCCGTCAGCGCATGTATTTGCACGCTGCCAGCATAGAGTTTCGCCATCCCGTCAGCGGAGAAACCATACAACTCAGCAGTCCGAGCAATTTCGAAACAGCTGTATCACAATCCGATAACAACGAAAAAAGCGGCATTTGATATATCTATTGCATATAAAAGCGCCTCTTTTATTTCGGTGTTCCGAAAAAAATCAATAATTTTGCAGAATCTTATGCCGTATAAATCAAACAAACGATCTTTCTTTGATTAGGATAGGAAGATGCTCCTATAGTTCAATGGATAGAACGGAGGTTTCCTAAACCTTTGATCCGGGTTCGATTCCCGGTGGGAGTACATAAAACAATTCAAAATCTTTTAACATTCACACAAGTAAACTCTATGAGAAAAGCGATTTCACTTGCCTTGCTGCTTATGGTAGCAATGTTCTGCAATGCGCAGATGGCAAACCCCGTGAAGTTTACCTCGCAGCTCAAGACAGGCAATACTGCTGAGGGCGAGATTATCTTCTCTGGTAAGATCGAAAAGGGATGGCACGTCTATTCTACCAATCTTGGTAGCGACGGCCCCGTCGAGGCGTCATTCCATGTCGATAAAAAAGACGGTATCGAGCTGGTCGGAAAACTTACACCGCGCGGTCGTGAGATTTCGAGATGGACCCAATGTTCGGAATGAAGCTCCGTTACTTCGAGCACAGCGTCCAGTTTGTCCAGAAAGTGAAATTCACTAAGCCGACATATTCCATCAAGTGCTACCTCGAGTTCGGCGCTTGCAACGAGGAGATGTGTATGCCTCCCACAACCGTAGAGCTGCACAAGCAGGGCAAGGCTCCCGCTACAGACGCTGCTGCAGCTGCCGAAGAGGCAAAGGAAGAGGCTCAAGGGCTGACCGCCGACACTGTAAAGGCTGATTCGGCAGTCGCTGCTGACAGCGCAGCTGCCCCCGCAGTTCTCGACAAGTCAGAAGCCCAGAAGCTCTGGACACCGGTTATCTCAGAGCTTGCCAAGTATGACAAGCCCGTGAGCAACTCACTCCTCTACATCTTCCTCGCAGGTATCGTAGGCGGATTCCTCGCACTCTTCACCCCGTGCGTATGGCCTATCATCCCGATGACAGTGAGCTTCTTCCTCAAGCGTAACAAGGAACGTAAGAAGGCCATCCGTGAAGCCATCACCTACGGTGTGAGCATCGTGGTTATCTACGTGGCTCTCGGTTTGATTGTGTCGATGTTGTTCGGAGCCAGCGCTCTTAACGCCCTCTCCACCAACGCCATCTTCAACATCCTCTTCTGCCTCTTGCTCGTAGTGTTCGCAGCTTCCTTCTTCGGAGCTTTCGAGATTACGCTGCCGGCATCTTGGACCAATAAGATTGACGCCAAGTCAGAACAGACAAGCGGCATCCTCAGCATCTTCCTCATGGCGTTCACCCTTTCGCTCGTGAGCTTCTCATGCACCGGTCCTATCATCGGCTTCCTCCTCGTGGCAGTATCGTCAGAAGGCAGCATCGTAGCTCCGACCATCGGTATGCTCGGCTTCGCCATCGCTCTGGCTGTGCCCTTCGCTCTCTTCGCAATGTTCCCCACACTGCTCAAGTCAGCACCTAAGTCAGGTGGTTGGATGAACGTTCTGAAGGTGGTTCTCGGCTTCATCGAGCTGGCTTTCGCGCTGAAGTTCCTCTCAGTGGCCGACCTCGCTTACGGCTGGCACATCCTCGACCGTGAGGCGTTCCTCGCACTCTGGATTGGCATCTTCTCTCTGCTGGGACTCTACCTCCTCGGTATGTTCAACTTCCCGCACGATGATGAAGGCCGCCGCACCAACGTGCCGCAGTTCTTCCTCGCTCTCGCTTCGCTTTCATTCGCCTTCTATATGATTCCTGGTCTGTGGGGTGCACCTCTTAAGGCAGTCTCTGCTTTTGCACCGCCAATGAACACTCAGGACTTCAATCTCTACAAGAACGAGGTTCATCCGCGCTTCAAAGACTATGAGGCAGGTATGGCAGCAGCTCGTCTTGAGGGCAAGCCGGTTATGGTTGACTTCACTGGCTTCGGCTGTGTTAACTGCCGTAAGATGGAGGCAGCCGTATGGACAGACGCCAAGGTGGCTGACCTGCTCAACCAGAAGTACGTGCTCATCTCGCTCTACGTGGACGACAAGACTCCGCTGCCGCAGCAGATGGAGGTGACAGACACCGACGGTTCAAAGCGTACACTCCGCACCGTAGGCGACAAGTGGAGCTATCTCCAGCGCCACAAGTTCGGTTCTAACACCCAGCCGATGTACATCCTCCTCGACAACGAGGGCATGCCGCTCACCGGCAGCCGCTCATACGACGAGAACATCTCTGAATATATCGACTTCCTCAATGCCGGTCTTGACAAGTACGGCGAGTCGAAGTAAACAGTATGACATATCATAACTAAGAATAACGCAGGGACTATCCCCGTATTGCAGCACGCAATGCAGGGAAGTCCCTGTTTTCGTATGCTTACTGGCAGGCGGGCAGACAAGATACAAGTAGACAAGGAGATTTGTTTATACTCGATATTGAAAAAGCAGGATAATTCTTGCTTGTCATTATTTTATTTAATAAATTTGCAGTCAAAACTAACCATAAAACAACATATACTGTAATGCTTGACAACAACATTCGTGAACAGATAATCAGCCTCATCAACCGTGAGGTAGTGCCGGCTGTCGGTTGTACAGAACCAATGTGCGTGTCGCTCTGCGTGGCACGTGCCACAGAACTCCTGGGATGCCGCCCGGAGAAGATAGAGGCACATCTGTCGGCAAACATCCTTAAGAACGCTATGGGCGTGGGAATCCCCGGTACGGGAATGATTGGTCTGCCCATCGCCATCGCACTCGGTGCCATCGTAGGCAAGTCAGAGTATGGTCTTGAGGTAATCAAGGACCTTACACCCACCACTCTTGAGGAGGGAAAGGCATACGTGGCAGCCAACGAACACATCGACATCTGCCTGAAGCAGGGCATCACCGAGAAGCTCTATGTGGAGATACACTGCAAGGCTGACGGCCATGAGGCTGTTGCCGTCATCGCCACCGACCACACACGCTTCGTGTATGAAGAGAAGGACGGTGAGGTATTGATGGACAATCGCAAGCCCGCTGGCGCCGTAGCCGCCAACAACGACATCCGTCTCAACATGCGCTTGGTGTATGATTTCGCCACCACCACTCCCTTGGACGAAATCCGATTTATCCTCAAGACCCGCGAATACAACTTCCGCATTGCAGAAGAATCGAAGAAAGCCAACTACGGACATTGCCTTGGCAAGACCATCGACCGTCCTCTCAGCCACGGCATCTTCGGCAATTCCATCTTCTCACACATCATCTCCAAGACTGCATCGGCTTGCGACGCACGTATGGGAGGTGCCATGATTCCGGTTATGAGCAATTCAGGCTCGGGCAATCAGGGCATCTGCGCCACCAATCCCGTGGCTGTATACGCTGACGAGAACGAGAATACTGAGGAAGAACAGATCCGCGCTCTTATCCTGAGTCACCTCACCGCCATCTATATCAAGCAGAACCTCGGCAAGCTCTCAGCCCTCTGCGGTTGCGTAGTAGCAAGTATAGGTTCAAGCTGCGGCATCACCTATCTCATGGGAGGCGACTATCAGCATATCTGCTCTGCTGTGAAGAACATGATAGCCAACATCACGGGTATGATCTGCGACGGTGCGAAGCCCAGCTGCGCCCTCAAGATTTCGTCAGGCGTTTCCACCGCTCTCCTCTCTGCCCTCCTTTCAATGGAAGGCAAGTGCGTGTCGTCAGTGGAAGGCATCATCGACGACGACGTAGACCGTTCCATCCGCAATCTCACCAGCATCGGTGCTGAAGCAATGAACCGCACCGACGAAATGGTGCTGGACATCATGACGCATAAGGGCTGCTAGGCGGCACGGCGTGCCGAGTCTGGAGTTTTGTTGTTTTTGACATGAAGACATGAAGACAGGTTTTTTTAAGCTTGTAGGCAAACTGTAGGAGGCTATGGCGTCTCGCCGTAGCCACGCAGCCTCCCATAGCACAATTTTCAAGATGCTCAACCAACTATTCATGGAGGCGTGGGAGCTGGAGGTGTATGTGGGTGCGTGGCTACGGCGAGACGCCATAGCCTCCTATGTTTGCCCCATTCCCTAAAAACATGTCTTCCTGTCTTCTTGTCTAAAATAGCCATGTCTTCCTGTCTAAATACCCCTTGTCTTCCTGTTAAAAAAATCAAAAGTCGCTTCTTTTCTTAAACGTCCTGTCTTATGCTCCGTCTATAAAGATATGGATATGAAACGTCTTTTAATGTCATGCCTTACCTGCACAGTTGTAGTGGCAGGATGGGCTCAAGGTTCGGTACGTGGAAAGGTGCTTGACAAGCAGACCTCCGAACCGCTTGGATTCGTAAATGTGAAGGTTACGCTCTCTGACAACGACAAATTTGTCGCTGGCGGAACCACAGATATAAACGGCAACTTTAATATCAGCGGTCTTGACGACGGCTCTTACAACGTCACGCTGTCCTACATAGGATATCGTGAGGTGAAGCGTTCGTTCACCGTGGGCGCCCCGAAGCGCGACGTCCACTATAACATTCTCTATCTCGCGCAGGACGCCAAGATGCTCCAGGGCGTCACCGTAACCGGACAGAAGGCGGCGATGAAGCTGGAGGTAGACCGCAAGACTTTCGACGTGTCGCAGCTTATCAGCAATGCAGGACAGTCGGCGTCTGACGTGCTCGACAACGTGCCCTCCGTGGAGGTGGACAACGACGGCAACGTGTCGCTGCGTGGCAACTCCAGTGTGGAGGTATGGATAAACGGCAAGGCTTCGGGTCTGACAACAGACAACCGTGCGCAGATTCTGCAGCAGCTCCCCGCAGAGAGCATCGACCGCATCGAGGTCATTGACAATCCTTCGGCAAAGTTCTCCGCTGAAGGATCGGTGGGCATCATCAACATCGTCCTCAAGAAGAACCGTAAGGCGGGCTATTATGGTTCGCTGCAGGCTGGCGGCGACACCAGACGCGGAGCCAACACCAGCTTTAACATCAACTACAGCAGTTCGCTCATTGATGCTTACGCCAACATCGGCTATCGCCACCGCTCCAATACGGGACGTGCCGAAAGCCATCAGACTTCTTCCACCTACAATCAGGACTATCGTGCCGACAACGACCACTGGGGCAACAATCTCTTCACACGTGCCGGCGTGACGCTCCACGCCACGAAGAAGGACGAGCTGACGCTCAGCGGAATGCTTATGGACGGCGAGCGCCGCTCCAACAGCCTCACACCTTATTATTATACAGCCGTAGGCGATGGCTTGCACGACTATCGCATGGACCGTCTCAGCCGAGGAAAGAGTGGCATGGGAATGTATTACGGCGAGTTCACGTACCGCCACTCGTTCTCTGACAAGCACTTCATCGACTTCACCGCGGATATCAGCAAATGGAAGATGGACGGCGACAACTGGTATCAGGACTCCACCGTTGTGGACGGCATTGCCACGTCTTACGACTATCAGTATCGTCCGCAGCATATCAACAATAACCGCAAGGAGATAAAGCTGGAATACGAGAATCAGGTGACGAAGGACTTCAAGATTGAGGCTGGCTATCAAGCCAACTTCTCAAGGGAGAACACGCCGCAGGAATCGTATATTGACAACACGTCGTTTGACGGCGCAGCAGCTGAGGAAGACCGCAAGTACTTCAACCGCTTCATATACAACCAGGACCAGCACTCCTTCTACACCACGCTCAGCTATAAGCTCGGACCGGTGGGCATCATGGGAGGTCTGAGAGGCGAGTACTGGCGCGTCAACACCGAGAGCTATACGTGGGAGCAGGAGCATGATCCGTCGTTGCGTGAGAAGCCTTTCAAGAAGGACTACTTCCAGCTCTTCCCGTCGCTCTTCCTCTCATGGCAGATGACTCCCACACAGCAGCTGCAGGTAAACTATACGCGTCGTCTGCGTCGTCCTTGGGGAGGCGAGCTCAATTCGTTCCGTGATACGCGCGACGCCACCACCGTGTCGTTCGGTAACCCGTATCTTACGCCGGAGTTCAGCAATTCGTTCTCGCTCAACTATCTGAAGCAGTGGGACAGACATTCTCTGCTCCTCTCCGCCTATTATCGCCCCACGTCGGACGTCATCCAGCGCATCTCCTACAAGAGTTCCACGGACGGACTGTTCTATTCCACTTCGATGAACGTGGCGAAGAGTCTGTCGTCAGGTCTGGAGTTGACATTGAAGAACAATATCTTCCGCATCCTCGACCTCACCACCTCCGCCAATGCTTATTACTATAAGCTCCACGGATTCTCGTACGACATCGACGGTCAGACGGTGACGGGCAAGGAGGACCATAACTTCGCATGGAACGCTCGCATGACAGCCAGCCTCATCCTCCCGTACGACATCTCCATCCAGACCACGGGTCGTTACGAGGCTCGCACGGTGATAACGCAGGGTTATCGCAAGCCAAGCTACAGCATAGACTTCGGAGCAAGGAAGAACTTCTTCAATAAGGCTCTGTCCGTATCGCTCAACTGCCGTGACCTGCTCGACTCGCGCAAGTGGGAGACCTTCACAAGCGGCGAAAACTTCACGCGCCATCAGATCTTCCGCCACGGCGGCAGAAAGGTGAACCTGACCGTGACGTATAACTTCGGTAACATGAAGGCAAAGCGCCATCAGATGAAGAAGGGCAGCGACTCCGACGTACAGATGAACTACGGAGGAGGAATGGAAGAGTAAGCGCGGCGCTTCGCGAATTAGGAATTTTGAGTTTTGAACCCAAATCATTAGAAAAAATCTTCTTATCCACCATGCAAATATTGTCCAAAGAGTAAAAACATGTTACAAAATAAAAAATGATTCTAGAGTTCAGGTTTGCTGTTTTTACGGTGTTCTGCTGTGCAGACAGCATCAACGCTTAACGATAAAGCCTCTTTTACACTCTGATAGTGGCACTATCAGAGTGTAAAAGAGGCTTTATTGTATGACAACAGCGACTGTTTTGGGGTGTCAAAGAGGCTCTATTGCAGAAAAAAGTAGGACTTTGCTGGTCTGATTTCATAACGTTTTGCTCAGAAGAGCGCATAACACGCTGTGTATAAACGCATTGCTTACAAACGCTCAAAACTCAAGAATTTCGCTCCAAAGATTTTGTTGTGCGCCGGACTCATAGTATTGAGCATCAGAAATGCAAATATTGTATTCGGCAGAACCTCTCTGCTATGTCTAAAAATACACAGAAGCAGCATATAATGGAATATTAGTCAACCAATCTTGTTTCCTATAATCAGACATCGAAAAGCGCACACCATGCAGTTGTGGATGGTTGGTCACAAACGTTGAGAGAGACTTAGAACGCAGGTTCTCTTCTGCCTTCGCTTCGATTGGCACAATGTCGCATCCATGCTGAATTAAAAAGTCAATCTCCAGCTTAGCGTTATTGCTATAATAGAAAACAGAGGTATCATTAGTAGCAACCAATTGACTCATAAGATAATTCTCAGTAAATGCACCTTTCGACTCTTCCATACCATTATCAGCAACCAATAGTTTTTCGGCAGGAATTTCGCTCATGGCTCCAAGCAAACCACAATCAAGCAGAAAAAGCTTGAAACTACTGATATCCACATAAAATTTCAATGGCATTTTAGGCTCAGTCACCCTCTCTGCTTTATAAACCAATCCGGCATCCATTAGCCATTGTATAGCAGTTTCAAAATCTTTGGCTCTACCTCCCGGCTTAGCCACACCGTAAATAAACTTCTTGTTCTCTTTTACCAGTTGGGAAGGCATTGACTGCCAAACCATATTGATTCGATTGGCCTCTGAAGTAGGAACGTGCTTAGATATATCCTTCTGATATGTATAGAGAATATTCTTCTGTACCTCTCTTACCTTCAAAGAATCGTTAGTTTCTATAAAGGTTTTTACTGCTTCGGGCATACCTCCAACGAAATAATATTCTCGGAGCAGCTTGATGTATTCTGATCGAAGTAGTTTGATGGTATTCCAATCCTTGCTTTTCAGAATTTCAACCATTTGCTTCCTACCCTTTGCCAACATAAATTCATCAAATGTCATTGGGTATATATTGAGTATGTCAACTTTACCAACCGGGAAAGATTCTCCCTGATGCATGGTTATACCCAATAAAGAGCCTGCCACTGCAACATGATACTGTGGGGCTTTCTCACAGAAATACTTAAGAGCAGTCAGACCTCTTCTCAATTCTTGTATCTCATCAAGAATAATAAGGGTTTTGCCTGGTATGATATTTTGGCGTGTAATAGCACCTATGGCAAGAAGAATACGCTGCATATCATAGTCTTGCAGGAATAGGTCTTTTGCCATATCATTGTCGTCACAATTTATGTAAGCTACATTCTCAAATTCTTGTTTGCCAAATTCAGTTAACATAAACGTCTTGCCAACCTGACGAGCACCAGACAAAACAAGAGGTTTACGATTCTCCTTGTTTTTCCATCGTTTTAATTGAGTAATGACGTTTCTATACATAATTCATTGAAATTGAGTGGTTTCTGTTGCAAAGGTACACTTTTCCTGCCGAACTTTCAAGAAAAACAACATTTTTCCGACCGAACTTTTGAGACAAATGTACACTTTTCCGACCGAACTTTGTGTTTTTCTGAAAATCATATCAATTGATACGAAGGCTCATATCAATTAAGGTGAATGTGTTTGTCAATTGAAAAGAAAGCGCACACCAATTGGTGTGCAGAATCAAGACTAAAGAAATTGAGAGAAAAGGCAAACTGTAGGATTCCTCCTACGGTTAGCCATTTCTCCTACGAGCCATTGCTAATCTTTAATCATCGCCAGCGCCTTGTTCTCCGCTGCCTCCATAATCTCGCGTTCGCCCGGTCCCTTGTCGTTGATGCCGCAGAGATGCAGGATGCCGTGGATAATCACTCTTCTTAGTTCTTCGTCGTAAGTCTTGCCGAACTTCTCGGCGTTGGTGCGTACTGTATCGAGAGAGATGACGATGTCGCCACTTATTATTCCCGGTTCGTCGTAGTCGAAGGTGATGACGTCGGTGTAATAGTCGTGGCCGAGATACTCGTTGTTTACTTCCAGAATCTTCTCGTCGTCCACGAACATATATCCCACCTCACCCACTTTAAGGTTGTATGATGCGGCGACGGCGCGAATCCACGCTGTCGTCTCACGCTTCTTTATCTTTGGCATCTTCACGCCATCTACGTTGTATGTGATCATATCTGTTCGGTATTGTATGTTTTCTCTTATGTTTTTTGTTCTCAAGGCAGAAACTCCGTGCAGTCCCTGCCATAGCTGGTCAGCTCCCTTACCACGGTGGACGAGATGCTGTCCATGCCCGGTTCGGCATACAGCAGGACGGTCTCCACGCCGGTCAGACGGCGGTTGATGTCAGCCTGCTCGCGCTCAAACTCGAAGTCGCGCACGGAGCGCACTCCCTTCACGATGAACTTGGCGCCGTGTCGCTCGGCGAAGTCTACGGTCAGCCCCGTGTAAGCCTCCACCGTCACGCGGCTGTCGTCGGCATACAGACGGCTTATGGCAGCCACACGGTCCTCCGTGCTGGTCATATATCGCTTGCCGGCATTCACCCCGACACCTATCACAAGGCGGTCGAAGAGGGGCAGGGCACGCCTTACCACTGAGGCGTGACCGATGGTGAACGGGTCGAACGACCCAACGAATATTCCTGTTCTCTCCATATTGTTCGAATATATGCAAAAGTAATACTTTTATTTGAGTTATTACAAAATAATAGGTAAATTTGCATTCATTATAAATATCAAAACATCCAATTTATGGTTCTAAACTACATCTGGATAGCCTTCTTCCTCGTTGCTTTTGTCATCGCCTTGGTGCGACTGATATTCATGGGCGACACGGAGGTTTTTCCGGCTATAATGAACTCCACGTTCGACACGTCGAAGACGGCTTTCGAGATTTCGCTCGGTCTGACCGGTGTCCTCTCGTTGTGGCTCGGCATTATGAAGATAGGCGAGAAGGGTGGGGTGGTGAACGTCGTGGCGCGTGTGCTGTCGCCCGTTTTCACCCGTCTGTTCCCCGATATTCCCAAGGGTCATCCCGTTACGGGCAGCATCTTCATGAACGTAGCCGCCAACATGCTCGGACTGGACAATGCTGCCACGCCGCTCGGACTGAAGGCGATGGAGCAGCTGCAGGAGCTTAACCCCAAGAAAGACACCGCCACCAATCCGATGATCATGTTCCTCGTGCTCAACACATCGGGACTTACCCTCATACCGGTCTCCATAATGGTTTATCGTGCGCAGATGGGAGCAGCACAGCCCACGGACATCTTCGTGCCCATCCTGCTTGCCACCTTCTTCTCCACGTTGGCTGGCATCATCGTCACCTCGCTCTATCAGCGCATCAATCTCATCAACCGCACCATGCTCCTCACGCTCGGCGGAATGTGCGCAGTGGTGGCTGCCATCATCTGGGGCTTCTCGCAGATGGACAAGTCGCAGATGAACGTCGTGAGCACCAGCGTGGCTAACATCCTGCTGATGACCATCATCGTGGTGTTCATTCTTGCCGGAATGCGCCACCGCGTCAACGTATATGACGCTTTCATCGAAGGTGCGAAGGACGGATTCACCACCGCCGTGCGCATCATCCCCTACCTCGTAGCCATCCTTGTGGGCATCGGCGTGTTCCGTGCGTCGGGTGCCATGGACATGCTCATTGACGGCATCAAGTGGATTGTCGCCACGCTCGGCGGCAATACTGACTTCGTGGGTGCGCTGCCGACAGCTCTTATGAAGCCTCTCTCAGGAAGCGGTGCCCGCGGAATGATGGTGGACGCCATGACCACATACGGTGCCGACTCATTTGTGGGACGTCTCTCCTGCATTTTCCAAGGCTCCACCGACACCACCTTCTACATCCTCGCCGTCTACTTCGGCAGCGTAGGCGTTCGCTACACCCGTCACGCCGTGGCATGCGGTCTGCTGGCAGACCTTGCAGGAGTGGTGGCAGCCATCGCAATCTGCTATATGTTCTTCGGATAGACAATAAACAAAACAAAATATATGGCAAATCTCAAATCACTTGCTAAGGACACCGCCATTTACGGTCTTAGCAGCATTGCGGGTCGCTTCATCAACTACCTGCTTGTGCCCATTCAGACAACAGCCTTTGCCGCAGCGGGCGGACAGTACGGCGTCGTCACCAACATCTACGCCTATACGGCGCTCCTCCTTGTCGTCCTCACTTACGGCATGGAGACCACCTTCTTCCGCTATGTCAATAAGACGGAGGAGAACCCTCAGACTGTCTATTCCACGGTGCTCATGTCTGTCGGAGCCACAGCTGTGCTCTTCATAGCGCTGGTCTTCGCTTTCCTGCCCCAGATAGCCACGTTCATGAAATATCCTGACCATCAGTCATGGGTGGCGGTGATGTTTGTCTGCGTTGCCATTGACGCATTCAAGTGCATTCCCTTCGCTTATCTGCGTTATCAGAAGAAGGCGCTCAAGTTCGCTGTCCTGCAGCTTATCAACATCATCCTCAACATCGTCCTCAACCTGCTCTACCTCCTGGTATTGCCAGCTCTTCGCCTCAATCCCTTCGGACTCTACGACGAGCACTTCACCGTGGACGTGGGTATGGTGTTCTATATAAACCTCGTCTGCACCGCCGTGGTTCTTGCATGCTTCTGGAAGGAGCTGACCGGATTTCGCTGGCGCTTCGACGTTAAGTTGTGGCGCCGCATGCTCCGTTATGCCTGGCCGCTCCTCGTGCTTGGCATCGCCGGCATCCTTAACCAGACTCTCGATAAGATTATCTTCCCCTACCTCTATGAAGGAACGGACGAGAAGACACAGCTCGGCATCTATGGCGCTGCCACAAAGATAGCCATGATTATGGCTATGATTACGCAGGCGTTCCGCTATGCCTACGAGCCTTTCGTCTTCGGCAAGTCGAAAGACAAGGACAACCGCGAGACTTACGCCAAGGCCATGAAGTTCTTCATCATCTTCACTCTCCTTGCCTTCCTCGTGGTCATCGCTTACCTCGACGTGCTGCGCTACATCATCCCCAACGAGAGCTACTGGCCCGGTCTGCGTGTCGTGCCTATCGTCATGGCAGCCGAGATAATGATGGGCATCTACTTCAACCTCTCGTTCTGGTATAAGCTCATCGACAAGACCATCTACGGTGCATGGTTCTCCGCAGCCGGCTGCGTGGTGCTCGTCGCCGTCAACGTCATCTTCGTTCCGCGTTACAGCTACATGGCTTGCGCATGGGGCGGCGTGGCTGGCTACGGCACGGCAATGGTGCTGTCATATCTCGTAGGTCAGAAGAAGTATCCCATCGCTTATCCGCTCAAGTCGATAGGCGTGTACGTGGCTATAGCAGTCCTCTTCTATTTCTGCATGAACTACTCCAACGGTCACCTGCCCAAGCTCTTCGCCCTCGCCGTAAACACTATACTGGTGCTGGCGTTCGTGGCACACATCGTCTATCACGACCTGCCGCTGAAGAGTCTGCCCGTAGTGGGAAAGTATTTCAGAAAGTAGACGTATATACATTATCTATATAATATCGCGAAACATATAAATCAATAAATACCAACAACAAACCAAATCAAGATTACATGAAAAAGAAAAACCTCCTTATGGCTGCAGCCCTTATGCTCTCCTCGGCTGCCGCTCATGCCGACGAAGGCATGTGGACGCTCTACAACCTGCCGCAGGCGGTGTATGAGCAGATGAAGAGCTACGGCTTCTCGCCCTCTTACGACCAGCTCTACAAGAGCGATGACGCCATCAAGAATGCTGTCGTAAACTTCTCTGGCTTCTGCTCAGGCGTAGTGGTATCGCCCGACGGTCTGGTGTTCACCAACCACCACTGCGGCTTCGAGGCCATCCGTGCCAACTCAACAGTGGAGCACGACTACATGCTCAATGGTTTCTATGCCAAGTCGTTCGAGGAGGAACTCCCCAGCAAGAACATGTTTGTGAGCTTCATGGTGGACCAGCAGGACATCACTCCCGAACTGGAGAAGCGTGGCATCAACTCAATGGACCGCAAGGAGCGCGAGAAGCTTCTCAACGACGTGGAGAACGAGATGATTAAGGCTGTACACGCAAAGGACCCGAGTCTTGAACTCGAAATCAAGCCCTTCTATGAGGGCAATAAGTATTACGCCACCACATACCGCGTATTCCGCGACCTCCGTCTTGTCTTCACCGTACCTAAGTCGATGGGTAAGTTTGGCGGCGAGACCGACAACTGGATGTGGCCGCGCCAGACCTGCGACTACTCTGTATTCCGTATCTACGCCGACCCCAACACCAACGGTCCGGCTGCATACAACAAGCAGAACGTGCCCTACCACCCGAAGCATTGGGCTCAGGTGTCGATGGACGGATATAAGGAAGGCGACTTCGCTATGACCATCGGTTATCCTGGCAGCACGGAGCGCTATCTCTCAAGCTACGGCATCCGCGAGATGCGTGACGCCGAGAACGCTCCCCGCGCTCAGATACGCGGCGTGAAGCAGGAGGTGATGATCAAGCACATGCGTGCCGACGAGGGTGTACGTATCAAGTATGACTCGAAGTACGCTCAGAGCTCCAACTACTGGAAGAACTCACTGGGTATGAACAAGTGTATCGATTCTGTGGGCATCGTTCGCCAGAAGGCTGACTTCGAGGACCGCATCGAGGAATTCCAGAAGTGGACCGGCTACCTCAAGGGCAAGCTCGACTTCCAGAAGATGAAAGAGCTTTACGCCACACGCTTCGACGCTGACAAGCTCGCTACAGTATGGCGCGAGACATTCGCAAGAACCAGCGAGTTTAATACACGTGCGCTTACGCTCATCGGCATGATGCCGAAGGACAGCAAGAAGAAGACCTACTACACCTTCACAGACAACAGCGACGAGTGGGATGAGGCTCTCGACAAGGACGTAATGGCAGCGCTGATTGACAACTATCGTCAGTATGTAAAGAAGGAAGAACTGCCTGAGTTCTATAAGACCATTGAGGGAAAGTTCGCAGGTGACAGCCGCAAGTACGTTGACTATCTCTACAAGAACTCCGTTATCATGAAGTCCGGCAAGAAGATTACGCTGACAGAGAAGGCTCTCGCCAAGGACCCCGGCTATCAGTATGCCAAGGCTGTGAAGGCTGTGTACGACAAGTGCTACGGCGTTATGAGCAGCGTTTATGACGCCATCGAGGAGCAGGAGAAGTATCTTTGCGACGCCAAGGTGCGCTACGAGCAGGAGCTTCCCCACTACTCTGACGCCAACTTCACAATGCGTCTTTCTTACGGTCAGGTGGGCGGCTATCTGCTCAACGGCGAGCCTTCAGGCTATTACACCGACGCTGCATCCATCGTTCGCAAGATGGAGTCAGGCGAGAAGGGCACCATCGACTACCAGGCTGAGCCTATCATGAAGAAGCTTCTCTCTGCCAACGACTTCGGCAAGTACGCCGACAAGACCACTGGCAAGATGCAGCTCTGCTTCCTCACCAACAACGATATCACCGGCGGCAACTCAGGTTCGCCTATGTTCGACGGCAAGGGACGCCTCATCGGTCTGGCTTTCGACGGCAACTGGGATTCGCTCTCAAGCGACATCTGGTTTGACAAGCGTCTGGCACGCTGCATCGGCGTGGACGTCCGCTACATGATTTACCTCATGGACAAGTGGGGCAATGCAGACCGCCTCATCAAGGAGTTGGGCCTTAAGTAAGCATACAGCCTATATATAATAAAGGTGTATCAGAACGTGTGACGGCGTTTTGATACACCTTTTTTAATATATTTATTTGTCACTACTTATATCTTAATATTTTATAGTTTGTAAGATATTTTAGTGTATTTATAGAAATTCGTAGTATTTTTTCTTGTTCTTTAATATAATTTATTACCTTTGCTTATCTCAATCTTTGTTTTCTAATAGCACTGAAGAATAACATTATTATCTAATAACATTAAAGTATAACACTATGCAGAAAAAACTGACCACTCTTTGTCTTGCACTTCTGACGATGTCGGGCGGCGAGGCGATGGCGCAGCCGCTTGCTAAAGGCAAGACGGAGTTTGCGGAGGGCGTGGTGCGCGTCAAGCTCCAGAGGGAGGTGGCGTCACTCGTGGAAGCCGCAAAGCTCCCTACCGACGGTAAGCTCAAGGCAGGTGCACGCTATGTAAAGACGGGTGTCAAGCAGCTCGACGTCACGGCGTCGAAGCTTGGTGCAGTGAGCATGAAGCGCGTCTTCCCATATGCGGGTAAAGACGAGGAAAAACACAAGGCGTTCGGCCTCGACCTCTGGTATGACATCACCTACAACAATGAGGCGATGACACCGGCGCAAGCTCGTAACCTTTATCGTTCGACGCTCGGCGTACAGTATGCACAGCGCATACCGGTCTACAGCATTCCTGATGACCAGAACTACCTGCCGGTGTCGCCATCGACCATTGCGAGGGCGCAGAGAGCGGCATCCACAATGCCGTTTAACGACCCGTTGCTGCCCGACCAGTGGCATTATTACAACGACGGACACATCTACGGAACGAAGGCTGGTGCCGACATCAACCTTTTCCCGGCATGGGAATCGGGCGTGACCGGATCGAAGGACGTCATCGTCGCCATTATCGACGGTGGCTTCCAGATTGACCATCCCGACCTAAAGGACAATCTATGGATAAACGAGGCTGAGCTTAACGGCAAGCCAGGCGTGGACGATGACGGCGACGGATTCGTGGACGACATCTATGGATATAACTTCGTAATCAATTCTGCCAATATCAACGCTCATACCCACGGCACGCACGTGGCAGGTACGGTGGGCGCCACGAACAACAACGGCATCGGTGTCGGTGGTGTGGCTGGTGGCTCGGACGGTACCGGCGGTGTGAAGATGATGGTTTGTCAGGTGTTCGACTCACGTGCAAGCAGTTCGGCAGTGGCTGACTTCGGCGCTGCCCTTGTATATGCTGCCGACCGTGGCGCCAGCATAGCCCAGTGCTCTTGGGGTATGGGTATGGCTGGCGACGAGGACGTGGCTGTTTCTGAGGCTGTGCGTTACTTCACCGCCAACGGTGGCGGCGAGAAGATGAACGGCGGTCTTTGTATATTTGCAGCCGGTAACAACGGCGAGGAAGGCGACTTCTATCCCGGTTGCCTCGACGAAGCTGTGGCAGTAGGCGCGTTGCTTCCGACGGAAGCGTGGCTTATTATTCCAACCGTGGCGCATGGGTGGACGTGACTGCCCCCGGAGGTCTTATGGACAGCGGACAGCAGTATGGCGTGCTCTCCACTCTTCCGGGCAGCACATACGGATATAACGAGGGAACGTCAATGGCATGTCCGCACGTTTCGGGTATTGCCGCGCTCATCCTCTCGAAGTATGGCAACAAGCAGTTCTCCAATGAGACGCTGCGCACGCTCCTTACCACATCCGTGAACGATATGTATACGCAGAACCCCGACTACGTAGGACTGATGGGTTCAGGATATATCGATGCTTATAAGGCATTGCAGGGCAAGGAAGGCAGCACGCCTGACGCTGTGGCTGACTTCACCGTAACGCCGTCGCATGACAATGCCCTCATCGAGTGGACCATCCCCGAGAGCGAGGAGAAGAGCATCGACCACCATGTTATATATTATAGCACGGAGGAGTTCAGCGCTTCGGACAACCTCAACTCGCTTCCTTCAGTGTCGGTGGATACCAAGTTTAAGTATTCCGGCGACAAGATGGCTTACGAGCTTAACGGTCTGAAAGCCACCACTAAGTATTACTTTGCCATCGTTGCCTACAACCGTTGGGGTAAGGCTTCGGCAGTGTCGCCGATTAAGTCGGCTACGACAAACGCCGGACCTAAGGTGGAGCTTGACAAGACTTCGCTCTCAATGGCAGTGGACGCCAGCAAGTCATTGGTTGGCGAGACAAGCTTCAACGTGAAGAACGCCGGCGAGGGTGTGCTCAAGTACGAGCTTGAGGCAGCCACAAAGCGCGTCTCCATCTCTACGAGCGCACGCAACGAGAAGCCGCAGCCGGGTCAGATGGTGAAATTCTCAGGCACAGTAAGCCCGATGCTTGCAAAGGCCAACACCATTGCTTCGTCTGACTATTACGCAGCAGACTGGCCTGACACGCTTACTTATTCGAAGGTGCTTTACAGCTACATAGGCGAGTCGGACCTCAAGCTTCCGAACGCCATGGCACAGTATTTCTATGTGGATAAGCGTAAGTATCCTAACGGATTCAACCTTACCGGTCTGCGATTCCAGGGACATAACGGAACAAATCCGGAGATAGCCATCTACGACGGAGCACGCTCCATCTCTACGGCAAGCCTTATCCAGACCGTTCCCTACGACTTCTGGGCTTACAACTGGAAACTGAACCTTCAGGAGCAGATCTACTTTGCACCTGGCTCGAGCTTCTGGGTGGTTGCCAAGTTCCCGGCAGGAGCAAAGAATCCGCTCGGTGCAGGCAAGTCTGACCAGAAGGACATAGCACAGTACAGCTTCTACAGCTCTGACAACGGCAACACATGGACACAGCTCAGCGAGGTGCTCAAGGGCTCAAGCTTTGAGGCAGTGTCTGACCAGCTTACTTGGGCTGTGCAGTGTATCAGCCAGAACCCCGACTGGAGCGCAGTGCTCTCGCCGGAGCCTATCAGCGGTGAAGTTCGTCCGGGCGAGAGCCAGACGGTAACAATGCGTAACGACGGACAGAAGCTTGTCAACGGTACGTATAACTTCAACCTCCATCTGAAGACCAATGAGGCAACTGACTCGAAGAGCCAGGTGGCACTCACGATGACCGTAAAGGGCAACAAGCCTGAGCTTCACAGCCAGCAGCTTGTCGACTTCGGTAGCCTCCTCGTAGGTCAGGAGAAGACCATCAGAGTGGAACTCACCAACAGCGGATACGGCGTATTCGGCGGTAAGTGGGGATACATTCAGGCTTCATCGGGCGACGTCACATCGTCTTCAGACCAGTTTGACGTTAGCAAGGGTATGATGAACGTTGCGGCACGTGCCTCAGGTCTGCTGCCCGTGACATTCAAGCCTACTAAGGAAGGCAACGTATCAAGCACCATTACACTCAAGGACAAGAGCGGACAGACTTATTCGTTCATAGTTCGCGGTGTGGCTTCGATGCCTGCCAAGATGGAGATAGCGAAAAATGAGTATGATCTCGGCAATCTCAAGGTAGGCGGAAGCGAGAAGACAGCTGTGGTGACCATCAAGAACACCGGCAACTATCCTCTCCAGTATGTCTTCCCGAAGTATTCTTCAAAGAAGATAGACGGAAGCACGAACCGCGTACACAAGTTCGGCTACACCATCAAGTCGAACGTGGCTGGCGACAACTCGTTCCGCTACGAGCCGGTACCGGAGCTTTCTGATCCTATGGACCTCACATCACAGTTCACCACCAACAACTGGCAGTCGTCGGCAGTGAAGCTCGGCTTCAAGTTCCCGTTTTACGGCAAGGAGTATGAGGAGGTTTACGTATCTTCATACGGTGGTTTGTCAATGTTGCCTATGGAGGGCCGCATCTCTTGTATGGTGCCCACCGGCGACTGTGTTGACGGACTCGGCTACGTATCTGCCTATACCAACTCAGGCTGGATGGATATGGGAGCCAACTCCAAGGTTACTTGCGGACGTAAGGACGGCAAGTTCTACGTCATCTTCAAGGATGTGGTTACGCCTGCCACCAACGGTGCTGGCGAGGTTACCACACTGAGCTTCCACATGGCTCTCTGCCCGGACGGAAGTGTGGAGGTTTATTATGACGACTATACACCGGCTGGCGTGTTCGGTAGCGGTGGCAACAACTTCGTCGGTGTCAGCGATATCGCTGCAAAGGACGCATGCGTATTCACCGACGCTGCTATGGTACACAGCCAGAATTCAGGCGTAGACGCTCCTTACTACGACATCAAGACGGGTAGCGCCATCAAGATTGTGGCTCCTTCCAAGTCGATGATCAAGAGTCTGTCAAGCACGGACGGATATATCGGTAACGGAGAAAGCCAGGACATCACCGTAACACTCGCTGCCGGTGACGACCTCTATGCAGGCGAACTGACCAACTATCTCACCGTCGTAACCAACGACCCGTTGACCCCGAGCGCCAATATCGCTCTCAAGGCCAACATTACCGGCCTTAACCTTAAGGCTGAGGCAGCTGTGGACGCAACGGAAGTGGACTTCGGTAAGGTATTCCGCACTTCGCAGCAGAAGCGCACTGTGGTTCTTTCTAACAACGGTAAGAATGTCCTCAAGGTAAGAAAGGTGGCTGTCAAGTCTGGCAAGTTCACTGTTGCTGACGACATCAAGTCAGGATTTAATGTTCCCGCAGGTCAGAGCAAGGACATCGCCGTGACGCTGCCCACAGAGAATAAGGGTAACGTGAGTGACGTGCTCGTCATCAGCTACTGGGACGGCAAGACCACAAGCGTGAACCTTAAGGGTGAGGTTATCGGTGCTCCGGTATGGAACATCACTCCCGAGACCGTCGAAAGTACCACTCCGTACGGCGTTAACGTAACACGTGACGACATCGCCATTGCCAACAACGGCGACGAAACACTTACCTTCGCACCGCAGCCCGAGACATGGTATCGCCCGATGGACCTCATCGAGGAAGAGGGCAAGTCAAGTGTGGACTATATCTTCCGCGCCAAGAGCGACGGCTTTGACGTACCGTTCGAGTGGATTGACATCGTGGACGACTACACCGAACACATGCCTTACTCGTACTACATCGACAAGACAGACTTCAAGAAGGTGGAGCTTCCGTTCGAGTTCCCGTTCTATGGCAAGAAGTATAAGGAGATGTATATCTACAATACAGGCTTTGTATCGTTCGATGCTCCCGTGGAAGACTACAAGCAGTTCCCCGAACCGCCGGCAAGTCTGCCTACCACAGAGACCTTCTACAGCAATATCATCTGTCCGTTCTGGGGCAACCACTCTATGAATACTCCTTCGTCAGACGGCGTTTACTATAAGGCCAATGACGACAACTGCGTGGTAACATTCAAGAACTATGGCAACACGATGATGTCAGGAATGAACTTCCAGCTCATCATGCGCAAGGACGGAACATTCAAGTTCCAGTATCTCGTTTCGCCTGAGGGATTCCAGCTCGGTGTCTTCGGACTCTGCGGCATCATGGACCACTCAGAGACTCGTGGTATCAATCCTTCAGACATGTATATCAACTCCGGCAATGCCGTAGAGTTTATGCCTTACAAGAACTATTCTGTAGCTCCTGGTGAGAGCGTCAATATGCCCGTAACGCTGTTGGCAGACCAGCTTGCCGACACATACGAATATGCGCTCAACATCAAGACCAACGACCCGCAGAACGAGAATGTCAGCGTGCCCGTCACGATGGACATCACCGGTGAGGCTGACGCCGAATTCCCGGAAACTCTCGTCATAGAGCAGCCCGTTGACGCTGCTGCAATGTCGCAGCCTTACTACGAGTTCTCTGTCGTTAACAAGGGAACACGCGCATTCTCTGTCACTGACGTTAATTCAGACATGTTCATGGCAGACGAGTCTGACCCGTATGCAATGCCTGAGGCTAAGCTTGAGGTATACATTCCTAATGAGAATGGTGGCGGTGCCGATCCCGGTCCGCTCGCTGCAAGCGACGTCCAGAAGGTATGGATGCCGTACGATTCAGGCATGATGGAACCGCTCGTAGTGGGTAAGGAACCGCTGAAGTTCCGCATCGGACTCTATAATGTATCTAAGGTACACCAGAAGGACTATACGATGACCTTCAACGTGGAGGGACTCGACGTCGACACGAAGACCACAAACGTGAAGCTGAACATCACAGAGGCACCGGTTCTCGCATTCGACAAGAACGAGATTCGCATCTTTAACGTATCTGACGATTATGTCGGCGAGGTTTCTGCCAACATGAAGAACAACGGTGGATACAAACTTACGTACGACCTTCAGCTCAGTCCTTCTGGACGCGACGCTGTTGTGGAATACAACGACTACGACGAAGAACTGCCGTTCTCGGCATACAACGTCATTGCCAAGCCGTCTCTCGCAGAGGTGAAGACCTATCTGGAGAACGGATGCCAGCCTATCAATGGCAAGAAGGCAAGAAAGGCGATGGGTATGAACAAGGTGGTGAAGGACGACCAGAAGTTCTTCTATGATGTCCCGACCGACTTCGAGTATCCCGTACTCTATCATCCGGTTCTCAATCCGGTTACCAGCGCCATCGCTGCCCTTATGGGTAGTGGCGACAAGGCACTCGACGAGAACTTCTATGCTGCTACACGTTATGAGGCACCGGCTGAAGGCTTCAACGTCACCGACCTCTACTTTGTCGGCACTGTCGGCACATTGGAGAACGTGGACATCGAGGCAAGCATCATCCTCGGCAATGACGTTACGGCAACGGAGCGCACCGTAGGACACGGCAAGCTGCATGTCGACTCGGAAGAACCGGGCGAGATGGGTTATCAGGGTAAGCCTTACATGCTCACCTTCGACAAGCCGGTATACATCAATCCTACCGATACCTTCTATGTAGTGATGAAGTATCCTGCCGGATATAAGTCATCTGCTCTCATGGCTTCTAAGGACGGCGACATGGAACCTGGACGTTACATGGCTCATCTTAAGGCTCTCGGCGGATGGGTGGACATCGAGGAAATCTATGACGGCGCGCAGTCAACTGGTGCTTTCGGCTACTTCATGACCTGCGTTCAGCGCACAGAGGGCGAGCCGTGGATTAAGTTGCTCAACGAGAATACCGCCGGTGAGGTGAAGGCTAAGGGAACGCTGCCGCTGAAGTTCAGCGTCAACGCCAAGAGTGCTTACTTCACACGCAACAACAAGGCCACTCTCGTAATTCGCACCAACGATCCTGCCAACAAGACGTACAACTATCACATCTTCATGGACAAGAACGGTGCACCGGTTGTTGAGGCTACTGAGGCTGTCGTAGCAGCCAAGCAGGGCATCACCACTAACGTACCAGTAACTGTAAACGACCTTGACGGCGACGCCTTCACAGTAAGCGTGAACGACCAGAGCGGTTTCGCTACAGTGGCTGAATACTGCAACGAGAACGGCACTCAGGAGGGTATCACTCTTACTGACGGAACGCTCAACGTTGCTGCAGGCAAGACTCTGAAGATGACTGTTGGCCTCAATCCTGAGTATGGCAAGGAGAATGTCGGACCGCACAAGTTCGAGATTAACGCCACTGACGCGAACGGCAACGCCGGCACCAAAACTGTCGACTACTCCGTTGTCTTCACCAACCGTGCTCCTGAGTTTATCGGTGAGAAGGAAATGACAGTCGGCAAGGGCACTGTTTCGCAGGTTGTATATTACAACACGCTCTTCAACGATCCTGACGGTGACGAGATGACGTATAAGGTGACAACTGCTGACGAGTCGATCGCTCAGGTTTATGGCTCTGCCAACGGCTTCGTAGTAAGTGGAAACCGCCTCGGTTACACCAAGCTTAACATCGTTGCCACCGACTCTGAGAATGTTTCTACAGAGCAGACCATCTCGCTTGCAGTGGTTCCTGCCTCTGGCATCGATGCCATCTCACTTGGCGACGGAATGATTGCAGCCGTTGCTGATGGCGACGTCGTTTACGTCAAGTTGGGCATGGACGCAACCGAAGCCAAGATCACCATCCTTACCAACGGCGGTATGCTCGTAGGTGAGGCAGATGCTTCTAACGTCAAGGCTGGTTCAGTAACCACAGTGAAGCTCGCTTCCGCAGCCGCACCTGGTGTCTACATCGCTTCTGTCGTAGCCGACGGCAAGCAGTACGACGTCAAGTTCGTGGTGAAATAAGCAATAGCAGATAAATAAAAACTCCTCCCTCCCCGTCTTTCTCAATTAGGAAAGACAGAGAGGGAGGAGTTTTTTGTATATATTCTTCACTAAATTTGTGAAGAATAATTATTTTATTTATCTTTGCAATCATATAAAAACTAACTCAATGGAAATAAATTTCAAAGAAATATACTTACGTGATCTTTACGAGAAAGGCAAGGCAGATAAGAAACATCGCTTTCAACCTCAGATAATAAAAAGATATATAAGAGTTATTGATCTTATGGTTAACGAGGACAATGTTCTTGGTCTCACTAAGTATAACTCTTTGAATTATGAGCATTTGTCGGGTAATAAGGAAGGACTCTCTTCTGTGAGAGTAAATGATCAATATCGGATTGAGTTTGAAGAAGAAATAGAAGATGGCAAGACCATTGCCACAATATGTAATATAACAGAGTTGTCAAATCATTATAAATAATATAATTATGAGCACAGCAAATATTTCGCCTGATATGGTGGCTAACAATATCACTCCTGCTATCCCAACGCACCCAGGAGCAATACTCAAGGACGAAATTGAGTATCGTGGTATTTCTCAGTGTCAGTTAGCTAAAGACATGGGTATAGCCTATTCTGCGCTTAATGAAATTCTCAATGAACGTCGACCGCTTACAGAGAAAACAGCATTATTGTTTGAGGCTGCGCTTGGAGTAAATGCTGAGCCTTTATTGAAAATGCAGATGTGGTATAATATCCAGAAGGTACGTAAGGATGGTGCATTTATGGAGAAACTTGCTAATGTACGGCGAATCGCTGCTGTACTGTAATAACGAATTAGGAGTTGTTCTGAATTAGGTCATGCCTAATCCTGAACAACTCCTATTGTTTTATTCCTGAATCAGAAGTTTATTTCAGAGGTTGTAATTTCCAATTGTAAATTCCCAACTCCTAATTCCTAACTCCTAACTCCTAATTCCTTACACGTACTCCTGGATGGGCAGTTCTCCGTTGAGAGCGCCGAGAGCGTTGAATGCGAGCGAGCGCATTTCGCCTTCGCCGGGGAGCACCACGACGGGAGCGAGGAACTCCACCTGCTTCTTGATTTCCTCCACGCAGTACTTGCTGTGTGCAATACCACCCGTGAGGATGATGGCGTCTGCCTTGCCCCAGAGAGCCACAGCCATTGCGCCAATCTGCTTTGATACGGTATAGAGCATTGCCTCCAGCACTTCAGCGAACGGTTGCTCGCCAGCCAGAGCGTGACGCTCTATCTCTCTCATGTCCTTCATGCCGAGGAGAGCCTGACAACCGGCGTTGCCTGAGAGCATCTTCATCACCTCGTGCTGTGTGTACTTGCCAGAGAAGCAAAGACGAACGAGCTGGTCTGCGGGCAGTGTGCCAGAGCGCTCGGGAGCTATCGGACCCTCACCGTTCAAGGCGTTGTTTACGTCGATAACCTTACCGTTATGATGAGCTGATACGCAGATGCCGCCACCGAGGTGAGCCACCACAAGGTTGAGCTCCTCGTAACGCTTGCCAATGGAGCGGGCGTAACGGCGTGAGGCAGCCTTAGCGTTAAGAGCGTGGAAGATTGACTCGCGCTTCATGAATGGCAGACCAGTATAGCGTGCACGTGTCATCATCTCGTCCACCACCACGGGGTCAGCCATGAAAGCAGGACAGTGGCACTCGTGTGCTATCTCGTCAGCAATGAGCGAACCGAGGTTGCATACGTGCTGGTGCTTGGCGTTCCAGAGGTCCTTCTTCATCAGCTCGTTGATGGCATAAACGCCACCCTGAAGCGGCTTCAGCAGACCGCCACGACCGATGACAGCGTCAAACTTCAAGGGAATGCCAGCCTCCTTAAGAAGGTTGAGCACGAAGTCCTTGCGATATTCATACTGCTCGTTGATGGTAGAGAACTTATCTATTTCTGCTGGGTCATGTAAGCCGTCGGAGGTCCAAACGGGATTTTCGTCCTCGTATACTGCCACCTTTGTGGATGTACAGCCAGGATTGATGACAAATATTCTTTTCATTGTTGATTATGTTTTTCTTTTATTGTTTGGGGTTATTCAAAGGGGTTTGCTGTGTGAGGATTTATCTCAAAGCCTTCAGACAAGCGGCAGCCAGACTGTAGAACTTCGAGTCAGCCGAGTCGGCACGTGACGTAACCACTACCGGAACAGTCGTACCAGCCAACATACCGGCGATTGTGGCGCCACCGAAGAGTGTGAGTGTCTTATAGAAGGTGTTGCCTGCCTCGATGTCAGGCATAACGAGGATGTCGGCATTGCCTACAACCGGCGAGCTGATGCCTTTCAGAGCACCACTCTCTGCGTCGCAAGCAGTCTTTACGTCCATCGGTCCTGCAATCTCCACCTCGCCGTACTTCTTGTTGGCGGCGTCAGCCTTGATCTGCTCATAGCTGAGTGTGAGCGGGAACTTCTCGCTTACCTTCTCCGTGCAGTGTGTGAGGGCAACGCGTGGAACAGCCTTGCCGGTGATGCTACGGAATGTGTCGGTGATGTATCCCACGATGGCGTCAAACTGCTCGTATGTGGGGTAGGGGATAACTGCTGCGTCAGAGAAGAAGAGGAGGTGCGGAATCTGCGGAGTCTCTGCGATGGCGATGTGTGTCAGCACACTGCCCTTGATGAGGATGCCACGCTCCTTGTTGAGCACTGCACGCAGGAGGTTGTCGGTGTTAATGGTACCTTTCATCAATACCTGGGCACGTCCCTCGTGTACTTCCCACACAGCTTTACGGGCAGCGTCGTCATCGTCTTCAGCGTCAATGATTACCACGTGTTCGGGATAATCGGCGAGAAGGCGCTTAGCCACTGCCTCTTTACCTGCCACAGCGACAAGGATAAAGTCGGCGATTTCTTCACGGATGCTACGCTCCACCACTTCTTCAGTGTGTGAGTCAGCAGGACATGCTACAGCTACTGTAACGCGTTTTCCAAGCGAACGCAGACGCTCGGGCAAGGATTTTAAGTTAAAGATAGGTTCCATATTTTTTGTTTAAGTGTATAAGAGTCTTGTCATGGAAATTGCGCAAATGACCGTTCATTGTGCAATCTTTGGCAAAGGTAGCAAAGGAACCGTAATTGGCAAAAAAAATAGCAGGATTTTTCTTTGTATTTTTATTTATATATGTATTTTGCAATCTCAATCTTACATATCGAACACAAAATACATCATTTATATCTCTCAGACATATTAAAAAGTAGTAACTTTGCACCCGCAAAACAATTATCAATCAACGAATAACATCTTTCATGACAACAGCCGAATTTATCGTTGCCCATCACACCGACGATCCTCGCCAGCTTGCTCTTCAGGCATCGCGCTTCCCGGACGTAGACATGCCCTATGCCCTCTCGCAGATACAGGGATGGCAGGCGGCAAGACGCAAGTTGCCGTCCTTCGCTGCCAACCAAGACATCGTCTATCCGCCACACCTCTCCATGGAGCAATGCTCTTCGGAGGCTACGGCGCTGTATAAGGCTGAGGCTGTTCATCGGCTTTTAGATTCGTTTAAGGGCGAGGAAGATGCTTCGGACAAAGGCTACGGGGATTCCATGACGGACCTTACGGGCGGTTTCGGCGTTGATTTCTATTTCGTTTCGCGCCACTTCCGCCGTGCGCAATACACTGAGCGCAACGCCGAACTGTGCCAAGTCGTTGAGCATAACCTCAAGGTGCTCGGTGCCGACAACGCCACAGTGGTGTGCGGCGATGCCGTGGAGCAGCTACGTACCATCGACCCTCAGACCCTTATATTCATCGACCCTGCACGCCGTGATGCCCACGGAGCACGAACCTTTGCCATTTCTGACTGCACGCCGGACGTGATGGAACTGCTTCCTGACCTCCGTCGCAAGGCACGCTTCGTGATGATAAAGCTTTCGCCTATGCTCGACTGGCACAAAGCCGTCTCTGACCTCCATCCTCTTGTCACCGACGTAGACATAGTGTCTGTGGACGGAGAGTGCAAGGAACTGCTGCTTACCCTCGACATGAAGCGCGGAGATGCGCATAAGGCCGACAATACGCAAGCTGCCAAGCACGATTACGTAGTCGTAAGATGCGCCGACCTCCCCTCGTCATCCTTCTCCTTCCGCTATACATCAGACGGTGGTTATGCGATAGACATACAGCAGCCTACTGATGCAGCGTCGCAGCAAGACCATTTCATGTCGCAGAGCGCAGCGTTGTCGCCCCTTCTCAGCGCCGACCACACCCCTTCTTACCTCTATGAGCCTAACGCTTCGGTCATGAAAGCGGGATGTTTCCGAGAGTTGGAGCTTACGTTCGGTGCCCGCCAGATAAGCGACAACAGCCACCTCTTCACCTCCGAGCAGCTCATCCAGGGCTTCCCCGGCAGACGGTTTGCCGTAGACACCGTCACGTCCTTCAACAAACGACAGCTGAAAGAGGCGCTGCGCAATGTCACAAATGCCAACATCACCGTGCGAAATTTCCCCATGACCGTGGCTGTATTGCGCAAGAAGCTGAAGCTGAAAGACGGCGGCAACACCTACATCTTCGCCACCACCACAGACGGCGGCGAGCATGTGCTTCTCATAACGCATAAGGAGTGACATAAAGCAGAGAAAAACGGGCTTAACAGTCTAAAACAGCCTGAATAACAACAAATCTAAGACAAAGGTTCGTCAGTTTGCTCATTTTTCAGTATATTTGCAAATTAAGACATTTCATAAGACTTTATAAAAGAAAGTGATACGGCTCCGAAACGCCCCAAGCATGCCGGAGCGATATATCAACAAAAAAGAAGAAAACAGCATGTCAGCAATAGAAATCAAGAAAGTGGAGTCGCGACGCGACTTGAGAACGTTCATCGAGTTCCATTACGACCTCTATGAAGGCAATCCCTATGATGCGCCTAACCTCTACACTGACGAGGTGAACACGCTCCGCAAGGACAAGAACGCAGCATTCGACTTCTGCGAGGCAGAATACTTCATCGCCTACCGTGACGGCAAGGTGGTAGGCCGTGTGGCTGCCATCATCAACAACAGCGCCAACGAGAAGTGGCAGATAAAGGCTGTCCGCTTCGGATGGATTGACTTCGTGGACGACATTGAGGTATCCACGGCTCTGCTCAAGGCGGTGGAAGACTACGGACGTTCCAAGGGAATGACCGAGATTGTAGGCCCGCTCGGATTCACCGACATGGACCCTGAGGGAATGCTTATCAAGGGATTTGAGGAGCTTGGCACACAGGCCACAGCCTACAACTACGCCTATTACCCTGAGCACATGGAGCGCATGGGCGGCTGGGTGAAAGACAACGACTACGTGGAGTATAAGCTCTACGTGCCCGAGAAGATGCCGGAGAAGTACGCCAAGGTGGCGGAGATGATTCAGAAGCGATATAATCTCCACATCAAGAAACTCAAAAAGGACGAGATTTTCGGCGAAAACGGATACGGACAGCGCATCTTCGACGTCATCAACGCCACGTTCAAGGACCTTTATGGATATTCTACGCTTACACAGCGCCAGATCGACCAGTACGTCAAGATGTATCTGCCGATGATTGACCTCAGTCTCGTTTCGCTCATCGAGGACTGGAACACGCCCGACCATAAGCTCATCGGTGTGGGCATCACGCTGCCGTCGCTGACCAGAGCGCTCCAGAAGTGCCGCCGCGGCGCCTCTTCCCCTTCGGATGGATTCACATCCTCCGTGCCTTGAAGCAGCACAAGACCAAGGTTGTGGACCTGCTTCTCGTCGGCGTTCTGCCCGAATATCGCTCAAAGGGCGCCAACGCTCTCCTCTTTTACGACCTCATCCCAAGATATCAGAAGTATGGCTTCGAGTGGGGCGAGACGCATGTCGAGATGGAGACAAACGAGAAGGTGCAGGGACAGTGGCAGTATCTCGAGCGTGAGTGCCACAAGAGAAGACGCTGCTATAAGAAACCCATCCAGTAAGAACATCAACATCCCGACAACTAACAAACAGATATGGAAGAAGAAATCCAGAAACCAACAGTACAATATACCGACGACAACATCCGACACCTCTCCGACATGGAGCATGTCCGCACGCGTCCGGGTATGTACATCGGACGACTCGGCGACGGCAACCTGCCTGAGGACGGCATCTACGTCCTGCTGAAGGAGGTGGTGGACAACTCCATCGACGAGTTTAAGATGAACGCCGGAAAGCGCATCGAAGTGGACGTGGAGGAACGCAAGAGCGTTTCTGTCCGCGACTACGGACGCGGCATCCCGCAGGGCAAGCTCGTTGAGGCGGTCAGCATGCTCAACACCGGAGGAAAATACGACTCGAAGGCGTTCAAGAAGAGCGTGGGTCTGAACGGTGTGGGCGTAAAGGCGGTCAATGCGCTCAGCTCCCGCTTCGAGGTACGCTCTTACCGTGACGGCACGGTGAGGGCGCTCGTCTTTGAGCGTGGCGTGCTGAAGAGCGACGTCACGGAGCCTACGGAGGACGAGAACGGAACGTACATCTTCTTCCAGCCTGACCCTACACTCTTCGTCGGCTACTCGTTCCATGACGATTTCGTGGAGACGATGCTCCGCAACTACACCTATCTCAACTCCGGTCTGACCATCATGTATAACGGTAGGCGCATCATGTCGCGCAACGGACTTGCCGACTTGCTCACAGACACGATGACCACCGAACCGCTCTATCCCATCATACACATGAAGGGCGAGGACATCGAGATAGCCTTTACGCATACCGACCAGTACGGCGAGGAATATCATTCCTTCGTCAACGGACAGCACACCACGCAGGGCGGCACCCATCAGAGCGCCTTCAAGGAGCACATCGCACGCACCATAAAGGAGTTTTTCTCGAAGAACTACGAGTTTACGGACATCCGTAACGGCCTCGTGGCTGCCATTGCCATCAACGTGGAGGAGCCGATGTTCGAGTCGCAGACCAAGATTAAGCTCGGATCTTTGCAGATGGCTCCGGGCGGAGAGAGCATCAACAAGTATGTGGGCGACTTCATCAAGCAGGAGGTGGACAACTATCTGCACATCCATGCCGATGTGGCAGAGGTGATGCAGCAGAAGATCTCAAGCAGCGAGAAGGAGCGAAAGGCAATGGCTGGTGTCACGAAGATAGCGCGTGAGCGAGCCAAGAAAGCCAACCTGCACAACCGCAAGTTGCGTGACTGCCGCATCCATTACTCCGATGCCAAGAACGACCGCAAGGAAGACTCTGCCATATTCATCACCGAGGGCGATTCAGCCAGCGGTTCAATAACGAAGAGTCGCGACGTCAACACGCAGGCTGTGTTCTCCCTGCGAGGCAAGCCGCTCAACTCGTACGGACTGACCAAGAAGGTGGTATACGAGAATGAGGAGTTCAATCTGCTCCAGGCAGCCCTCGACATCGAGGACGGACTCGACACATTGCGTTACAATAAGGTGATTGTTGCGACCGATGCCGATGTCGACGGCATGCACATCCGCCTCCTCATCATCACCTTCTTCCTCCAGTTCTTCCCCGACCTGATAAAGAAAGGACACGTCTACGTGCTCCAGACACCGCTCTTCCGCGTCCGCAACCGACGCACGAAGATAAAGAACAAGAAGGTGGTGGCTGAGGCTGACGCACGTCTCACGGGCAAGGAGCGCAAGAGTGACTTCATCACACGTTACAGCTACAGCGAGGAGGAGCGCCAACAGGCCATCCGCGACCTCGGTCCTGACCCAGAGATAACCCGATTTAAAGGTCTTGGTGAGATTTCGCCCGACGAGTTCGCTCACTTCATCGGACCCGATATGAGGCTCGAGCAGGTGACGTTGCACAAGACAGACCAGGTGCAGAAGCTCCTCGAATACTACATGGGAAAGAACACCATGGAACGACAGAACTTCATCATCGACAATCTTGTCGTGGAGGAGGACTTGCCGGAAGAGGAAATTATTAAGTAAATGACAAAGATATGCCTTAGACGGCGAAACAACGAATTTAAACGAATTGACGAATTGTTGATTGAGATTTTATAATATGTTTTAATTCGTAAATTCGATAAATTCGTTGTTTCCGCGTCTGAGCGTATTATAAAATAAAAAATGAAACGACTGAAATACATTCTTCTTATGCTACCACTGCTTGTGGTAGCCATTGCCTCGGCACAGCACGACAATCCGCTGCGTAAACTGCAGATTGCCGAGCTTGCCATCAATCGTCTTTACGTCGACACGCTTAATGAGGACAAGCTCGTGGAGGACGCCATACGCGGCATGCTCAAGGGACTCGACCCCCATTCTTCATACACCACAGCCAAGGAGACGAAGGCTCTCAACGAACCTCTGCAGGGATCGTTTGACGGTATCGGCATCCAGTTTAATATGGTGAGCGACACGCTCCTCGTCATCCAGCCCGTATCGAAGGGTCCGTCCGAGAAGGTGGGCATCCTCGCCGGCGACCGCATCATCACCGTCAACGACACCACCATAGCCGGTGTGAAGATGGAGCGTTCTGACATCATGCGCCGTCTGCGCGGCAAGCGCGGCACGAAGGTCAGCCTTGGTGTCATGCGCCGTGGCGTGAAGGAGATGCTCCATTTCACCGTCGCCCGCGCCAAGATACCCGTCTACACGCTGGACGCATATTATATGATTCGTCCGCACGTGGGCTACATCCGCATCGGATCGTTCGGTGCCACGACGTACGGCGAGTTTGTCACAGCCACCGACTCCCTGAAGCGTGCCGGCATGAAGAGCCTTATCCTCGACCTCCAGGACAACGGAGGAGGATATCTGAAGGCTGCCGTCGACATAGCCAACGAGTTGCTACGCAAGGGTGACCTTATTGTATATACAGAGGGCAAGGCGCAGAATCGCATGGAATATAAGGCGGACGGAGGCGGCAAGCTGCAGGATCTGAAGCTCTGCGTCCTCATAAATGAGTATTCTGCCTCGGCAGCAGAGATTGTCACGGGAGCCATGCAGGACCACGACCGCGCCACGGTCATCGGTCGCCGCTCCTTCGGAAAGGGATTGGTGCAGCGTCCGATAGAGTTTGAGGACGGTTCGATGATTCGTCTTACCATTGCGCATTACTACACTCCTGCCGGACGATGCATCCAGAAGCCATACGAGAAGGGTGACCGTGAGGACTATGCCCATGATATCGAGAAGCGATTCAAGCACGGCGAGCTTTATTCTGCCGACTCCATTCGCTTCGCCGATTCGCTGAAGTGCCAGACGCTTCGCCGTCATCGCACGGTTTACGGAGGCGGTGGCATTATGCCTGACGACTTCGTGCCGTTGGACACCACACAGTTTACGGCTCTTCATCGTGCTCTCGTAGCCCGATCATTGGTCATCAACGCCACTCTGCGTTACACCGATGAGCATCGCAAGGAGCTTCGCCAGAAATATGCCTCCTTCGATGGCTTCAACGCCAACTTCCAGATTCCTGCCTACGTTACGGACAGCATCATGGCTGAGACTGCCAAGGCGAACGTCAAGCCGAAGGACGATGCAGAGTTGGAGAAGACAATGCCCATGCTCCGTCAGCAGCTGAAGGCGCTCGTTGCCCGAGACATCTGGGACATGAACGAGTATTATCGCATCATGAACGAGGAGAACCGCATCGTCCGCCGTGCGGTGGAAACCATCAAGGAATGGAATAAGTTCTGATGATTTGACATGCAGACATGATTTTTTAGACAAGAAGACATGCAGACATGATTTTTTAGACATGAAGACATGCAGACAGGGTTTTTAGACATGCAGACATGTTTTTCTCACGGTACAAACTGTAGCAGCCGCAGCTTACATAGGAGCTATGGAATCTAAAAAGAACATGTTTTCTTGTCTTACTGTCTAAAAAAATCATGTCTTCATGTCTTCTTGTCTAAACCAACCTGTCTTCTTGTCACAAGACAAATATCGTACAAACGGTAAGAATGTGTTACAAAATAAAAATCGGTTTTAGAGATTTTTCTTGCTGTTTTTGTGGGGTTTTACAGCGTTTGAGACACCCTGATTTATCAATACAGCCACTTTTGCACTCCAATAGTGCCACTATTAGAGTGCAAAAGTGGCTCTTTTATATGATAAAAGTTGCGCTATTGGAGTGTAAAAGTGGCACTATTGCAACCCTATGAGGCTTGTTTAGCTCAGTTATTCATTGCACACTTCGCCTCTCAGTTGTATAATCAGCTGTGCGTCAGCATGATGTCGCTGCACGCTTAAAACTCGAAAATTTCGCACCAAGGATTTCTTAGTGCGCTGAACGAGGAGTATTGAGCATTAGAAATGCAAATATTGTGCTGTCGGCATGATGTCCGCTTCCCTTCCTATTATCTGTAAGCAAAAACGCCTTGTAGCTTACATATTCTAAGTTCTAAACCTTTAATTTTGTTTAAATATTTTGTGTGTTCGAGCACACACTATTGATATATATCAATAAAAGCATATGGTGTATAACTTTTCAATGAAAATGTTTTGTAGGGTGGTGAGAAGATAGTAATTTTGCAGTGTCAAAAGGTTAATAGATTGTTTAGGTTAGTAGTAATAGATTTAGGTTTTTAGTTATTAGGTTTAAGGTAAATTGAACGATTGTTTAACAGGTAACCAATGAGGATTCGTGAGATTCTTCATTCAATTACGAAAAAGGATTTTTAGTTAAACATAGGCTTTACGGCGTTGCTCGGCGAGAGTGGTGCCGTATTTTTTTTGTGTAAAATCTTGAATATTCTGATTTATTGCTGTATCTTTGCCTAACGCTATAATACAATTAGTTATGAGACAATCAGAAGAACGATATATCAGTTTGTTGACTGATTTCGGCTTTAAGCGAATCTTCGGCACAGACCCCAATAAGGAGTTGCTTATCAACTTCCTCAACTCACTCTTTGATGGTGAGGAAGTGATAAAGGACGTGAAGTATCTCAATAGTGAGAATGTGGGTGATGTGTATGCAGAGCGCAAGGCCATATTTGACGTTTATTGTGAGAACGAGAAAGGCGAGAAGTTTATTGTGGAGATGCAGAATGCCTATCAGACATTCTTCAAAGACCGTTCGCTTTTCTATTCAACCTTTCCTATCAGAGAACAGGCTCCTAAAGGCTCAGACTGGAACTTCTGTCTGAAGAAGGTGTATGTTGTTGCTTTGCTCAATTATAAGATGAGCGATGAGGCTTTCGACAGTTCAGACACAATCCATACTATTGCCTTGATGGATACGAAGACCAATAAGGTGTTTAACGCCAAACTGATGTTTAAGTATGTAGAAGTAGGACGATTTGACAAGACCGATGAAGAGCTTACGTCATTGTCTGACAAGTGGATGTACGTGCTCAAGAATCTGTCGCGCCTTGACAACCGCCCTGTTGCTCTACGCGAAAAAATATTCACCAAGCTGTTTGATGCTGCGGCTATAGCCCGCTTCACTCCTACAGAGTTGCGCGAATATGAGGATAGCCTTAAAGCATATCGCGACATTAAGAACTCATTGGATACAGCGAAGGAAGAAGGCAGGGCGGAGGGCCGTGCTGAAGGCAGAGAAGAGGGAATAGAGGCAGGAAGAGCGGAAGGAATAGCAATGGTGGCAAAAACAATGTATGCTAAAGGAATGGATATTGAGACTATTGCGTCAATGACGGGTATGGATAAGAACGAACTGGAAAAACTGCTTGGATAATGCCTTAATCCTAAAGAAATGAGTAACTTTGCATCTGCATTATATCCCTTTTTTACTGAACATCTAAATTTAATTATATATATATTCTACTAAAGCTAAAGCAATGAAGAAAATCACAGTATTGCTCTCTGCTTTGTGCATGGCTGCTATGATGCCAGCCACGTCGCAAGCACAGGGCCAGTTTAAGCTTGTCGAGCAGTCGCTCAACGATCCCGACAACACGCCTCTTCCCGTCTTTCCCGTTCCGAGCGAGCGTCAGGTGAAGTGGAACGAAACCGAATTTTATGCTTTCTTCCATTACGGCATGGACACCTACACTGGAGAAGAGTGGGGTAGCGGTCTTGAGAGCGAGTCGACGTTTGCGCCCCCCAAGGTGCCCAATCCTATGCAGTGGCTCAAGGCAGCACAGTCGGCAGGTATGAAGGGCGGCATTGCCGTGGTGAAGCACCATGACGGTTTCTGCCTCTGGCCTACAGCCACCACCGACCATTGCGTAACCTCCTCTTCCAGCGAGAATGCCAAGAAGACCAACGTACCGAAGGACTTTGCTGACGCTGCCCGTCAGTTGGGCATGAAGTATGGCTTCTATATCTCGCCGTGGGACATGTCGAGCAAGTACTGGGGCGAGCCGGACGGCAAGGGCGGCTATACGGACAACTATGCCAAGAAGGTGTTCCTTCCGCAATGCGTGGAGCTTGCCAAGTATGGCAACGAACAGTTTGAGATGTGGTTTGACGGTGCAACGGGTGGCGACCACGCAGGTGGCTACGGCAGCAAGACCAGCACATCCAAGCGCACCATCGATGACGCGCAGACATATTATGACATCCCCAACCTCCGCGACTCCATCCATAACCTCCTCCCCGATGCCGTTATGTGGGGCGTAGGCGGCGAGGCACGCTGGATTGGCAACGAGGAAGGTCACGCCGGCGAGACCAACTGGGCTATGGGCGATGCTGAAAGCGGCGACGAGAACGGATGGAAATGGCATCCGGGCGAGAGTGACGCAAAGGCCACCACGGGCGGTTGGTTCTGGAAGTCGTACGAGCAGGTGCTCTCCGCCGAGCGTCTTTTCCAGATGTATCTGGAGACAGTAGGCCGCAACGCCACCCTCATCCTCAACCTTCCGCCGGACCGCAGCGGCGAACTGCCGCAGGCAACGGTCAACCGCATGGCTGAGCTGGGCAAGCTGCTCACAGACCGTCTCGGCACCGACCTTGCGCTGAAGGCAAACATCAAGGTGAGCGAGACTCGCGACGCTGGAGCAAACCGCAACTATGAGGCCACGAACATGATTGACAGCGAGAAGGACACATATTGGGCACCCAACGACGGCACCACCTCTGCCACCATCACACTCACATGGGATGAGGCGCAGATCGTGCGTTACGTGTCGCTCATGGAGTATATCCGCCTCGGACAGCGCGTGAAGAGCTTCACCGTGGAGACAAGCGAGGACGGCGTAAACTTCACGCAGCGTGCCTCTAACGTCAAGACCACAACCATCGGCTACAAGCGCATCATTCCGCTTAACGGCATGACTGCTTCAAGCTACGGCACGGGCTACAAGGCAAAGGCTGTGCGCATCACCATCAACGACAGCAAGGCTTGTCCGCTTATCCACACCCTTTCCGTCTACTAATCCTTACATAACTCAATCAAGCTAACAAATCATGAACTTAAAGAAATATATATGCATGGTGGGAATAATCTTCCCGATGACCATCGCAGCACAGCAGGACAAGACTCTGTGCGACTTCGAGAACGCCGACTCATACGCATCGGTCGGTGTATACGACACCTGGGAGCAGTCGCCTTTCCGCACCGGTAAGCTTACGGGCAACTGCCAGGTGGTCAGCAATTTCCTCAACCAGGAGGACGAACAGCTGGGATTCGCGCCTAACGAATCGTCGAAGATTCTGGGCGTACAGCGCTCACGCTACGGTAGCAACACGTTTGGCGCCCTTGTGGAGCTGAAGGAGCCGTTCGCCTTGACGAAGAAGACGCAGTACGTACACGTGATGATGTATTCGCCTAAGGACGGCAATGTGATGCTCATCGGACTCGGCAACCGCGACGACCGCCCATGGCAGTCGAAGAAGACGGAGCAGTTCTGGAGCACGCCGTCCAGCAAGGTGCAGGCTGGCAAGTGGGTGGACATCGTATTCCCCGTTTCCGGCGCCAACGGCATCACTATCCACAACCTCCTTGTCGTTGTAGACCGCAACTCGCCTCATAACCTTACCGAAGACTACGCCGTTTATGTGGATAACATCGTTCTCAGCTCACAGCGCGATCCGTTCTTCTCAACGAAGGTTTATCCCATCAACTATGAGGACAACACCAAGCACACACGTGGTACAGACCGTTATCTCAGCACCATTGGTCTTACGAGCAGCCACGGAGCGCAGACGGTTGATGTCAACCAGTCGTCTGTTGGTACGCTCTACGTCAACAAGATGGACAACTGTCTGCTTGCAAAGCCGGGTGACGAAATCACGCCAAGTTTCACATGGAAGGGCAGTTGGATGTGCGGATACGTTTATCTGGACAAGGGCAACGACGGCGCGTTCAACGTGTCGTACGATGACAGCGGCATAACAGACATGGGCGACCTCATGGCATACTCATACTTTAAGAACTATAACAGTGCCGGCAATTACGTCAGCGGCGAGCCTCAGGTGACGCCGCCGGCATTCGACATCCCCGCAGACCTCAATCCGGGCTTCTATCGTATGCGCTATAAGGTGGACTGGGACTGCGTGGATCCGGGCGGCAACACCAGCTCTTCCAATATGATAACCAATAACGGCGGTGCCATCGTAGACGTGCGCATCAACGTGCATGCCGACAACGTCAATCTCTTCAGAGCTACGGAGGCCAACGGTGGCGGTCTGAACGGTGACATCCTCCTCGCCAACGGCAATGCCGTGACGGGTCAGACCACTCCGTTCAATAAGGCATTCACCATCAAGGCTTCGCCTGCACCCGGATTCGAGTTCGATTATGTGAAGATTCGTCATGGATATAACCTCGAAGGACCTGCCACGGTATGCGAGAATCTTCAGTGGGAGGAAGTGACGGTTAAGGCGTCGCAGTTCACCAATGGCGAGTACACAGTACCTGCCAAGCTCGTTGACGGCGACATTCGCTTCGTGCCTTACTTCAAGAGCACCACAGCCGTTACAACGGCAAAGGCTGACGAGGCTCTCACTCTCGAGACGGTAAAGGGCAAGCTCCTTGCCAAGGCAGCAGCGCCGCAGGAGCTGAGCGTAGTGGACGCTGCCGGACAGACCGTCTTTCACGGCAAGGTTGACGGCAGCCGCATCATCCCGCTCCACAAGGGAGTGTACGTTGCCAACGGCAAGAAAGTGATGGTGCCGTAGTGAATTAGAAATTAGGAATTACGAATTAATGGCAAACCGTAGGAGTGGCGTGCAAGTAAGCCTGCAGCTCCTACGGTTTGCTTTTTCTTTATTTTTTCATATCTTTTTCCTAAGTTTGCTTATATTTCTTTCCTTTACGATGTTATTTATCAAAAAATATTTAAAAAACGGCGAAAAGGACGCTTGTCTCTTTTTCTTTCATTAACTTTGTATGGTATATGAGAGCTTGTGCAGTGTGATATTGCGCAACGAACGTAATTTGTAACAAACATATCTTTATTTATAACAATTATTTTAACAATGCAGAAAAAGAACTTATTATTCCTCTCAGCAGCTTCTTTGCTGTTGATGACATCGTGCTCTAAGCTTGGACCTCTGTCAGCAGACAACTTCACAGTAGTTCCTAATCCGCTGGAGACACAGGCAGGACAGGTGCCCGCTACCATTAACGGCACATTCCCTGAGAAGTACATGAAGAAGAAGGCTGTCGTTACCGTAACACCGGAGCTGCGCTATGCAGACGGTCAGGTGGCTAAAGGCCAGAGCGCCACATTCCAGGGCGAGAAGGTAATGGGCAACGACCAGACCATATCATACAAGGTGGGCGGACGCTACACCATGAAGACTGCTTTCGATTATGTTCCCGAAATGCAGAAGAGCGAGATGTATCTTACTTTCGACGCTCGCATCGGCAAGAAGCAGCAGAAGGTACCTGCAGTGAAGGTGGCTAACGGCGTTATCGCTACATCTGAGCTTTATCGCAAGACTCTCGCTTCTGAGAACGGATGCATCGCTCCCGATACATTCCAGCGCGTTAACGAGAAGAAGCAGGAGGCTAACATCAAGTTCCTCATCAACCAGGCTAACATCCGCAAGAGCGAGCTCAAGAACAACTCAGTGAAGGAGTTCGTGGAGATGCTCAAGAAGATCAATGCTGACCGTGAGGGCTTCAACGTACAGAACGTAGAAATCCAGGCTTACGCTTCACCTGAGGGTGGCGTCAAGTTTAACGATAAGCTCGCAGGCAACCGTAAGAATCAGTCAGAGAAGTATGTTAAGAACACTCTGAAGCAGACCAAGGTGAACGCTGACATCGACGCTCACTATACAGCTCAGGACTGGGACGGCTTCCAGAAGCTCGTTGCAGCCAGCAACCTCCAGGACAAGGAGGTAATCCTCCGCGTGCTCTCTATGTACGAGGATCCGCAGGAGCGTGAGCAGCAGATCCGCAACATGTCAGCCGGCTTCCGTGAGCTCGCTGACGGCATCCTCCCCGAGCTTCGTCGTTCACGTCTCATCATCAACTATGAGACAATCGGTCGCTCAGACGAGCAGATCAAGGCACAGTACAGCGAGGACGCTTCTAAGCTCAGCGCTGACGAGCTTCTCTATTCTGCTACACTCGACGAGCCGGTAGCTAAGCAGGAGGAGATCTACAAGAAGACAGCAGAGACATATCCTAACGACTACCGTGCTTACAACAACCTCGCTGCTCTCGCTCTCGCTAAGGGCGACACAGCCAAGGCTCGTGAGTATGCGCAGAAGGCTGCAAGCCTCGGTGCCAACACTCCGGAGGCTCAGGCCAACCTCGGTCTGCTCTCTCTCATCGACGGTAACGTACAGGACGCAGAGCGTGCCATCGCCAAGTCTTCAGGTTCAGAGTCTGTAAACCAGGCCATCGGTACTCTCGCCATCGCTAAGGGCGACTACGCTCAGGCTGAGAAGGCTTTCGCTAAGGTGAACAGCAACACAGCAGCTCTCGCACAGCTCCTCAACAAGAACTATGACGCTGCTGCCAAGACTCTCGACCGCGTGGAGAATCCTAACGCTATGACAGACTATCTGCACGCTGTAGTTGCTGCACGCCGTGGCAACAAGTTTGCTGCTTCTTCATACCTCAAGGAGGCTCTCCAGAAGGATCCGTCTCTCAAGCAGTATGCTGAGAACGACCTCGAGTTGCAGCTTCTCAAGTAATGACATCACTCTTGCGGACAACCGCAAAGTAAAACAATAACAGACACAGAGGACGAGCAGACAAGGAGATAAGCGAAATGCCTCTCCCTTGTCTGCTTGTCCTTTCTTTTTATATATTAAAGCGAAATGAAGACCATCACACACGCCCTTTTTACCCTTATAGCTGTTGCCGCCATCGCTGCTCTTGCGTCGTGCGGTACGGACGGCAACCACTTCAAGATAGACGGCCGCTTGCTCAATCTCAATCAGGGCGAGTTTTATGTCTACAGTCTTGAGGGAGGCGAGAAGGCTCTCGACACCATAAAGGTGCAGGCTGGACGCTTCACGTACAACGTGGAGTGTACGAGTCCGAAGACTCTGATGATTGTCTTCCCCAACTTCACCGAGCAGCCCGTATTTGCGCAGCCCGGCAAGTCGGTGGACATAAAGGGCGACGCGTCACACCTTAAGGAGATGACCGTGAAGGGAACGAAGGACAATGAACTGATGAACTCCTTCCGCGAGCAGATACATAGCGCCTCGCCGTTGGAGCAAGCCAAGTATGCGCGTCAGTTCGTGGAGGACCATCCCGCCTCGCTTGTCAGCCCGTATCTCGTCCGTCGCTACTTCATCGCCAATGTCCGACCGGACCTCCGTACTGCTGCCGAGCTTCTCAAGCGTATCGAAGCGGCACAGCCTGACAACGGTTACGTCCATCGTCTGCAAGGAATGATAAGCGGAAGAGCCATTATAAACGTCGGCTCCAACCTCCCGCAGTTCCGCACATCCACCATTGACGGCTCCTTTATATCTTCCAAACAGCTCCTTGCTGCCCCCAATGCCGTGGTTGTGGCATGGGCATCGTGGAACTTTAACAGCCTTAGTATGCTGCGTATGCTCTTGCAGAACCAGCAGGGCAAAGCCGAAAAGCCGCTCATCGTGAGCATCTGTCTCGATCCCTCGGTGGAGACTTGCAAGAAGACAATGGAGCAGAACAACATCTCTTGTCCCACAGTCTGCGACGGTAATATGGTGGACGGCACGCTCTTCAAGAAGCTCGGATTCTCCTCCGTTCCTGACAATATCCTTATTCAGAACGGAAAGATAACGGGAGTGTCGCTCAGCAATGAAGAGTTGAGCAGTCGCTTGAATTAATTTAATGTAGGATGTACGGCTTCAAACCGTACCACTCAGCCTAAAAAGCATATATAATGATATTCCTGAAGCTCTTTATCATCTTTACAAAGATAGGCACATTCAATTTCGGTGGAGGCTATGCAATGCTCTCACTCATCCACAACGAGGTGGTGGTGAAGAACGCATGGCTCACCAATTCCGAGTTTACTGACATCGTAGCCATCAGCCAGTCCACGCCGGGACCGATAGGCATCAACGCCGCCACCTACGCCGGCTACGTGGCTGTGCTCAATCAAGGCTATCCTCAATGGCTTGCTGTGGCAGGCTCCGTCATTGCTTCGCTGTCAATAATCTGGCTGCCTTTCATCATCATGATTATCATCTCGCGTTATCTTCTTACGCATAAGGACTCGCCCGTGGTGAAGAGCGTCTTCTCAGGACTGCGCCCTGCTATCATCGGACTGATTGCCGCTGCAGCCCTTCTGCTCATGAACGCCGACAACTTCGGCTCGTGGCAGACCGACCATCTGCGCTTCGGCGTAAGCGTAGCACTCTTCGCTGCCGCCTTCTTCCTGACGCGAAAACTGAAAGCCAACCCCATACTTGTGATGATAGGTTGCGGACTTGTCGGTCTTGCAGTATACTAATCACAAAATAATTGTGTAACTTTACATCCCGAACTATATATACTTTACATCCCAAAATCCTATACAATGAAAAGAAACATAGCCGTTATACTTGCCGGTGGCGTAGGAGAACGTCTCGGCATGTCCACACCAAAGCAGTTCTTCAAGGTGGCTGGTAAGATGGTAGTGGAGCACACTGTCGACGTCTTTGAGCGTAATCCGCGCATTGACGAGATTGCCATCGTGTCTAATCCGATGCTCATCAGCGACTTCGAGAATATCGTCTTGCGAAACAAGTGGCGCAAGGTGAAGAAGATTCTTAAGGGCGGTAAGGAGCGTTACGACTCGTCGTTGTCTGCCATCCGCGCCTATCAGGACGAGGACGTCAACCTCGTCTTCCACGATGCCGTGCGCCCGCTTGTCAGCCAGCGCATCCTTAACGACGTCATCGACGCGCTTAAGGACCATCGTGCCATCGACGTTGCCATCCCTTCTGCCGACACCATCATCGAGGTGGACGACAAAGGCTATATCTCTTCCATTCCCGACCGCTCGAAGCTTCGCCGCGGACAGACTCCGCAAGCGTTCGACCGTCAGCTCATAGCCGACGCTTACGAGCGTGCCCTCAAGGACCCGCAGTTTAAGACAACGGACGACTGTGGCGTAGTGCGCAAGTATTCTGACGAGCCTGTCTTCGTGGTTAGAGGCGAGGAGAGCAACATGAAGCTCACCTATCGCGAGGACACATACATGCTCGACAAGCTTTTCCAACTGAAGAATACGGAGCCGCAGGACATATCGCACGTCGGCGATATCTTCCGTGACAAGGTGGCTGTGGTATTCGGAGGCAGTTACGGCATCGGTAAGAACATCGTGGAAATGCTGGAGCAGAGCGGCGCCCGCGTATTCTCTTACTCGCGTTCCGAGAACCGCATCGACGTGGGACAGCGTGAGGACGTGGCACGTGCACTTACCGAGGCGCACGAGCAGGCAGGACGCATCGACTATGTTATCTGCACAGCTGGCGTGCTCAACAAGGAACCGCTCACCACTATGGACTACGCCACCATCCAGGCTGCCGTACAGACCAATTATCTCGGAACGGTGAACGTGGCGCTTGAGGCTCATCCTTACCTGAAGCAGACCGAGGGCAAGCTCGTCTTCTTCACCTCCAGTTCATACACACGTGGTCGAGCTTTTTACAGCATCTATTCTTCCACAAAGGCTGCCATCGTAAACTTCGTACAGGCTGTAGCGCAGGAATGGGACGGCGACGGCATCAAGATAAACTGCATCAACCCTGAACGTACCAAGACTCCGATGCGTCAGAAGAACTTCGGCATCGAGCCGGACGACACGCTCCTCATGCCCGAACGTGTGGCAGAGGCAACGCTTCGCACCCTCGCATCAGACTGTACGGGTCAGGTGATTGACGTGAGAAGAAAGGTTGAAAACTGATAATTGTGTGAAATCTATGGATAATCTCGAACAGTTTAAGCTTACGCAGTTGCGACGTGCGCAGCTGAAGCAGCTCTCCATTCTGGAGGAAATTGACCGCATCTGCCGCAAACACTCCATCCGCTACTGGCTGGACGGTGGCTCGCTGCTTGGTGCGGTGCGTCACGGCGGCTTCATCCCTTGGGACGACGACATCGACATTGCCATGCCTCTTGAGGACATGCAGCGCTTTGTGGAGATTGCTCCGAAAGAACTGCGTGAGGGTCTGCGCTTGCAGACTCCCGAGACGGAGGACACGAGAGAGCCTATTGTGAAGGTGCGCGACCTCAACTCCTTCTATGTGGAAGGCAATGAGGACTTCTCGCTCAACTACAGCAAGGGACTGTTCGTGGACATCTTCCCGATGATTGACTATCCCAACGTGTCGAAGAAGTTCTGCAAGAAATATGGCAAGGGAATGTCGAAGTGTTACTCCATCCTTCATCATTCCCATCGCTATTCATGGCGAGCCGTAATGGAGCTGTTCTATTTCGGTGCGAAATACATGTATTATAAGTTGATGTGGAAGTTGGCGTTTGCCACTCGCAAGACGGGCACCTTCTTCTCCAACGTCCTCATCAACAACGGTTATGGCATCATGCACCGCCGCGACCAGCTTTTCCCTCTCTCCACAATAACCTTCGAGGGTAAGACGTTCTCGGCTCCGCATGACACCGACGCTTACCTCCGCGACCTTTATCGCGACTATATGGCTATTCCGCCAAATGAAAAACAAAAGGTGCATGCCGTGTTTATTCTGCCGGAATTGATGAAAGAATAAACGTTTTTTTGAACTGATATTTAAGCATACAAGGCAAACATAGGAGGCTATGGCGTCCTCGCCGTAGCCACGCAGCCTCCCATATCAATATACCAACCATCTTATACAGCAGTTTGGTTGTTCGTGGGTGCGTGGCTATGGCGGGACGCCATAGCCTCCTATGTTTGTACTGTATGCTATGGCGTCCTATGTTTGCCTTGTATGCTATGAATTCTGGGCTTCCCTTTTCCCCTTCATCGCCCTAAACACAAACCATGCGTGCATGGCGAGGGTAGTGAAGAGTCCGTAGTGGTGTCTCATTACCTTGAAGCGTTCTATCAGCGATGCGCGGTGATTCTTGTTGGTCATGCCGCCGTCCAGATAGTTAGCCACCACTTCCGGCAGACGGAGGAGGGGCAGGTTGTTTTTCTCTGCACGCTTCATCACACGTATACACCAGTCTACGTCGGCAGAGAAGCGGTAGCGCAGGTTGTATGGCTCCGCCTTGGCGATGTCCGTGCGGGCATAGAAAGCCTGATGGCAGACCAGCATGCCGTGCTTAAACGAGCGCCATGTCAGATTCTCCGGCGGTGCCAGTCGTCTGGGATGGAGCAGTGTGCCCTTGTTGTCCACGATGTTGGTGTCGCCGTAGAGCACACCGGGCAGCTTTCCGTCCGATCGCTCGTTCACGTCGTTGGAGATGTTCTCCAGTGTGTTCTCGTTGGGGAACACGTCACCGGCGTTGAGGAACACCACGTAGTCGCCGTTGGCATACTTCAGTCCCTTGTTCATAGCGTCGTAAAGACCGCGGTCAGGTTCGCTGACCACCACGATGTCGTGTTCTGTTTCTTCCTCTGCATTCCGTTTTCGGTAGGCTTCCACGAGTTGCAGGGTATTGTCTTTGGAAGCCCCGTCAATTATCACGTGCTCTATCTGCGCCCACGACTGGGACAGAACGCTCTCAAGAGTGCGCTCCACCACCTCCGCGGCATTCCACGTGCAAGTTATTATGCTGAATTTTATCATGATTTTTTTGATTGAGGCTGAGCCTAACTGGGCCTTTCTGGGCCTATTTAAGCCATTGGAAATTATACAATGTATCTCTTCAGTGCTATCATTTCGTTATACACCTCGATGTATCTCATAGCTACGCTTTGCTGCGAGTAGTCGTGCGCCACCTTGTGTAGGCAGGCTTTGTGGAGGCTTTGCTGGTCGGCTTCGTTCAGCGTCCAGCGTATTCCTTCTGCGAGGTCGGCTGTGTCCTTGAACTTTGCGAGATAGCCGGTGCGGCGATGCTCTATCATTTCCGGTATGCCTCCCACGCGGAACGCCACGCTTGGCACGCCGCATGCCATCGACTCCATTATGGTGTTGGGCAGATTGTCCTCCAACGACGGCAGCACGTATACGTCGGCAGAGTTGTATATGCTTACGATGGTGTGCTCGTCGCTGACGTAGCCGAGCGGGAATGAGCGAACCTTCAGGCGCTCGCATATCTCCTCTGCTGCACCTCCGAGCATCGCCACCGATGTGTTTTTGGCGAACTCCGGGTCCTTGTCAGCGAGCATATTGATGGCGTCAATGAAGAAGGCGGCGCCCTTTCTTTCGTCCGTCACTCGCTGCGACACGAAGAGGATGATGCGTCCTTCGGCGGGCAGACCAGCCCGGAGACGAGCCTCCTTGCGGTCTGTCGGGCAGAACACGCGCGTGTCGATGGTGTTGGGGATGGACGTGATGCGCTGTCCGGTCATCAGAGCGCTCTGCTTAGCCTGGTCTTCCAGCCATCTGCTGCACGTCACGAAGTGGATGTTGGAAGAGTGGTATAGCCGTTTCTTCTTGTCCCATATCTTCTTCGAGAGGTCGTTCATCGAACCGCCACCTGGCAGCAGATGACAGTTATGACATCCCGAGCGGAAGTAGGGACACGTGCGGGCGTAATGGCAGATACCCGTAGCCGTCCATAGGTCGTGCATGGTCCACACCACCGGCTTTCCGCTCTGCACAATCTTGCGTATGTCGCTGAGCGAGAGCATGCCTTGGTTAATCCAGTTGAGATGTATGATGTCAGCCTCCTTAAACTCCGGCAGTCCCGTAATGTCCGTACCGGAAGAGGCTGTATCTATTTCGAAGAGATGCTTTCTTGAGAAGTACAGTCGGCAGAAGATGCTCAGCCGTTCCCAGAGAAAGTGGAAGCGGCGCAGTCGTTGGTGGGGTAGCGGCACCACTGTGAGCGTGTCGGTCTGTTTCTCACCCACCAGCATTTTCGCCTTCACGCCGTTGTTGTTCAGCGCTTCCATGAGGCGGTTGGCAGCCACAGCCGCCCCGCCCGTCTTCTCGCTTGTGTTTACGATAAGTACTCTCATTTGCTATTATGTTTTTTATTAGATTACAAAGATAATGTAAATAATTGGACATCGGGCAGTTTTTGCTATTTTTACATTATCGCCAGTATTGAATAAAGCGGATAATTGGTCATCCAGTCTTGTTCGCGATACGGCGACATGGACAGACGGACACCATGCAGCTCCGGGTTCTTATCTATGAACGAGCGCAGACTCTTGGCTTGCAGGTTTTCTTCCGCCTTTACTTCTATGGGTATTATGTCGCTGTCGCGCTGGACGAGAAAGTCAATCTCGCCACGTGAAGAATCGGCAGACCAGTAGTAAACGGACAGCTTCGAGCTGGTCTTTAGTTGTTGCATCACATACTGTTCTGTCAGTGCTCCCTTGAAATCCGTGAATAGAGCATTGCCGTTTATCAGACTTTGTGGCGGCAACTTGCTCATGGCTCCCATCAGTCCGATGTCAGACATGAAAATCTTGAATGCGGCGAAGTCTTCGTAAGCCGCCAACGGCATTTGTCCCTTCTTGCATCTGTTGACCTTATATATCAGTCCTGCGTCCTTCAGCCATTCTATGGCAAGTTCGAAGTCCTTGGCTCGTGCTCCTTCCTTCACTACGCCATAGATGAATTTTCGGTTTTCCTTTGACAGCTGTGCAGGAATAGACTGCCATACCATACGAATCCTCGGCACCTCTATTGCCGGAGCATGCTTCGAGAAGTCGCGCTCGTACGAATCCAATATTCCGTTCTGTAGGGTTCGCACTCTTTCCAGATTGCCGTCCTCAGCAAAAGCCGCCACCACGGCAGGCATTCCTCCTACAAAGTAATACTGGCGCAGACGTTCCTCAAACTTGGCGCGGAACATAGTTATGGTCTGCCAGTCCTTCGACATCAGAAGGTCTACCATCCGCTTCTCGCCGACCGCTTCCAGAAACTCGAAGAACGAGAGAGGATAAAGATACATGAAGTCCACCTTGCCGACGGGGAACGAGTCGTTGTGGTGCATGGCTATGCCCAGAAGCGAACTGGCTGCCATGACATGATATTCAGGGGCTTTCTCCTTAAAGTATTTCAGTGCGGTTATTCCGCGCGGCGCTTCCTGTATTTCGTCAAGGACAATCAATGTGTCGGTGTCAATAGTCACGCCCGTTGTCCATTGGATGCTGTTGATGATACGTTGTATGTCGAAGTCGTGTTCGAAAAGTTGACGCAACATATCGTTGTCCTCAAAGTTAACGTAAGCGCACTTCTTGTAGGCTTCTTTGGCAAACTCTTTCATAAGCCATGTCTTGCCCACCTGACGTGCTCCTTGCACGATGAGGGGCTTTCGGTCAGCGCTCGCTTTCCATCTATACAGTTCTTCTATCGCTTTTCGTCTCATAACTTTCTGATATTCTTAATGTTCCGTATTGCAAAGATAAGGTTTTTATTCTTATGACAACAAAAAGTGCGACTAAAAAGTGTGAAGTTCCGCAAAAAGTGCGACTAAAAAGTGTGAAGTTCCACAAAAAGTGCGACTAAAAAGTGTGAACGTGCAAGAAATGTTTCCTAAAGGTTCTGCTATTGCGTTAGGCAGGGCTTTGACAAAAACCTTTATCCACAAGCCTTTTGTTGGCACAGTGATGCCGAAGCATCACTGTGCCAACAAAAGAAAAACATAAAAAACACAAGGTTACACAGTAAAGGGATTCAAAAAAAATTAGAAGAAAAGGGTAATCGTAGGAGCTGCGGGCAGGAATGCCCTCCTCCTACGATTTGCCTTTTCTCGCTATTTTTTTAGTTTTGACCACACCCTCGTGATTTTATAAAAACATTTTGTAATTTTGCACTTGCTTATTGAATTCACATACTATTTCCTAAGTATTTTTGTCAAAGTCAAGTTCTTAGACTTATATATACTTTTAGCTTCTTTTGGAGTTACATAATAAACATTGAGTATGCTTAGTTTTTCCTTCAAAACATTGCAGCCATAGGATTTCTTCCCAACATAGGCATTTATCATCCATGTTGTATTTACTTGCTTTAAGTCATTTAGGTACAACTTTGAAGCTCGGGAAGCAAAATGCAATTCTTCTGTAATTCCAGTAAAGTTTAACTTAAAACTGAGGACATGATAATCACCCATTTTCTCATTAAACTCATTGATTGTATAAATCGTAGAGTCATCAACGATTGATTTTTTACAAGGATAGCATCCTTTTTTATTAGAATTACGAGATACGAAAGTAAGTGTTAAAGGAGTCCCTATCAAATTGGCAACATTCTTTTTATGCTCCTGCATAAAAGAATCATTCTGCCATTTTTCCTCATCCAACACTTTTCGTTTTACGTCTCTCTTCCCGTTGGAATCTGAAATTGTATAAACAACAAGAGCGGTACGTTTGTAAGCTTCTGTGCCTTTTATCAACTGCGTAGTTTCTTCCAAAGCAGTTACAATGGAAATCTTTTCAGAATTAGCATCATACTGCTTGTTTTCAAGCACATCAAACAAACAAACTCTGTTTGAGTCTGCTTTATTATTGATTACTTGCGCCTTTGAATTGCCAAAGGCAAAAAGGAGCAAAGCCAAAACTAAAAAATTAATCTTTTCCATCTTTCCAAAGTTTAGAACTTGCATAACCTACAACAACACCAGCCTTCAAGGATTCCTTTTGGCTATCATCAAGATTGGAATTAGAAATAATGCGAACTAAATCTTTACAATATTTATCCCATTCTTCCTGTGTAGAGACACTCTCCATACCATTTAGATACAAAGAAAGAACATCTATAGAATTGGATAAATTAGGATAATTCTTCTTTGTTAAATCCAAAAACTCTTGTGCAGTATTAGCTTATGACAATGTAGTTCCTACAAAACTACAAAAAGTCGCAGTAGATTCAATATCATTATCACCATTAATTTTCACAGGAACGAACTTCTGCACTTCTTCGTTTATTTTTAAAACCAATCCCTTGTCATCAAGATTTGCCCAATAATTAATATCATTATTCTCTATATAGGCATCTTGTATTATTTTATTGTGGAAATAGCCTAAACTATCTGCCAACGTCAAATTTGATTTATCTTCATTTAATATCAAATCGTCCATTTTCACATCCGTATTAATAAGAGACGTTATGGGGGTATTTGATAATTGCGCTCTTGTTGAAATCATATCTTCTAAATCTTTTAGATATGGCTTTGCTTCTGTTGTCGCAGCCTTAGATGAAGACGAAACTGCTGAATTCCAAACATTATTGCCGTTTATCAAACCATTAAAAGCACCCACACAATCAGAAACGACCACTTTAAAAATTGATTTAAAGAGTCTACCAAAGAAACTTCTTGACTGATTCTGACCTAATTGCTGATTAAGCAAAGATATGCTATCCTTCACGTCAATTAGTGCATTTGACTCATGAACTGTTTCAGTTCTAACGCTATTGGCAATAGGCATAGTTTCTTGTTGATTACAAGAAATCAAACTAACAAACAGAAAGCTCATGAATAAAGATAAAATTAAAACTTTTCCTTTCATAATTGTCAATCTATTATTAAACAAAAAATCAATTTATCTTGGAAATCTATCGTGCTTCTTAGAAGGTACGCCTTTTTACCAGTAAGGTCTGGATATAATATGACCGTCCTATTAATATCATCACAAATCGAAGACTGTTTTCTTCACCTACAACAAATTTAGTTTGTTAGACTTTCGACTGCAAATATAATGAAAATTTGTTTAAGCAACAAGAAAATCATGTCTAAATTATTAGTCAAAACAAATATGGAAGTGTTGTTTTGGAAGAAATAATTTATACCACAGCTTTAATTGAAGATATCAGTGTTCGAGATGCGATTGAACATTATTACCCCAATTCGGGATAAAATAGCGATTAGTTGCATGTTAAGACAGATACATGAATTCTCTTCCCATGCCATCAGACATGGGCTATATATAAAGAATCGAAAGAGATTATTCTGTCCTTAGAACAATGTAAGTTGCTTCGTGTCTTCGATGCAGTATCCTTGCAATGCCTTTGGCTTGTTATCAAAGAAACAATATGCTCCCAAGGCTGAAATAAGGTTCATGATAAAGTTGCTTACAGATATATGGCGTGAATGTACAATCTGTGCCGTATTCTTCAGCATGTCGTTAATGGTTTTGATAATGTATCTCTTGCGCAGCATCATTCTGTCATAGAATGCACACCCTCTCCTACAATTTGCCTTGTTAATCACAGAATTAAAGTTTGTGTTTTTCTTTGTTTTTTCCGATTATGGGCGCGTGCTGTGCACAAATAAAAGGCTTTACATTAGGTTGTCGAGAACTGGTTCTCGTAAAACCTAATGTAAAGCCTTTTATTTAAATCCGATAGGATTTGCGCCCATAAGCGGACTGTGGAGTAAGGTTTTTGTCAAAGCCCTGCCTACTTCGCAATCCTCTTCACCCCATTCCTTATATACACCCCGTGGTGCTTTGCAGGATTAATGCGTCGTCCGGAGAGGTCGTAGGCTTTGCCGTTTTTGAGGGGGTCGGCGGTCGGCTGGTTGATGCTGCTGGTGGCAGGGAGAGAGAAGTCGGTATTGGAGAACACCTTCTTGCCGTTGTCGTAACACTCCATTAGCATCGAGTATTCGCCGATGTGTACGGCTATTGAGGTGAACCATAAGTCGACGTTCGATCCTATGCCCTCCACCCATATAATCGCAGACTGTGCATCATTGCCGATCGTGATGCGCTTCCTTGCTATGCCGTCCACGCAGATGGTGTCCACGGCGCTTACGTGACGGCAACCGTCCAAAATCGGGTCGCCCACCTTGAGGTTCATGTCAATGAGGAGAATGTCTGGACCAACCTCGTTGCTGCTGTCGTAGGCATGCAACCTTCCGCCCTCCTCGTATGCGGCAACGTTGCGCGAGTAGAATCCCTTAACGCCTTCTTCGTATTCTATGTGCAGCTTCTTCATCGTTCTACCGTCGCAGATGGTGTCGCCCACCACCTTCACCGTGAAGGGCGTGTCGCCCTCGTCATGCAGCGGACTGTAGTTGCTGGTGACACACTTCCATACCTTTCCTTCAGTCAGAAACTTCTTTGCTTCCTGCGCACTGAGCAATGTGGAGAGCGAGAGAAGCATGATAATGAGTAAATGCTTTTTCATACGCAAAGTCTTTAAAGGTTGTTTTTGCAAAGATAGTGTTTAAAGTAATGCAAAACAAGTTTTCTTGTCTGAAAACTCTTCCTGTCCACCATGCAAATATTGTCTAAAGAGTAAAAACATGTTACAAAATAAAAATTGATTCTAGAGTTCCGGTTTGCTGTTTTTACGGTGTTTTGCTGTGAAAACTGCACCCATGCTTAACAATAGCGCCACTTTTACACTCCAATAGTGCCACTATTAGACAGTAAAAGTGGCACTATTGCATGCTAATAGTGGCACTATTGGAGTGTAAAAGTGGCGCTATTGCATACAAAAGTGGCTCGTTTGAGAGCCTGATTTTATAATGCTTCGTAAGAAAACCGCATAACATGCTGTGTATGAATATGTTGCCTCTAACCGCTCAAAACTCGAGAATTTCGCACCAAAGATTTTGTTGTGCGCTCAACTCATAGTATTGAGCATCAGAAATGCAAATATTGTGTCGGATGGCGTCTCGCCGTAGCCACGCAGCCTCTCATAGCAGAACATCAATCAGCGTTGTGTCCCGAGGGGACACGTATCCGTCAGAAACCCACTGCAAGCTCCGAAGGAGCGCAGCTGTGGGATAAGCATCACCATCTCCCTCTCTTGGTTCCGCAAAGCGGGACCGACTTTCCTCAACATCATACGGGATGCGTCAGTCCCCCTTCGGGGAACTATATGGGGTGGAGGTGTCGCACGTACCCACAGCTGCGCTGCTTCGCAGCTTGCAGTGGGTTTCATGATATAGGTCCCGCTCCGCGGAACCTGCAGCTCATACTCAATCTGTTTGCATTCGTGGGTGCGTGGCTACGGCGGGACGCCATAACCTTCTGGGTTTGTATCAGCCTCGGTGCGTATTACCCTGACAGTTACGTTGTTAGCGTACACGCTTGTAATAACTGTTAAAATGTTTGCACAAAAAAAACTTTCGTGGCTATTGTTTGTTAAATACGATAATTTGGTGTATATTTGAAATCTAAAATCCACAAGGGGATTCAATGTGTTTATTAACTATAATATTAACTTTTAACATTTAGTGGTATGAAACATGTGTTACTTTTACTAAGTGTTCTTGGCTGCTTGTCTTCTGTATATGGTCAGAAGGTTGATACAACTTTAATAGGTAAGCAACAGACTGCGATATTTAATCGTCCTACTTATGGCTATTCAATTAAAGCCCCTAAAACCACTGATGACAACCAAGACTTTCAGAGTTTGGATATAACGTCTCATGCTGGAGATTTGGCAGATGTCTTGGGGGACAACATTTATAATGTAGACTCCTTGGTGGTCAGAGGAACTGTGGATGATGCAGATATTCACACGCTTTGGGATGCTTCCTTAAACGGAAGACTTTCAGTCATAAATCTTGAAAATGCCGAGATAGAAAATGGCATTATTCCAGAGAAAGCCTTTTGGCATCAAAAAGAACAGTTGGACCCAAGTTTGGAATTTATAAACACTATCCATCTAAGGAGAATCATCCTGCCGGATGGAGTCAAGCGAATTGAAGAAATGGCATTCTCTTACTGCGTCAATCTTGAAGAGATAAACATACCCTCATCCTTACAGTATTTGGGATCAGACGCATTCTCGGATTGTGTAAGTCTCAAGACTGATCCTCTGGTGTTTCCTGAAGGTTTTGAAAGGTTTGGACAATTGGTTTTCTATAATTGCAGTAGCTTGAAAGGGCAAGTAGTGTTGCCGTCTACCATCAAAGAAATCGGTGTCGGATGTTTTTTCAGGTCAAGGATTTCGTCTATCATTTTACCGGAGGGGCTGGAAAAGATTGGTGATGCAGCTTTTTATGCTTGCCGTCTAAAGGAGGTATGGATCCCGAACTCATGTCAGATCATATCCGGTTCAACCACTTTTCAGCAGAATTATCCTTTGAAAAAGATACATTTGCCAGAAGGATTGGAAAAGATACCTGACAGTTTTGCAAGCAGTTGTTGGAATTTACAAGAGGTAAACATACCATCCTCTGTAAAAACAATTGGTCATGATGCCTTTGACCGATGCGAATCATTAAAGAAAATAGAATTGCCAGACGGACTTGAAGTGATAGAATGGGAGGCCTTTTGTGGTTGTGACTCGGTGGAACAGATTGTCTTTCCTGCTACATTGAAACAGTTGGGGCAAGAGAGCTTTTGCGATATACCAGAATTAAAACGCATCTATTGTATGGCTGAAGAACCTCCAGTATGCGAGGAATGCACTCATCATCCGGGGGAATCTCCATTTGGTGAATACAATTCTGATTCTAATTCAAGTACTCCCAATGACATTCCGGTTTATGTTCCGATGGGTACTGCTGAAAAATACCGTAAGGCTTGGGGATGGAATTATTTCACTAATTTTATAGAGACAGATGATTTCCCGACAGCAATACGTAATGTCACCACGGAGCACACTGATTCCAAGAGCCGTATTTATGATTTGAATGGCAGAAAAGTGATAACTCCGCAAAAAGGACAGGTGTATATTAAAAACGGAAAGAAGATAATATTTACTCGTTAGACACAATCAGATTATAGTAACTTAGTAGAAAACAAAAAAAGAAACAGATGTAAGAACCATGCTCAACAGCAACGGTCCTTACATCTGTTTCTTTATGTTATGCTAATTCTGTTTAGCCTATATTATAATGTAACCTTTACGCTCTGCTTGCCCACCTTCACGATGTATGTGGCATTGGCAGGAACGCTGAAGCTTGCGGTCTCGGCGCCACTCATGTCACTTGCCACTACAGCACCAGCTGCTGTGTAGACGTAAACGGGAGCCTTGGCGGGATTGTTGACCACGAGACGGTCGCCCTCCATGCGGACAGTTGCTCCGCTGAACGAAATGTCAGCATTGTTGATGCCGGTGGGGCGAGCCTCTGCCATGACGAGCTTATAGTCAGACATCTTGCTCTCGAGGTAAGATGTTCTCTCGTATTCGCTCTGGGCAGCCTGCTTCACTCTTACAGACTGTGCGCGGTGATAGATGTCCATGCCCTTGAGACGATACGGAACAGTCACGTCCACAGATGTGCCCTCGAGGAAGTTGCCGTAATAGAACGGGTCGTAGAAGAACTCGCCAGCCTTATAGTTCTGCGTGATCTTCAGCTCCTTGATGTAGAGGTTTGTCCATGTGTAGGTGCCGTAGAATCCGATTATGCTGCGGTCTGTACCCTTGGTCAGCTCCACAGTCCTTGTCTGCCAGTCGTTGCTGAGATCCTGCACGTATACAAGCTCGGTCTGTACGAAGTCGTCCACACTCTTGTCGTAAGAGAAAAGAGCCACGGCGCAACGTGTGTATGCCGTTTGAGCGGTGCCATTCTCGTCATAGTATGTACACGGCTCGGCTGCTGCTGTCATTTCGATGTTGATCTTGCCGCCGTCCTTGCTGAGGTCGAACTCCGGTGAGATGAGTCCGTCGTCTTCCTTAGCCTGGGTCATCCAGAAAGCGTCGAGCACGAGTGCGTCCTTATATACAGCATAGTGTGTGGCACGCCATCCTGCCTGACCGTTCATCTGCGGATAGCCACGGTCTGCAGAATGGTCATCGGGATTGTCCTTAGTGAATTCCACTGGAATCTCCGAACCCTCGCCGTATGTCGATCCCGGCATCCAGAGATGTGTGACGGTCATCTTGCCGTCCTCCTTAGCCACGTTCTTTGCTGCAGCCACGTAGTTGTAGCGCTCGGCTGTCGGCACCTCGTTCCAAGAGGCTGTGTATGTGTCGCCGTTAGTGGGGCATTCGTCGGCAAGCGTCGGAGCCTCCACGTCCATAATCTTCACCGGTGTGCTCGGCATAGAAACCTTGTCGCCCTTCATGCCCTGAACAGTATAATAATATGTGTCGCCCGAGTCAGCGTTGTCAACCACAAATTCGGTTCCCGTCACCTTCTTGTTCTCCACGATGTAGTCGTTAGGCGTAACGCCGTCGCCCTTCACGGTGTAAACGTTAAGCAGGTAGCTGTCGGCTCCGTCCACTGCGTCCCAGCTGAGATTGAAAGTCTTGCCGGTGTAGAAGCGGTGTTTGTGACCAGCCGGTGTGCCGACGTACTGCTTCACCTGATAAACCTCGATGTCGTCGATGAGGATGGCAGCGTCCTGCGGGCAGATGTTGATGAGCGTTGTGGGACCGCCGTCATGGAACATAAACTCATACTCGCGCCATGTATTGTCAATCTTCTCCACCTGATAGTTTTCGAGGAAGCGCCATGTGGCTGTCATGCCGTTGGTCTCGGCACCCTCGATGACGGTGTAGTTAGACTCTGCGTCCTCCTCGAATGTGCGTGCGCGGAACTTCACGAAGAAGATGCCGTCGTTGCCGGTAAGGTCGAGAAGCGGAGTGTTGACCTGGCCGCTGTTGATGTAGAGACATCCGCCTGCGGGATAAGCGCCGTGTGAGCCCCATCCGAACTCTTTCGTATAGTCGCCCGACATGTTTATCCATGCGTTGTCGTCATTCTGGTAGCTGATGTCGGTGTCCTCGTCAGGCTCAGCCTCACTGCCGGTGGTCATCTTTGAGAAGTCCTCACTGATGATGCTCACCACCTCGCCATAGTCAGAAGGATTGATGCTAATGGCTTTCTGGGGGGCCGGTGCAGCGTTTTTAACAAAAGAGCCTGCGGCGGCTGCCTTTGCCTGAGACACAACAGTGGTACGGGGCAAAAGCTGGGTAGCCATCTGCTGGGCGGCTACCGGTGTGGCGAGGGCTATCATGCCTGCCACAACCATACAGTGAGTAAAGTGTTTCATATACGAATGGTTTATGTTAATATGATTATTAATGTATGTTCAGTATCTAAGTGTAACCTATTTGCGAATTGTATGCGCAAACAGCACCACAAGTAATAGAAAACATTGCAAATGTACAAAAAAACTTGCATTTTGAAATAATAATTCGATATAAAAATGTATCTTTGCACAAAATTAATGCTGTAAGCAAACAGCAAGACTAACATTTTTATAATCTATATTTCCACGACATCATATCCTATCTTTAAAAAACAAATCGGAAGATATGTACAACAAGATTCTACTATCCTTGGCTCTTGCCATGGCTACACCTTTTGCCGGCACCTTCGTTGCTGCACAGACCACAACATCAGAACAGGCACCTTATGTCTATGACATCGCTGACGGCGAGGCTGACATCTACGGATACCTGCGCTTCGACACGCGTCTGCGCGACTACGGCGTGATGCACTTCGCCACCAACGCCCCTGACTCTTACACGATGACAAAGTCGTACGGCATGATAGCCGGCGAGTCGTCAGTGTTTACGGCTGGTACGATGGTGGGCGACAAGATGGTGGCTTACCGCGTCACCTATTACGCCAACGTGTTTATGCCGGAGGGCATCTGCCTTGTAGACCCAAAGACAGGCGAATATGAGATGAAGTGGAACTACGTGGACGACGGATCGCACCTCATCATCGATGAGATGACATACGACCCGAAGACCAACCGCATCTTCGCGATGCACTATGACACGAACGCAAAGACCACCGACCTCTATGAGGTGGACAACACGACATACGCTCTGAAGCGCCTCGGCTCCATCAAGGGTACGGCGCTCATGACGCTTGCCGCCGACAACGGATGGCTTTACGGCGTCTCTTATTCCTTCGACGGAACGTCTTATCTTATGAAGATTGACGAGGCTACGGCTTCGCAGCCCACAGCAGTGAAGGTAGGCGCAGAGGAGCTGAATCTGCTCGTTGCCGACTATTCGCAGTCGATGGAGTTCGACAAGACCACACATCGTCTCTGGTGGGTGGCTCAGGCTATGGACGACAATTCGTACCTCGTGGAGCTTGACACCAAGACAGGCAAGATGCTGTCAAAGAAACTGATAAAGGGCAATCCGCAGATTCTCGGCATGGCCATTCCTTATCAGTACGTGGCTGACAACGCTCCTTCGTACGTAGGATCGCTTGCTGCAGCTCCCACATCGGAGGGTGCCAACGAGGTGCGCCTCTCATGGACCAATCCTTCAAAGGACTATCGTGGAGAATCGCTTTCTTCCCTTTCCTCATTGAAGGTCTATCGCAATTCTTCCCTCGTAACCACCATCTCTGACGCAAAGCCCGGTGAGGCTGCCACATGGACAGACAAGAACGTGCCCAGCGGCTCATATATATATAAGGTGGTGCCAGCCAACGCTTCAGGCGATGGCATCTATCGCGAGAGCCGTACCTTCGTGGGCTATGACGTGCCCGCAGCTCCGCAGAACGTCACGCTGAAGGCAAGCGGAAAGAACGCCACCATAACATGGACAGCTCCTACGGAAGGTCTTAACGGCGGCACATTCGACAAGGCTTCCCTTTCGTACGACGTGGTGCGCATGCCCGACAACAAGACCGTAGCAACGTCGCTCAAGCAGTGCTCCGTAACTGACGAGGCTCTTGAGCACGCCGGCTATTCGTACATCGTCACTGCGAAGAATGCGCAGGGCAAGGGTGGTTCGACACAGTCAAACGTAGTGGCTTTCGGTCCTTCATACGGCATACCGTTCGTCTCGCCGCTCAACACGAAGGACGATTTCGGCGTGTGGACCTCGGTGGACAACAACAACGACGGACATACATGGGCTTTCGAGCCTTATGACAACGTGGCATTCTATGACCGCAGCGAGACAGAGGACGCCGACGACTGGCTCTTCTCGCCCTCATTGCTCTTCGACGGCAACAAGGAATATCAGCTTCGCTATACATATTACTCCACCAACTGGGTGACCGAGTCGTTCCAGGAAGTGAAGGAGAAGATGGACGTGCGCTACGGCACAGAGCAGACACCTTCTGCCATGACCACCGTGCTGAAGGATCTCGGCGAGTTCCATACAGCTTCGGGATATTATCTTTACGGCAAGGACGTATTCAAGCCGCAGAACGGCGAAGGCTACATAGCCTTCCACGCCAAGTCAGAGCACAAGCACGGACGCATCTTCCTGAAGGATGTCTCGATAAGAGAATACAGCGACAAGGACCTCAGCGTAACCGATTTCACCGGTTCTGCCACTGTAAACTGTGGCGTCAGCCATATCTTCACAGTAAGCGTGCGCAACGAGGGCAAGGCTGCCGTATCGTCATACAAGGCACAGATTATCAATGCCGAGACGGGCGAGGTGCTGGCTGAGACTGCCAGCAAGCCGGTAGGCAAGGACGAGACAATGGACGTGCCCGTGGAGTGGACTCCCACTGCAGAGGGCGAGGTGAATGTTACGGCACGCGTGGTGCTTGACGGCGACACCTATCCTGCTGACAACACAGCACAGACCACACTGGACGTGAAGGTGGCTCCCGCACATGCCGACCGTTGGATAACCGTCAACAAGGACGAGACAGAGGGATGGCTCGGAGCTTTCTATATGAACGACAAGCACTGGGAGGCACAGGCTCTCTTCCTTGAGAAGGAGATGCAGAAGAAGGACATCGACATCACCGGACTGCAGTTCGCGTTCAACGGCAAGACGGACGGCGCCTACACCTTCCCCGCTAAGATATTCATGAAGCAGACACAGCTGGACAACCTCATCCGCAAGGAGGGTAGCATCATGGGCGTGTTCGAGCTGAACGGATGGACCAAGGTGTTCGACGGCGAGCTTACCGTACAGGGAGCCGGCGACAACGAGGACTTCTACGTCAAGCTTGACAAGCCATATCATTATGCTGGCGGCAACGTCAACATCCGCTTCAACATCGACATCGAGGGCGACGTGATGCCTTCTGCCGACCTGCCCGTATGGCACCTCTCTTACACCACCGGCAAGAACCGCTATGCGTTCTATCGTGGAAGCAAGGAAGAGGCTCCGCAGGACGAGATATTCACAGCCGAATACATGCCGTACATGCTCTTCTCTTACATCGACAATACGTCAGGCATCGGCTTTGCCAACGCTGACGACGCTGTGAAGATAAGCTTCGACGGTTCGCAGATTGTGTTCTCACAGCCGGTAGATCGCGCTGAGGTGTTCACCATCAACGGTGCTGCAGTGGTAAGCGTAAGCGCCACATCAGCCATCGGCACATCCATGCTGCCCCACGGCACTTACATCGTGAAGGCAAGCAAGGGACAGAACACCGTAGTGAAGAAGATAGTAAAGTAAAGAATAATTATTACTAACAACTAAATATTAATAATCGCATGAAAAGATTTTACGCATCAGCTTTTCTGCTTGCGGCAATGACAGCGCTCCCGGCGTCCGCACAGAAGACAAACGTGTTTCCTGCGTTTAAGGCTCCAGTCGCTCCTCCGGTAGCGGCACAGTCAGAAAACCCATGGCATGCTACAAGTAGCATCGACGACAAGTCGAAGGGCGTCGTAGCTTATGCCGGTCAGACAGCTGACCCCAGTAAGAAACGTGGATGGGTGAAGTTCCCGGTGAAGGACGCCTACAACTCAATGGAGAAGGTTTACGTGTATCACCCCACAGATGACCAGCAGATTCTTGGTATGCGCTGTGGTGCCTTTGACGGTGAGAAGTATCACGCTCTCTTCACACGTATCTACACTCTCACAGAGTATCCTGACTTCTATGGTACCATCGACGTGAAGAGCGGTGAGGTGACCGACTCGATACGTGTATGGCGTGACTGGACCAACGCTGCAAAAAACGGCGAGTGGCAGAGTCAGTATGATATGGCATACAACCCCGCTGACGGACAGACATACGTCTTCGGTCAGAACCTCGAGAACACAGACCAGGCATACACTGACCTCTATACAGTGGACGAGAACGGCAACTTTGAACTCGTTACAACACTCGACTTCATCTACTTCAACTTCTGCTTCGACTACGACGGCACAATGTGGGCTGTAAGAGCAAAGGCAGACAAGAATTTCAATGCAGTGGGCACAGAGCTCGTTAAGTTCAATCAGGACTACGAGGTGGAGTCTGTTATGGAACTCCTCAAAGAGAAGAACCCGATCATCCAGGGTACATTCGGTTCTATGGCATTCGACTATTCTACGGGCGACCTCTACTGGTATGCCGTAACTTATCCTAACGCTTATGCTTATCTCTTCCGTGTTCCCACAGAGATGAAGAAGTCATGCGAGCTTGAGTATATGGGTGGTGTTGCCACCGGCACAATGCTCAACGGTATGTACATTCCTTATCTTACAGCAGACAGCCGCGAGGCAGCCGGCCGCGTTACTTCCATCGCAGCCGTCCCTGCTGACAACTCTGTAAGCAAGAACACCGTGTCATGGACCAACCCGACACTCGCTTGGAACCGCACAGAACTTTCTGACCTCGCTGAGGTACGCGTTTACCGCAAGAAGGCTGACGCTAAGGGGGCCAACACAACAGCCGAGCTTCTTTCTGCCGACAACGCAGAGCTTCTCGCCACACTTCCTGCTGCTGGCAAGAAGGGCGAGACGATGGAGTGGGAGGACGCAGCTCCTCTGAACGGCATCAATACATACTACGTTGTTCCTTGCCGTGTAGCCGGCGAAATCGGTATGCCTGACAGCGTACGTTGCTTCAGCGGCAATGACGCTCCCGCTGCTCCGGTGGACATTAAGGCTACAAAGCTCGGCGAACAGAGCATCAAGGTGGAATGGACAGCTCCTAACATCGGTGCAAACAACGGTTATGTAAACCCGGCAAGCATTAAGTATATCGTAACACGTCAGCCCGACAACAAGCGCGTGGCTAATACTGGCAAGACCTCATTAGTTGACGAGACCATCACTGGTGATGACAACTACTACTATCAGGTACAGGCTTACACCGAAGAAGGTGGTAAGGGTGGCGTAGCCACTACTGAGAAGGTTCGCGCAGGTCTCGGATGGGACACTCCGCAGAAGTTCAACCTCTTCGAGGAGAACGAGGCTAACCGCTGGACTGTAGAAGATGCTGGTAAGAGCGGCGCTAACTTCTCTTACACTGGTCCGCTGGATTACCAGGGCTACACTCTCTGGACATCATCTTCTCGCGAGACTGACTCTTGGGCATTCTCTCCGAAGCTCAATCTGAAGAAGGGCAAGACATATCGCTTCACTTACACCGTTGAGGATCGTTATCCGAAGGTAGAGTTCAGCTATTATTCTGCCATCGCAACAGAGGCTTCTAAGGATAAGGTGGTGCAGACCATCGGCTCACATGAGTGTATGTACTCAGAGACCAACTACAACAAGCGCACTTACACCGATACATTCACTCCGACAGAGGACGGCGTTTATCATTTCGGCTTCAACGTAAAGACAGAGGACGCTGACGTATTCTGCTTGTATAATCTGAATGTTTCGGAGATCTTCGACAACGACATCGCTGCTGTTTCTTTGTCTGCATCTTCTGATGCTGTTACTGACTACGAGAACAAGGCAACTGTTAAGGTGGCTAACCTCGGCAAGAACAAGATTGAGGAGAATAGCTACGTGGTACGTGTAATGCTCGATACCGGCAACGGTCTTACACAGATCGGCTACAACAAGTGGGTGCCGGAGATTGCTGCTGGTGATATTGTAAGCGTAGAGATGAAGTATACTCCGACTCTCGAGGGTACATTCGATATCTTCGCTACTGTGGAAATGGAAGGCGACCAGGAGTTGGGCAACAACAAGACCAACACCGTAAGCGTAACATGTGAGGCTACTGCTTCTACTCCTTGGACAAACGTGGTTACTGATCCTGCTACAGAGTGGGTCAACACACACGCTCCGTTCGAGTGCTACGGCAGCAACGACCAGTCGCTCATGCTTTACTATCCTGAGGAAATCAATGCCACTCCGGGTTCTAAGCTCATGCGTATCGGCTTCGAGTATGACGCTAACTTCGACGAGACTTCTGAGGAGCAGAGCATCCAGATCTATATGAAGAATACTAAGGAGCGCGAGTGCGAGGACGGTCCTATCTCTACCGACGACATGACTCTCGTTTACGACGGCATCAACTACTTCGTACCTGGTCAGAAGAACATCATTTCGTTCGACCTTGACACACCGTTCGAGTATGACAACACTCAGAGCCTCTGTATCGTGACATTCCGTTCTGGTACACGTCCTGCAATGTTCGGTTGCTTATGGCGCACATTCAACGCAGAGGGAGGTACATACCGCTCTATGCACGAGTCGCAGAACACTCCGTACAACGGCACCAACTGCTGGGCAGAGGATCAGGTTCCGGTGCTCTACATGGCATTCGACAAGTATGTAGGCATTAAGGATATCAACGTATCTGAGGAGAATAACGAGAATGCTCCTGTATATAACCTCAACGGACAGTATGTCGGCAACAGCACCAAGCTGCTCAAGGCTGGCATCTACATCCAGGGTGGAAAGAAGATTGTAGTTAAGTAATTAGATATAAATTATCACTCTCTGGAGGGGTGGCAAAATGCAGTCAGCGGGATTTCGCTTCCTTATGGCTTACGTTTGGCCATCCCTCTCTTTACGTAAAGTGACTCTAATAACAAAATCATAAAGCAACAATGAAATCATTTAGAAAAATCGCTCTTGCCGCAGCACTTGCCGCAGCTCCGCTTACCGGACTGATGGCTCAGCAGCAGGCTAAGGAGAACAACTTCATCCTTGGATGGTGTAAGACTCAGTGGGGACAGACCATGCAGGTGCAGCGTGATAAAGACGACATCGCTGCTCATCAGGTGCACGCAGCCGCCCACTTCACACCGAGCGTCACCAAGAAGTATAAGGGATGTCAGATCAAGTATGTCGACTTCGGAGTGGAGCCCAAGCAGGGTTCGTCTGTACGCGTGTTCGTATCCACCGATATCGAGAATCCGGACGCTGTGGTGGCTGCATCGTCCACAACGGAATGGGAAGAGGGATGGAACCGCTGCCAACTGGAGATCCCTTACACCATCAAGGGCACTGAGGACCTCTATGTAGGCTACGAGGTGCTCATCGGTGAGAAGGAAAGCATGAACACCATCACGTACGACAACTCTATAGAAAGCGAGCCGGATCGCAACTGGTATGGTGCTGACGGTCTGTGGTATAAGCTCAATCCCGCTCAGGTGCCTGCCAACTTCCGCGTTCGTGGCATCCTTACCGGCAACGCTCCTGACTGTGACGTCGCTCTCGAGAAGGTCATCTCCACAGAGGACTACATCGAGCAGAAGAACGGTCTTTGGAAGCCCACTCTCCGTGTACGCAACTACGGTAGCGAGCCTATCACGTCTTTGCACATTCAGGCCACTGTGAACGGTCAGGTGGTAAGCGAGGCTGACACCGACGACGACTTCGAGATTGCAAGTAGCGAGGTTGCTGACGTGGAGATTGCTGGTCTCTCATTCCCCGACCTTGGCACTGCAGACGTTACGCTCACCATCACTAAGGTGAATGGCAAGGACGACCCCGATATGGCTGACAATGCTCAGACTCATACCGTCTTTGTTTATGCAGAGGGAGGTAAGGTGTATAAGCACAACGTACTTTTCGAGCAGTTCACTGCCGAGTATTATAAGGAAGCACCTGCCGCTGACGAGCTTTACGCTAAGGAGATTGCTGACCGTAATGACGTTATTTGGGTGAAGCACCACCGTCCTTACAAGGGAGTACCCGACCAGTTTACTGCTGAAGGCGAGACCGAGTATGACAAGCTCTTCGGTTCTGCCCGTCCGTTCGTGCCTGGCGTATGCGCTGACCGTCGTATCTTCGTAGGTCAGGAAGACCCGGGTCCGGTTTACTTCATCGCTACATCTGGCGACGTTACCGGCATGGTAGGTGGCGCACAGAGCATCCCTGCCTTCGTAAACGTGAAGGTTGACGTTAAGAAGTCGGCTGACGGCAAGTCGCTCGACGCCACCGTAAGCGGCGTTTCCACCACTACCGTACTGCAGCAGCAGACCGATCTCCGTCTTACTGTATGGCTCGTAGAGGACGGCATCAAGAGCACCACGCAGGAAGGTCGTGACGAATACATCCAGGACGGCGTACTCCGTTCTCTCGTCAATACAGCATGGGGCGAGTCACTCGACCTTACCGCTCTCGAATACAGCCGCACTTACCAGATTCCTCTCAAGGAGGGATGGAACGCTGACAAGATGCGCGTGGTTGCCTTCATCAGCAACTACAGCACAAACGAGAAGGAGTGCCAGGTCTACAACTCTGGTCAGGCTTTCGTAAATGCTGCTACAGCCATCACCGACGTTAAGGACGCAGCCCAGCCTATGGCATATTGCCAGGACGGCAAGGTTCTCGTTGCAGGTTCAGGCTTCAGCGTTGAGGGCGTATACGACGTGTCTGGTCGCGCAGTGGCAAACGCCAACCTCGCCCCAGGTCTCTACATCGTTCGCATGACCAACGGCAAGACAGAAGCCACACAGAAGCTGTGCGTGAAGTAAAGCTTATTTAGTTGAGAGTTGAGAGTTGAAAGTTGAGAGTTATGATAACCAATGATTATCATATTATAGATATATGTTATTTAAAGGACATATCATAACTCTCAATTCTCAACCCTCAACTCTCAACTTTTTTATTAAAAAATCCTCTCTTACTGCCCTAAAAACTTTCTCACTTCTGAAAATTTTATTAACTTTGCATCCGCAATAAAGCGAGATATGCGGCAATAGCTCAGTTGGTAGAGCACAACCTTGCCAAGGTTGGGGTCGCGGGTTCAAGTCCCGTTTGCCGCTCCAATTTAAAGAAACAGGCGCCGCAATGGTGGAATTGGTAGACACGAGGGACTTAAAATCCCTTGGCCAGTAATGGCTGTGCGGGTTCGAGTCCGCTCGCGGCACTTAAGGAATGTGAGATGTGAGCATAGCAATATGTTCACATCTTTTTTTTGTTTATATAAATCCCAATCTATGACATACCACGACATCTGCCAACGGCTCACACCAATGTACGGACCTCAGGAAGCGAAGGCAATGACACGAATGCTCTTGGAAGACCTCTTCAGCCTTTCCTTCGCCGACATTCTCTGCGGAGCCACGGAGCATCTCTCCGATGCCGACACCCTGCGATTGCAGCAGTCGGTGGCCCGTCTTCTTGATGCCGAGCCATTGCAGTACGTCACCGGCACAGCCTTCTTCTGCGGCCATCCCTTCCATGTCGCTCCCGGCGTACTCATTCCGCGTCCCGAAACGGAATGGATTGTCGATACGGCAGTCAACCTTGTCACGTCTTCCGCACCACGCATCCTCGACATCGGCACAGGTAGCGGATGCATAGCCACGAGCATAAGTCTTGCCCTTGCCGACAGGCATTGCCATACCGAAGCATGGGATATCTCGGAAGACGCCCTCCGTATTGCCGCCGACAATGCCGAGCGCCTTGGTGCAGACGTGAAGTTCCGCCGTCGTGACGCGCTGAGGCTTGAGGAGGATTTTCCTGCAGAGGAGAATCAGAGTGGGGCAGAGGTGTTGATCGCCGACAATGCCTCCTCTGCTTCATGGGACATCATCGTCAGCAATCCTCCCTATATCTGCAACCGCGAAGCTGCCGATATGCACGCCAATGTTCTCCGACACGAACCCCATCTCGCGCTTTTCGTTCCTGACACCGACCCGCTGCTCTTCTATCGTGCCATCGCCCGCTACGCCATGCGAAGCCTGAGGAAAGGAGGCTGGTTGCTCTTTGAGTGCAACACGCTCTACGCCCACGATACAGCACAAATGGCGTCGGACATGGGATTCGCCACAAGCGTAGTCGAGGACGATTGCTTCGGTAAGCCACGATTCGTAAAGGCACAGAAATAATAACATACCTCACACATTATATAATATGTATCCATCCACTAAAAAAGTCCCCACTGAGCAGGAAGCCCTTCTCCGTCTTTCCTCCCTTTGTTCACGCAGCGAGCACTCCACCGGCGAGATGCGCGACAAGTTGCGCCGTTGGGGAGTAGACCAGGAGACCAGCGAGCGCGTCGTTGCCCGTCTTGTCAGCGAGCGCTTTGTCGATGACGAGCGCTTCTGCCGTTTCTTTGTCCGCGATAAGATCAGGTTCGACCGTTGGGGACGTCGCAAGATAGAGCAGGCGCTATATGCCAAAGGCGTTGATCAGGATATCTCCGCTGCCGTGCTTGACGAGGTGGACGACGAGGAATGGACCGAGGCATTGCGTCCCTTATTAGCTTCAAAGCGACGCACTGTTAAGGGGTCCACTGACTATGAACGCAACGGCAAGCTTATCCGCTTTGCCATGTCCAGAGGATTCGGCATGGACATCATCCGCCGTTGCATGGACGTAAACGACAATGACGAGGAGGACATCTTCTGATATGCTCACCGACTTCTTCTCACCCCGTAGCTGCTGCGTTTGCGGCAAGCGCATCACCGAGGACAGCCTTATCTGCATGGAATGTCTGCTCTCCATTCCCTTCTCACGCGACAGTCTTCGTCCCGAGGACAACGACACTGCCCGAATGCTGTGGGGCAAGCTGCATGCCGAGAAGGCCGTGGCTGCCGTACACTACCTTCCGCAGTCAAAGATGGCTCGACTCCTATACCTTATTAAATATGGCAAGCGTCCCGACGTGGCGCACCTGCTCGGCCGTATTGTTGCCGAACAGCTCATGCTTCATGGCTTCTTTGACGACATCGACATCGTCATCCCACTGCCTCTCCACTTCAAGAGGGAGAAGCAGCGCGGCTACAATCAGAGTCTTTTCATTGCCAAGGGCGTCAGCGAGGTCACCCGTCTGCCCATTGCCGCCGCCACCGTCTTCCGCGTCCGCGACACCTCCACCCAGACCCGCCTCTCCGCTTCTGAGCGTCTGAAGAATATGGAGGGCGCCTTCCGCCTTGCTTGCCCGGAGATGATAGAAGGCAAGCACGTTCTCCTCATTGATGACATCTTCACCACCGGCGCCTCCGTCACAGCCTGCGGCAACGAACTGCTGACCGCAAAGGACGTCCGAGTCAGCGTGCTGACCGTAGGAAAGTCGGACGGTAAGTAATGTAACGCTTTTGTAACATGTTTGTCATTGTCTATTCATCCCTCGTTAAAGTCTGTAAAATACGGAAGTCTTAACTTTGCAACCGCAAACAATAAGACAATATGATGATACGAAACAGACAATTGGTCGTGACAGCCGCACTGCTCGGCGCCGCCATGACAGCAGCGGCACAGAGCGCTGACGGACAGTCACCCGTGAATGTTCACGGAACAATACGCAGCAAGTATGAATATCAGACCGAGGAAAACGAGGGACGTTTCGAGGTGCGCAACGCCCGCATCAGCGTAGACGGCAAGCTCTCGCCCGTGATTTCATACAAGGCTGAGATCGACCTCTGCGACGAGGGCAAGATAAAGATGCTCGATGCTTACACACGCTTGAAGCCCGTCAGAGGCTTGCAGTTTACGATGGGACAGTTCCGTGTGCCCTTCACCATTGACGCCCACCGCTCTCCGCATCAGCAATACTTCGCCAACCGTTCCTTCATCGCCAAGCAGGTGGGCAACGTGCGCGACGTAGGTGCAGCCCTCGGCTATACTCTTAACGCCGGTTTCCCCATCATCATCGAGGCTGGACTCTTCAATGGTTCGGGCCTCACCAATCAGAAAGACTTCTGGACCAACAGCGTCAACTTCTCCGCCAAGGCGCAGTTCTTGCTTCCGCGCGGCTTCAACATCACGCTCTCCACGCAGAAGATAAAGCCCGACAACGCCAGCGTGATGATGTATGATGCCGGTGCTTACTGGCATTCTCACGGATGGCACCTCGAAGCGGAGTATCTCTACAAGCATTACGCCGCCGATGCCTTCCGTCCCGTCCACGCCTTCGATTCGTTCGTCAGCTACGACATTCCCGTGAAGAACGAACGCTCCCTTGTGCGCTACGTCACCCCGCTCCTCCGCTATGACTATATGAGCGACCACAGCGACGGCATGCGCTACGTTGACGGCAAGGCAAACACCGAAGGCAAGCTCATCGTCAACGACCACCAGCGCTCACGCCTTACGGGTGGCTTGACGCTAAGCCTGAAGCGCCCCTTCGTAAGCGACATCCGTCTGAACTACGAGAAATACTTCTATCGCAACGACGGAGTGGCAAAACCCTCTGAGAAAGACAAGATAGTAGTAGAGATAATGACAAGATTCTAACGGCGCGATGTCTGCTTGTCAGGTGTATAATGTTAAATCTTATGGTTGTTAAAAAATAATTTAAAAATTCTCTTTTCTTTTTCAAATAATTAAATTAACTTTGCAGCGATATTAAATCAGACAGCTAACTCGGACATTATCCGACCATTAAACTTAAAAACCAAAAAATAACCATATTAACTAAAACAAAGAATCACATGAAGGTGAAATCTACACTCCACGCGATGTTACTCGCTGGTATGCTCTCAGGTTCTTTCGTACCTGCATTCGCTGCCGACGACACAACGTCATCATCAGTTTACGACTTCAGTGGATTTAGCGACACAAAGCTCATGCAGCTTTTCTACAACGCTTACCAGAACGGTCGTAAGTATCCTACAGCTGAGGAATTTGCAGCAGCTGGTATTCAGCAGAGCGACATCGCATTCATCCGTTCACACGTACGCAACAAGGGCATCCTCGACCGTGCAGACCGTCTTATCAAGGACACATACGAGAAGCGCGACCTCTGGATGAACATCCCGATGGACGCAGGTAAGGACGGAGCCGTTGGTCAGCCCAACAAGACTTTCCATAGCGACGTATTCTCTATGTGGAACTACACCAACATCTTCGGTGCTTGGAACCACGGTGTGTTCTCAGCTCCTTCAGCATGGACTGACGCTGCTCACAAGAACGGTTCGGCTATGTATTCTGGTATCAAGTTCTTCGACACCACTGGCGGTCGTCCCGACGGCGCAGCAGGCTGGATGAACTTCATCTCAGACCGTAACGACGACGACTCGTTCAAGTATCTCGAGCCGATGATCAACTGTCTCATGTACTTCGGTTTCGACGGTATCAACTATAACTGGGAGGATTCTGGCTATTCAGATGACGATATCGTAGAATTCCACAAGGGTCTCTACGCTTCTGCAAAGAAGCACGGCTTCGACGATTTCCATTGCGGTATCTACACCTCTTCGTCTGGTCTTTCTGCATACGAGGCAGACGCTCTCTTCGGCAACTCAGAGGGACGTACACACGACCTCATGCTCAACTATTCTAACGGAGACTTCTCATACCAGCTCTCTTCTTCTGCAAAGCAGGCCATCAATGCAATGGGAACCACCGAGGGTCTCTACACCGGTGTTTGGATTGTAAGCCTTAACCGTGGATGGAACCGTCTCAACGCTGACGAATATGCCAAGCAGGTGAGCCTCTGTATGTGGGGTGAGCACGCTCAGAGCCGTTTCTGGTCATACAATAATGGTACTGACGCTTACGACGCACAGACCAACTATCAGTATCTCCTCGAGCGCTTTATGTCTGGCGGTACACGCAACCCGCTTACACGTCCCGAAATCCGTAACAGCGGCAACGATTGGGAAGCAAGCAACGGACAGAAGCCTCTCCAGACCTTCGCTGGTATAGCAACATGGATTCCTGAGCGCTCTTCTATCTTCGGCAACCTGCCTTTCGAGACACACTTCAATCTCGGCAACGGCGACCGCTATGCATACAAGGGAAAGAAGACTGCAGGTTCATGGTACAACATGTCTAACCAGGACTACGTTCCGACATACCGTTGGCTCGTTGTTAAGCCGGGCACACTGACTGCTTCTACAGACATCGACGCACGCTTCTCGCATGACGACCAGTACATCGGCGGTACCAGCCTCCTCCTCACCGGTAAGGCTACATCAGAGGGTACAGACCTCGTACTCTATAAGACCGACCTCAATGTCAGCGCCGGCGATCCCTTCGTAAAGGTGGCTGTCAAGAACGGTAAGGAAGGATCTAACGCTTCCAACCTCTATGTCATCCTCAAGAAGGCTGACGGTTCTTGGGTGGAGACACCGGTAGGAAACATTGAGGGCAATAACTGGAACGAGAAGACCGTCAGCGTAAGCGGTCTCTCACAGAGCGACGTCATCAAGGCCATCGGTCTCCGCGTTAAGGGTGCCGACGACAACTATAAGATGTACGTAGGCGAGCTCCAGGTCAACGACGCTGTCAAGACCAACCCGGCTCTTGTTAAGGATCTCAATGTAGAGGTGAAGGAGGAGACCAAGACTTCTATGTCTGCAAAGCTCTTCTGGAATGTTGACGCTAAGGCTGAGAAGCGTGCCGAGTGGGATCTCGTTTACAACGACGAGGCCAACATCGACCACTTCGAGGTGCTCTATAAGAACGGCGAGAACGGTCGCGTTTCTGAGCTTGCACGCACCTCTTCATGGGGCTGCTACGTAGGCGACATCCTCTTCGACGGCGCTGATGACGAGCCGTACATCGGCGTACGCTCAGTCTCTACAGACCTCAAGACTTACTCTCCGGTAGAGTGGGTGAAGGTTACACGTGGCGACCAGGCTTCGCTCCCCGTACGTGTTGACAACAGCTATGGCATCTCTCAGATGGATCCCTCTTGCGACGGTGCTGACATCGCTCGCCAGCAGCGTTACGTTACTGACGTGACCACAACCGGTGCTGACCAGAACCTCGACTACCATACTGACCATCCCGTACTCGACGGCACACAGTATGACAACCAGACCGACAAGGTGCTCAAGGTTAAGCAGGGTCAGGAAGTTACTCTCTTCGTTAAGGCATTCGACACTTCTAACGCTACATACAATGGTTCGAAGAAGACCGACGGTCTCCGTTACTGCTTCGCTGGTGGCTGGATTGACCTCAACGGCGACCACAACTTCAACCCGGACAAGATTGCTGACAATCCTGAGGAAGGCGAGCAGCTCTTCTTCGTAGGAACAGTTCGTAAGGCTACTCCTGAGATCGAGACAGAGGGCATCACATGCAAGTTCAAGGTGCCTGAGGACGCTAAGACTGGCAAGTCACGTCTGCGCATCGTCTTCTCTGACGCATGGTTCGCAGGTGCATTCCTCCCGACTGGTCTCCACAACAAGGGCTTCTCTATGGACTTCGGTGTAGAAATTTCTGGTGACAATCCTGAGCGTCAGGGTCCTGCCGACCTCCACGACCAGGGTGTTGCTGACGAGCCGGCTAACCTCGAGGGCAACCTCACAGCCATCAAGACTGTGAAGGGTGGTGCTTCTACAGTAGAGGCTGCCAACGGCGAGCTCAGCTTCCAGAACTGCGAGAAGGCATGGATTTACGACGCTAACGGAGCATTCGTTAAGTACCTCGTATCTCCCTCTTCATTCCAGACATCTTCACTCGCTGCAGGTGTTTACCTCGTAAAGATGCAGCAGGGTCACGTATTCCGCTCACAGAAGGTGGTAGTTAAGTAATGACCACAGCTCTAAGCTGAAACTATAATTCTTTCGACGGCGCTGTCCTAATCAATAGGGCAGCGCCGTTTTTTCGTATCATCGTTTCCCATCATGCAAATATCGTACAAAGAGTAAAAACCTGTTACAAAATAAAAATTGATTCTAGAGAATCGAAAAGCTGTTTTTTCGGTGTTTTGCTGTGCAAACAGCCCCCGTGCCATACGATAGCGCCACTTTTACACTACAATAGTGCCACTATTAGACTGTAAAAGTGGCACTATTGCATGATAAAAGTGCCACTATTGTAGTGTAAAAGTGGCGCTATTGCATCCAAAAACGGCTCTTTTGCGCGTCTGATTTCATAACGCTTCGTTAGAAAATCGCATAACCTACTGTGCGCAAACGTATTAGCTCAAACCGCTCAAAACTCGAGAATTTCGCACCAAAGATTTTGTCGTGCGCTGAGCTCATAGTATTGAGCATCAGGAATGCAAATATTGTGTCGGACGGCAATGCGTCCGGATTAGGAATTAGGAATTTTCTCTCCCGACCCCTAAACTCTCAACTCCCAATTCTCAACTCTCAACTATATATAATTAATGTGTTGCTGTTATCGAACATAGCTTTTAGTTGAGGTATATCAATTTCAACCCTAAAAGTGCAGATTTCCTTAACTTTTTTACTCAAAAGTTTTGGAGATACGGAAAAAAGCTATACCTTTGCATCCGCTTTCGAGAACGAACGAAACCTCAAGCAAAACGAGATTGAGAAGAGTTCGAGAAAAGCGAATAAAGAAAGAGTTCTTTGAAAAGATTTACATAAGACAGATAAAGTAGTACAAGAAGCGAGAATGATGAAACACTCATTCTTGGGTAGAAGAAAAACGAACCGTCAAGTTTGTTTGACTTTAAACTCTAATTTGGAAGCTCGTTCTGAAACAGATACAAACAAACAACGCTTACTTCGGTAAGAGTTGGTAAAAGATATTTTACAATGTAGAGTTTGATCCTGGCTCAGGATGAACGCTAGCTACAGGCTTAACACATGCAAGTCGAGG
>NZ_NOVE01000050.1 GCF_002265625.1 Prevotella sp. 885
TGCAGAATCTTTCAATGCAAAAGTCAAGCATTTCAGAGCACAACTTCGGGGTATCATTGACAAGAAATTCTTTCTCTTCAGACTAACAAGATTGTATGCTTAATCCACACACTTTTTCAGGTGAGCCTAAAATACCTTAGAATAGGTATGAAATCCCGATGAAATGTGGCTTTTTGACAAGGAATGTGGCATTAAAAGGGGGCAACGTCCTTGATGTCGTGATGATACGGCTTCAAGAGCGTTGCCCCCAGTTATGAAATGATGTCTCCTTACGGAGTTATGCTATTACTTGATGATTACCTTGCGGTCGTTGATGATGTATGCACCACGTTTCAGGCCGTTGAGTGACTTGATGTCCTTGCCAATCAGTTGACCGTCGAGAGTATAGACATTGTATGTCTTGGTGCCAAGAACATTCTCTACATCCTGAATGCCGTTGGTGGTGTCGACTATTGCGATAATCGGTTCAGACTCGCCGCTTTCGTACAGTGCTGTGATGGCGTAGGTGTATTTCTCGCCAGCCTCAGCTGTTTCGTCTACAAACTCCGTTTGATCGGGACTCATTGTCTTCAGCAGCTGGTCGTTGCGGTAGACGTTATAGCCCGTTACGATTTCTGTTCCCTTTTCGTAGGTGACGTCGTCAACGAGGAATATCATAGCGTCGTCTTCTCTTGTCTTGCGGTGGATGGCGAAATACTTGGCGCCTTCTGGCAGTTCTACGTTGATTTCTTGCCACTCGCCAGACTCTATGTCGTAGGTTTCGCCCAGCTTGATGAAATCCTTAAAGTCTGTGCCCATTGTAGAGTAGAGCACGTCGAAGGTCTCAAGGTTATATACGCCCGGCGAAACCAGATTGTTCACCCAGAAGGAGACGGTCTGCTTGTAACCTGACAGAGCGGGGCTTATGAGCCAGTCGTTTGCATCAATGTAGTCGCCATTGGCGAAACTGTAGAATGCTGCAAGGTATTTGTTGCCGCTGTGGGGCTTGAGGCATGGGAAGTTGCCCATAGTCTCAGAGTCAATCCAGTAGTTAAGCGGTTCCATCAGTATGAATGCGAACGGGTCGCCCTCGCCTGGATAAGGATAGGTGAAGATATTTCCGGTCTTAGTCTTCTCCTCACTGAATTTCGCTGTCCATTCGCCGAACTTGTCCTGCGACCATGAGTCGTACTCTTCAAAGCTGTCCGTAACCACCTTGCGTGCATCGGCGGGTGACGTCCAGCTTATGGTGTATGTGCCGTTGTTGTTGTCAGTGACAGATGCGCTCTCCGGTTTCTGCTTGTCAGAAACCTTAAAGGTCAGCGTGGTGGTCTTCGTGTTGTTTTCCGGCTTCATGTCGCCTTCGTATTCCACTTCCGCTTTCAGTTCCACAGAGCTGTTCTCCATGGTGATGGCTGCTGGATAACTGAATGTATAGACGGCCTCATCCATATATGCAAGGGCGGTTTCGGCCACTTTGGTGTCCTGAAGTTTGCCATCGGCATACAGTTTCACCTTGTATCCGTTGGCCTCCTGCAAGCCACGGTTCTCGACTTTCACTTTCACCTCGACGTTATCACCCTTCTTAGCTGATGGGGGAAGGATGATGGTCTTCACTGCCATATCGTTCTCACACTGGTCGGTAATGCTGATTTCGTCAAGCATTACAAACTCGTACTGACTGGCTGAAACCTTGAATTGCAGGAATAGATAAGGTAATGAGCCATACTTCGGGTCGATGTCTATCGTGTTTCTGATCCACTTGCCGTCCTCAGATACGGTCTGGATGGTCTGCAGTTCTTCCTCTGTGCCGTCTGGCTTCTGTATGGCTACGACTATCTTGGCGTCGCTATTCTCGTATGCCAAGTGGGTGAACTCCAGTTTCGGATGGATGGCTCCTGCAAGAGTCAGCTTACCAGTACCCATCACACCATAATCGTCAGAGCTGTTTGATTCGTACAAGATACATCCGTTGCCGTCGGATGAATCCTCTGTCATCATAGTGAACTCGGATGCGCCGTTGCTTCTTGCCCACCACATCGGGTTGTCAAGCTTTCCGTTCTTGAAGCTTTCCGCAAACGGCAGTTCGTATGGTGCGCCCACGATAATGCTCGGTGCCATGGCAACATTGCTTTCGCCAGTGGCATTTACAGCAGACACGCCGAAATCCTTCAGTTCCTGCTTGCCTTCGTTGGTGCGCATGTTGAGTGTGTAGCTTTCTTGTCCTACGCCGGTTTCGGCAATGAGAGTTTTGGTGATGTTGCCGTAAATGTTCTCAAATGTATATATATTATGTGAGAGTGAGGTCTTGTCCACGTAGCCGCCATTAACACCTTTATCGGCGTCTTTCCATGTGAATACCACGGAGGTGACATTATCTTGGGCAAATACGTCAGACGGAGTGCCGGGACGGTCTATATCTGTATCTGCTGTGATTCTTTCTGCTGTGACTCTTGATATCTTAACACCGGCGAAGGGCTTGAGGTTGCCCCGCTGAGATTTTTTTCCTAATGCTTTGTCTTGACCTATTGCGGTTACTGGCAACAATAACATCGTTGCCGCGAAACCTATGGCCATAAAAAACGGTCTTTTTATTTGCATAAGATTAATAATTAAAAACCCATCAGCAGAACTTCTTGCTTCGCAAATCATTTCGACGGACAGGCGTGGTTAGGTTAATGTATTATCGTCTGCAAATATATAGCTTATGCTTATAACGAGCAAATCCACTTACTCCATTTTCCCGAAAATGAAGAGAAAAGCGTCTGTATTACAATGATTTCGGGTTTTTATTCCACAGTATGCTCCTTGAGCCGGTCTTCTGCCACGAACTTCTGATATACGGATGGGGTTAGACCGGTGCATTTGCGGAACTGCTTGATGAAGGTGGTTTGCGACTTGTAGCCGACGCTCTGTCCTATGGCGGTGATGGTGAGGTTGGCGTATTCGGTGTCGTCGGTGAGACGTTCGCATGCTTTCTTTATGCGGCAGTCGTTGAGCAGTTCGGTGAACGACTTGCCGTAGTGGTCGTTGATGACCATCGAGACGTAGCGCTCGTTTGATCCGATGAGCTTTGCAAGCGAACCGACGGTGAATTCCTGCTGACAGTATTCGTCCGTTCCTTCCATTACTCTTTGTATGTCTTCAAGCAACTGCTGCTTCTGGTCGTCTTTCATATTGCTGGTGCGAGTAGCCTTGCGTTCTTCTGTTTCCGCCATATTGCTGCGGTTCATGTCGTAAAGCTTGCGGTAGCTCACCTCCAGATTGCGCTTCTGTCTGAGTACATAGAATAGCAATACGCTGATAAGGACGACGGCGATGATGCTGACAAGGAAGAGCAACTGATAGAGTCGGGCGTTATGACGATGTGTCTCTTCCTCCTGATGCAGACGGGTTATCTCTTTGTTGGCTTTGTCCACTTCGTAGATGAACTGCTGGTTTTTCACGACGTTGAATCGTTGTGAGTTGTAGATTGAGTCCATCAGGTTGAGATATTGGGCGTCGTATTGCTGTGCTATGGAGGTGTTGCCGCTTCGCTTCTGTATCTCCGCCATGTCGCGCAGCGTCTCCGGCACGTAATGCATCATGTGGTTTTTCTCAGCTGTCTGCATGCAGAGGCGGATGTAATGGAGGGCATTGCTCATGTCTCCCATTTCCATGTAGTTGGTGTAGATATGCGAATAGACGGAGCAGATAAATATAGCAGGCAGTTTGGCGGCGATAGATGTCTTGGCAAGGTCAATGAGAATTTTGTTGGCCTCGGCATAGTGTGCCTCTTCGGAAGTGAGAAGAGCTTTGGAGAAAGTTATGTAGAATTGGTTTTCTGCTGTTTCGGGGTGTGGCGATGTCTGTATAAGCTGGCTATACTTGCGGGCTTCCTTTAGGTCCTTGCGGTTGAGGCATACGCCGAAGAGATTGACAAGCAGCTTGAATGTCAGCTCTTTGTCACCCTTAGGTATGATGGCATAACCTTTCTTATAATATTCGAAACCCTTGTCATAGTCCTTGAACATGCAGTAAGCGTTTCCGATGTTCTTGTATATAGAGGCAAGATGCTCTTTCGACTTCGAGCTTTCGCTGAGTTTCAGTCCGGTTTGATAGTTCTTAAGTGCGTTGATATAGTTGCCACGGTCATAGAAGATGTCGCCAGCCTTCATGTTGGCAAGCGAGCAGTCGGTCAGTTCCTTGTCGGTCATATTGTCGTTTGTGCGTGAGCAAACGAGCATATACATCACGAGGGCCTTGTCGTCTTCATGTCGTTGGAGCAAGGTGTCGCCCATAGCAAGAACCTTCTCGGACGACCATCCACGAACTTCGCGTATGAGCGTTGAATACTTGCTGACGCCCGAAGCCGGTGACATCAGCGAATAAAAGGTCAATATGATAAGTAGCAGTGTCCTGCCAATATGGTTATTCATCGGTATAGTCTGAAAAATGATAATGCCATGACGGTTTCTCCATCAAGGCTTCATACGATGCAAAGTTAGCACTTTTCCGTAAAAAGAAAAACTTTCAAGGTGTTAAAATCAAATTTTGGACGATAAAGGTAATATAAAAAAAGAAGCCGTCACGTAAGCAATTACTTACGAAACGGCTTCCTATGGTATCCTTATCGGAAGTTGTTTGGTTTCATGCGGTTGCCAGCAGCATCGTTGGTGTCAGCCACATCCCACCAGAGGCGTGTGCCCTGGGTGTTGTTGGTCTGCAGGTTAGGATGCTGGATGAAGTACTTGTTCTGCGACTCGCTGTTCGGATAAAGCAAGCGCTTGATCTGCTTTCCGTTAGGAACGTCGCCTCCAGAGAAGTTGGTCTGCTGGTTGAGAAGGGCGGGATAGTCGGTGCGACGGAAGTCAGCCCAACCCTCGTTGCCGTTCGGGAATACTGCCATCCACTTCTGTGTGATGATGGCTTCGAGGATGGCTTCGCGGTCACCGCTGCTGAATACGCCCTCGTCCCATACCTTCAGACCGTCGATGTAAGCCTGAGCGTCAGCGTCGGCAATGTGATAATAGTCCATGGATGCCTTGACACCTGCACGGAAGTAGCCCTCTGCGTCAAGTGTGAGGTCGGCTCCAGTCCATCCTCTCAGAGCTGCCTCTGCCTTAAGGAACAACGACTCTGCGTAACTGAACCATACTGTAGGACGAGAATAATTGAACCAATGGTCATCGGGAAGATCCTTTGAGGCACCGTCCTTAACCGTACGTGTAAGACTGTACTTCAGAGGGTCCATAGAGATGTCGGGCGACTGGGCTCCACGCAGACATCCTACAAAGTCGTTGCGCAGACCGTCCTGACCGGTGGCAAGCGTAGCAGCTGTCATATTGCTGCGATACCAGCTCACAAGGCAGCGTGGGTCAATCTTCTTTGTTTCTGAATTGTTACGTCCCTTCTTTATGGTGTATTCCTTGCCGCCGTCAGAGAGGTTGCGATAAAGATTCTCCATGTCCTTAGAGAGTACGCTCTCGCCGCCATAAGCCACGGAGCACATGGCAAGACCGTTCTCGTCTCCGCCACTGTCTTCGCCACCCATCTCAACGGGAGCATGCTTAGGCACGGTCTGCATGTTGTCGTCATTGCTCTTCATCAGACCGTACTTGTTGTTGAGTGCAGCCTCTGCCTCCTTCTTTGCACGTTCAGGATTGACATTGCTGATACGCAATGCCATGCGCAGACGCATTGAGTTGGCGAAGCGGCACCACTTCTCGGCGTCGCCGAAGTAGCAGATGTCGTCCTTGTCAATCTTATACTGTGATGCGTCTTCCGGCTTAATGCTGTCTACAGCCTGCTCAAGCATGCGGAACATGGCGTCATAAACCTGCTCCTGCGTGTCGTATTCCACGTTGTTGGTCTCTGGAACCTTAGCCTGCACGTACTGACGGAACGGCATGTCGCCGTATGTGTCGGTGTTGGCGAGAGCGAGGAACGCATAGTATATGCGTGTGATGTAGTACATGTTGCGATACTTCTCAGGCGTATCGTTAAACTTGTATGCTCTCAGAAGGTCGCGATACTCGGTGGAGCGCTCCGTATAGAAGTGTGACCAGCGGCGTCCTGACCATCCGTCAGAATAGCCATAGTCAGGCGACTTCTTTGCGTGCTTGGGCTGATTGTTTGCCACGTATCCCGCATAGATGTCATGCGAGAGGTTGGTGGTTATCTGATAGTCGTTGTAATATCCCTGATAAAGGAATGTGCGGAAGGTGGCAGGAGCGTCTGCCAAAGCCTTATTGTAAGCCAACGAGTCGTCGTGCGACACGGCATAGTTGATGTTGATGTCTGCGTATTTGCCTTCGTCCGGTTTATCCGGAGTTATCTCGCCGCCCGCATTTTCAGAGCCATCCACGCCGTAGGGGTCGCGACTCATTTCGTCGAGGTCGTAGCATGACGCAAAGGTTAGCAGCGTTGTGGCTGCTATCAGACCGGTATAGAATATATTGCGTTTCATTGTATAGTTCTGTTTGTTTACTGTTTTTTTATTATTCCGTATCAGATGCTTCTGTTAGAAACCGATGTTAACAGAGAATCCGAATGTTCTTGTGTAAGGCACTGCCATGAAGTCAATTGCCTGTGAGAACATTGTCGTGTCATAACCGCCGTCAGGATTGCCCGGTGTGTGCTTCATGAGGAAGCAGAGGTTGCGTGCCACGAAGCTGAGCTTCAGCTGTGTGAGCGGTGTGCGGCGCAACACGGACTGCGGGAAGCTGTAGCCAAGAGCAAGCTCCTTCAGCTTGATGTACGAAGCGTCATGCACGAACTCCTCGGCAAATCCCTTCTGCGAGTTGTAGAGACCGATGGTGGAATAGTAGGCCTGTGCGCTTACCGGTTTTGTATTGGGCTTGCCGTCAGCGGTTACGCCGGGAACAACCATATACCAGTCCTTCACGCCGTTAATTTCCTTGTATTCGCCACGGTTAATGGTGCGGTCTGACGTACCGACAGCCGTAGCCATACCCTCAGACACCGAAACGATGTCGCCACCGAACTTCATGTCGAACATAGCTGTGAGCGAGATGCCCTTGTATGTGAATGTCGGTGTGACGGACATCAGAAGGTCGGGCTGGATGTTACCGATAGGATGGTCCAGCAAGTACTGCTCAAGGTTGCCGTCGCCGGTTGTTGCCATAGGCAGACCGTCGTCGCCGATGATGACGCGTCCCTGAGCGTCACGCTGCATAAGATTGTTGGCGAAGATGTCGCCGAGCTTTCCTCCGCTGACTGCACCTACCTTCACCGGCATGTTGCCGTCGCCGGCGAAATAGATGCGGTTGACGCCGTCTGCCAGTTCCTTTACTGTGGAACGGTTATGCGCGAAGTTGGCTGTGAGGTCAAACTGGAAGTCGCGTGTACGAACCGGCGAACCATATACCATAAGCTCCACACCGGTGTTGTTTATCTTACCTGCGTTCACCCACTGCTGTGTCCAAGGAGCCGATGCGTCCACGAGCATGGCCTGGTTCTTCGTAGTGCTATAATAATATGTGAAGTCGAATCCGAGACGGTTCTGGAGAAACTTCATGTCGAGACCAACCTCATATGATGTCTTAATCTCTGGCTTGAGGTTAGGGTTGAGGCGTACGGTGTTGATGATAGGCTTGCGGTTGCCCATCTCGAACTGGAACTTACGCACGTTGTAGAGATTGTACGGCGACGGATCCTTACCAACCTGGGCTGCAGAGAGGCGCAGCTTTGTGAACGTGATCCATTCCGGTAGACGATGGTCGATGGAGCGCATGAAGTCGGACACCACCCAGCTGAGTGATGCAGATGGATAGAAGAATGAGTTGTTCTTTTTCGGCAGAGTGGACGACCAGTCGTTACGTGCTGTAAGGTCGAGCGAGAGCCATTCATCATAGGCAAACTGAGCTGACGCGAAAACCGAATACATGGCGCGGTCGTGTCCGTCGTCTACGGCTGAGACAAGCTTGTTGCCGGTGTTGAGAATCCAGTTGTCCTTCTCCAGCATGTTCTGCACGGATGCTGAGAGCGTCTCATACTTCAGGTACATGATGTTGGCACCAGCCGTATAACCGAGGCGCAATTTCTTCGTAAGCTGGTTGTCGCCCATGAAGAGGAACTGCATGTTCTGCTCGAAGTGGTTCTCTTCGCCGCGTGACATGCCGTCTGTCACGAGTTTCTGCTCCCATCCAGTGCCGTCTGTAGAGATGGCTCCGTCACCCAATGAAAGGTCTGAAGTCTGGAGACGTGTGCGATAATAGTCGAAAGAATATTTGGCGCTGAACTTCAACCAATCAGTTAGGTTGAGGTTGGCGGCATAATATCCGAAGGCACGCCAGCGCTCGTCGCTGTTCTGGAATCTGTGGCGCACGTAGTAAGGATTGCTGTAGTGCTGGTCAGGACCGAACCAGTTTCGGTGGAGCTGGTTAGGAGAAGTATAGTTTGCCTCAAGGTCATTAAGGCTTACGTTGCCCGGCATGAGGAGCAGCTGTGCCACCTCGCCGTTCAGACCAGTGTAAGGACGGTTCTCTGCCTTAGTGTGCGATACGGAAATCTTGCCGTCCAATGACAGCCATTTGTTGACTGTAGTGCCGGCGTTGAGGTCTACGTTGAGCTTGTCGAGCGACTCGTCCTTGAACAGGCCGTCGTTGGCATTGAATCCTACAGAAAGACGGAAGTGAGACTTGTCCGTGGCTGAACCCACGGCTACGGTATGGAACTGTGAGAATCCTGTACGGAAGTAGTCCTTCAGACGGTCGCCTGTATATGAATAAGGAGCCTTCTCGCCGAGCCAGTTGGTCTGCATGCTGCCGTCGAAGCGCGGACCGAATGCCAGTTCGCCCGTCATTGTTGTGGGGTTGCTCTCTTCGTCCTTGTTGAAGAGCAACTGTCCCTGCGAACCCTGTCCGTAGAGCTTCTGCATCTTCAGAGTCTCTGCAGCCTGGCTCCATGTGAAGTTGCCGCTGTAAGATACGCCGAAGCCCTGCTTGTGTGAGCCTCGCTTTGTGGTAACGAGGATTACGCCGTTACCTGCACGTGATCCGTAGAGAGCAGCAGCGTTCGGACCCTTAAGTACTGAGATCGACTCGATGTCCTCCGGGTTGATGTCGAATGATGTGCCACCACGGTCGTAGCCGCCGTATGCAGAAGCCTCAGAAGTCTGGTCGTCGGTGAAAGGAACGCCGTCAACAATCCATAACGGCTGGTTGTTGTCCGTAAGTGAAGAGTTGCCGCGGATGGTAATCTTAGTGGAACCGCCAAGACCGGTGCTTGCCGTATTCATCTGCAGACCAGCCACCTTGCCGTCCAATGCTCCGGTCACGGAAGGGTCGCCAGTGGTGTTAAGGGCGTCCGCCTTGATGTCCTGTACGGAATAGCCGAGCATTTTCTTCTCGCGCTTGATGCCGAGAGCAGTCACCACCACCTCGTCAATAGACTGCTGGTCGGGCTGCATGATGATGTCGAGACTGGATGATCCGGAGGCTTTCAGTTCCTTATTGCGATAGCCAAGATAGCTGACAATGACTGTTGGATGTGAAGCAGAAGTACGGAGTGTATAGTTGCCGTCGATGTCGGTAACGGTGCGCTCCTCGGTGCCCTTCACGTTTACGGTGGCGCCAATAAGCGGTTCTCCGTTCTCGTCTGTCACGTGTCCTTTGAGCGTAGTCTTGCCGTCCTGCTGGACGAAAGCGTTGAATTCGGATGCTGGAGCGTTGCTGACGTTTCCGGCAAGAGTCCATTGGAATGGTGCGGCAGCGATGACAAGTATCATTGCCTTACGCGACCACTTCAGAGTTAGTAACGGTCGTGTTCTCATAATTTTTTCCTTATTGTTGTTTTTTTTGATGTTCAGTAGATAGCTGATGTCGTATGATTTAGGTTAACGGATACAACATCACGTATCAATATAACAATCTATAAGGAAAAAACACTTAAGGAATCTTTATGGTTTTATGCAATTTCTTGCACAGTAAGGAAAAAAGTAAGGTTGAGAATTGAATTTTGAGAGTTGAGGGTTATACCATATGGTTAGAAAGATTACTCATGGGGATTGGTATATCTCAACTCTCAAATTCTCAATTCTCAACCTTTACTTGATGTCGTGTGTGGCAAATCTTTCTTCTGCCAGACGCTCGTACTTGGTACCTTTTCTGCCGTAGTTGGCGTAGGGCCAGATAGAGATGCCGCCTCTTGGGGTGAATATTCCTGTCACCTCAATATACTTAGGGTCCATAAGGCGGATAAGGTCCTTCATTATGATGTTGACGCAGTCTTCATGGAAGTCGCCGTGATTGCGGAAGCTGAAGAGGTAAAGCTTAAGACTCTTGCTCTCCACCATCTTCACGTCGGGGATGTAGGAGATGCGGATTTCTGCGAAGTCGGGCTGACCGGTGATGGGGCAGAGGGATGTAAACTCCGGGCAGTTGAATCGTACCCAATAGTCGTTGCCGGGATGTTTGTTTACGAAAGTCTCGAGCACCTCAGGTGCGTAGTCGTCACGGTAGCGTGTGTTAGAACCAAGGGCCTTGAGTCCTTCGTCTGTACGGTTATTTGAATTTGTAGCCATTGTTTTTTTATGAATTCAATAAATAAGGATGTTGTTAAATGTTGAATATCTTCCAGATGCTGTAGTTGACGTTGTTGTCGTAGACGTCCTCGCCTTCGTAGCGCTTTGTGGCTCTCACCACGCGGATGGTAACGGGAAGCACAAGGATTTCGTAAAGCGTCTTGAGCACAACTTGCGAGATGATCAGTATGGGCAACTCACGCAGTGGCACTACGCCTCCCAATGCCAACGGGAAGAAAATCAGCGAGTCGGCTGTCTCGCCGTATACCGTACTGAGGATTGCTCGTGCCGAGAAGTTGCGTCCGCCTGACGATATCTTCATGCGGCTCATTACGTAAGCATTGACAAACGAACCGATGATGAAAGCCACGAATGAGGCGGCAGCGATGCGTGGAGCAAGACCGAAGATGGCATGAAATCCGGCTTCGTTGTCCCAATAGGGAGCGGCTGGAAGCAGGTCGCACAAGGCGCCGAACGTCACGAAGAGGAAGTTCATGGCGAAGCCGGTCCATATCAGCATTCTTGCCTTGCCGTATCCCCAAACCTCGCACACACAGTCATTAATGATGTATGAGATAGGAAATACTATCAGTCCTCCCGTTATGTTGAACGGTCCTACGGATATTTGCTTTGTCTCGAGTACGTTTGCCGTAATGAGGCAAACACAGAAGAGTATGCTGAAAAGCATAAAGAGCACACTCACTGTCTTCTTTTCTTTCTGCATTGTTCTTGTTTTTTAAGAGGTTTACCAAGCACTCTGTTAATAATGTTTATTAAGCCCATTTCTTCAAATGGACTGCAAAGTTACTTATTTTCGGACAGTTATGCAAGTTTTTCAGCCTCGCCGTCCCGTTTTTAATGATGGTCTCGTATTTTTTCCTTAACTTTGCAAAGATTTTAGAGTCACCTTTTTCTGACTTGCTTTAAATTTATTGTTACATCTTAAAGACTTACATATTATATAATGAGTAATAACAACAATCATCAGTTGGGTGAGGCACCCTGGTTTCATGTAGCGTTATCAACGGGTTTTGGCGTCGGATTCTGGCCCTGGGGACCTGGAACATTAGGAGGCTTTGTGGCTCTTCTTACGTGGATTGGTCTTTATCTGCTGCTTTCTCCAATGTGGCTTTTTGTGGCAACACTCGCTCTTGTGGTGGGGTCGCTGCTGCTTGGAGTGTGGACCGATAATGTCATGGAGCGCTATTGGGGCGAGGATCCGCGTACTGTCATCATCGATGAGTATTTCGGAACGTGGGTGGCATGTCTGCCTGCCTTGTTTGTTGATGGTCCTTCGTATGTGGCAATATCGCTTGCTTCGCTTGGTTTCGTGCTGTTCCGTGCCATTGACATCACCAAGCCGCTCGGCTGTCGCTGGGTGGACAAGCACATACATGGCGGTTGGGGCTGCATGCTGGACGATGCTTTGGCTGCGTTTTATGCCTGCATTGTGGTGCTTGCCGTGAGATTCTGTAAAGTGGTTGAGTTTGTTGCCGACCTTTTTTAAGAGCACATTTCATTACGCCGTGTCTCCGAAAAAGTGAGATACGGTGTGTCTATGGTCTTGTTTAAGAAAAAATATAGGAACTGACGTTGTATAATAGTCTTAATATTGGAATTATATAAAGTTGGTCGGTTTTGGTTTAAACGCATGAAGCCGGACAAGAGAAACAGGCATTGCCCTTCCCTTGTCCGGCTTCATCGTTATTGTCAGTTCCTTATTTTAAATGAATTTTCGATGCTTGATATCTCGCTTGAGAACTTGCGATCTACCTTCAGACGCTGCTCCACCTGGTTGCAGCTGTATATAACCGTAGAGTGGTCACGTCCACCCACGAGTCGTCCGATGCGGCTTGCCGGCATCTTGGTGTATTTCTGTGCAAGGTATATTGATACCTGACGTGCCATAACATAGTCCTTCTTACGGCTGCGACTGTTGATGTTGGCAGGCGTAACATTGTAATGCTGGCACACGCTCTCGATGATATCCTCCACGGTAAGCGGGTTGCTCTCCACCTTTACAGAGTGCTTGATGACGCGTTCTGCCAGCTTCATGTCGATGCTGCAGTTGTAAACCACGCTGTATGCCATAAGTGAGTTTACGACACCCTGCAGGTCTCGCACGCTGCCGTTAGCTGTCGAGGCTATGAATTCCACTACGTCCTCAGGTATGCTGAGGCCTTCATGGCGTATCTTGTTCTCCAGAATGTCCACACAAAGCTTCACGTTCGGCTTCTGCAGCTCTGCTATAAGGCCGCAAGAGAAACGTGTGATGAGACGCTCGTTCATTCCCTTGAGCTGTACGGGCGGACGGTCACTGGCGAGTATGATGCGCTTGCCGTTGCGGAACAAATGGTTGAAGATGTGGAAGAAGGTGTTCTGTGTGCCCTTCTTGTCTTCCCATTCCTGTATGTCGTCCACGATAAGAACGTCTATGGTCTGGTAGAAATTGATAAAGTCGTTGATGGTGTTGCGCAGTACGGCGTTGGTATACTGCACCTCGAAGAGGCGTGCGCTGATATAGAGCACTCTCTTTTCTGGGTATATTCGCTTTGTCTCGACGCCGATGGCATTGATGAGGTGTGTCTTTCCGCATCCTGAAGGACCGAAGACGAAGAACGGATTGAACTGCATGCTCTGCGGATTGTCGGCAATGGTCTTACCGATGGTACGCGAGAAAAGGTTGCTGCTGCCTTCTATGTAGTTGTCGAAGGTGAGCTGCGGGTTGAGCTGCGAGTCAATCTGCTGCGGAGCAAGGCTGTCGAGAGTGTTGGGCGACTCGTTGGCATGCTCGCGCTGCTGTGGCTTGAGTGTGTCTTCAACGGGCTGTTCGCCTTCCATTGTCTGTGTCTGCTTGTTCTCCTTGTCAGTTACAATACGGTACGACAATTGTATGCCTGAGCCAAATTCGCGGCTAAGCGCCACGTGGAGCAACTTGACGTAGTGTTCTTCAAGATACTCACACACGAAATGACTGGGCACACGTATCACCACCATCTTCTTTTCCTCGTTGAAGGCTTCGAAGACGATGCTCTTGAACCATGTGTTATATGTCTGCTCTGAAATGTTCTTGCTGATGAAGGCAAGACATTTGTCCCAAAGCTTTTCAGGACTAATGTTCATTGGCTGTGGTACGTGTTGTGTCTTTCGACCGTTTGTAAACTATAATTCCGACTGCAAAATTAGTAATTATTTTTGAGCTGAGCAAATAAGCTGCTTTTTTATTATTATTGAATGTATACGTTTTGTAATATAAATGACTCTTTTCCCGTTAGTTATGCTATTCTTATATATATGTTTTGTTCTTTGTATAAATAAGCGTAATCTGCTGATAATCTGCATATTGATGTTTTTATGTGTGTTTTGGAGTTTTTAGTGAAACATTGGCTAAATGCGCTTATCTCATTGAAAAAAAACGGCTTCAGAGTTGTTCTGAAGCCGTGAAACAATATCCTTTCGGTATTTATACTAAGTATATCTATGCGCTTACTTGTCTTTCTTTCCGAATACGGAGAAATGGACGTAGCGCTTCGGATGCTGACGAAGGTCAATGAGGAGCGAGTCGGCGCTTCTCATAGTAGAGTTCATGTTGTTATACATGGTCGGATCGTTCATCAGTTTGCCGAGTGTTCCCTCGTTGCTGTTAAGGCGGTCTGTGAGAAGCTTCACGTTAGCGATGGTCTGGTCCACCTGCTGCTTTGTTGTCGCAAGGTCGAGGTCAGCGAGGTTGGATGTGAGGCGGTTGGTGTTGTCCAGCACGCCGTCAGCCTTTGCCATCATCGTAGGCACGCCCTTGTTGAGTGTCTTCATAAGTGTGTTGAGCTGTGCAGAAGATACGGTGAGGTTCTCCGTTACGGTCTGCACGTTGTGTAGGCTTTGTGCGAGAGCCGGGTCAGCAAGCAGGGTGTTGAGGCTTGAGAGGATGCTGTCCAGCTTCGGCAGCATGTTCTCTATGGCGGGCAACATCTGGGCTGCCTTTCCTAAAGCACCTGCGTCAACGTCGCCAAGGATGGTTTCGCCCGGCATAACTCTCTCTCTCGGGTTATTGGCGAGTAGGAGGTTCACCTTCACGTTGCCCATCATGTCGCTCTCGATGACAGCCGTACTTCCAACCGGGATGCGCATGTCTCTGTCTATTCCTACCACCACGCGTGGATCTTCTTTTCCAGAATAGTCGTAGATGACGCTCTTGACGGTTCCTACCTTATATCCGTCAGCATATATCGGGCTCGAAGCTGAGAGTCCGCTGATATCGTGAAATTGTATGTAATAGTCGTCAGTTGACGAGAATATGTTCAGTCCTTTCAGGAAGTTCATTCCGAAAAACAGTATTATCACGCCTACGATGGCTACGAGCGCGATTTTCACTTCTTTATTAAATGCTTTCATATTCTTATTTGTTTCTGTTCGTTGTTTTGAATTCTTTTTATCTGTTTCTGTTCTGTTTGAATTCTCTAATAGCCTGATTGACGTCCATCTTTACGCCGTTCTTGAATGCTATGATGAACGCTTGCGGGAACTGCTCCAGAATCTCCTTGCGCTTTCTGTACGTCGTGTTATAGTTATTGGAGGCGCCGGTGGTATATTTCCACATGCCGTTCTCCTGATAGCATTCCACGTCCGTCAGTCCCTTGAAGTTAGGGTCGCTCTTCTTTAGTTGTCGGCTTGCTGCAATAATCTGCACCTTGAACACCGGCTTGCTGTCGTCCGTCTTTTCCTTTACGGTTGTCTGCTTCGGCTTTTCAGTCTGTCTGGGCTTGTCAGCTTGCTTGGTCTTTTCGTTCTGTTGCCTTGTCTGCTGCCTTCTTGCAGGGCGGTCGTTTCTTTCAGACTGGCGGTCGTTGTTTCTGACACTTACTTCGTTCGCCTTGGTGTCTTGTTCCGCCTGTCTTGCGTCTGCCACGTCAGAGTCGTTCTTTTGTGTGTCGCTTTGCTGTGTTGTCTCAGGCAATGGGTCTGACAATGGCTTGTACGGGATGGTCATTCCCGTGTCATACTTGTTCTTGTATTCTACGAAGGCGTTGTATATGCCGCGTGCAATCTTGTCTATCTGATTCTTGTCGTTCAGCATTCGCTCTTCGTCGGGGGTTGAGATATATCCGAGCTCGATGAGGCAAGCCGGCATAGAGGTCAGCCTGAGTACGGCAAGGTTCTGCTGATGCACTCCCTTATTGGGACGGTTAGCCACCTTGCATACATGTCTTTGCAGCATCTTTGCCAGCTCGATGCTCTTTGTAAGGTTTCGGTCCTGTATAAACTCAAACATGATATTGCTTTCCGGCGAGTTGGGATCGAAGCCTACGTAATGCTGTTCATAGTCTTTCTCGAGCAGAATGACGGAGTTCTCACGTTTTGCCACTTCCAGGTTGGTCTTCTTGGCATGCGAGCGTCCGTCACCGAGCGTGTATGTCTCGAAACCTCTCATCGTGTGGTTGCCTTGGAGAGCGTTGGTATGTACGGATATGAAGAGGTTTGCCTTCTTGCGGTTGGCTATTTCGGCGCGTTCGTACAAGGGGATAAACACGTCAGTCTTGCGTGTATACACTACAGTAACGTCGGGGCAATTACGCTCCACGTAGCGTCCGAATGCGAGTGCCACATTCAGGTTTATGTTTTTTTCCTTCGAAAAGCTGCCCGGTGCTCCGGTGTCTTTTCCACCGTGTCCAGGGTCGATGCAGAGTGTAAACTTACGGTTAGCGCCGGCTGCTACCGACACGAACGTTATGATGAGTATTATTGAAAGCAATATTTTTTTTGCCATAAATGAGATGCTGTAGGTTGGTCCAAATGTCTGAACTGCAACTTATTTTGGTGCAAAGATAGCGAATAAATCGTAAAAACGACGGCAAACTCGGAAAAACATGTTAGTATATTTTGCTTTGTCTTGTATTTTGCGTAAATTCGCAATATATTAAAGAAAAATATACAAATCTATAATTATGGCTCTTAAGTTATTCTATAAGAGCATCATATTGCTATGAAGACACTTAGATATATACGCTTTGCCGCTGCTGCATTATGTGCGGTCTTGTTGGCTATATTGACGGTGGCGTGCCACGATAAGAGGCAGCCGCGGTCGTCAAGGGTGCGGTCTGTCTATTACTGGAGCACCACGCTGAACATTGACTCCACGAAGACGGCTTTCCTTCGTGCCCACGGCATATCGCGTATGTATGTCCGCTACTTTGATGTGGTGGCGGACGCGAGTGGGAGAGCGGTGCCTAACGCCACGCTTAATTTCGTTACTGCAATGCCACAAGACGTCGACATTGTGCCTACGGTATTCGTTATGCCCGAATGTCTTCGCGGCGACCGCAAGCAGTTGGCTTCGCTCATCGTCAAGCGCGTCCTCCAGATGAACGAGACCAATGATGTCAAGGATGTCAAGGAGATACAGATTGACTGTGACTGGACTCTTTCCACACGCCGACTCTATAATGACTTCATGCAGGCTATGCTCGACGAATGCCATAGCCGACAGCTCCAGCTCTCGTCCACCATCCGCCTTCACCAGCTCGCACAGACTCCGCCACCCGCAGACCGTGGTGTGCTGATGATGTATAACACGGGCGATGCCACCGACATACGTTGCCACAAACCTATTCTCGACCTGCATGACGCAGCCCCTTACCTGCCTTATCTGAAAGACTATAAGCTCAGCTTGAGTGCTGCTTATCCCGTCTTTACGTGGCGCATCCTGTTCCGTGGCGGTCAGTTCGTAGGCTTTGTCCATTACGATGGTGAATACCCGATACTCTCCAGCGACTCCATTGCCATCCGCCAACCCTCCCTCTCCGATATTATCTCAGCCGTAAACGCTATAGGCAGCCGACGTCCTGAAGCCAATGACGAGATAATACTATTCGATCTCAATAACAACAATATTAACCGATTAAACAACGATGAGTATGAAAGGATTTTTAATAATTAGTTTGATTGCTGCCCTGCCGCTCATTGACGCCACGGCATGCATATCCGAGGGAAATACGCATAATCGTTATATGTTCTCCGTCTTTCGCCATGAAGCCATGACCGACGGTCCTGCATACTTGTATGATATAGATCGTTTCTGGCAGGATTATATGGGGGAGAACGGTCCCATCGGTGTCGATTACTTTAAATGGAACCGTGACGCAATCCTGAGACTGCCAAGGAAAGAAACGATGAGGAGATGACAGCGTACATCAATTTGCTTAATCGTTACTTCAAGGCTTGTGAGGATTACGCCCGTGACGCATGGAGTTATCCCACGAAGGAGGATTTCGCACATCGGCATCAGACATTCTCCGATGTTCTCACCGCTGCAAAGGCATACGGCGGCAATACATTACGTCCGCAATACGTGCTGCTGCAGATGCGTGCAAACATGATGCTCGGCAATGACAATCTTAACGTAGCATTGTGGAAGACCTCAGCATCCAGCCTTTCTCAGAGTCCGTGGCGCGAAGCCATGCGCAACATCTATGCCCGTGCCTTGCTCAAGACAGGACAGCGTGGTGCTGCCTGCGACATCTATGCCGAGCAGGGCGACGTACAGTCCATCAAGTCTGTTATGCGCAACTATCGCAACCTTGCCGGCATAAGGACCATCTATGCAGAGAACCCTAACGCCCCGTCGCTCAATTACCTTGTGCAGGACTTTGTAAATAATGTGCAGGAAACGATTGATCAGAAGGCGAAAGGTGATAATGATGCTGAATGGTTTAAGCAGATAGATGCCAAGCAGGTGTATCGTAAGGAAGCGATGGCGTTTGTACAGTTTGCCCTTAATGCCGCCAACGACAGTAAGGTGAAGTCGCCGAGTCTGTGGCTTGCGGCTGCAAGCATGATTGACTATCTGTTCGGAAACACGGAGCGTGCTATGGCGGAAGCCGAAAAGGCTGTTGCTTCTGACGGCAGTCAGCGCATGCGCGACAATGCCCGTGCCATACGCCTGCTTGTCTCGACGCGTGCCAACAAGCCTACAAAAGAATATACTGACTATCTGCTTGGCGAGTTCCGTTGGCTTGACAATAAGATAGAAGAGGAACGTGGCAGCAGCTACTCTTATAGCAATCACTATACTGACGTGAAGGAACGCGTGGTTCATCGCGGTCTTGAACAGCTCTTCCGCCGTGCAGGTATGGACAATACTGCCCTTGCCTTGTGTGCCATGACGAATGCTGATGACAAGTATTTCTATATGGAGCAGAGTCAGGCCGACCCTACTATATATAGCGAAAACACGAACGTGACGTACAGTCCGTGGAACGAGTATTTCTGCAAGATGGACAGTCTTACTGCCGACCGCCTTGCCGACTATTACCGTTATCTCTCGTCCAGCCATGACAATGCCTTTGACGAATACTGTGCTCAGAACTCTTACCATGATGCCGACTACTTCAATGACCTTATCGGAACAAAGCTGATAGCCGAGGGACGTTTTGCCGAAGCCATACCGTATCTTGACGGCGTGTCGATGTCGCTTCTTTCTTCCCAACTCATAAGCGCTTACTCGTCACAACGCCGTTATGACGTGCCGCGATGGTTCGGCAAGCAGAGGGTCAGCGAGTGCTATGAGCCGGTAACAGTAAACCGTAACATAAAGCTCGACTATTGTCGCGATATGGCTGACCGCCTAAATCGCTACAATCTTGCACGCGAAGGCGCTGCTAAGCAGCAGATGGCTTACGACCTTGCCGTGCGTTATTATCAGGCTTCATGTTACGGCGACTGTTGGTTCCTCACTCATTATTACAGCAGCGTCATGGATTCGGCTCGCTCTTGGGAGAAAGACTTTGCCGCTGAGACGGTGAAGTATCTTAATGTGGCTAAGCGAAGCGACGACCTGCAGTTGCGTTACCACTCCGTTTACGCCCTTGCGTTCATGCCCGTAGACAAGTGGGCTGAATTTGAGTATGACGGTAAAGTTATTCTCTATCCGCACTCTGCTCAATACGAGGCGTTGTACGAACTTAGCTTGTTTGCAATGGCTTATCCCAATGTCGTGGACCAGTATACGCGTCGTTGCGACGTGCTTAAGAGGTACGAATATTATCTGCCTTAGCTTTAGGCATCTCCGCGCGTTACAGTTATTTCAACCCCGGCTCCGTTACAGTCGGCACCCATCGGCGGGTTGAGTTTGGTGATGCGTAGCGTTATAGAGGTGATGTCCGCATAACTTGCCATAAGATGGTCTGTTATGCGGCCCGCCACATGCTCTATTAGTTTTGACGGGACATTCATCTCCTCTTTTATTATATTGTATACCTCGGCGTAGTTGAGCGTGTCAGCTACGTCGTCGGTATACATTGCCCTTGATATGTCATATCCCACGCGTACATTTATTATATAGTCATTGCCAGTGAGCTGCTCTTGAGGCAGCACACCATGACACGCGTGCAGACGAATGTCGTCTATATGTATGAAAGATTTCATTATCTAAATTGAGGAATAGATAAGTTTAGAATTGAGAGTTTAGAATTGAGAGTTATGATTACTCTATATTTATACTATTATAATATATACAATTAAGCATATCATAACTCTCAATTCTCAACTCTCAATTTTCAACTATAAATTGTGATTTATCCGCAGCGTGAAGCACCGCAGTTCTTACATATCAGGCATCCTTCCTGATAGACGAGAGTCTCCTGTCCGCATGACGGACACACCAGTCCTTTGGCTGCCGTTCCGTCCACCATGTATTTCTTGAGTGCACGTTCCACACCGTTCTTCCATGTGTTGATGCTCTGGTCCTTAAGCTGCAGCGAGCTGACGAGTTTTATTACGTGGTCGATAGGCATACGATAGCGCAGCACTCCGGAGATAAGCTTGGCGTAGTTCCAGTATTCCGGGTTGAATTTCTCCGACAGTCCCTCCACCGTGGTCTTATATCCGCGCTTGTTCTCGAACTGGAAGTCATAGCGCTTCGTGCCGTCGGGGTTGGTCTGCTTGATGATGCGGCCCTTCGTTACGGTCTTGGGAAGGGCTATTCCTTCTTCGTCGTCCTGCAGTCCGGTGAATATCTCGTAAGGATAGCCGTCCAGCAATCCTACGAAAGCCACCCACTTCTCCTTGTTGTTCTGGAAACGAACCACGTCACAGTCCAGTTCCTTCGGACGTGTCTCCGTCACTGCCATTACCGGTATGCGGTCTGTGCTGACCTTCTCCTTCTGGGCAGCGTTTTTCTTCTTGTCCTTCTTTGAAGCAGAAATCATCACACCCGAGCGGCTGCCGTCGCGATAGATGGTACATCCCTTACATCCCGAGCGCCAAGCCTCTACGTAAAGCTTGCCAACGAGTTCTTCGCTTACGTCGTTCGGGAGGTTTACGGTCACGCTGATGGAGTGGTCCACCCACTTCTGAATGGCGCCCTGCATTCTCACCTTCATCAGCCAGTCCACGTCGTTGGCGGTGGCTTTATGGTACGGCGATCGTGCCACGAGTTCGTCTATCTCGTCCTGGGTGTATCGCTTGCTGGTGTCGATGCCGTTCACCTCCATCCATGTGAGGAACTTCTTGTGGTAAACGATATACTCCTCGTATGAGTCGCCCACCTCGTCCGTGAAGTCCACGTGTACGTCAGCGTCGTTGGGATTCACCTTTCTGCGGCGCTTGTATACGGGCATGAATACAGGCTCGATGCCGCTTGTGGTCTGTGTCATGAGCGATGTGGTGCCGGTCGGAGCGATGGTCAGACAGGCGATGTTGCGGCGTCCGTATGTCATGATGTCGTCGTAGAGCGACGGGTCAGCCTCCTTTATTCTGAGGAGGAACGGGTTGGCAGCCTCACGCTTCGCGTCGAACACCTTGAAAGCTCCGCGCTCACGAGCCATGTCTACGGAAGAGCGGTAGGCGGCGAGAGCTAGTGTGCGGTGTACGCTGACGCTGAAGTCGGTGGCTTCCTGCGTGCCGTAGGTCAGCCCCATTGCTGCTATCATGTCGCCCTCAGCCGTGATGCCCAAACCGGTGCGTCGTCCCTGCGAGCTCTTGTCCTTTATCTTCTCCCAAAGATGATATTCGGCGTGCTTGATGTCGTCGGTCTGCGGGTCGTGCTTTATCTTGTCCATGATAAGGTCAATCTTCTCCAGCTCCAGGTCGATGATGTCGTCCATGATGCGCTGTGCCTTAGCCACGTGCTCCTTGAAGAGATCAAAGTCGAAGCTTGCCTCCGGAGTGAACGGATTGCGTACGTACGAGTAGAGGTTCACTGAAAGCAGACGGCACGAGTCATACGGGCAGAGAGGTATTTCGCCGCACGGATTGGTGCTGACGGTGCGGAAGCCGAGGTCAGCGTAACAGTCAGGGATGCTCTCGCGTATGATGGTGTCCCAGAATAGGATGCCCGGCTCGGCGCTCTTCCATGCGTTGTGCACAATCTTCTGCCACAGCGCCTTGGCGGAAATCTCCTTCTTTACCTGCGGGTCTGCGGAGTCGATGGGGAACTGCTGTGTGTATGGCTTGCCGTCAATGGCAGCCTGCATGAATGCGTCGTCAATCTTGACGCTCACGTTGGCTCCCGTCACCTTTCCTTCCGTCATCTTGGCGTCGATGAACGCCTCGCTGTCCGGATGCTTGATGCTTACGGAGAGCATAAGGGCTCCGCGGCGTCCGTCCTGCGCCACCTCGCGAGTGGAGTTGCTGTAGCGCTCCATGAACGGCACAAGGCCGGTGGATGTCAGCGCCGAATTGTTTACGGGCGACCCTTTCGGGCGAATCTGCGAAAGATCATGACCCACGCCGCCGCGACGCTTCATCAGCTGCACCTGCTCTTCGTCCAGGCGCATGATGGCTCCGTACGAGTCGGCGTCGCCCTCAATGCCTATCACGAAGCAGTTGCTCAGCGATGCCACCTGGTGGTCGTTGCCGATACCGGTCATCGGGCTACCGGCGGGTATGATATATCTGAAATGGTCGAGCAGACCGAACACTTCCTGCTCATTCATGGGGTTGGCGTATTTGCTCTCTATGCGAGCAATCTCCTTAGCGATGCGGTGATGCATGTCTGTGGGCGACACCTCAAAGATGTTGCCGAAGCTATCCTTCATGGCATACTTGCTCACCCATACACGGGCGGCGAGTTCGTCACCGTCGAAATATTTCAGCGAGGTTTGGAATGCCTCGTCGTAAGAGTATGTTTTCTGATTTTCCATTATATATATGTAGATGTGTTTTCTCTTGACCGTAATGTCTGCAAAACTACAATAATAATTCCATATATAAGAATCATTTCATATATATTTTGAGAAAAAGCATACGCCTCCTTTCTCTTGTTTCCGTTAAAAGCGCTACCTTTGTGGAATACTAAATAACAAGAAAAATGAAGACCATAAACACACGACGTACAATACGTAAATATGCCACCCGTGAGGTGGAAAACGAGTTGCTCCACCGCCTTCTTGCTGAGGCTGAGCGCACGCAGACAATGGGCAATCTCCAGTTTTACAGCGTAGTGGTAACACGTGACGACGAGATGAAGCGCCGTCTGGCTCCCGCACATTTCTGCCAGCCGATGGTGACGGAGGCTCCCGTGGTGCTGACGTTCTGCGCCGACACCCGCCGCACCACCAAGTGGGCGGAATGCCGTGACGCCAATCCGGGATTCTCCAATTTCCTCTCCTTCATGAACGGAGCAACGGACGCCCTGCTTTACTGTCAGACGTTCTGCAATCTGGCTGAGGAGGAAGGCCTTGGCTGCTGCTTCCTCGGCACCACCGTCTATAGTCCGCAGACCATCATCGACGTCCTTCAGCTCCCGCCGCTCGTAATGCCGGTGGCCACCATCACGCTCGGTTGGCCCGACGAGACACCTGAGCTTACTGAGCGTTTGCCGCTTGAGGCTGTCATGCATGAGGAGGTCTATCATGACTACACCCCGCAACTCATCAATCGCTTCTACGAGGAGAAGGAGTCGCTGCCTGAGAACCGCCGCTTCGTTGAGATAAACAACAAGCAGACTCTCGCGCAGGTCTTCACCGACTGCCGTTACACCAAGTCGGACAACGAGCAGATGTCCGTAACCATGCTTGAGGCTCTACGCAAGCAGGGATTCCTTGATTAGAAAGAGTAAGAACGCAATCAAGGGGTCTATATGCCATCTTTCATCGTGGCATATAGACCCCTTGATTGTGTTGTTATTCGGGTTTTGTTTGAAAGAAACCGATAAATTCATCAAAATCTCGAAGAATGTCGTTCAATTTAGGATTATTCTTTTGAACTATAATGGCTATGTAATTGTCTACTTCTTCATCTCTAAGAATTGAAACTTTGACATAAAACCTATCTCGTTTATCGAATTCGTTAAACCATCTGGTAAAAAGACGAGCCCGCATAGCCAGTCTGCTATCACCCGTTTCACATTGATATAGAAGAATGTCTGGATTAGTGAGAAAGAATTCTTCAATAATACATTGTATTGTCTCTTTAACTTTAGAATCGTTAGGAGATATCTTCTTGTTTTCATTGAGAATGGCGAATTCATACGCTTTTTCATCCTCCCATATATTATTGTTTTCTACAAATTCTATTCTATACTGGACACCATGATCCGTTAAGAATTTATACGAACCATTGTCTATCCAGACCTTATAAGGAGAATGAAAGTTGAGACGAGTTAAATTAAAGGCTTGCATAGCAGTTAGTTGCCTCCTGACGTGCTTTGGCAAAGTCTATCTGAGCCTTTGCTTCCATTTCTTTTTTACGTTTAACCATGTCTCGTAATACTGCAATTGCTTCTTCACGAGTTTTTATCTTTAAAGCCATATTTGTTCATTTAAAAGTTCTACTTCTTGTTCAGTTACAAAGCTAATCTTTTATTTTGAAAGCGCAAAGAAAACGTGAGAAAAGTTTCGAAAAACATAGTTGTAGCTCTTGAAGACAATTATTTGTTGAAAGAAAAGTATGATATATTGCATATTAACTTTAACTTTGCAAAAGTTCACTAAAGACGCAAAATCGTATGGATATATATAATCATAATCAGACGGAAGCTCCCGTAGCGCTCTCACTATACGAGCTTAACAGCCTCGTGGCTGAGGCCATTAGCATCGGCGTGCCCGGACAGTACTGGGTGGAGGCGGAGATTTCGGAAGCGCGGGAGGTGCGCGGACATTGCTATCTTGAGCTGGTGGAAAAGGACGACCGCTCCAATACGCCAGTGGCTCGCGCCTCGGCGAAGTGCTGGCAGAACCGATGGTCCATCATCCGTCCCATGTTTGAGCGGGTGACGGGACAGCGCCTGCATGCCGGAATGAAGGTGATGCTGCGCGTGTATGCCAACTTCCATGAGGCGTACGGCTTTTCGTGGATAGTGTCCGACATCAATCCTGAGTATACTTTGGGCGACCTTGCCAGACGACGTAAGGAGATTGTGGAGCGTCTGAAGGCGGACGGTGTGTTCGACCTTCAGCGTGAGCTTCTCCTGCCGATGTTCGCGCAGCGCATAGCTGTGGTGTCAAGTGAAGGTGCTGCTGGCTTCGGCGACTTCTGCCGACAGCTCCATGACAATGCCGGAGGCTATCAGTTTGATGTCCGCCTTTTTCCTGCCGTGATGCAGGGTGAGGCTGTGGAGAGAAGCGTGGTGGAAGCGCTGAACGCCATATATGAGGTGCAGGAACAGTATGACTGTGTGGTGATAATCCGTGGCGGTGGCGCCACCAGCGACCTCTCCGGCTTCGACACGCTTGCCTTGGCGGAGAACGTGGCTAACTTCCCTCTTCCCATCATCACCGGCATCGGACATGACCGTGATGAGACTGTGCTCGACCTCGTGGCTTTCGCTCATGTGAAGACTCCGACGGCGGCTGCCCAGCTGCTTGTGGACCATCTCTCGCAGACGGCGGCTCTTGCCGACCGCCTCTGCCAGCGTGTCGTCCTTGCGGCACGTCGTCGTATGGAGATGGAGCAGGGCAGACTGCGTTCGCTCGCAAGCAGAATACCCGTGCTCTTCTCTCTTGTTGGCGAGAAGGAGACAGGACGTCTTGACCGCCTCACGGCACGCATAAACAGCTCTTTGGCTCTGACCTTCTCTGCCCAGCGCCAGCACCTCGACCGCCTCGCTGCCTCCGTACGCGATCAGACCCTACGCCGTATCACCGCCGAACAGCATCGCCTCGAAATGCTCGAGCGTCGCGTAGAGGCGGAGAACCCCGAAAGACTCCTGAAGCGCGGCTACAGCATCACCACCTATAAAGGACGCACCGTCCGAGACGCCTCCCAACTCCCGCCCGACGCAGAAGTGGAGACGCGTGTGGAGAACGGCAGCTTCCGTTCGCGTGTGGTGAAGTAGTGTTTTTGACAGGAAGATATGTTTCTTAGGGAAAGGAGTAACTGCAATGCCGCAGGCAGGAACTGAAAGTCAGCGGCGCGAAGCGGAAAGCTAATGCTCGCGGCTCCTACTCTATGTTTGCTTTGTCAATCATCGACTTTAGCTCTTTTGACACCCTCCACGCCCCCACGAACAGTCAAGCATTAGCTGCGAGTAGCCACGGACAAGCTGATAAAGCTCTCTTCTTTGTACTTGGGTGATATACCAGAAGAGGGGTAAAATCACTCTCCTTCAGTGACGATTCTTTTGCCAAGTTCGATTTTAGCTTCCCTCCTGTACCAAGGTTGCTCAATTATACTACCATTTAATTCTAAACATTCCAAATTAAGAGTTATAATGTCACGATCATTAACTGCATCATATGCTGAAATAGAATATTTCAGTTTTTGGGCTCATCCGATAAAGTCCGTGGCATCCCTACCCAAATATATCAACGATACATGATAGATTTTCCGTAAAGATGTTTACCTTTGCTGTATGAAAAATGATGTCAGCATTAATATGTACAAGGGACTT
>NZ_NOVE01000051.1 GCF_002265625.1 Prevotella sp. 885
GAATCACTCAACTCCAAGCTTAAGGCATTTAGAGGCCAACTGCGTGGAGTTAGGGACATACCGTTCTTTTTCTATCGTGTATCGTTGATATTTGGGTAGGGATGCCACGGACTTTATCGGATGAGCCGGACTTTCTCTATCCATTCCTCTATCGTTTAAAGGATATGGATAATGTAAGTATTAAGGACATGAAGAAGTCCATCATTGGACATTTTCATCTTACAGAAGAAGATTGTAAATTGAGAACGAAGAGCGGCTCGACCAACCAACTTGACGATAGATTAGGGTGGTCTCGGCAATGGCTTCGTCGTGCTTTGTTTATAGAAATTCCTCAAAGGGGTAATTACAAAATAACGAAACGAGGTATAGAGTACTTACAAAACCATACAGATTTAAGGCAAACGGATCTAATGGAGTATCCCGAGTTTGCGGAATATGCCACAACCTCGACAGGAACATGCAAAAAAGCAACAGCAAAAATCATAGAAGAATCCAAGCAGACTCAAACTCCTACAGAACAATTGGAAAATGCTTACCAAAGCATTATTAAAGATTTGGCAGCCGACTTATTGCAAAAAGTTTTGGAGCAGTCTGCGCAATTCTTTGAGCACTTAGTGTTAGATTTATTGCTAAAGATGGGCTATGGTGGTTCCCTGTCTGATGCAGGATTGGTCACGAAATATTCTCATGATGATGGGATTGATGGTATTATCAAGGAAGATAAACTTGGTTTGGACAGAATCTACATTCAAGCAAAACGTTATAGTACAGCAAATACAATAGGTAAGCCGCAAATTCAACAGTTTGTTGGAGCACTTGATGAACAGAAAGCAAGTAAAGGCGTATTCATAACAACAAGTTCTTACAGTTCTGAAGCCCGAAAGTATGCTGAAGAAAAAGCAAGTAAGAAAATTGTTTTGATAGACGGACAAGAACTTGCAAGGTATATGATTGAGTATAATGTTGGAGTCAGTTTGAAACGTGTCTATGAAGTAAAACGTATAGACTCCGATTATTTTGAAGATGACAATAATGAATAAACAATATAAGTTTGCAGATTTATTTGCAGGATGTGGCGGTCTTAGCAATTCGATTATGAAACAAATTAAAGGTGGTGGAGGAATGCTTGATAATAGATAATTTGTAAATTACCAACATGAATATAATAAATCTTATAGGCGAGGCAACCGCCTACGACAAGAAACTGCAACTCGAAGTCAAGCGACCAAAGAGTTGGCTAAAAAGTGTATCTGCCTTTGCTAATGGCGAAGGTGGAACGTTGGTATTTGGTATCAGTGATGATGACCAAGTGGTCGGACTTGCTGATGCGGAAAGTGACGCTGAAAGAATAAGCGAGGAAGTTAAGACAAAACTTGACCCTATACCTGCTGTCAATCTTGAATTTAAAGAGGTCGATGGCAAGAAACTTGTGTTGCTTCATGTTTATAAAGGACAAGAGACACCTTGTTACTATATAGGTGACAAACAAAGATTGGCTTTTGTTAGAGTTGGCAATGAGTCTGTTGTAGCAGATAGACTTCAACTAAAAAGCCTCGTTATGAGAGGTGCAGGTCGTTCTTTCGATGCCATTCCGTCTCCTTACAAGTTTGAGGATATGGCTTTCTCAAAACTAAAATCTGTACACTTCAAACGGTTGAACCAATCGTTTGATGATAGCGATTTTGTTTCGTGGGGTATCGTGGATAATGATGGAAAACTTACCAATGCAGGTGCTTTGTTAGCAGATGACTCACCTATACGGCATTCGCGTATATTCTGTACTCGTTGGAATGGGCTTGATATGACAAGTGGTTTAGGTGAGGCTTTGGATGATGCGGAACTTGAAGGCAGTGTCATAGGACAGCTACAAGATGCTGTTGCTTTCGTTAGAAACAACTCACATCGAAGATGGTGGAAAGAAGCAGACTACCGAGAGGAATTGCCCGATTATCCAGAACGTGCGGTAACAGAAGTGATATGTAACGCCATCATCCACAGGGATTATATGGAGCTTGGCAGCGAAATACATATTGATATGTATGATGACTGTATGGAGGTGTATTCCCCTGGCGGTATGTTTGACGGACGCTTGATACAGCAACTCAATCCAATGACGGTGCCATCAAAACGTCGCAACCCCTTACTTGCAGATTTCTTTCATCGTCTAAAACTGATGGAGCGTAGAGGTAGTGGTATGAAGAAGATTATAGGAGAATATAAGCGTTTTGAGAATTTGGAGCACTACCATGCTCCAGAGTTCAATTCTAATGCTTCTGAATTCCATGTTACTCTATGGAACCTCAATTATGGCATAGATGTCATAAAAGAGAGTCCTAATGTCATAAAAGCCCCTGAAGATGTCGTAAAAGATGTCGCAAAAGAGGTGGAGAATGTCGTAAAAGCCAAAGCAAATGTCACAAAAGAATTTGTCAAAGCTCAACGACAAATCTACAAGTTGATTTCACAAACACCTCAAATTAATGCCACACAGATGTCTGAACACATGGGGATTTCTCTTCGCCAAGTACAGCGATACCTTAAACAACTGTCAGACCTAAACTTGATTGTCAGGGAAGGTGGTCGGAAAAATGGTATTTGGAAAATCTTGGATGATGAATACGAGGGCTTCTTCAAAAGAATATAAGATACAAAATAGCAGGTAATAGGAGATAAACACCTATGATTAGTGTTTACCTCCTACTCGATTTTTGTGTATGTGGAATGTATTGTTATGTCTTTTTTATTCTTTTATTACCATGTGATAATCTTGTCAACGATGTTCTGTTGCTCACTTGCAGTCCTGCGAAGATATATACGAGTGGTCTCTATGCTCTCGTGTCCCATCAAGTCTGCCAAAAGTGATATGTCATTAAACTTCTCCAAGAAGTTCTTGGTGTATCTATGACGGAAAGAATGTGGATATACCACTTTGGAATTAAGACCATATCTTACAGCAATATTCTTCAGTTGTTGGGCAATTACAATTCGTCCACATTCACCTTTATTCCCAAGATACGCTGTATCTCAGCCAATGTCTTGTCTATCTCATGATCAAGAGCCTTGCGCTTCTTGAAGTAGTCGGCAAGCAGTTCGGCTGGAGGCAGGATTTCTTTTTCGTCCTTAGAAAACTTGCATTGGTCAAGATTAGCTATCGGAGTCGCACGATTGTAGTATAGCATATAGTCTGCAAATATGTGAATATTTCATAAAGGTACGAATTAATACTGACAAACATTCACCGGCAACTCGAAATCTGCGTTTGTTTATATCTGATTTTTACCTATGCAAATATCGTACAAAGAGTAAAAATGTGTTACAAAATAAAAACTGATTCTAGAGATTCAAAAAGCTGTTTTTATGGGGTTTTGCTGTGCAAACAGCACCCGAGCTTAACAATAGCGCCACTTTTACACTACAATAGTGCCACTATTAGAGTGTAAAAGTGGCGCTATTGCATGATAAAAGTGGCACTATTGGAGTGCAAAAGTGGCGCTATTGCAATATAAAAGGGCTTGTTTTGAACCGTCGTTCGTGGTGTGTTATGCTTGTGGAAGACGTAACGTACTGTGTGTGAGTAAGATAAAGCAAATCGCTCAAAACTCGAAAATTTCACACCAAAGATTTTGTTGTGCGCTCAACTGGGAGTATTGAGCGTTAGGAATGCAAATATTGTGTCGGACGTGAGGCAGGGCTTTGACAAAAACCGTTATCCACAAGCCTTTTGTTGTCATACCCTTCGGGTTCATAATATCGTTTGGCGAATGGGCTTTACGAGAGCCTTGCTCTCGACACCCATCCTCCAAACTATATCATGAGTGATGCCGAAGCATCACTGTGCCAACAAAAGAAAAACATAAAAAACACAAGGCGGCATTGCAACAAGATATTCAGCAAGTTACCTCCTACGGTTAGCCTTTTCTTCTCGTCTTATTAGTTTTGACTCCCTCCATGCACCCTCCCATAGCAAACGCCAATAAGCGCCGTGTCCCGATGTGACACGTATCCATCAGAAACCCACTGCAAGCTCCGAAGGAGCGCAGCTGTGGGATAAGCATCCTTCGGAGCTTGCAGTGGGTTTCATGATATAGGTCCCGCTCCGCGGAACCCGCAGCTCTTGCTCAATTTGCTTGCATTTATGGACTGAGTGGCTACGGCGAGACGCCATAGCCTCCTAAGTTTGTTTCTGACTTGGCGCACAATTCCTAACTCCTAATTCTTAACTCCTAAATCCTAACTTCTAATTCCTAATTCCTAATTCGTCCTCGCTTCTCCTCTGAACGTAGACGCTGGCAGCTGGTCGCTGTTTACGAGGTTTGCCCTTGTGAAGGGTTGCCAGGCGTAGCGGACGTAGCGGGGGTGCTTGATGGTGGGGGAGGTGAGGCGAACCTTGTTGCCTTCGATGGTGGCGGTGGCAGGATGGAAGAGTCCGTCCTCCTCGGCTATCTCGAAGCATGACGGGGCTTTGCCGTCGGAGGTCTGCAGACCGTCTGCGTAGAGGAAGCTGACGATGAGGGCGTCTGCCTGACGCGTTACGGAGCTGAAGACAGGACCGGAGGGAGTGATGTCCTGTCCGTAAGTCTTGGCGAGAGCCCAGCGTGCAAGACGTTCGCCAATCGGTTGCTTACGGCGTGGATGAACGTCCAGCGAGTCGCCGCAGTCCGACGAAACTGCCATGCCCGTGTTGCTAATCTCCTTCATAAGACGCAGCTGACTGTCGCGGAACCACGGCCATGACGGACGGTTGAGGCTGGAGAGCTGAACGAAGTAGAAGGGCATGTCGGGATTGTTCCAGTTCTGTCGCCATCCGTCAACAAGCAGACTGAACAGCTTGGCGTGAGCGTCCTTGTTGTGTGCGTTCGATTCGCCCTGATACCATATCACGCCCTTGATGGGATATTGCTGCAGGGGCAGGATGCCGCTCTCGTAGAGATAGCAAGGCTCGTATGGATGACGACCGAGCTTGGTCTGGTCGTTGGTGAGATTCTTGGCTGCACGTCCGCGCACCCAGTCCTGTATGAAGTCGTTTTGAAGCCAGTTGCTCAGGATGTTGGGGAACGAAGTCTCCAGTGAGTTGCGGTCCACCCATGCTTCCGTCGGCGCTCCGCCCACGGCGTTGCATATAAGTCCGACGGGTACGCCGAGCTTCTGACGCAGCATTCTGCCGTAATAATAGCCCACGGCAGAGAAGCGTGAGGCAGAGGCGGGAGTGGACGGTTGCCACGTGGTCTCGTGGAAATACTGCAGGTGATTGAGCGAGTCGAGGCATGAGGCGGGCCAAGCCACGTCGTACGTCTCCCATCGTCCCTTCATGTCGAAGAGTCGGAGCTGCGGGTCGTCAGCCGCCGCAATGTCCTCCTTGCCGCTTTCCGCCTGGCAGAGCATGAACGCCATGTTTGACTGTCCGGAGCACAGCCACACCTCGCCCACGGCTACATGGCTGAACACCTTGCGCTGTTTGCCGGCTGTGATGGTGAGCGTGAGGTCTTCGGCTGCCTGCATTGGGCTGAGCACGACGCTCCATTTGCCTTGGTTGTCCGCAGTGGCTTTGGCTTTCTGACCGCCGATTTCCACGGTTATCTTCTCGCCCGTATTGGCTGTTCCGTGAATGTCGAGCGGTACGTCGCGCTGCAAAACCATGTAGTCAGCGTAGAGCGACGACATGCTCAGTCCGCCGTAATTGCCCGTGATGCCGCCGTAGACGGTCTTGGCAAGTATGCCGGCGCCTTCGGAGTTGGGATGGATGGCGTCGGGGAGGAGGTTGGGGTAGGGATAGAGCGGTTCGTGGAAGTCGATGAGTTCGGCTCCGCTTACACGCGCCACGGTTTCGATGGCAGTCTGAATTTCGTCGTGCCATTGCTTCGTACCCGACTGGAAGCGCGGATGGCGGTCGGCGATGGGCGTCATGCGAGCCAGTATGAAGCGCACCTTGGGATTGGCGGCACGCAGCGAGTCCATAATGGAGAGATAGTCCTTTACAAACTCGTCGCGATAGTTGGGCCAGTTGCGCGGGTCGGTGTCGTTGATGCCGAGATGAATGACGGCGATGTCGCCCTTGAAGCGCAGCGCCTCCTTGAATTCCGGCTGCTCCACGTAGGGACGATGACCCTTATAGAGAAGCGTGGCGCCCGGCTTTCCGAAGTTACCCACCACATATCCGTTGCCCAGCATCTGTTGCAGCTGAACGGGATAAGAGAAGTGTTCGCGGTCGGCGATGCCCGTGCCGTAAGTGATGCTGTTACCTACGCAAGCCACGCGCACAGGCTGTGCAGCGACCTTTTTGCGCTTGGCTGCGGCTGGGAGTTGTAGGGTGGTGAGGCAGAACAAAGCCATCAACAGTATGGATACGGTTTTCTGAGATTTGATTTGTTTTAGTGTCATATTATTATCGGTATGTTTTAGTCAGGTTTTTGTCAAAGCCCTGTGCTCCGCAGCAACCCATCGCTAACGGATAGAATCAATACAATCTGCGGTGTGCGTACTGACGGCTTCAGCTCGCCGCCTATGTAGAAGATGCCGAGCGTGGTGGGGACTGCCATTGCACCGGCTCTTGCCAGCGCCTTGTCTGCAAAACGAGTGGGCTTCCATTTCTGCGTTACGAGGTCCAGTTCGTAGAGATTGCCGCTGAAGCTATACCATTCTATAGGCTGAAGCAGATAGTCTGCCTTCTTGATGCGCTCATATCTGCCGCTTATGGCATCTAAGAAGATGTCCTTATTGACGCCACCCGTGGCAAACACCTTGCTGCCATCGGTCCATGCCACGCCACCAGAGAGAGTCATCGGTTCGCCTTTTGCCGAACGGGGACCTTCTATGCTTGTCCATGCCTTGTCGGTATAGGGCACGGTGGTGTCAAGGCATACGCCGTCGGTGCTTACCACACTCTTCTCGCCGTCTGCGAAAAAGCCACCCCATACATACAGCTTGCCGTTGTTGGCAGCGCAGACGGGCTGCACACGCGGCGAAGAAGGCATCGTGCATAGGTCGGACCATACGTAATTCTCAGTCTTGATGTCAGCCATTAATACTCCTGCTGAAGGCTTGCCGTTCTGATTTCCTCCTACGATATACACGTTTCCGCGGTCGATGGCAGCCGCCATGTTGTCCACCGTGCAAGGCAGGTCAGCCATTCGGCGCACTTCGGCACGGTCGCCATCGGCATTCAGATGTATGCTATAGACTGTGTTGAGGCTGTGATCGTTGTTGTTGCCACCGACGAACAGGAGGCTGTCACCGCTTGCGATGGTGGCTCCGTAAGCAGCCGGTTCGGGCAGGAATCCCACAAGCTGCCAGTGGAGAACAGCGTTGTCAAGGGGCGCGGCATAGATGCCGGCATAGTAAGTCTTGTTGCCCGGCGTGGGGAAATTACATCCTCCAGCCATCACAATATAGTCGCCTATCTGTCCTGCGTAACATGCCGATACGCCAAGCGAATAGCCCGGTTCCGTAGCAGGGAAGCCGAAGACATTGCGAACGCTCTGCGCTGACGTGAGGACGGACAGAAGGAGCAACGTTGATATAACGAAATTTCTCATTAGCTTATACAAAAAAAGTGGAAAGTGACGGAATCATGCCATTCGCATGGCAGGATTCCCCACAATCCACTCGTCACTGAATACTATATAAAGAATTTTACTTTTCCTCAAGTTTCTTGAGAATCTCCTGACAGAGCATGTAGCTCTTGATCATCATGCGCGGAATGTGGAACGGACCCTTGAAGAGGTTGCCCTTGGCGGGCTGTGCCACTGTTCCGTCGCGGTGGAGATAACCATACCATTCGCCGTACTCCGGATCAGGGAAATGAGCGTAAGTCCACTCGCTGATGCGCTCGTGGCGGTAGAGATATTTCTCGTCGCCGGTTGCGAGATAAGCGTAGAGCGATGCGATGATGGTCTCGCACTGCGGCCACCAGAACTTCATGTCCTGCGAATAGTCCTGCGAAGGCAGGTTGAGGCAGTCGCGGAAGTTGATGATGCCGCCGTACTCCTTGTCCCATCCCCAGTCCCAAGACCAGTTGAAGATGGTGAGCGCCATGTCGAGCATATCCTTGTCCCAACCGCGGAGCTTTGCCTCCTCCATGATAAACCATACGGTCTCGATGCAATGACCCGGATTGATGGTACGTGTCATATTGGTGTTGACAAACTCGCCGTTCATGCCTACTGTCTCGAGCAAGCACTTGAATTCGGGGTGGATGAAGTACTTCTTGAGCTTCGCTATTGACTCGTCAATCTGTGCAGTGAGCTTCGGATCGTTCACCACCTTGCGGATGCACGAACCTACGTTGATGAGAATCATGATGATGCTGTGGCTCTGGAGCTGCACGTTCGGCTCGAACTTCTCGGGCAGGAAGCCCGGAGTGTTGAGGAAGCGCTGTGTGTCCTCGAAAATCTGGAGCGCGCGCTGTGCCCAGTGCTGGTCGCCTGTGGCAAGAGCATACTCTGACATTGCTATCGAGGCGAATGTCTCTGAGAAGACATAGCGACGCTTGCGGAGCGGCTGTCCGTCAGCGGTTACAGAGAAATACATGTGTCCCTTCTCGTCGAAGCAGTGCTTCTCGATGAATTCGAGTGTTGACTTGGCAGCGTCGAGCCACATCTGGTTCTTCTCTACGTTGTTGTATGCGAAAGCGCATATAAAGGCGAAGCGTCCCTGAAACCACACCGACTTGGTGGAGTCCATCAGCGAGCCGTCACGGTTCACACAAGTGTAGACACCTCCGTTCTCACGGTCCCATCCATGCTCCATCCAGAACGGCATGATGTTCTCGGTGAGGTCCTTCTTGTAGGAGTCTGCCCACGACTGGATATATTCTTTTACGTTCATTTCTGATTTGTTGTTTTTAATGTTGTTGGCGCATTAGAACTTGTTGGCGCGCTCGAAGAAACCGATTTCCTCCAGCTCCTTCTTCATCTGTGCTTCCTCCTCGTCTGTCATGTTGCGGAACGGCACACGGTTAGGTCCGAGGTCGAATCCGAGGAGCTTCATGATGCGTTTTCCGCCTACGATGTTGCCGCGGAAGTGGCAGATGACGTTGATGACAGCCTGAGAGAAATTCTGCTTCTCGCGGGCAGTCTCGATGTCGCCGTTGTTCCAAGCTTCGATGATGCCTGTCAGCTCACGACCGTTATAGTTGGTTGTGCCGCCGATGCCGCCACGTGCGCCGCCCTGTGCAAGGCTGGGGAGGATGGTCTCGTCCTGTCCGTGGAGCATGTCAAACTTGCCACCGCCATAGAGACGGCACTGGTTGTATTCATACAGCGACTCGTATGTATACTTGATGCCGGCGAAGTTGGGGATGCGTCCGTCCACAGCCTTCAGCAGGTCAACCATGGGAAGGAATGCGCCGTTGAATGCGGGGATGTGATAATAATAGAAGGGCAGCTCAGGAGCAGCCTTTGCGATGGTCTCGCAGTACTCGACGAGTTCCTCGATGCGGCCGATCTTCGGGAATGGAGGAGCCATCGAACCGATACCCCATGCACCGATTTTCTGGGCATGCTCGGCAAGGCGCACGCTCTCACGCAGGCAGCAGCTGCCCACATGCACAATCACCTTAAATCCCTCTGGAGCTACAGACACCCAGCGCTCAGCCAGCTGCATACGCTCTTCGGTGGTGAGCATATAGCCCTCACCTGACGATCCGTTGATGAACACACCCTTGAGACCGTTCTTCTGCAACATCTTTGCATAAGCCTCGATGGGTTCGAGATTGACATCACCGTTGGGATGGAACGGTGTGAAAGGAGCGTCAATAAGTCCGATGATCTTTTCCATAGTTTTCACTTTTTTATTTAGTTTGTTGTTTAACTATATTATTATGTACGAATAGTTGTCTGTTTTTATTATTGCCCGTGGATTACTCCATGTTGTCGGTTGTGGGGCGCAGGCACGAAAGCTGGAGCACGAGTGCGAGGAGCACGATGCATCCGAGAATGGCGAAGCCAAGTCCGAGGTTGCCTCCGTCTGTCCACTTGCCGAGGACGTGCGTAACGGCAGCTCCTGCGAATACGCCCACCATGTTCATTACGCCGTAAGCTGTGGCACGATAACGGGCAGGGATAATCTGGCAGAGGATGGGCATGTTGTTGGCATCGAACATACCGAAGCCCATTCCGAAGAACAGTCCGGCTCCGACGATGGCGATGACGCTATGTCCGAAACCGAGGAGCACAAGGGCGGGAATGGTCATTCCCAGTCCGATGGCACTCGTATATATACGTCCGCGTATGTTGCGCTTCACCCAGTTGTCTGACAGGATGCCTCCCACGATTACGCCAATGAACGAGCTGGCGGCTATGGTGATGGTTGACATCGGACCAGCTTCGGACATCGGAATGTCAAGATTGGTGGCGAAGAGTGTCGGCAACCAGTTCTTTGTAGCCCAGCCTGGCAGACTCGGTACGGCGAAATAGATGAGTATCACCCAGAAAGCCCAGGTGGAGAACACCACTGCAAGACCGCGCCAGATGCTTTCTTTCGGCGTCTGCATTTCGGGTCCTGCGACCTTCGACTGCTCCTTACGCTTGTCCATAAGGCACAATGCCAACACCACGGAGTAAGCTATGCCGATGATTCCGAACCAGTGGAAGGTGCTGTGCCATGAGAATGTGGCTGCGATGGTGGCGCCGAAACCTCCGACTGCCTGACCTACATACAGTCCGGTCATGTGGATGCCGATGGCGAGTGAGCGTGATTTGCCCTCATGCCAGTCAGCTATGAGTGAGAGTGCAGAGGGTATGTAGAGTGCTTCGCTGATGCCCATCAGCGCGCGGAGCCAATAAAGTTGTGTGAAATCTGTAGCATATCCCATGAGATATGTCACCGCCGACCATACAAAGAGGCTTCCTACGACGAGCCATTTGCGGCTAACGCGGTCTGCCACCACTCCTGCAAACGGACTTACTATGCCGTAAATCCAGAGAAAGACAGCCATCAGCGCACCGAAAGCTTCCGCCTTGTTGAGCTCGGCAATGTCTGCCTTCATGGCTTCCTGCATTGTGGAGAGCATCTGTCGGTCCATGTAATTAAGAAGGGCGACAACCCACAGGAGAGCAACAACAATCCAGGGGTAAAATTTGTTATGTCTCATTAGTTTTCAAGATTTGTTAGTATGAGGTTTGTTTTGTTATTCGTTCTTAGGCTTTAAGCAAGTGCAAAATTATAACTAATTTTTGAGAAAACAACCAGTTAGACGAAATAATATTCAAAAAAAGTATTACTTACGAAATATTTTTAAAAAGTAACGGTGGGTTATCTCAACGTAGATAACACAAAAAAACATAAAAGACATGGGTATTTTACTGCCTTTATGTCGGAATTCAGATAATTAGCATTAACTTTGTAGTCTTTAAATAGTATAATAATAAGGTGTGTAGGGCAACAATCTGACAAAGCGTCAATAGCGTTCCCTGCCTGCCATTTTTTTAACGAATAATCAACAGACATCTGAATGGAAACAAAGAACAAGCTCGTTGACGCAATAGTCAAGGGTATTCAAGAGAAGAAAGGACAAGACATCGTAATCGCTGACCTTCGTGAGGTGGACGGCTCCATCGCCAACTACTTCGTAATCTGCCAAGGTTCGTCGCCTTCGCAGGTGGAAGCCATCGCCGATTCAGTGAGCGAGACAGCACGTATCGATGCCGGCGAGAAGCCTATTAACGTAGTCGGTCTGCCGCAGGCTTACTGGGTGGGCATGGATTACGGAGACGTTCTCGTACATATCTTCATACCCGAGGCACGCAATTTCTACAACCTCGAGGACCTTTGGCAGGACGCAGCCGTCACTGAGGTGCCCAACATCGACTGATTATAGGGCGGCAGAAAGCCATACGGCATGAGTTTTTTCATGTGATAAATAAAACTTCTTAACAGTAAAACATGGACAATAACAACAATCCCGGAGGAGACAAGCAGCCGAAGATGCCCAAGTTCAATATGAACTGGCTTTACACTGTCATCATCCTCTTGCTTGCCATACTCTTCTTCACGGACGGTGGCACATCGTTCCTTGGGGGTGTCACACCCGATCAAGAAGCCACTTATACGAAGTTTAAGACATACGTGGACAAAGGCTACGCCGAGAAAGTGGTGGTCAATAAGGACAAAAGCACCCTGCGCATGTATGTTCGACAGAAGAACATACGCGATGTCTTCGGCAAAACAGCCCAGCAGGTGGGTGCTCATCCGTGCGTAAGCGTCACTTATGGTTCGCCAGACGCGCTCGATACGTATCTCGCTAATGCGCTTAAAGATCGCAAGATTGTGGATTACAGCTATGAGATGGACTCTAATTCCGGACTCATGACACTGTTCTACACCTTCGGACCGATTCTCTTCTTCGTTGTGCTTTGGATCTTTATGATGCGCCGCATGGGCGGTGGCGGAGGAGGCGGAGGCGTCTTCAACGTCGGAAAGTCAAAGGCTCAGATGTATGAGAAGGGCAACGACCTCGGCATTACGTTCAAGGACGTAGCCGGACAGGCTGGAGCCAAGCAGGAGGTGCAGGAGATTGTAGACTTCCTTAAGGAGCCGCAGAAATACACTGACCTCGGAGGAAAGATTCCTAAGGGTGCATTGCTCGTAGGCCCTCCGGGAACAGGTAAGACGTTGCTGGCAAAGGCTGTTGCTGGCGAGGCTGGTGTACCGTTCTTCTCAATGAGCGGTTCTGACTTCGTCGAGATGTTCGTAGGCGTTGGTGCAAGCCGCGTTCGCGACCTCTTCCGCCAGGCAAAGGCAAAGTCGCCCTGCATCATTTTCATCGATGAGATTGACGCCGTAGGACGTGCGCGTAGCAAGAACCCGTCAATGGGTGGCAACGACGAGCGTGAGAACACGCTTAACGCGCTGCTTACAGAGATGGACGGATTCGGCACCAACAGCGGTGTTATCATACTTGCAGCCACCAACCGTGCTGATATGCTGGACAAGGCGCTGCTCCGTGCAGGACGTTTCGACCGTCAGATCAATGTGGATCTGCCCGACCTTACCGAGCGTAAGGAGATATTCCAGGTGCATCTCAGAAAGGTAAAGATTGACGAAACCGTGGATATCGACTTCCTCTCACGTCAGACTCCGGGATTCTCCGGTGCTGATATCGCCAACGTCTGCAACGAGGCTGCCCTCATTGCCGCACGTCATAACAACAAGACCGTGGGCAAGCAGGACTTCCTTAACGCCGTGGACCGTATCATAGGCGGTCTGGAGAAGAAGACAAAGGTGATGACCAACGACGAGAAGCGCACCATTGCCCTTCACGAGGCAGGACACGCCACTGTGTCATGGTTCTGCGAACACGCCAATCCGCTCGTTAAGGTAAGCATCGTTCCCCGCGGTCGTGCATTGGGCGCCGCATGGTATCTGCCTGAAGAACGACAGATTACCACCAAGGAGCAGATGCTTGACGAGATGTGCTCGTTGCTCGGAGGACGCGCCGCTGAGGAACTCTTCACCGGTCATATATCCACTGGAGCCATGAACGACCTCGAGCGTGCCACTAAGTCGGCATTCGGAATGGTGGCATACGCCGGTATGAGCGACCGCCTGCCGAACATCTGCTACTATAATAACGATGAATATCAGTTCCAGCGTCCTTACTCGGAGACAACTGCAAAGACAATCGACGATGAGGTGCTGAAGATTATTAATGACGAGTATGCACGCGCCAAAGCCATCCTTAAGGAGCACAGCGAGGGACATAACGAGCTGGCTGAACTTCTCATCAAGCGTGAGGTGATCTTCGCAGAGGACGTGGAACGCATCTTCGGAAAGCGTCCATGGGTAAGCCGTTCGGAGGAAATCATCGAGGACAACACGCCGAAACTGGAGGATATGCCTGAGGAAGTGCGTCAGGCTCAGGCTGAGCATGAGGCTTCTGTCAAGGACAACAGCAACACAGAGTCTGATAATAAGGACGACGAAACTAATCAAAACGCATAGCCATTATGAGCGACAAAATGAAAAATCTTATAACACGAGCCATCACAGGCGTCTTCTTTGTAGCGGCTGTGGTGACGTGTTTCCTGAGGCCGGAGGCGATGATATTCCTCTTCGCCTTGGTGACCGGACTGACCGTATGGGAGTTTACGGGCATTGTCAACAACATTGAGAACGTAAGCGTCAACCGCTTCCTCTCCACCGTTGCAGCCGTCTACTTCTTCCTCGGCATGGCTGGCTACTGCTCTGGCATCGTACCCTCGGCAGTATTCATTCCCTATCTGCTCACCGTAGTGTATATGTTCATCTCCGAACTCTACACCAAGGCGCCCAATTCCATCAACAATTGGGCGTACACTATGCTCTCGCAGATGTATATTGCCTTGCCGTTCGCCACTCTCAATGTGTTGGCATTCCGCGGCATCGGCGATATGGTCTACTATAATTACCTGATTCCGCTGAGCGTCTTCATCTTCCTTTGGACCAACGACACCGGCGCTTATCTCTCCGGATCGCTCTTCGGAAAGCACAAGCTCTTCCCGCGAGTGTCTCCTGGAAAGAGCTGGGAAGGCAGCATCGGAGGCGGCATTCTCGTTCTCATCGTGGCTACAGCCATAGGTTGGTATGAGAATTCAGGCATGCATGATGTGGCTGAAGGCTTGGCAATGTCAGTGCCCGCATGGATGGGACTGGGTCTTGTAGTGGTGTTCTTCGGCACATGGGGCGACCTCGTTGAGTCGCTCTTCAAGCGCACCGTGGGCATCAAGGACTCGGGCAACATCCTCCCCGGACACGGAGGAATGCTCGACCGATTCGACTCTTCCCTCATGGCAATCCCGGCAGCTGTGATTTATATCTACACGCTGACGCTGATTTAACCCTCACGCTTATACATTATAATATATATAGTATAGAATGAAGATAGGAATAATTGTGGCGATGGACAAGGAGTTTGCTCAACTGCAGACCCTCGCCACTGACAAGAATACAGAGAGCCACGCACATTACGACTTCGTAACCGGTCGCATCGGCGACAACGAAGTCATCATGATGCAGTGTGGCATCGGTAAGGTTAATGCCGCTATCGGAGCCGACCAACTCATCAGCTGCTACCATCCTGACATCGTTATCTCCACCGGTGTGGCTGGTGGAGCCGACACAAGCCTTGAGGTAATGGACGTCGTTGTATCCACGGAGTGCTGCTATCACGACGTTTATTGCGGCGACGAATGCGCAAAGGGACAGATTCTGGGACAGCCCGCACGCTTCGTTTCCAGCAAGGAGCAGGTGGAAAAGGCGCTGAGTCTGGATTGCGACACTCGTGTCCGCGGCGGACTAATCGTCACTGGCGACTGGTTTGTTAACACTCGCGAGAAGATGCAGACCATCCTTAACGACTTCCCTGACGCTATGGCAGTGGACATGGAGAGCTGCGCCATCGCACACACATGCCACAAGACAGGCGTACCCTTCGTCAGCTTCCGCATCATCAGCGACATTCCTCTCAAGGACCACAAGGCGCAGATGTATTACGACTTCTGGGAGCGCATGGCTGAAGGCTCGTTTGAGGTGACCAAGGCGTTCCTCGCTAAACTCTAAACCAATCAAACAAGACATTATGGACAAGATACCAAGTTTCACTATTGATCATAACCACCTTCTGCGTGGCATATACGTTTCGCGCAAGGATAACGTAGGCGGCGATGTTGTCACCACCTTCGACATCCGCATGAAGGAGCCGAACCGCGAGCCGGCGCTCCATGCCGGTGCGCTCCACACCATTGAGCACCTCGCTGCCACATACCTGCGCAACGATCCTCAGTGGAAGGACAGCATAGTTTATTGGGGTCCGATGGGTTGCCTTACCGGCAATTACCTGCTCATGAAGGGCGACCTTCAACCTCGCGACATCGCCGATCTCATGAAGCGCACCTTCGAGTTCGTGGCTTCGTTCGAGGGCGAAATCCCCGGAGCTGCACCCAAGGACTGCGGCAACTGGCTCCTCCACGACCTGCCAATGGCACGTTGGGAGTCGCGCAAGTTCGTTGACGAAGTGCTCTCGCAGCTCAAGGACGAGAACATGACATATCCTACTATAGAGGAATAATCATCGCATTCTGCTTGCAGAATCGTCATAAAGCATATCCCCATAATCAGCTTTTCGCTTATTCTTAGATAAGAAAAGCCGATTATGGGGATTACTTTTATATGTCTATCGTGAATTATTCATACCTTTTTGCATTTTTACGCCTTGTTGCTTTGACAAATCGCAAATAATATTTAAATTTGCGTTTTCAGAGTGAAAGCAACAGATGTCGAATCATTTAAACAGACAAGGTTATGAATAAACTTTTACTATCATTTGCATTTTGTCTTACCACCATCACCTCGTTTGCCCAGGAAGCGGCAGACCGAATGATGGTGCATCAGAAGGATGGCAGCGTACGAAGCTATGCCATTAGTAATGTTGACAGCGTGACGTTCGGCAAGAGCGATGTGCAAGGCGACGTCACCGTCACCGTTCTGGCTACCATGGGAAGCCTGGCGTACGGTTCTGCCACAATGCCGGAAGGCTGCCGAAACGGCGATATTGCTCTCATTCCCAATGACGGCACAGTGACAGACTATTCGGCTTACATAAGAAGCCATTCCACCATAAAGATGACACAGGCCACCAACACGTGGTCTTACTCCACCCTTGAACCCGCTGGTCGCTACATCGTAGCGGCACAGGCTTATGACGATATGGGCGCTGTGGTGGCTATGGGCTATACCGAACTCAATCCCGGTACGGGTGATGTGGTGGATCTGGGTGAGGGAGCCAATACCTACATCGTTCCTGCGAAGGGCAGATACAGCTTTATGCCTCTGCATATCGACGGTTCGCGCATCTCCGGCATCAGCAGCGTAGACTGGCTTTGGAGCACACGCACAAGCAATCAGAACAGTGCACAAGGTCTTGTTTCTGACATACAGATAGAGGACAACGGACGTATCAGCTTCGATGCTACGGGCGAGAAAGGCTCAGTGGTATTCGCTGCGTTCGACGCTGACAACAAGGTGATATGGACTTGGCTTATCTGGTGTACTGACAAGCCTGCGACAATGCGATACGCCAACGGCGTGGAGTTTATGGACCGCAACATGGGTGCTATTAGTGCCAACCCCGAGGACGGCACCGACACATGGGGACTCCTTTGGCAATGGGGACGCATAACGCCGTTCTTCGGTGGCTATGCAGAGAACGAGTGGGAGGCAAGTGACGCTTTCAAGGAGTCGAAGGCATGGACTGTCGTCAACACCAAGTATGATTATCAGTGGGCATACAAGCTTGAGGGCACCAGCATAGAGGGCGCCATCGCCGCTCCGTTCACGCTGTTCAATGACGACCTTACGTGCGATTGGCATGTCCCGGCAGACCTCACGCTCTGGTCGTCTGTCACAAAGACCAACTACGATCCATGTCCTGCGGGCTATCGTCTGCCCTCTGCATCGGAGCTGGCTGTCCTTTACGACATCGATTTGGCTGCCGACGGTAGCGGCTACACCTATACATATAACGGCAATACGGCTTGGTGGCCCTCATCGGGTAGCGGTCGCGAGTTCGACACTGGCTGCAACATCATCGGAAAGAGCACCTTCTTCCTCTGGTCTGGCTCAGCCGAATACGTCAACAACTTCCTCATGGGCTATTCAGACTTCCCTGCTGCCTATCGCTTCACCGCCAACAACAATACGCGTTACAACAACGTGGTGGGCAACCGTTCCTTCGCCCACGCCATCCGCTGCGTTGTAGACAGTAAAAAGTAGAACACAAAAAAAAAACTCACTTTCTCGCGAAAGTGAGTTTTATCAACAACAAAATTCATTCATTTTCGTCACGCCTCTGCGCGACTTACATAACCTTGATAATTGATCTTTCTTTTAGTTTTCTGTCTTAAATAACATTGCTTAATGTGTATGAAACGTAATCTGATGTATTTTTATTACTAAAATCTATAACTCTCTAATTACCTCAATCTTATTATCTATTACCTATAGATTATTTCTTGTTTTTTTCTGAAAGCAAAGTTAGCGGTTTTGTCTCAAACTGACAAATTATTTCAACAAACTCCCACTTTTAGTCCAAGAACACCGCATACGGGCTGTTTTGGGTTGTCCGAAACACACCTTTAGCCCCACTTTTGCAAGATTTTACAAACGTCACATTGTGCAAAAACCTATGCCAAAACTAATAATAATGCGATGATAGTGACGTTATTCGACCGATTTGAGTTAACTTTGCACCACACAAGAAAACAATAAACGTTTATATAAGAATATGAAGACCTTCAAACGATTCCTGCCAGACCTACTGGTAGCATTGGTTTTTGCTGTCATCGCGTTTGCCTATTTCTTCCCGGCAGACACCGAAGGACGCATCCTTTATCGTCACGACTCCTCCGCAGGACGCGGAGCCGGAGTGGAGCTGACGGAGTATTATCAGCGTACCGGAGAACGCACACGCTGGACCAACTCTCTCTTCGGAGGTATGCCTACTTATCAGATGGCTCCTTCTTACGACAGTCAGTCCGTCCTCAATCAGGTGGGCAACTTTTATCATCTCTGGCTTCCCGAGAACGTGTGGTACGTCTTTGCTTACCTTCTCGGATTCTACATCCTTCTCAGAGCCTTCGATTTCCGTCGCGAGCTGGCTGTGCTTGGTTCCATAATATGGGCGTTCAGCTCCTATTTCTTCATCATCATAGCCGCCGGACACATCTGGAAGGTAATAGCTCTGGCTTATCTGCCGCCGATGATAGCGGGCATTGTGCTTGCCTATCGTGGCAAGTATCTGTGGGGATTCATCGTCACAGCCATATTCACGGCGCTTGAGATACAGGCCAACCACGTGCAGATGACATATTATTATATGTTCATCATCCTATTCATGGTCATCGCTTACCTCGTTGACGCCATCCGCAACAAGCGCCTCGCGCAGTTCGGCAAGGCCACCGGCGTGTGCTTCGTGGCTGCTGCTATCGGTGTGGTCATCAATCTCAGCAACCTCTATCACACTTGGCAATACACACAGGAGTCGATGCGAGGCAAGAGCGAACTGGTGAAGAAGAATACCGCCAACCAGACATCAAGCGGTCTCGACCGCGACTATATCACGCAGTGGAGTTACGGCATCGACGAAACGTGGACTCTCCTCGTGCCTAACGCCAAGGGTGGAGCCTCTGTTCCTCTCGCCATGAACGAGAAGGCTATGGAGAAAGCTGACCCTCAGTTCTATCAGATTTATCAGCAGTTGGGTCAGTATTGGGGCAATCAGCCCGGCACAAGCGGCCCTGTGTATGTGGGTGCCTTCGTTCTCATGCTCTTCATCCTCGGACTCTTCATCGTGAAAGGCCCGATGAAGTGGGCGCTGTTCTTCGCCACATTGCTCTCCGTGCTCCTCTCTTGGGGCCGCAACTTCATGTGGTTCACTGATCTCTTCATCGATTACGTGCCGATGTACGCCAAGTTCCGAACCGTGGCGTCTATCCTCGTCATAGCTGAGTTCACCATCCCGTTGCTTGCCATGCTCGCCCTGAAGAAGATTCTGGACACCCCCGACTTCTTCACCAGCAAGACTAAGCTCTATCTCGGCACGGCTAAGAACAACATCCTCTCATGGAACACCACCAACATGACCTTCGTATGGGCAAGCTTCGCAGCCACAGCCGGCATGGCTCTGCTCTTCGCCATCATGCCCTCGGTGTTCTTCCCTGACTATATCTCGGCTTCCGAAATGGAGCAGATGCGTCAGATTCCGGCAGAATATCTGAATCCGCTTATCAGCAATCTGCGCGACGTGCGCATCTCCATCTTCACCGCCGACTGCTGGCGCACCTTCTTCGTAGTGGCTGTCGGCACAGCCGTTCTGCTTCTGCTGCGCTATAAGAAGATTCAGCCGAAGTGGGCTGTCGGCGCCATCATCGTGCTCTGCCTCGTGGATATGTGGCAGGTCAACAAGCGTTACCTCAACGACGAGATGTTCGTGGAGCGCAGCGTGCGTGAGGAGCCGGTACGCGAGACTGCCACCGACCGTCAGATTCTGCAGGACAAGGGTGCCGACTATCGTGTCCTCAACCTTGCCTCCAACACCTTCAACGAGAACGAGACGTCGTACTATCATAAGTCTATCGGCGGTTATCATGCTGCCAAGCTGCGTCGTTATCAGGAGATGATCGAGTATTACATCGCTCCCGAAATGCGCCAGATGATGTCTGCCATAGCTGATGCGCAGGGCGACATGACTCGTGTGGCAGGCGACTCCATCTATCCTGTCCTCAACATGCTCAACACGAAGTACGTCATCCTTCCCTTGCAGGGTGGTCAGACAGTGCCAGTGCAGAATCCTTACGCTTACGGCAATGCTTGGTTTGTGGATAACATCCGCTACGTAGCCAACGCCAATGAGGAGATTGAAGCTGTCGGCAAAATCAATCTGCGCCATGAGGCTGTGGCTGACAAGAAGTTTGAGGAGGCTCTCGGCAAGTCTGCCGCCAACAACAACAACGCCGTGGTAAGCCTCAAGAAGTATGAGCCTAACGAACTCGCTTACGAGGTGCAGTCTGAGAAGGGCGGCATCGTGGTGTTCTCCGAGATTTATTATCCGGGATGGACAGCCACAGTGGACGGTCAGGACGTGCCCGTAGGACGTGTCAACTACATTCTGCGTGCCGTCAACGTCAAGCCGGGCAAGCACAACGTGGTGCTGACCTTCAAGCCGGTATCCGTGAAGCGCACCGAGACAGCCGCTTACGTGGCTTACACGCTCCTCATCATCGCCATCATCCTTGGCGTGGTGTTCGAGGCAAGACGTCGTTCAAAGGAAGTTAAGGAGAAAACTGCTGAATAATATGCAGCTCCAGACTCCCGTCATCATACAGCAGGCCCCGTTCAGCATCTCTCCAATGGAGAGCATGCTCTTCGTGGGCTCCTGCTTTGCTGACAATATAGGCAGGTTGTTCGTGGAGGATAAGTTTCGCGCCACGGTCAACCCCTTTGGTGTCATGTATAATCCTGCGAGCATCCTTCATACAGTCGAGCGCCACCTTGCTGACCATGATGCTCCCCGCACTGCCGTCTTCACGCTCGGCACCAATCACGTCTACATCCTTAACGAGACGGGTGAGATAGTGGACAACTGCCAGAAGCGTCCGCAGCGTCTCTTCACGGAGCGCGAGCTGACGGTAGATGAGTGCGCCTCTTACCTCCGTCGTGCCGTTGAAGCGCTGCGTGCGAAGCGTGATGACGTCCGTGTCATTATCACGGTCAGCCCAATCCGCTACGCCAAGTACGGCTTTCACGGTTCGCAGCTTTCCAAGGCCACGCTATTGCTGGCTGCGGACAAGTTGGTGAAGGAGTATGCGTCAGACCGTTCATGCAAGGTGACGTATTTCCCCGCATACGAAATCGTAAACGACGAACTGCGCGACTATCGCTTCTATCGTGAGGACATGCTCCATCCCTCCGACCAAGCCGTGAAGTACATCCACCAACGCTTCGCCGACACTTTCTTCTCCAACGACACGCACGCCTTCCTGAAGAAATGGCAACCAATAAAAGCCGCCCTGAACCACCGCCCCTTCAATCCGGATTCTGAAGACTACAAGGCATTCCTCGCAAAGGCAAAGGAGGACGAGAGAAAGTTGGTGGAGGAATACGGGTCTTAAAAATCCGTAATCAACATCCTTCGCACCCTCATCCGTGTAAATCAGCGTAATCTGTGGGAGACTCCTGCGCAACCAGTCAGCGCCGTGTCCCGAGGGGACACGTTACTATCAGAAACCCACTGCAAGCTGCAAAGCAGCGCAGCTGTGGGATAAGCATCACTTCACCCTCTCTTGGTTCCGCGAAGCGGGACCGACTATCATCCTCAACATCATAGTGGATGTGTCAGTCCCCCTTCGGGGAACGATAGGGGTGGGGTATCATATTGTACCCACAGCTGCGCTGCTTCGCTGCTTGCAGTGGGTTTCATGATATAGGTCCCGCTCCGCGGAACCCACAGCTCATACATCAATGCAACCCCAGGAGCCTACCTTTTAAACCTTTCCCCACCCACAACGTCTATTTACACAGATTAAAAAACACAAGCCAATGACACGGAAGATATTATTATTTATGTTGCTTGTTGTCTCTGCTCTGACCGCAAGCGCACAGGAGTGCAGGCTGATTGGCTCTGTCATCGACAAGGACACGAAGGAGAAGATGGAGCAGACCACTGTCCAGCTACTTCGTAAGGACAGCTCGTACGTAGCCGGTACGGTTACCGACGATAGGGGAGAGTTCGCCCTTAAGGTAGACCGCAAGGGCGCATACATCCTCAAGATCTCCAGTGTAGGCTACGACAACATGTATCGTAATGTCCATGTCACCGACCCTGCGAAGGACATCCGTCTCGGCGAAATCACTGCCAAGGCTTCCGCTATCATGCTCAAGGGCACCACCGTCACTGCCAACGCTGCGAAGGTGACGCTCAGCAAGGACACCTTCGTATATAATGCTGCGGCGTTCCGCACACCCGAAGGTTCCACCATCGAAGAGCTTGTGAAGCGTCTGCCCGGTGCGCAGGTCGGCGACGACGGCAAGATAACCATCAACGGCAAGGAGGTGAAGAAGATAAAGGTGGACGGTAAGGAGTTTATGGTAGGCGACACCAAGACGGCGATGAAGAACCTTCCCACCAGCATCGTCAACAAGGTGAAGGCGTATGACGAGAAGAGCGACCTTGCCAAGGTCACCGGCATCGACGACGGCAACGAGCAGACCGTGCTCGACTTCGGCATTAAGCGCGGTATGAACAAGGGCGTCTTCGCCAATGCCGACCTCTCCTACGGCACGCACGACAGATACGCCGAGAGGCTGATGGGCGCTTACTTCAATTCCAATTTGCGCATGATGGGCTTCGGATCGTTCAACAACACCGGCGACATGGGATTCCCTGGTGGCGGCGGACGCGGATCTTTTGGAATGGGACGCAACGGTCTCAACACGTCCAACATGGTTGCCACGCACTTCAATTATGAGGACGGCAAGACGCTCTCGCTGAACGGTTCGGTAAGATGGAACCACCGCAACTCCGACGTGCGATCGGAGTCGGCTTCGGAGAACTTCGTAGGTTCCACCAATTCTTTCTCCAACTCGCTCAACCAGAGCAACACGCAGAACGACTCGTGGAATGCGCAGATGCGACTGGAATGGCGACCTGACACGCTCACCAACATCCTCTTCCGTCCATCGTTCGGTCTGACGAAGAGCGACGGCAAGAGCACGTCCGCGTCGGCTCAGTATAACGACGACCCATACAATTACTCTGACAGCCCGCTCTCTGACGCTGCTATCAGTCAGATGGCGGAGCAGGGCAAGATGGTCAACACGTCACGAACGGGACAGATCAGCCACAGCGATGCGAAGAATGTGGGTGCCATGCTCCAGCTCAACAGGAAGTTGGGTTCGCGCGGACGCAACGTCACGCTGCGTGGCGACTTCAGCTATTCCGATACGGACAGCAAGGCGCTCTCCACCAACAACGTGCGCCTCTATCAGCAGAAGGACCGCTTCGGCAACGACTCGACGTACCAGACCAACCGATTTAACGTCACGCCCACAAAGCAGTATAGCTACGCCGTGCAGACCACGTACAGCGAACCGCTCTGGCGTGCCGCCTTCCTGCAGCTGAGTTATCAGTTCAAGTATGCCTACAGCAAGAGTGACCGTGCCACGTACGACTTCTCCAACCTCGGCGACGACTTCTTCTCTGGCTTGGCACCGCATTACCGCGGATGGGACGACTATCTCAACCGACTGGACCGTCCGTATGAGGAATACGAGGACCGTGCGCTGAGTCGTTACTCTGAATACCATAACTACACGCACGACATCGACCTCATGCTGCGCGTCATCAGAGAGAAATATCAGTTGAACGTGGGTGTGAAGGTGCAGCCGCAGATGTCGAAGTTCAAGCAGGACTATCAGGGCGTATTCACCGACACCACACGCACCGTCACGAACGTCACGCCGACGCTCGACTTCCGCTATCGTTTCTCGAACGTGAGCCAGCTGCGCGTCAACTATCGCGGCACGACGTCGCAACCTTCCATGACAGACCTTCTCGACATCACGGACGACAGCGATCCGCTGAACGTCACGAAGGGTAATCCGGGTCTGAAGCCGTCGTTCACGAACAGCCTCCGTGCGGAATACAACAACTACATTGAGAAGCACCAGATGGCGATAATGACGAGTCTTAACTATCAGAACACACGCAACAGCATCGGCTACCGTGTGTCGTACGACGAGCAGATGGGTGGCAGGACCACACGACCGGAGAACATCAACGGCAACTGGAATGCGTCGGGTATGCTGGTCTTCAACATGGCTATCGACACGGCTGGCTACTGGAACATCAACACGTTCACCAATCTTGACTATCAGAACCGTGTGGGTTATGTCAGCGTAGGTCGCAACGCCGACTCGCAGCGCAACATCACCCGCTCTACAAGCGTGGGCGAGCAGTTGGGCGTGGGTTATCGCAACTCATGGCTGGAGGTGGAGCTGAACGGATCGCTCGACTATATGCACGCCCGTAACAATCTCCAGACGCAGAGCAATCTCGACACATGGCAGTTCGCTTACGGCACCACCATCAACATCACCGCCCCATGGGGAACGAGTCTTTCTACGGACATCCGTGAGAACTCAAGGCGTGGCTATGCTGACAAGTCGATGAACACGAACGAGTTGATATGGAACGCGCAGCTCTCGCAGGGCTTCCTGAAGGGCAACGCCCTGACTGTCTCGCTCCAGCTCTACGACATCCTCCACAACCAGACCAACTTCTCCAGAACGGTATCGGCAATGAGTCGCAGTGACATCCAGTACAACTCCATCAACAGCTACGCCATGCTCCACGTCATCTACCGCCTAAACCTCTTCGGCGGCAAGCAGGCAAGAAGTGGCATGAGAGGTCAAGGACAGCGAGGACCCGGCAGACCGGACAGAATGGGCCCGCCGCCCTCTGGCATGCGCCCGGGAATGGGAGGCAGACCGCCGCACCGATTCTGATAAAAACACGCCCCGAATAATTTCTCCCCAAAATGCCGATTATCCCACAGATTTTTCAACATCCTTCGCACCCACATCCGTGTAGATCCGCGTAATCTGTGGGAGACTCCTTCGCACCCTGTGATTAACATGGATATCTCGGATGCAGCTTGAGAGAATGTTCTCCCACAGATGCCACAGATTTTCACGGATGCAGCTTGAGAAGATATTCTCCCACAGATGCCACTATAGCAGCCAGTGCAAACCTAGGAGGCTATGGCGTCTCGCCGTAGCCCCGCAGCCTACCATAGCAGAACAGCCAGTCTGCGCCGTGTCCCGAGGGGACACGTATCTTTCTGAAACCCACTGCAAGCTCCGAAGGAGCGCAGCTGTGGGATAGGCATTACCTCACCCTCTCTTGGTTCCGCAAAGCGGGACCGACTATAATCCTCAACATCATACGGTATGCGTCAGTCCCCCTTCGGGGAACGATAGGGGTGTGGGTATCATATTGTACCCACAGCTGCGCTGCTTCGCAGCTTGCAGTGGGTTTCATGATATAGGTCCCGCTCCGCGGAACCCGCAGCTCATACTCAATCTGCTTCCTTTCGTGGCTGTGTGGCTACCATAGCATAACGCTCAATCAACTATTACTTCATTTGCTTGCGTCCGTGGGTGCGTGGCTACGGCGAGACGCTATAGCCTCCTACGATTACCCTTTTTCTGTTGTGCAAGTCTCCACATGTCTTCTTACCTAAAAACATGTTCTTCATGTCTTCTTGTCAAAAAAACCATGACTTCATGTCTACTTGTCAAAAAACCATGACTTCATGTCTTCTTGTCAAAAAACATGGCTTCATGTCTTCTTGTCAAAAAACATGGCTTCATGTCTTCTTGTCAAAAAAACATGTTCTTCATGTCTTCTTGTC
>NZ_NOVE01000052.1 GCF_002265625.1 Prevotella sp. 885
GCTGGGTATCCGAGTCTGGTTAGGATAAGCGCTGAAAGCATCTAAGTGCGAAGCCATCCGCAAGATGAGAACTCCATTGAGGGTCGTTGTAGACGACGACGTAGATAGGCTGCAGGTGTAAAGACGGTGACGTCAAAGCCGAGCAGTACTAATTGCCCGAGACTTTCTTCACGAGTAGTCGTGCTTTCAGTTGTTGTACAACTTAACAATAGTTTTGCTTAATCAACGTGTCTAACCCTATTTTAGGCGGTTATTGCGGCGGTGTCCCACCTCTTCCCATTCCGAACAGAGAAGTTAAACCCGTTTGCGCCGATGGTACTGCAATGCAATGCGGGAGAGTAGGTGGCTGCCTTCTTTTACTTGAGGTCTTCAGAGTCAAACGACTTTGAAGACCTTTTTTTAGTACGCTCGGCATGAGCATTGTCTAACGGGTGCAAGTCCCGAGTAAACCCTAATAGCGGGAATTACATAGCCAAGATCAATGGTGTTCATCGTGAGGTGATGTGTTGGCATCTCCTTTCCACAACCCATGCAGGTTGCAATACTCGCGAGCCGATACCTCTTTGGCATCTGTTAGGAAGATTACCTCTGGCTTCTCGCCTGGCTGTAGCTCATGGCGAAGTACATCGGTAGGAGTGAGCAACTCTATCCATTGGATATAATGCTCTGGGAGCATCGGATGCTCTACGCTTCCAACCTTTACACGATAGCCGCCCTCGATCGGTTCTATAACGGGCACATGCTTCTCTTTTGCCGCATCCGTGGTGTTCTCCTTCATCAGTTTCATGGGCTGACCGCAGCAGCTGAGCATGGCTCCAGGATTCACTACCTCTACCACGTTGCCACAAACCGTGCAACGGTAGATTTCTCTTGTTTTAGTCATAATCGTTCCTCCTAAAATTTAGAAAATTAAATGACGTCTTTATTCTTTGACGATTATAAAGATACTCGTTTTCTGTGAGTTACACAAATTTTAGAGCCTTTTTTATTCCTAAATAAAGTTAAAGCTTGTAGATATTCACTTGCGAAACTTTAGTAACGAGCCGACTTGAAAAAGTGAGCACAAAACTAAAAACTTATGGCTTTTATCTGCTTCACACCTGTCTAAGTTTTAAATTGAAAGAGGCTCTGACTTTTTTCCCTCCAATCTTTCGCACGAATAACCGTCGTAATCCTACATTTATTTGCACGAATCAATATAGAGTTGATAATACTAATGGAGATGTGTTCGTTGTAGCTTAAATTATAAATTTTTGTTAATGGACGTTTTGCGAGGGGTTAGAACCTTATATATTTCTACTATGTATATAGTTGACAATCAGACTGTTAAAAATATGTATAAACCAAAATCATTAGGACTTGGAGTTAAACATGTTTTCGCACTCTTCAGTAGTTCTGCCGAATACAATATTTGCATCTCTAATGCTCAATACTATGAGCTGAGCGCACAACAAAATCTTTGGTGCGAAATTCTTGAGTTTTGAGCATTTGGAGACAATATGCTCATACACAGTGTGTTATGCGGTTTTCGGGAGACTTGTGGTTCTTGTGGTAAAGGAAGTTGATAAGGCGTACGATAACCTTGGCATCGAAATCGTCCCTACATGGTATATCTTCTTGATGAAGCGCATGGGGATGAGTTCGTAGCGTGATACAATGTGAAACCGTCCGTATCCCAACGCAGGAGCTTTACCTGCTGCCGGTTCTTGATGAAGAAGATGAACACAGCCCCGCTTAGCGGAGGCAGATCCATCTCATGCGACACTAACTTATAGAGGCCGTTTATCCCCAGGTTCATTCCATTGGTAGGAACAGACTATCCGCAACTTCGGGTATAGGTGGTATTGGGTTTTCTGTCACATATTGATTACACCCACGTATACGCTTCTTGGCTTCTTTTACAGATAGTCCGTTGTTACTCATCCAGCGTCGCATTCCTTTGCGGTTAGTATGCCATTTATTTTGAACAGAGGATAAAGTGACAGTTGGATTACGTGGCAACTCTTTCAAAAAGCATTCCATTCGCTTTCATATCGTTTTGCTGGTATCATATTAGATTTTTTATTCACGCAGCAAAGGTAAAGAGATAAAAAAATATGGACAAGGCTGCATCGCGGATACGCTTACGAAATAACTGTAGCAAAACAAGAAATCCACTAAAATCTGTCACTTATGGCAATTTTCTTGCCGATTCTTTCTTTATTTTGGATTTTTTTATCATATTTGTGGCCGGATTATAAGCACTCTGACTGTCGTTATAGGAGACGTGCTCTTCTAAGACCACAAGAGAAACGCCTACGCCGAGCTGAATGTAAGTAACATGCAGCGGGCTATGGGTGGGAAAATAGTCCAATACATATAAAGGCGTTTACTAACGCTCTGTTTGAGGTTAGTTTATTAGACTACTTGCAACATCAACTCGGATAAAAAAATTATGAAAAAGGTTCTAGCAATAATTAGTCTCTTGTTTCTTGTTTTGAATGGTAATGCTCAAGAATCATTAGATACTATCAAATCTTTTAGACTAAGTGAAGTTGTGGTTAAAGCAGAAAGGATTATTCATAAGGGTGATCACGATGTACTATATTTATCAAACGACAATAAAAAGTTTGGTACAAATGCTTTAGATGCAGTTTCTTCCTTAGAATTGTTCCAAACAGCAATAAATGAAACAAAATTGGTTTCTTGGGACAGACAAAATGTATTTATCCTTATAAATGGCGTTCCATCAACGGCATATGACTTACGTGGATATAAGGGTGAGGACATAAAGAACGTAGAGTTTTATTCTATTGCTCCTCCTCAATACATGAGTCTGACTGCAGGGCCTGTAGTCAACATTGTTGTGAAGAAGAGGCACGATAGATCTTATGCCGGTTATTTCAACACTTCTAATGCTGTAAACACAGAATTTGGAACAAACCAGATTGACTTGACGTATGCGGATTCTCTGAACCAAGTAAAACTGGATTATCTGATTGATTACAGAAACATAGGCAATATTGATAATCTTGCTGAATACACTTATAGTCCGCAACTACATTCTCAATATAGGGGTACAAGTCGCTATAAAGGTCAATATCATAACATCAGTGCATCGTACCAAAGATATCAGGGTAATCATCTGTTTAATGCTAAGGTATATACTATCATTGAACCCTTACAAGATGAAGAAAAAAGGGCGGGCCTTATTTCGACAGATGACACCCAATATAATGGTGAAGGTACAAGCCTTTTGAAGAGTCGTTCCAATACGGTGGCTGTAGATTTATACTATCGCTATTTATTAAAGAAAGGCCGTCTGTTTGCCATAAATGTTGTCAATACATTTGGAAATAGTTATTCGGATTCGAAGCAATCTATGCTCTCGGAGAATACAGGAAACAATGACTATGACTACAATTTACACTCAAGAGTGGATAATGATTCGTATTCATTTATTACAAACGCTGTCTATGCCTCTCCGCTTTGGGGTGGCTCATTGAGTGTTGGTTCAAGATATGAATATAAGCAACTTAATCAGACTTCATTCAATAACAAATACAAACCATATTCTCACAATGAGTTCCTTAATACGGGTGGTTCCTGGACATGGAATACAATATCGTTTGTTCCGGCTGTTGGATTGAATATATTTAAGCAGACATCCTCGGGTATATCGCAAAACTCTGTTCTTCCTTACATAAGACTTTATTCAGATTGGTGGGGAAAGGGTAAAATGAAAGGAACAACTGTGCAGTTGACGTTGACAATGCGTAATATATCTCCTTCGTTAAATGAAATCACTGAGAGTGAGACCTATTTAGACCCTTGGCTGATATCTGCTGGCAATCCAAAATTGAAAGATTATTGGATTACATCGGGGAAATTGTCGTTTGCATATTTCTCACCCAATAATAAAAATCAGATAGTCTTCATGGTACAGCCATCATATGCTAACAATAAGATAGCTACCACAATACTAAAAGAAAGCGATAATATTTATTTCAGACCTCAAAATATAGGAGGTGATTTCGAATGGAGATTTGACCTTTATGGGAGTTGGTATCCATTTAAATGGTTAGAATTATCACCCTATGTTGAATACTATATCTCACGACTTGAAACTCCATCGCAAAATATCAACTTTGATTATTGGCGTATAGGTGGCAATATTACAGCATCATTTGAAAACTTGTCTTTGATCTTCAGTGTTAATTCACCAACAAAAGTATACGACGGCGACCTTTTGTCACGTGGCAGCCTTCAATATGCTGGAACGATACAATATAAAATAGGTAATTGGTCAGTAGGTGCAAAATACAATTATTCAGGACACAACAACTATACTGTTTCGAATTTACCTATTCTTAGGTATAATGAGAACAAGGATTGGAAACCACTTCAGCATATGGCACGCTTGACTGCCACATATACATTCTCCGTAGGAAAATCAAGAAGGCACGATGGCAAGATACTTATAGAATCAAGTAAAGACAATACCGGTTTAGGTAAGTTTAATACACCACAGATAAGCAAATAAAAAGAAACGCTTCCCCTTTATAAAGCAAAAAGATTCAATGCAATGTGGGGTGGCTTGCCTTGCATCTATATGCGAATATTATGGAAAGGAATAATGGAAAGCGAGATTTGCCCATAATTCCTTTTATTTTTGATAATATCAAGTCGTGAGAGTGTTAAAAATAAGATCTGATTTGATGAAAAACCGAATCTTGTATCGTCGTTTGGAAACAAATCGTTATCTTTGTACCATAATTCAAAACAAAATGGGCATCAACAAGCTAAAAGTGGTGTTGACAGAATTGCCACACATGGCATAGTCAAGAAAACTCAGAAGACACCACTAAAGGAAATTACCAAAGCAGAAGAAATAAGAAAAGAGTATTTTAACAATAAAAATAAATAGCATTATGGCACAGATGAAATTGATACCAGCAGACAATATGAAAGATAAACTTTGGGGTAAAAGAGGTACACCAGAGCGTGAAGCAATGGAAACTAAACTCAAAGAAGATGTGAATGCCTATATTGTAGGCGAAGCCATACGCAAGGCTCGATTGGCACAAAACCTCACGCAAGAACAACTTGGTGAACGTATCGGTGTGCAGCGTGCTCAAATTTCAAAGTTGGAGAAAGGTACAAGTGTTATCACATTGCCAACAATGAGTCGTGTATTCCAAGCTTTGGGTATCGCAACAGCCACTCTTGATTTGGGTATTGCAGGCAAGATTGCGTTGTGGTAAGATAATTAATAAATAAAACCTGAAATATATATATCATCATACCCTCTAAGAAAGATGAAATACAACAATATAGATTATCAAAGATGTGTACTTATATGCATGGTCGTGATGATACACATCGTGAATTTCAGTACACTATACCCTGACGTAAAAAACTTTATAAACTTCTTTTTCATGCAAGCGTTTTTGTTGATTACAGGCTATTTGGTAAACATCAGAAAAACGTATAAGGAATTTGCGTCTTACACCATGAAGATTCTCATTCCTTATATAATAATGGTTACCGGTTATGCTTTTGTATCAACATTACTACCAGTAAGAGATGGGGTAAACGAATTTACAATACCTATAATTCTTAATACGATATTTGTCACCTCTATTGGTCCATATTGGTTCTTGTACACAATGGCTATATGCGGGGTAATATATTATTTGACATTCAATTTGGTTGGCAAATGGAGCATAATGGGCAAATTGTGCTTATTTGCCACATTTCTTATGTTAGTCTCACAATACACTCCAGTTCTTAATTCTACGAATGCAGCTTTTTATTTCACTGGTGTCTGTTTGCGTCTGTCTGAAAAACGTCTTGATGAAATTATAAAACCATCGTTGTGGAGTATTCTGCCTTTCATAGCAATAGCAAGTTTCCCAAACTATAAAAATTGGAACTTTTTAGCGGTTACAATATTAGCATTGTCATTCCTTTCTTTCGTTCCGAAACTCATACAGAGTATCAAAAACAAGAAGGTCTTGGGAATTATAGGATATATTGGAAGAAACACACTTCCTATATACCTTTTTCATCCAATATTCACAATGGGAGGCAAGTTAGCATTGCCACTATTCAATTTTGATAATTCTGGGGGGTACATACGGTCTTCACTATTGCCGTTAGCATAATCGGAAGTATTGCTATTGCTGCAATCCTTGACAGATGTCACCTGTCTTATATTTTTGCGAGAGAAAGGTTCTTACGCTAATGTCCAAAAATGAGAATACAATGTGATCGAAAGTTAAATACGTTAAATTTTAGCCATTTCGTATCTATATAGAATCCACACAGTCACTTTTCTACCGTTTAGAACGTATAATACTGATAATCAACTAATAATAGATACATCTCTTGCAGTAGCTTGACAAGCATGTTATGTTTTGCTGTAGAGCCACCAATTTGTTACACAAATGTAGTTAAAACTACGAGACTTTATGTTCCAAAAGAGTCAATTGAGAAATATGAGCAAAAGGCGGCGTGGAATGGTGCAAAGGGCATCTATCCACTATATCCGACAGACTCAATTTCGCTGCCAAAAGAAGTTTCAGTAATATTGGCAAAGCCTACAAAAATAGAATATACTATAAAACTGACAGTAGAAAACCGTTGTCTGAAGGTTGAGGGTCTTGCAGATAATGACATCATCAAGATTTCTGACTATGCCGGATCTACTGTATATCGCGGCACAGAACACAATATATAACTGAACGCTTCAGGTGTCTACATCGTGAAGGTGAAAGGAACAACATTGAAAATTCATGTAAAGTAAACAGGAATATGGAATATCGGGTAGAAGGTAAATACTAATTGCAGGTATTTACCTCCTACTTTCATCATAACTTATTTCTTCATTTCTCCCCCAATCAATCTCTTCTGCTCACGTTCAAAGTTCTCCAAGAAGTGAATCTCTACGGGGGAAAGGTTGTTTTCGCACTCTTCAGTAGTTCTGCCGAATACAATATTTGCATTTCTGATGCTCAATACTCTTCGTTCAGCGCACAACAAAATCTTTGGTGCGAAATTCTTGAGTTTTGAGCGTTTGGAGACAATGTACTTATACACAGTGTGTTATGCGGTTTTCTGAAGAAATATTATGAAATCAGATTCGCAAAAGAGCCGTTTTTCGCTGCAATAGCGCCACTTTTACACTGCAATAGTGCCACTTTTATCATGCAATAGCGCCACTTTTACACTCTAATAGTGGCACTATTGGACTGTAAAAGTGGCGCTATTGTTAAGCTTGGGTGCTGTTTGCACAGCAAAACACCATAAAAACAGCTTTTTGATTCTCTAGAATTGATTTTTATTTTGTAACATGTTTTTACTCTTTGTACGATATTTGCATGGTGGATATGAAGACGTTAAGGATGGTACTGATGATGAGGCGGTAGCGTTGTAAGGATTTATTTTATAAAGGCTGAATGTCATTTTTTTTTCAGCTTTTGTAGTATTCTGCTTTTTCTTGCGTTTATATAGTGTAAAAGAAAACAAATTAGAGACCGCTAAACGCCGATAGCTCACTTTTTTTTACTAATTTTGCAATGAATACTGATGTATTCGCAGACTACTTGATTACGTCTTACATTACGATTTACCACGTTTTTTATAAAAACCATTCTATGACAAACAAATTCGTAAAATTGTTTTTCTTGGCCACATGTTCTATGATGGCCCTCACGTCCAATGCCCAGTCATTGCTTCCCAAGCCGCAGTCGTTTGTGAAGGCAAAGGGCTTCTTCCCGTCGGCACCGGGCAATGTAAAGGTGGAGAACCTTGCCGGTGACGTTGCGGAGAACATCTACTCAAAGCCTTGGCTGAAGGCAGCCAAGAATGATGGTCGCCGTGTGGTGCGCTTCGCACGTATGGCGAATCCTTCATCGCCTGAGGCTTACCGCCTGCATATCACTTCCGACACACTCCTTGTAAGTGCCGCCACTGCTGACGGATTCCGCTATGCTTGGCAGACCATAGGTCAGCTTACCACGAAGGGTGGCATCATTTGCTGCGACGTTGACGACGCTCCGGCATATAAGTGGCGCTCGCTGATGCTCGATGTGTCGCGTCATTTCCAGCCGATTGAGTTCATCAAGAAGCAGGTGGACGTAATGTCGAAGTATAAGTTCAACCGCCTCCATATCCATCTCACCGACGCTGCCGGATGGCGCATCGAGATAAAGCGCTATCCTTGGCTCACCAAGTTGGCGGCATGGCGTCCTGAGCGCACATGGAAGGAATGGTCGAAGAACGGCGCACGCTACATCGAAGAAGGTTCGGAAGGCGCTTACGGCGGCTATTACACTCAGGACCAATTACGCGACCTCGTGGCTTACGCTGCTGAGCGCGGCATAACCATCGTGCCTGAGATAGAGATGCCGGGTCACTCGGCTGAGGTGATGACGGCTTATCCCGAACTATCTTGCACACACGAGCCTTACAAGCAGATGGACTTTTGTGCGGGTAGTGTGGCAACATACGACTTCCTTGAGAATGTTCTGAAGGAAGTGATGGACATCTTCCCGTCCAAGTATATCCATGTAGGTGGCGATGAGGCTGACAAGGCGTCATGGCCTACGTGTCCGCTCTGCCAGCGCAAGATGAAGGAACTTGGCACAGACAAGGAAGGTCTGCAGGCCAGTCTGATTGCCCATTTCGGACGTTTCCTCAACGAGCACGGCAGACAGCTGGTGGGTTGGGACGAGGTGATCGCCGGCAACCTTGCCAAGAACACCACCGTTATGGTATGGCGAGGAACAGAGAAGGCGCATGAAGCCATCGAGCACGGTTACGACGTGGTTCTCTCTCCGGGTGCTTACTGCTACCTTGACAGCTATCAGGACGCTCCAAACACACAGCCGGAGGCCATCGGAGGCTATCTGCCTCTTGAGAAAGTGTATGGCTATGTGCCAGGTGAGGACTTGCCGGAGGCTGAGCGAAACATGATAACAGGTGTGCAGGCTAATCTGTGGACAGAATATATCCCGACTCCGGAACACGTAGAGTATATGCTTTATCCGCGCGCTCTTGCCATTGCCGAGATTGGATGGAACGGAACGAAGAAGAAGGATTATCCTGAGTTTAAGCAGCGTGCGCTGCAGCAGATTGAGGTGTTGCGCAAGGCTGGCGTCAACACGTTCGACCTGAAGCATGAGAAGGGAGAGCGTCCTGAGTCGCTCAAGCCTACAGCTCACAAGGCACGTGGCTGTAAGGTGATATTCAATAAGAAGTATTCTCCCAAGTATCCTGCTGCCGGCGACCAGACTCTTGTTGACGGTGTACGTGGCGGATGGACCTATGGCGACAAGAAGTGGCAGGGATTCATCGGCAAGGACTATTGCCTTGACGTCACTCTCGACCTCGGAGCAAAGACAAAGATATCTTCTGTTTCGGCTGACTTCATGCAGAGCTATGGCGCTTGGGTGTTCTTCCCAGAGGAGTTCAAGGTGTCTGTCAGCGACGACGGCAAGACATTCACTGAGGTATATACCACCAGCAGCAAGGTGGACCACGACATCCAGTCTGGCTTCCGTACCCTTTCATGGAAGGGATCGAAGAACGCACGTTATGTCCGCGTACAGGGCAAGACCACAATGGACGGTGGCTGGCTGTTCACGGACGAAATCGTAGTGAAGTAATCACGCATATTCTCTGAACTTGCGAAAGTTCAAACACATATTATTATATAAGAGAGGAGAGGCTAAAGAAGCTTAACAACTTCTTTAACCTCTCCTCTCTTTTTGTATGTTCTTTTCGCTTATCCGTCTTAATCCTCTCTGATGACCACTGTCACGCCTCGTGCAGCCTGCGCTCCCATTACCAGCGCCTGCTCGATGTCGGCTGTCTTTGACGGTCCTGAGATGAATGTGCCGAGTCCGGTCTTAGGCATGCAGATGCGGTCGTATGCCTCGTGCATGTTGTTCACGATGCCGCTCTTCGGGAGGACGATGACCAGATACTCGCTGATGAAGCATACGGCTTTCTCCTTCATGTCCTGCGGAATCCATACGCAACCGTTCTCCGCCACTCCAATCTGTCCGTACACCACGCCTACATCGGTGCCGTTGAGGTCCTGCGCCTCTGCCACGGTGTCGGGATTGATGGTGGCGATGGTCAGTTCGGCTATGTTTGAGGCTATGGTCTTTGCTTCCGGATAGGCGCTTCTTACGATGTCGTCGAGCTTTTCGCCCGGCTTAGCCATCACCACCTTGCTGCCCACCGACATGCTAATATCCACAAACTGCTTTACCGTGTCGTCATACGATATGCCGTCTATAGGTGTGTCAGGCATCGGATATTGTTCGTGTGTGTTGCGTCGCAACTTCTCCAATAGTTCGTCTTTGTATGTCATTGTTCTTTCTGTTCGTTATGGTTCAGTTTTCCTTTCTTCCACATAGTCTGGAACGACTCCTTTGCAAATTTCGGCATTGTGTGTCCCACGCCCCAAGGATTGAGTGAGCGGATGTGCGTCAGGCTGTCCGGTATGATATTGGCAAGAGGAGCCATACGCAAGGCTGAAGAATAGAGTAGGGGGTGATTGAAGAGTTCTTCCATTCCCTTAGACATGCATTTCTTCATCGTGTTCGCCTTGTGCAGCGAGTCGAGCTTCTGCCTCCACAGATAAACCTGCGAACCTGGATTGACCTTAGCCGGGCATACATTGTCGCACGACAGGCAGAGCGTGCAAGCGCTGACGTTGTCGGTATAGCGTGGCGCATCGTGCAGCATGCCGAGATTGATGCCGATGGGACCGGGGATGAAGTAAGTGTATGAGTAGCCTCCCGAGCGGCGATATACAGGGCATGTGTTCATGCAGGCTCCGCAGCGAATGCACTTCAGCGTCTCCCAATGCTCGTCGTTGGCAAGGATGTCGCTTCGTCCGTTGTCCACGAGGATGACGTGCATCTCCGCTCCCTGCCTTGCCTGACGGAAGTGTGAGGTGTAAGCCGTTGTGGGCTGTCCCGTAGCAGAACGGCAGAGCAGACGCTGGAATACGGCGAGCGACTTATAGTCGGGCACAATCTTCTCTATTCCCATTGCCACGAGATGCAGCTTAGGCATTGACGTTGACATATCGGCGTTGCCCTCATTGGTGCAAACTACGATGTCGCCGGTCTTTGCCACACCGAAGTTACATCCCGTCATTCCTGCTCCTGCTTCCATAAACTGGTTGCGCAGATGCTCGCGTGCGCATCTTGTCAGATAGGTCGGGTCATAATTGCCTTTCTCCTTGCTTATGCCCTTCTCCTCGAACATCTCTCCCACCTCTTCTCTCTTGAGGTGTATGGCAGGCATGACGATGTGGCTCGGCTTCTGATGGAGCAGTTGTAGGATGCGTTCGCCAAGGTCGGTCTCCACGACGTCGATGCCATGACTCTCAAGGAACGGGTTCATGGCGCACTCCTCGGTAAGCATCGATTTGCTCTTAACCATCTTCTTTACGCCGTGACTCTGCAGTATGTCGAGCACGATGTTATTGAAGTCGGCTGCGTCCTTAGCCCAATGCACAATGACGCCGCGGCTCTCCAGCTGCGTGCTGAACTCCTCCAGATAGTCAGCCAAGTGTGTTATGGTGTGCTGCTTTATCTGGCTGGCATGTTCGCGCAGCTCCTCCCATTCAGGCAACCCTGACGCCGTGTTGTCGCGTTTTTGTCTTAATGACCAGAAGGTGGCGTCGTGCCAAGAGGTCTTTTCTCTGTTATCGTTGAAGCGTCGTGCCGCTTCGGAATGTAGTGTGCTCATAGTCCTGCTGCTAATATCTCTACCACGTGTATGAACTTAATAGGCTTGTTCTCCTTCTTTGCAATGCCCTGCATGTGCATAAGGCATGACGAGTCGGGACCGGTGATGTATTCCGCCCCCGTAGCCATGTGACGTTCAATCTTGTCCTCTCCCATGCGCTTCGACACGTCCGGCTCCTCCACGGAGAACATTCCTCCGAAGCCGCAGCACTCGTCTTTACGCTCCGGCTCACGGATGGTGATGCCGTCAACGAGTTGGAGGAGGTCGATAATCTTGTTGAACTGCGGCACCTGTCTTTCTGACGGCGACGACAGTCCCAGTTCGCGCACGCCGTGACACGAGTTGTGTACGCTGACGATGTGCGGGAAGTGAGCCTTGAGGCTTGTCGGTTTCACGACGTCATGCAGAAACTCCACCACGTCCATAATCTTCTTAGACGTGAGGCATTCGTGATTACCTTTGGCAAGTCGTGGATGATAAAGCTTGACAAAGGCTGCGCACGATGCCGACGGCGCCACCACATAGTCGAACTCTTTGAAGAGATCGTCGAAGTGGCGTGAGATGTCCGTAGCCATCTTCTCAAAGCCGGCGTTTGCCATTGGCTGTCCGCAGCAAGTCTGCTTGAGAGGGTAGGTTACGTCGAGTCCGAGGCTTGTCAGGAGTTTGTAGGTAGCCACTCCCACTTCCGGATACAAGGCATCGACGTAACATGGAATAAACAATCCGATTTTCATAATGTCTTTATAGCTCTTTAGCGTGTTAAAAGTGTTTTTCTATTATTTGTTTTTGCGCGGATCGGCGAGTGTTATCACTTCGCAGTCCTTGAATTTGTCGCCGTCGATGGTCAGTCTTACGATGGTACGTTCTTTCTGCCATCCCTGCAGTCCTGCCGCTCCGGGATTGATGTGAAGGAGTCCGAGCTCCTTGTCGTTCATTATCTTCAGAATATGTGAATGTCCGCTTATGAAGAGTTTGGGCGGACGTTCGTAAATCTGTTTTCTGATGCTTGCGTCGTACTTACCGGGATAACCTCCGATGTGCTTCATCAGAACGTCCACGTCCTCACACTTGAAGCGCAGCACTTCCGGATACATCATACGGAGGTCGCCGCCGTCGCAGTTGCCGCAGACGGCACGCAGAGGTCTGAACTCGGCGAGGCGCTCCGCAAGGAATGGGGAGCAGATGTCGCCGGCGTGCCATATCTCGTCGCATGGCTCGAAGTAAGTCAGATACTTGTCGTCCCAGAAAGAGTGGGTGTCGCTGATAATGCCGATGGTCTTCATTCCGCAGCCTTCCTTTCCAGAGCTTTCCTTATGAAGCTGACGGCAAGTTCTGCAGTGCCCTCCATTCCCAGTCTTGACGAGTTGATGCAGAGGTCATAGCTTTCGCTCTTTCCCCATGTCTTGCCCGTATAGTAGTTATAGTATGACGAGCGTCCCTTCTCCTGATTCTCTATTATCTTTCGTGCCTCCTCTTCCGTACAGTCATGGCGCTGGCGTATCTGCGCTATGCGCTCATCGATGTCCGCCGTGATGAAGATGCTGACAAGGTTCTTGTGTTCGCGGAGCACATATTCAGCGCATCGTCCCACGAAGACGCACGGTCCTTCCTCAGCCGCCTTGCGGATGGCGTCGCTCTGAATGCGGAAAAGATTCTCCTGCGACATCTCGTTATCGTAGAAGGCATTGTCCGAGATAAACGGCACGTGCACATGGAACATGAGGTCCAGAAAGCCCTTCTTCTCGTCGTTCTTCTCGAAGCATTCCTCGCAGAATCCGCTTTCGCGTGCCGCAAGGTTGAGTATCTCCTTGTCGTAGAGCTTGCATCCGAACACCTCCGCTATCTTCTTTGCCACGACGTGTCCGCCGCTGCCGAGCTGTCGTCCGATGCATATAATGATATTGTCGTTTTGCATATTATGTGGTGTTTCTTGTTATAGTTTCTTCTTATTGTGGGGCTATGCCTTCGCGCTTGCCATCGTGCGGAACTTGCGCACATACCGTATCAGGATTATAGTGGCGAGTATAGACGCTGTGGTGTCGGCAATAGGCAGCGAAATCCAGATGCCGTCCAGTCCTACGAAGCGTGGCAGGACGATGAGCAGAGGCAGCAGGAATAGCATCTGTCTGGAGAGCGAGAGCAGCATGCTTATCTTCGCCTTGCCGATACCTTGGAAGAAGCCCGTCGTTATCATCTGAATGCCTACGAGCGGGAAGGCGAGCATGTTTATCTGTATGGCTCTGATGGATATGCTGATGAGTGTGGCATCGGTGGTGAAGAGGCGTGCGCACTGGTAAGGGAACAGGTGGACGAGGATAAAGCCGAACGTGGTGATGCTGAATCCTGTGCACAGTCCGTACTTGAGCAGTCGGAGCAGACGGTCGTATCGGCGTGCACCGTAGTTGTATCCCGTGATGGGGAACATTCCCTGATTGACGCCCATGTTTATCATGATGAATATGAAAGCCATCTTGTTGGCGATGCCGTAAGCGCCCACTGCCATGTCGCCGCCGTACTTCTGCAGTCCGGTGTTGATGAATATCACGACGATGCAGGCGCACACGTTCATGGCGAAAGGCGACATGCCAATGGCGAAGATGTTCTTTACGATTTGTGACTCCGGACGGTAGATGCCACGTCGGAAGTGCATTATCTCATTCTTGTTGCTGAAGAGTCGGCATTGCCAAGCCAGCGCCACCGACTGCGATATCACCGTAGCCCAAGCGGCTCCACGGATGCCCATGCCCAAGGGCCAGATGAAGATTGGGGCGAGGATGACGTTGAGGAGCACGGAGAGCATGGACGCTCCCATGGCGTGCTTTGGCTTGCTGGCAGCACGCAGCACAGCGTTCAGTCCGAAGAACATCTGCTGGATGACGTTTCCGGCGAGTATCACCTCCATGTATTCGCGTGCGTAAGGCAGCGTGTCCTTGCTGGCTCCGAAGAAGAGGAGGATAGGATTGAGGAAAGAAAGCGTGATGATGCTGAAGACGATGCCCACCAGAAGGTTCAGCGTGATGTTGATGCCGAAGATTCGTTGTGCCGTGGCATAGTCTTTCTGTCCCAGTTTTACGGAGATGCACGTCGCGGCTCCGACTCCTACGCCGGCTCCGAAGGCAGCCGCAAGGTTCTGGAACGGGAATGTTATGGCCAGTCCGCTGATGGCCAGAGGTCCGCAACCCTGTCCGATGAATATGCTGTCTATCATGTTGTAGAGCGACGATGCCGTCATCGCTATGATGGCTGGTAGGGCATATTGCACTAAGAGTTTGCCGACAGGCTTGGTTCCTAATTCGAGTGTAGCTTTCTTGTTATCCATTTATGTCCTTTTTTCTTCCTTCCTTTATATAAATAATAGGAGGTACGGCTTCGAGCCGTACCACTCAGCCTTAAAAGCAATTAATGTGTAATATAGATTAAGTGGTACGGCTCGAAGCCGTACCTCCTAATTCCTAATTAGAATCCGTAGATTTCTTTCAGCTTCTCCATGAGCTTCTCGCCACGGAGGTCGGCGGCGATGATCTTGCCGCTCGGGTCAACGAGGTAGCTGGCAGGGATAGAGTTGATGCCGTAGGTCTGTCCAGCGAGAGTCTTCCATCCCTGGAGGTCAGAGAGGTGCACCCATCCGAGCTGCATGTCGTCCACAGCTTTCTTCCATTTCTCCAGGCTGTTGTCGAACGACAGTCCCACTACGTTGAATCCCTTGCTCTTATACTTGTCGTACGCAGCCTTCACGTTCGGCATCTCGGCGCGGCACGGTCCGCACCAGCTTGCCCAGAAGTCGATGAGCACGTAGTTGCCCTTACCGCAATATTCGGAGAGCTTGTGCGGATTGCCGTCCATGTCGTTCTCGGTGATGTCAATGAATGGCTGTCCGATGATGCCTGCCTTCTTGGCAAGGGCAGTGAGATACTGTCTTGCACCAGCGAGAGCCGGGTGAGAAGCGTATGCACGTTTCGGGTCGAGCACCTCCTTCAGTTCAGGATATTCCAGGTCGTACACTATGTTATTGATGAAAGCGGCGGGGATGAGGTTGTCCTTGTTTTCATTCACAATCTCCTTTACGCGCTTCACGAGCTGGTTAGAGAGAGCTTCCAGCTTCGGCGTCAGTTCGGCAGCGAGTTTCTCCAGCTCTTCCTTGCTCTTGCCAGCCTCCTGCGCCTCGCTGTACTGCATATACAGAGGAGCTGTCTGTGAGGAGATGGCGTCCAGCTCGCGGTCATATCCGTTGAGGCGTGTGTTAAGGTCAGAGCCCTTCAATATCTTTGTTGCCATGTCGATGGTTACGGGAGTGCCGTCATTGAAGAACACGCTGTAGTCGTTCTTCGTGGCTGTGATGCCGAGCAACGCGTCCTTTTCCGCCGTGCCCTTCATGCTGAACTTACCGTCCGTCACAGTGGCGCTGTCGATGGCTTGAGCCTGTCTGCTGCCCATTTCGATGATATACACCTTTGCGGCGTTATTACACTGTCCGCTTACGTTATATTCTGTTCCTTCCTTACTCTGTGCGCATGCAGCGAGCGCCACTATGGCACATGCTGCAAGTGATAGAATTGTCCTCATAATTTTCATGTTTTTTTATTGTTTTTATTTGTTGGCAAAAGTAACAATAAAAAATGAGATTGTTTGTCCGTTAGTATTTATTAAAAGTTAATTTTACGGTATATAATGAGTGATATACTAATTAGTAACAAATTTATTAGTAACAGCTTTATTACTAACAGGCTTGTTACTAATGATTATTTTTTTGTATCTTTGCACTGACACACACAACAAAGAAACAATATGGAAAACCCTTTTGTATTCGGCAAAGCTGCCGAAGGAGCATATTTCACAGACCGAGTGGAGGACAGCAAACGTCTTGCTGCCAATCTCACTCATGGCATCAACACTGTCCTTATTTCTCCACGTCGATGGGGCAAGACTTCTCTTGTCAAGAAAGTTATAAGCGAGACATCGTCTGACGATGTCAAGTTTATCTTCATTGATGTGTTTCAGTGTAAGTCTGAATATGACTTTTTCAGAAACTACGCCAATGAGGTTATCAAGCAGACTTCGTCAAAAATAGACGAGTGGGTGGAGATGGCTAAGAACTTTCTCTCCAACATATCGCCAAAGTTCTCTTTCGGGTCAGATCCACTGAACGATTTCTCCATATCCTTTGAATGGAACCAAAATCCGGAAACCGTTGAAAGCATTCTTGCCTTACCCGAAAAACTCGCTTTGAAGAAAAACAAGCGCATCGTAGTGTGTCTTGATGAGTTTCAGCAGATAGCTGACTTTGCAGACAGCACATCCTTCCAAAAACGACTTCGTACAGCATGGCAGCATCAGCAACATACCACGTACTGCATGTTCGGTAGCAAGAAGCATCTGATGGAATACATTTTCAACGATAAGAGTATGCCGTTCTATAAGTTCGGGGATATGATATTCCTGAACAAGATTTCAACAGAAGACTGGACGAAATACATCTGTCATCAGTTCCACGTTACAGGTAAGACCATTAATGAAGACCAGGCCGAAAAGATATGTAACCTCACGGAGAACCTTTCGTCATACGTGCAGCATCTTTCTTGGATTGTCTGGTACAAGACAGACCGCGTCGTCACAAATAAAATCATCAATGATGCGCTTGATGACATCTTGGAGCAGAACAAGGTGTTCTTCCAAAGAGAAGTGGAACAGTTGACAGAATTACAGCTTAACTTCCTCAAAGCATTGGCTTGTGGTGTAACATCAGGCTTTAGCAGAAAAGAGGTGATTCAGAAATATCGTCTGGAGTCGTCCGCCAACATTCAGAGTGTTAAGAAAGCGTTGCTCAAGAAGGATTTGATATATATAGATGACGCGACAATAGTATTTGACGATCCTCTGATGAAGCTTTGGATAAAAAGGGAATTTTGACATGTATTAAATATTATTCTATTAAATCAGAGTGATGTTTTCTGATTTTATCTGTATCTTTGCCATGTCTGAAAAAAGACATAAGAAAAGTAGTAAAACAAAAAGCAAAAAGATTATGAGAAAGACATTGTTAATGCTTGTGATGATGCTCACCGCTATGGCGGTATCCGCACAGAGCGTCAAGACATTAGGCACTGTGGACAACGCCGTCATGCAGTGTGATAAGAAGCAGGGCTGCTGCAAGCAGGCAGACAAGAAGCAAGGCTGCGAGAGAAAGTGTGAGAAGAACAAGAACTGCGAGGTGAAGTGCGTTAAGGCCGAGCAGAAGCAGGGCTGCTGCAAGAAGGCTGATAAGCAGGGCTGCCAGAGCGCATGCAAGAAGGCAGAGCGGAAGCAGGGCTGCAGCAAGAAAGCTGACAAGCAGAACTGCCAGAGCGCATGCAAGAAGGCAGAGCAGAAACCGAGCTGCTGCAAGAAGGCAGAGCAGAAACCGAGCTGCTGCAAGAAGGCAGAGCAGAAGTAAGATTTTTTATGTGAGGTCTCGTTACGGTTGTAATGAGGCCTCACATTTTTTGTTATGGGCGTTCGTTACGATTGTTGTGATAAACGAATAAAAGCGCGATTGTTTTGTCAATTTAACGCTTTTTTTATAACTTTGCAGGTTCAAAGCGCCATCCCGTCATTACATACTGTCATCTTTTCGGACCGTATGGCATCTCGGAAAGCGCTGTTTTTTTATTAATTATTTCACATCAATCAAATCTATGTACAGACAAAGATTCAACAGCATGCAGGCACTGCGCTTCAAGCATTTCACGCGCCGTAGCTATGCGCTGTTCAGCTGCATCGGACGAGAGGTGCTCATCTGCACACTTAGCGTGGCAACACTGACCTACGCCAAGGCAGACGGCGTAAGCACAAAGCCCGTTCATCAGACTGCAGCTGCCGACACTCTGGGACATGAGGAGGTGAAGCTCGATGAGGTGCTGGTCACCGGATCGCGTGCGCCGCTTACTGCTCTCCAGTCGGCAAAGATCGTCTCTGTCATCACACGCGACGACATTCAGCGTGCGGAGGCAGCGAGTGTAAACGACCTCTTGAAGTTAGCCACGGGCGTGGATGTCCGTCAGCGCGGTGGCTTTGGAGTTCAGACGGACATCAGTATCAACGGCGGCACGTTCGACCAGATCACCATTCTATTGAATGGCGTAAACATCTCAAGTCCACAGACAGGTCATAACGCAGCCGACTTCCCTGTTTCGCTTTCTGACATTGAGCGCATCGAGGTTCTCGAGGGCGCATCGGCACGTGTGTTCGGATCGTCGGCTTTCAACGGAGCCATCAACATCGTCACGCGTCCAGACCGCGAGTCGTGCGTACGCCTTTCGGCTGAGGGCGGTTCGTTCGGATCCTTCGGCGGCGACTTCGGCGTAAGCCTGCTCACAGGCAGCGTCAGCCAGAAACTCAGCGGAGGCTATACGCAGAGCGACGGCGGAACCAAGAACAGCGACTTCAAGCGTCGCCGTGCATATTATACAGGCTCCTATACTTCAAGATACGCTGACCTCGTCTGGCAAGCCGGACTTTCGTCGCAGGACTATGGCGCTTCCACGTTCTACAGCGCCAAGTTTGATAATCAATGGGAGGCCACGCGCCGCATCATCACTTCCGCACAGGCTGACATCAAGCCCTTCGGCGACGAGCGCTTCGTCATCACGCCGCAGGCTTACTGGCACCGCGATGTCGACCACTATCAGCTCACACGCGGCAAGGAGGGAGCCAAGAACGGCGAGAATTATCATCGCACCGACGTTTACGGAGCTTCGCTTAACGCTCACGCCACATGGCTCCTCGGCAAGACAGCTGTGGGCATGGACATCCGCAAGGAGCATATCCTGAGTACGGCTTACGGCGACCTGCTCCCCGAGAACGAATGGAAGGACATTCATGGCACGGACCGTCGTTACGACCATCGTGGCGACCGCACCAACACCAGCCTCTTCCTCGAGCATAACGTCATCCTCGGTGGCTTCACCCTCTCTGCAGGTGTGCTTGCCAATCGCAACACAGGTCTGGATGGCGACTTCCGTTTCTATCCCGGCGTTGACCTCAGTTATCGTCCCAACGAGATGTGGAAGTTCTATGCTTCATGGAACAAGGCGCTCCGCGTACCCACATACACCGACCTTTACACCAGCAATTCCGTGCAGCAGGGCGACACCGGTCTGCGTCCCGAGCGCACCTCCACCTTCAAGGCTGGCACCCGCTTCCGCACCCGCGGCGTTGAGGCTGTCGTAAGCGGCTTCTATTCGAAGGGCAACGACATCATCGACTGGGTGTACGAGACGGAGGAGAGCCGTAAGTATCATGCCATGAACATCGGCAAGCTTGACAATATGGGCTATTCCGTTGACGCCACGCTCAACATGACGGAGCTTCTTCCGGGTTCGTTCGTCACGCGTATAAAGGCTGGCTATGCCCGCATCCACCAGCGCCACACCACCGAGCAACCCGTCTATCGCTCGCTCTACGCCTTGGAGTATTTGCGCCACAAAGCCACCTTCCAGCTCGACCATCGCATCTGGAGTCGCCTCTCCGCTTCATGGGCAGTACGCTGGCAGGAGCGCATGAATCACTACGAGCCATACACAAAGGTAGACTGTAAGTTGCAGTGGACCGCCCCCACATACAGCCTGTATGTAAAGGCAGACAACATCACCAACCACCGCTATTATGACCTCGGCGGAGTTCGCCAGCCGGGTCTGTGGATAATGGCGGGAGGAAGCGTGAAGATTGGATTATAAAAGAGATTTCGGTCATTAGAAATTTGCATTTGCCAAGTTTCTAATGACCGATTTTTTTATCGTTAGCCTTGACTTTTGGATAGATTTAATGATTTTATGCCTTGACTTTTGGATGAATTTAACGGTTTTATGCCTTGACTTTTGGATAAAATCAGTATCTTTGCGTTGATAATCAGCAAAATATAGAAGTATGACATATTATAAGAGAAATATAGACGCAAAACTGTTGGAATGGAAGGATTCTGCAAGAAGAAAACCACTGCTTATTCGAGGCGCAAGACAGGTCGGAAAGTCAACGGCAGTAAGGCAGTTGGGTAAGGAATTTAAGTACTTTGTAGAGATAAACTTGGAGAGCCAACCATCAATAAAGCAACTCTTTACAAAAGACATTGATGTTCACAGAACTTGTGAGGCAATAAGTGCGACAATCGGTATTCCGGTTGTTGCAGGTGAAACCCTGCTCTTCATCGATGAAATCCAGGTTAGCCAAGAGGCAATAATGTCTCTTCGTTATTTCAAAGAGGATTATCCAGAACTGCATGTAATAGCTGCTGGCTCATTGCTGGAGTTTACGCTTGAGGAATTGCCTTCGTTCGGGGTAGGACGCATACGTTCCTTGTATATGTATCCGTTTTCGTTTGATGAATTCCTTTTGGCGCAAGGATTAGATACGACGGTAAATTTCAAGCGCAAAGCCACATCACCGCTTCCTGATGCCGTACATAATATGTTGGTGGAGCAGTTGAAGTCGTTTTATCTTGTAGGGGGTATGCCTGCTGCGGTTACTGAATGGATTGAATCAAAGAGCTATATCGAATGCACCCATATACATAACGATATTCTTGATACTTATCAGGACGACTTTTCTAAATATAAGTCACGCGTATCTCCTGCTTTATTAAGAAAGGTATTAAGGTCTGTAGCTTTGCAGGCAGGTAGTAAGTTTGTATTCCGTCAGGTAGCTGACGATATTCATTCGTCTTTAATAAAGGATGCCTTGCATTTGTTGACATTGGCAGGATTGATTAAGCCAGTTACTCATAGTGACGGAAATGGCGTGCCGCTCGGTGCTGAAGAAAACAGCAGTTACACCAAATATCTGTTCTTGGATCTTGGACTTATGCAGACAATGCTTGGAACTCCAGCCTCGAATATTCTTCTTTCTTCAGACGTGGATTTTGTAAATAAAGGTGCAGCTTCAGAAATGTTCGCAGGATTGGAATTGGTCAAGAATCACGATTGTTTTCAGAAGGCGGAAATGTATTATTGGCAAAATATGGCAAGAGGTACGAATGCAGAAATAGATTATCTTGTGGCAAGAAACGGCGTAGTTTTGCCGATAGAAGTCAAGGCAAGTACACGAGGTAGCATGCAAAGTTTGTGGCTGTTTATGAGAAAGAAAGGACTCCACAATGCTATCCGTACTTCATTGGAAAATTTTGGAAAGTTTGAATATGTAGACAATGAAGCCCATGATGATGTCCGTCACGTAGATATTGTTCCGCTTTATGCTTTAAGTAATCTGTAGGCTTTTCACTCAAACTATCTTCGTTATGTTCAGATTGTTTTTAATCATAAGTGTATTGTCCTATCAATTCAAAATAATTCACAATGCGCCTTGGCGCACAATTCCTAATTCACCGCTCGGCTTTGCCGCTTGCCTAAGCAAGAACTCAAAATTCCTAATTCGGACGGCGTCCGCCGTCCGCCATGCAAATATCGTACAAATGGTAAAAAACTGTTACAAAACAAAAATTGATTATAGAGTTCCGGTTTGCTGTTTTTACGGTGTTTTGCTGTGCAAACAGCACCCGAGCTTAACAATAGCGCCACTTTTACACTACAATAGTGCCACTATTAGACAGTAAAAGTGGCGCTATTGCATGATAAAAGTGGCACTATTGTAGTGTAAAAGTGGCGCTATTGCAACCCAATGATGCTTGTTTGCTCCGTAATTCATTGCACAATTCTTTTCATAGCAGCATAATCAGCTGTATGTCAGTACACTATCGCTGCACGCTCAAAACTCAAGAATTTCGCACCAAAGATTTTGTTGTGCGCCGGGCTCATAGTATTGAGCGTTAGAAATGCAAATATTGTGTCGGACGGCAAGGCGTCCGAATGAGGAGTTCTTGCTTAGGCAAGCGGCAGAGCCGAGCGGTGAATTTTGAATTAGGAATTATTCTCGGCTTCGCCTGCGATTTTGAATTATTCAGTTGTGAATTACAGCAGACAAGGCAAACTTAGGAGGCTATGGCGTCTCGCCGTAGCCACGCAGCCTCCCATAGCAGATTATCTCCTGAAGGGACACGTATCTATCAGAAACTCACTGCAAGCTCCGAAGGAGCGCAGCTTGCAGTGGGTGTTCGTGATGGTGATTACTTCTATAAAGGTGCTGAGTAGTTACACATCAAAATCTTTCAGTTGGCCAGATGCAAACATACAATTGAGCAGTAAAGTATTGAGAGTGTCAGCCGTGTTGAAATCGTAGTTCTTCCCCGTATCTGATGTGTATGAAATGTTTTCTTGCGTCAGTTCCTTTATCGCTCTGAGGATAGTGTCAGAGCTACAAGTGTGAAGTGTCGTATGAAGCGAGAGATGGTTCATCAAATGAGTAGTGACAGAACCACCACAGAAGTAGATACTCATGAGAGAACGGATGATTTCGCTGTACCGATAACCGAACGATCTTCACCTTAGACCGAGGGTAGAGTCGATTACAGATGACAATGTGGTGTCAAATTGCTCCATGATTGAAAATAGTCCACTAAAAGGTGTAAGTTTCTCAGATTTAATCTGTACTTTTGTCATGTCTATCGTTGGATTTTCTTTTTTGTTTTTACAGCACCAAGATAAGAGAGTTCTTCGACATGGCAAAATCCTGGGCAACTTTTTGTTGCTCAGGTACCTAAAAGGTTTAAATTACAATAGTCTTGCGGAATTAAGGTATAATTTGGTAAGGGTATTTGAATTTGTTGTACCTTTAAGTATTCAAAGTATTAACCAACAATTAAAAGTTGCGCCCGACACTAATTTAGGGACTCATTTATGAAATTCACAGAATCAGTTAAAACCGTCTATTCAAAGTATGCTACATTTTCAGGAAGAGCCACACGCTCCGAATATTGGTGGTTCGTACTTTTCTTGTATGCAACAATTTTGTGTGCTGTCTTATTAGGTGTTGCAACGGGTATTGATAAACCAATTTTAGCTCTGATAGGCATATTCGTAGCTATATCTTTTATTCCTATTGTAGCTCTTCGTGTTCGAAGATTACATGATATTGGTAAATCCGGTTGGTGGATTTTTTGGGGATTAGTTCCATATATTGGAGGATTCATACTATTCATATTCTCTGTAATGGGAAGTGATGGTGAGAATGAATATGGCCCTGATCCTTTTGATGAGAATTAATATATTCTACCCCCATTCGGGCACTCCTATACTTCAGCCGCCATGCGCATTGGTTCTCTATCTGTGCATGGCTGCTTTTCGTACACTTAGGTGCGGTATCAGTGCGGTGAGGGTGATTAAATCCCGAATTTTATAAAGCAAATTTTAAATGTAAATATGAAAAAGATTTTCTCTAAATTACATTTTATCTATCTTACGATAGTCTTGAATGTTCTGATGATTGGTATTTTTTGTGGATGTTCAAAAAATGAGTCCAATTATATTTCCCATATCAATGACACTATAAGTCTGAGTCTTTACAATGTTCACTTGGGAGATTCATTGTCTGTTGTAAGAACAAAATTTAGGAACTTAACTTTTGTTCCCTTGGATTCGTTGTCTTCTTACGTACCAATAGAAAATAAGATGAAAGTTGTATATGAAGATCTCGGTATATCAGTATACACTACTGATACTATATTCATTGCAAATCATGTAGGTTGGCAACATATGAAAAATGGTTCCCGGGAAGATTTCCCTTTAAAAACTACAAAGCATCCAGCACAACTCATATTTTTTATAAAAGACCAAAAAGTACTTCAAGGGGAAATTCTTATTTTCTCAAATATAATTGATGACATTAAAGGAGTTGAACTTAGTAGTGGTGATTTTATTAAGTCAATTCAAAAACTTTATGAAGAAAAATACAATAATCCAGATTCAATTTTAGTGTATAATAGAGTGTCTAGGGAATCGGCTACATATTCAATTGATACCGACTCTATTGCAAAGGTACAGATAAATGAAGATATCGAAGCAACTGATAATAAATTTGCAATAAACAATTCCTTAGCTTCAATATGGAGTTGGAAAAATGCTAATATTATTGCGGAATGGGATTTTCAGCCATATAAAGATGGGGAATTTTGGTTTTGGGCTAGTTGTTTTATGGTTAGAATTATCTATACTGATTTGAATGCAGTAGAATTAGAATCAAAAAGAAGACTAAAATTAATCAGATTACGAGAACAAGATAGTATAAGGAGAATCAAAAAAATAGAAAATGACAATATGGAATTGCTTAAGAAACAAGTAATTTGAATTAATCATCAAAGTCCTCCCATTCGGGTGCTCCTTTCTTTCAGCCGCCTACGCTATGGCTCTCTTGCTATGCGTATGGCGGTTTTTTCTTTGGCTTGGCACGCGCTTCGCAACGAGCAAACGGATATTATGGCACACACACTGTGGATTATCGGCCAGCCTGCTATTATTTTTCCATTTGTAATCAAGGCTTATAGCAATGGCGTTTCTGATGACGATTTCAGATTATTAGCCAAGGCTCTAACCTCTATATTCTTGCGTCACAGAGTTATTGGTACACGCGCTGTTCTCACATGGAGATTGAATGATGTCTTCAAGAAATTTGAAGGTGACGTTCATGCTGTTGTCAATCATATAGAATGGATGAAGACTACAACAGACGGATGGTGGGATTATTGGAACAACGTTGAATTTAAACACTACTTGTTACTTTCTGGCCATCATAACGAATCTATCGGAAACAATTCTTTTGAAGCTAAACGAAACACCTATACCCAGTTACTCCAGCAACAGGAAATCCGTAACATGACGGAACAGGATCATCTTTGGGACAAGGCTAAAATTGACAAAAGAAAAGAGCTTATTGGGCTCACCTGAAAAAGTGTGTGGATTAAGCATACAATCTTGTTAGTCTGAAGAGAAAGAATTTCTTGTCAATGATACCCCGAAGTTGTGCTCTGAAATGCTTGACTTTTGCATTGAAAGATTCTGCA
>NZ_NOVE01000053.1 GCF_002265625.1 Prevotella sp. 885
ACGAATATCGGTTCTGTCACCTGGTCTCAGCTCGTTTTCGTCAAGGTATATGTGAACAAGCTTTGTTTCTTTCTTTTGCTCTACAAACACGTCTTTAAGGTCGAACCAATCCAGCATGTGTTCGGGCAAAAGACATTCTGCAAGGAGTCTATACTTTTCCATATTTATCCGTTCTTTGACTTTATAAACGGACAATATAGTGTTTTTATTGTACTACGATATCCACACACTTTTTCCAGTGGTCCATAATTTCTTCAGAAATGTTTGTGTTGCGGATTTTCACAGATTTTACATGTCAAATACGAATACATACTGCATTCTACAACCGTTTATTACAACCCTGCAAAATTTGCTCGACAATACTTAGTGCCATAGCCGTTTCACCTGGCAGATAGAACATGACTTTGCGTCTTTGCAGTTCTTCATATAGTTGCAAGGCTTTCTTTTCGTCTTTGTTATGCAACAGTTCTATGGCATAAAGAGCGGCAAGCTTGCTTGGCGAGTATTTGCTATTGCTCGTTGTATATTTTGCCGCTTGTTTTGTCCATAGCTTCTCCACTACGTTTCGTCTGTTCTGTGTCAGCAATTCTGCGATGATATACTCGCCCACAGTTTCCAATGCGAAAAGCAAAGGTAGCTTTGGCTTTATATACTCAAGATGTTCGTATGCAATACGTGCCTCGTCCCAATGTCCTTCGTCCTCAAGTAGTGAGATGTACGAGATATACGAAACATATCTTCTCCCAACGGAAATATGACACAATGGAAGAACTGCAAGAGATAAAGCGAAACATGAACAAGAAAAAAGCCTATAAGAGATAAAATGAGCTTAAATTGATTATGAAAACGAAAGAATTTCAGCTTTATTGTTACCAAAGACAAGGACAACAAATGGCACTGGCATTTGGCTCCTGCATACGACCTTACCCATTGCACAGAGGGATATAATGGCGAACACGCTACATCAGTAAACAATTCGGCTCATCCCTCTATAGAGGACATGGTAGCTGTAGGTGTAAAGAATAAAGACTTCTAAGAGAATTGTCATACTGATAAATAACCATTAGGAGTGATATTTTCAATTAGTTATTTGTGATTATAATTTTCTTAGTCTAATTTTGCACTCATAATCATATTAGTTATGAGTGAGATTGACGACAAACTGAATGAGAAATTGCGCCAACAGATGGATGGCCTGTTTGATGAGGACGAGGAACAGCGATTTCGCCTCATCGCAAAATCGTATGCTATGTGCGAGAACTCCATTGCCGTGCTTAGCAATCTGCGAACAGACAAAAGTTATATATATTATGGTAGGACGAGCAACGTCTTAGGCTTTGAACCCGCAGGAAGCTATGAAAAAATGACATGGTTTTCCAAGTAAAGCATTTGCCCGATCAGCGCAGATTGGAATGGTTGAAGGCTCATGCCGAATAAAAACTACAATCGGTCAATGCTATTGTCTTTAAACGAAAGCATTAAGGCATAATTATACTCAAAGAAGAGCGGTAAAACATGGATATTTGGAAAAACCATTGTATATTTGCAATAAGAAACAAAAATCCATAGCTATGGTAGAGACAAACAATAGAAGATTGCCCGTAGGCATCCAGTCTTTTGAGGAAATGAGAAAGGAAGGATACCTTTATGTTGACAAGACTGATATTATCTGGCAACTTGCCAATGAAGGAAAGAAGTATAATTACCTGAGCCGCCCACGCCGCTTTGGCAAGTCTGTGCTGGTTGATACTCTCGAAGCCTACTTCATGGGAAAGAAGGAACTATTCGAGGGGTTGAAGATAATGGAAATGGAGAAGGAATGGGTGAAGCGACCTGTCATCCGACTTGATATGAGTCATGCAGGTGCTGGACCTGAAACAGTGCGAAGTTATCTTGACGATGCTTTTCATACTTTAGAGACGGAGTATGGAATTGTAGTGCGCCAAGATAGCTCTCTTGCCGTAAGATTCAAGAACATAATTGAGGGTGCTTACAGCAAAACCGGACAACAAGTGGCTATCCTCATTGACGAGTACGACTCTCCATTGCAACATTCATGGAAGACTCCTCAGCACGAAGCATGCACCAGCATCTATAGAGAGGTGTTTGCCATATTGAAAGCCAACGACAAATACGAGAAGTTTGTCTTCATCACAGGCATAACCAAGTTTACACAGATTTCTCTCTTCTCTGTGCTCAATAATCTGAGCAACATCAGTTTCGACCCGGAATATGCTGCCATCTGCGGCATTACCAAAGAAGAGATGCTGCGTGATTTCAAGCCAGAAATCAACAAGCTGGCAGTAAGTAAAGGATGGACATTCGATGAAGCCGTAGCACAGTTGACAGCATATTACGATGGCTATCATTTCTGCCATGAAAATATGGCGGATATATTCAATCCGTTCTGTCTTATCAATGCCCTTGCTGATTCCAAACTGAAGAATTATTGGGCTTCATCCGGTGCAACCTCACTGCTTCCTAAATTTGTGGATGACATGGAGATAAAAATGAAGAATTTTGAAGATTGCCCAATAGACAGCGATACTTTGGAGACTTCGGATGTGACAGGAGGAGGTGCTGAACTGTTCCTCTACCAATCGGGATATCTTACAATAAAAAGTTATACAGAAGGCATCTATATGCTTGGCATTCCAAACCATGAAGTTCGCAAGGCTCTATACAAGATTGTATTTGATATTGAGCACCATCTTTAATGCCATCGGTTGTAGGGTGGAAGTAGAGAAGATGATTGCTACGGGCAGAATAGACATGGTGGTGGAAACAACCAACTTCATCTATGTCCTTGAATTGAAGCTAAGCAACAACGGTGGTATTGACGCAGCAACCGAACAAATAAGAACCAAGCAATATACCGAGCCATTCAAAGCTGACAAACGAAAAGTCGTTGCTATTGCCATAGAACTGGATGACAAGGGAAAGGGACTGGTGGATTGGAAGGAAGTGTAAAAGCTACTCCTGCAACCTCAAGCCGTCATACGCATCGGTCAGACAAAGACTTATCAAGTACTGAACTTGCGAAAGTTCAATCAAGTATTTATAGATAAACCCTTTGTCTGACCGATTGTTTTTTATTGTTTTATGACAACTCTCTTTTATAACCAGCGCTTAAACGCCTTTATATACAGCGTCTTGAGCCATCGTGTGAGCACGCAGTACGACAGCAGGATGCCTATTATACACTTTTTTTTAACACACATACTCACTAATAATTAATCACTAATCACTAATAAATAATAATTAATAAATAATAAAATGATGGAAATGACTGATTATATGTTCAGAATAGGTTGCGCCTTTCTGATGGGCGCATTGATTGGCTTGGAGCGGCAGTTCCGTCAGCATAATGCCGGACTTCGCACCAACATCCTCGTTGCGTTGGCATCGGCTGCCTTCACGGTGTTGTCCGTAACGATGACCACGGATAGTGGCGACCCTTCACGTGTGGCGGCGCAGATTGTCTCGGGTATTGGTTTTCTGGGTGGTGGACTTATTCTGAAGGAGGGATTCACCGTTAGAGGTCTGAATACGGCAGCGACGATATGGTGTTCGGCTGCATGCGGAACGCTTTCGGGCGTGGCTATGTATAAGGAAGGATTTGTGCTGGTGATATTCGTGCTGCTGACGCATTGCCTGCTCCGACCCTTATGCAAGTACATTGTGAAGTGCACCACCAAGGTTTATCATTACACCATACGCGTGGAGTGTCAGCGAAGTGCGTCGGACCTGATTCAGAGCATCATCATGGACATGCTCGCCTTCAACAAGGAGGTGAAGATGAACTCGATGTTCTATAAGGGGGATGGCGAGAAGAACGTAATGGTATGCTGCGACATACAGATACTGGGCGAACACAAGGTGTTGCTCGACCTTGTGGTGTCGCGTCTGCGCTCGAGTCCGGAGGTGAGCAGCGCTGGATGGGACAGAAGAGAAACGCCGCAGGAGGATTTCTAAGTTAGGAATATTTGCGTAAAATACCGAAAAGTTATACCTTTGCTACTACAATAAGAATGCCTTATAAAACTAAGAAGAATAGAAAGAAAAAAGAATGAAGCGTATAATTGCTCTTACACTATTATTTAACATTATGAATTTTTCGTTGTCCCAAGCCAAGACGTTCAGCGGCACGTATACTGCGGAATGGCAGTGGGACATGAACAAGAACACCAACTTTGTGAATCTGCTCCGACTGGAGCTTAACGTCGCGCTGTGGAATGGGGGCACCTTTGAGGCTGCCACGCTGCATGTGGCTAAGACCAACGACGGCATCATTGACGACTGGCAGGGCTTCTCCAACATTGAGGCTGACAATATGTTCGGCGGCATTGCCGTGCTGGGCTACATGCATGAATGGAAGGCGGGGCATGTGTTCGTGGGTGTGCGCAATGTGAATGAGGACTTCTTCACGTCGGACATCACGGCGCTCTTCACCAACAGCTCTTGCGGCATCGTGCCCACGATAGCGTCAAGTTATCCTATAGCCAATTATCCCTTCTCTGGGCTGACAGTCTACTTTGACGTGCATAAGGGAGGATGGCTGTTCCGCAACAGTCTGTATAACGGTGTGGGATATAACGGATGGAAACACGGTGACAATCCGTTCCTCGTTCGTCCCAAGAAGGACGGCATCTTCGACATGGCTCAGCTGGAGTATTCGCACGATCGTGGCAATTACTTTGCAGGCGTGGCTGTCCATACGCGCCAGTTCACTATTGACGATGAGGGCGAGATGGTGTCTGCGGACGAAGCGGAGCGTAAGACCACTTGCGCCTGGTGGGTGTATGGCGAACAGAGCTTATGGAGGTCGGCGGATAAGGACGTATCGCTCATGGCACAGTATTCGGAGAATACGTCCCATAGGAGCGGATGTTACAGGTATGCGGAGATTGGAGGAGCTTACCGCGACAGCCTCAATGAGTGTGGCGTGTCAGGACAGTATGCATGTTATCATCAGGGAAAGGAATATTCGTTGGAGTTGACGTGGAAAAGACAGATAAACAAGAATATAGCCATACAGCCAACGTTTCAGTATGTAAATAATGCCAATGGCGACTTCACGGTGCTAAGCGCACGACTTTACTATAGCTTCTAAAAGTTAAAAGTTAAGAGTTGAGGGTTGAGAGTTATGATTTGTTTTATAGATAATATTCTGATTGTTATCTAAGGTAATCATAACTCTCAACCCTCAACTCTTAACTCTCAATTGTATATTACTTCACCATCTTCTTGCCGTCTACGATGTAGAGGCCCTTACCGAGACGGTTGACGTCTGTTCCAAGATAACGTCCGTCAATGGTGTAGACACCCTTGCGTACGTTCTTGAGATTATCGTTCTTTACGGTAACGATGCCGGTCTCGCCAGACGGAACCATCACCTTCACTTCGTCGAGGAAGAAGCGGTCTTCTGCTGAGAAGGTCAGCGAATTGTATCCGGTTCCCTCGAACTCAATGGTAACGTCAGTCCACTTGCCGTCGTCCATGAAGATGCGCTTCAGCATCTGGTTGCCCCAGAATACGTCCAGCGTGTTGTCCTTGCCGAGCCAGGGAGCTGCCTTGAAGGTGAGGACGGTCTTGCCGTTGATGCTGAAGATAGGAGTGATGGCATCGCCGGGGAGAGTCACGGTGCCGAAGCGTGCGCACTTGTTGGCGCCGTAAGCCTTGTTAGAGTAGGTCCATCCTGCTACGTCGGGCTTGAACGATCCGTTGGCACCCTTGTTGAAGATGCCGTCGTTGCCACCCGTTGAGGCGCAACCGTCGAAGGTCTCGTTGAAGAGCACGTCGCCCGGCTCATGGTTGGATGTGCCCTGCATACCGCGGAAACGGAATGACATTGTGCCGTCACCGTTGCGCTTCATGTCGAGCATGGCCTTATTCATATACTGGCGTCCGTCCACGTTGACGTTGTAGAGTGTGGCGGCAGGTATAGAAGTGTTTGTAAGGCTGTCGTTGTTCTGATAAGGATAGGGGTCGCCGTCCGCAGTTCTCATTGTCGAGCCCGTACGGTTGTTCCATCCGTCTGCGTGGAACGGAGTCATGCGCTCATGGTTGGGGTCGTTGTTCACGCTGTTGGAGTGCCATGCTTTCTTGTTATAGTCGACGTGTGTGATGAGAAGACCGTTGCCGGGGATGCTCTCGTCCCATCCTGTACGCTGGCGGTTGTCCACGAAGTAGAACTCGTTCTTGTTCTGCTCGTTATAGATAATGTATGTCTCGCCGTAGTCTGTGAGCGACTTCATATCGCTTACGACGGTGTCGGTCTTGAGCTCCACGGGAGTTGTCCATCCTGCCATCCAGCGCTCGTATCCGGTGAGGTTGGCGGGGCTGAATCCGTTGCCGTTGTAGCATCCCTGATGGAGGAGGTCCCACGCGTCCATACCGTAGCTGCCGCTGTATGTGGTGTCGTAGAGGTCAGGATAGCCGAGGCAGTGTGAGAACTCGTGGCAGATGGTGCCCATACCGTCCGCTGTGCCATATCCGTTGAGCTCGCAAGAGCATGCGTATGTGTCGACGTATACACCATTGATGTATACAGCCTGACCGATGTCGCTGTTTGAGAGATAGAACATGTGCGGCCAGATGAGGTCGCTGTTGTTGGTGTTGTTCTCACCGGGTCCGGCGTAGAGAACGAACACCTGGTCAGCATATCCGTCGCCGTCCCAGTCGTAGTCGTGGAAGTCCACCTTGTCCTTTACTTCCTTGCATGCCCATGCGACGAGCGTGCCTACGTGTGAGTCGCTATTGCTGGCGTTGTTCTGACCGTAGTAGTTATAGTTCTCCGGTGCGGTGATAGGGCCGATAACGTCAAACGTCAGCTCAAACTGACCGTTGCTCTGAGCATAATAGTAGTCGCGTACCGAGCCTTTGAATACGCCCTCCACGTAGTTCTCCTGGTTGGCAAGCTTTGTGTAGAACTCGTTGTCGTGTCCGCTCTTGAACTTCTTGTTTGGGAACTCCACGAGGATGATGAGTCCTTTCTTCTTGCCGTAATATCCTGTTCCGTCGCCGAACGCCTTGTTCGGACCTGCGTTCTGCTGCATAGAGCGCAGCGGCTTGGCTTTCATCTTCTGGCTTGCCTGCTGCATGGCAGCACGCTTTGCCATGGCATTGGCTTTTCCTGTCTCAAGGTCGAAGGGCACAAAGGTGCCGTTGCCGTTGTCGGTGTAGCACTTTCCGTCTGCTGCTTGATAGTAATGCAGAAACTCGTCGCCTTTGAGCTCGACGGTCAGCTCTGTGCCGTCTGTGAGGCGTATTACGCGCGTAAGACCTTTCTTGGCAGGGGCTGCCCATGAGGCCGTAGCGAGAAACGCAAGGCATAATGACAGTATTGTCTTTCTCATAAAGTGTGATTGGTTATATAAATAAAAATGTTAATGCTAATATGAAATAAGATAGTTTATTGTCAGTAGTAGTTAAAACAAATGCAAAATTACACATTTTTATTTCCGCATCTTACAGTTTTGTTCAGAAATATTATTGTAACCCTCTTTTTTCACTCTTTTTTAATTAATTTTGTACTCACTCTGTATAAGCATATTATTATTAACCATAAAACATAACTAAACATGGAAGAAAACGAAAAAGAAATCATTCAGCTTCCCGAAAATGCCTTCACCGAACTGAAGGACGGCGAGCAGTATGAGCCGGTGATGAACCCGAAGAGGGACTATCCCGAAGTGAACGCATGGTCGGTGACGTGGGGTATCGTAATGGCGATGCTCTTCTCTGCCGCTGCTGCTTATCTCGGCTTGAAGGTAGGACAGGTGTTTGAGGCTGCCATCCCTATCGCCATTATTGCTGTGGGTGTGTCAACCGCTGCGAAGCGCAACAAGGCTCTCGGCGAGAATGTCATCATCCAGAGTATCGGCGCCTGCTCTGGAACCATAGTTGCGGGTGCCATCTTCACGCTCCCTGCCATCTACATCCTGCAGGCCAAGTATCCGGAGATGAGCGTGTCGTTCGTCAAGGTGTTTATGTCGTCATTGCTCGGCGGCATCCTCGGCATCTTGTTTATGATTCCGTTCCGCAAGTATTTCGTCAAGGACATGCACGGCAAGTATCCTTTCCCTGAGGCTACTGCCACGACGCAGGTGCTCGTAAGCGGCGTAAAGGGTGGCAATCAGGCAAAGCCGTTGCTTCTCGCCGGTCTGGTAGGCGGTCTTTACGACTTTATCGTTGCCACAGTGGGATGGTGGAACGAGACCTTTACCACTCGTGTGGTGGAGTGGGGCGCTATGGCTGCTGACAAGGCAAAGCTCGTCTTTAAGGTAAACACAGGAGCGGCTGTCTTCGGCTTGGGCTATATCATCGGTCTGAAGTATGCATTCATTATCTGCCTCGGCTCGTTCGTGGTTTGGTGGCTTATCGTGCCCGGTATGTCCATAGTGTTCCATGACCAGGTGCTGAATATATGGAATCCGGAAATCACGCAGACTGTGGGTCAGATGAGTGCTGAGGAGATATTCAAGAACTATGGCAAGAGCATCGGTATCGGTGGCATCGCTATGGCTGGTATCATCGGCATCATCAAGTCGTGGGGCATCATCAAGGGTGCTGTGTCGCTGGCTGCCAAAGAGATGAAGGGTGGTAAGAATGACGGTGAAGAGACTGTCCGCACACAGCGCGACATCTCGTTCAAGATTATTGCCATCGGTTCCATTGTTACGCTTATCGTGACATTCTTGTTCTTCTGGTTCGGCGTTATGGAGGGCAATCTGCTCTTCGCCATTGTGGGCATCCTGCTTGTGGCTGTCATCGCCTTCCTCTTCACTACTGTCGCTGCCAACGCTATCGCCATCGTGGGATCTAACCCCGTGTCGGGCATGACGCTCATGACGCTTATCCTTGCTTCTGTGGTGCTCGTGGCTGTTGGAATGAAAGGCACTGGCGGTATGGTGGCTGCGCTTATCATGGGCGGCGTGGTCTGCACGGCTCTCTCTATGGCTGGCGGATTCATCACTGACCTCAAGATCGGCTATTGGCTCGGAACCACTCCGAAGAAGCAGGAGACATGGAAGTTCCTCGGTACGTTGGTTTCGGCTGCTACCGTGGGGGGTGTTATGATTATCCTCAACCAGACATACGGGTTTGCAAGCGGACAGCTCGCAGCTCCGCAGGCCAATGCTATGGCTGCCGTCATCGATCCGTTGATGAACGGTGTGGGCGCTCCTTGGGCGCTGTATGGCATCGGTGCTGTCATCGCTGTGGTGCTGACCTACTTTAAGATTCCTGCCATTGCTTTCGCTCTCGGTATGTTTATTCCGTTGGAGCTTAACACTCCGCTTCTCATGGGTGGTATCATCAGCTGGTTTGTTTCGTCACGCTCGAAGAACCCGGAGGTCAACCGTGAACGCAATGAGAAGGGTACGCTGATTGCCAGCGGTTTCATTGCCGGTGGTGCGCTTATGGGCGTTGTTTCTGCCATCCTGCGCTTCTGCGACATACATCTCGTCAGCGAAGAATGGATGAGCGGATGGCTTGCCAACCCGCTTTCGCAGGTGGCATCGCTCGTGGCTTACTGCTGCCTCATCGGTTACTTCGTATTCGCTACGAAGGTGAAGAAGTAAGGCGATTGGAATATAAAAGAATAATAAAAAAGGCTTTAATATTGGGGATGAATGCCCAATATTAAAGCTTTTTTAATTGGTAATTATTATTTGTTATTTATTATTTATTATTTGTTAGGGATGGAATTCCTAATTCCTAACTCTACTTCACGCTGATTTCGTCAACGAAGAGGAAGGCAGGCTTGCCTTTGCCGCCGTGCCACTCAGGGATGTTGTGCTCTGATGTGGCAGTCACTTTCACGTAACGTGTGGTGGTCTGCGGGAAAGTCAGCTCGTAAGTGTAGATGTTGTCAGGTGTCTGCTCCTCAAGTGCGGGGAGTGACTTGCTTGCCACCTTTGTGAATGACTTGCCGTCGGCAGACACGCTCACCTCGATGTTGCGTGCATCGAAAATCCATGATCCCTTGTCCACGCAGGTGTTGAGGCTCACGCTTGAGACATCGGTGTTCTGCTTAAGATCGATGATTGCTTCAAGGTCGTTGCCGCTGAAGCCGAGCCAGCGTCCAGTGCCGAAGCCCTTGTCACCGAGAAGTCCGTCAGTGAGAGTGGCTCCACCCTTATATGTGTAGTTTTTGTGAGTGGGCTGGAGCAGTTCTACGGGGCATGCTGTGGCTTTGTTGAAGCTGATGTCCTGGCTGGTCACGCTGCTTCTCTTGCCGTTGCGGAAGGCAGCTGCACGGATTTTTGCCGACTTCTGCAAAACGATAGCGCCTGTATAGAGAGTGCTGTTGGCTGTCGGCTCGGTGCCGTCGAGTGTGTAGCGAATCTCAGCATTGCCGGCTGTGGTCATGTGGATGAGAATCTCGCGCCACTTATTGTCGCTGTCTACGTGAATGGCCACGTTATAGAGATGCTTGGCGTAGTTATACCCGAGACGGTCATACAGGTGAGTGAACTCTGTCAGACGGTTGGTGAAGCTGTTGTAGTCCTTCAGTGCGGGCTGGCTCCACTGCACCTCGCTGAGTGCTGCCAAACGGGGCAGAGCCATATACTGCATCTGCTTGAAAGTGGGCATATACTCTGTCCAGATGTTTGCCTGTACGCCGATGATGTGGCGTGCCTCGTCAGCTGTCAGCTCCTTGGGCATCGGCTCGTAAGAATAGACGGTCTCAAGGGGCAGGTAACCACCGATGGCAAGAGGCTCGTTGGCCTTGTCGAGCGACTGATAATAGTCGAAGTAGAGATAGCTGTTAGGTGTCATCACCACGTCGTGATGCTGCTTTGCTGCGGCAATGCCTCCCGATTCGCCACGCCATGACATAACAGTGGCGCCCTCAGCGAGTCCGCCTTCGAGTATCTCGTCCCATCCGATTGTGTTGCGTCCGAGCGACTTCAGGTAGTTGGAAGCATGTGTGATGATGTAGCTCTGAAGACGTTCCTCAGCAGAATGACCGTCCTTAGCCTCAAGGTTAAGAGACTTGATGCGTGCCTGACACTTGGGGCACTTCTGCCACTGGGTCTTCGGACACTCGTCGCCACCAACGTGAATATACTTAGACGGGAAGAGTTGTGTGATTTCCTTCAGCACATTGTCAATGAATGTAAGGGTCTTGTCGTTGCCGGCGCAGAGCACGTTGTCAGACACGCCCCACTTCTGCCACACCTCGTAAGGACCGCCGGTGCAGCCCATGTCCGGGTAAGCGGCGAGAGCAGCCTGCATGTGGCCGGGCAGGTCAATCTCAGGAACGATGGTAATATAGCGGTCTGCGGCATACTTGACGATGTCGCGAATCTGTTTCTGGGTGTAGAACCGCTGTAAGGCTTGCCGTCATACTTGCCTGAATTGTGACCGATGACGGTCTGCGCACGCTTCGAACCAATCTGTGTGAGCAACGGATACTTCTTTATCTCGATGCGCCATCCCTGGTCGTCAGTAAGGTGCCAATGGAAGCGGTTGATGTTGTGCAGCGCGAGCATGTCGATGAACTGGCGCACGGAGTCGGCAGTTACGAAGTGGCGTGATACGTCGAGATGGGTGCCACGATAGGCAAAGCGTGGTGCGTCAGCGATGTGAACGGCTGGAATGCTTACCTTCGATGCCTTGCCGTTGACGAGAGGCAGCGACTTGCGCAGAGTCTGGATGCCATAGAAAACGCCTGCTGCTGATGCACCTGCGATGCGTATCTGCTTTGCGTCAGCGTCCAGCTTGTATCCCTCAGCATTGGCGATGGTCTTGTCGATGGTGAGGACGATGGCAGCGCCGTTCTTGCTCTTTCCGACAGCGGGGCGGATGCCGGTTGTCTGCTCGATGTAAGAGGCGAGCATATTGGCGTTACGCTTCATGTCCTGGTTGTTGGTGCCAAGGCTGATGACGGTCTTTGCGTTCAGCGTGAATGGTGCGTCATTGCTGACGTTCACCTGCTGCGGACGCGGAATGATGTTGAAGTCCGCAGTCTGTCCCGCTGCGGTAGAGGGTAGGAGGAAGGCCATTGCAGCCAAAGCTCCTGTCAGTAGTTTTTTATTCATAGTTTGTTTTTAAGTATACTTCTATTCTTTGATTGCCATTCTTTTCCACTTCATATATCCCATTACGGCTATTACGACGTACATTCCGTAAAGTCCAGCCTTGAAGGGGATGCCCTTTATTATATAAAGGTAACAGCTGATGGCGTCCACGGCAATCCAGAACACCCATTGCTCCACGTACTTACGGGCAAGTGCCCACAGTCCTACGAAGCTCATGGCGTTGGTGAATGCGTCAAGCACGGGCACCGTACTTCCCGTATACTCCTTCAGCACGTAATACGTGGCTCCCCATGCGAGGAAGAATACGGCTGTGGTCTTAAGGATGAGGCGTTTCGGGAAGTGCGTTATAGGCATCTCGCTTTCGTCTTTCCCTTTGCTCTTGCGTCCGAACTTCCATATAGCGTAGCCGTAGATGGCGGCCACTGTGTAGTAAACCGCCATTCCGGCATCGCCGTAAAGTCCATGACTCCAATATAAATATATGTCCATGGCTGGCATCACTATGCCGATAATCCACAGCAGAATGCTCGCCCTGTACTCCAGTACGATGTAGGCGATGCCGAGGATGGTGGTGGTGATGTCGAGCCAATGGATGGAGAGGTATTCTGCCATACTTAGAACTTAAGTGTCAGATGTCCCATGCAGTTGAATCCTGCCATTGGTATATAGGCGAGTGTGGATGTGCGCTTGCCCTGATAATACCAGTCGTAGTAGACGTAGCCGGATGCTGCGTAGTGATGGTCGAAGATGTTGTTGAAGTCAGCGCCGAGCACCACCTGCTTCAGACCGAGTACGCGCTTGCCGAAATTGAATGTATAGCTGGCGTTGATGTTGGTCTGTGAGTAGCAGGGAAGCTGACGGTCAGCGCTCTCTGAATTGTCGAGATACTGCTTGCTCACGTAGTTAGTGTGCCATGTTGCACGGAAACCGGCGAAGTGGATATCTACGAATCCGTTGAGGATGGCAGATGGCGAGTAAGCGAGAGTAGACTTGTCGTAATGGTTCCATGTAGATCCGTTGTCCCAGTCTTCCACGCACTCGTCAAAGTTCTTCAGCTTGTTCTGGCTGAGAGCGGCATTGCCTTCGAACGACAACCATGACAGCGGGCTCCATCCTGCTGATATCTCAGCGCCGAGACGATAGCTGTTCTTGATGTTGGTGGTCAGCGATTCGCCGATGTCGCTCTTCTCTCCGGTCATCACAAACTGGTTGACATAGTTCATATAGTAGAAGTTGACGCCTGCAAACCAGTTCTTGCCCTGATACTGATAGCCCCATTCAAGGTCGAGGAGGCGTTCCGGGCTTGGTGCGCCGTAGCTGCCGTTGTTGGTGAAGTTGTTGCGTTCCGGTTCACGGTTGGCGTATGCGAGTGATGCGTATGCCTTGTGTCCGTTGTGCGTGTAGCTGATGCCGGTCTTCGGATTGACGAAGAAATAGTTCTCTTTGACGTCAAGGTTCTGGTTTGTGTACTTACCGTTGGCATCACTTACAAAGCGGTCGTTGATGCCGTCCGTAGTGTAGTTGACGTAGCGCATCTGCAAGTCTACGAAGTAATTCCATCCGGTGCCGAACTTATAGTTGGCCTTAATGAATGCGCTCCAGTCGTTCTTGTGAGCGTCCGAGTCGTAATACTTATACTTTCCGTTGCCGAGATACTTCTTCTCTATAGCCTCGTCGGCGATGTATGTCACGTAGCCCCAGTGGTTGCAGCGGAAGAGTTGCATGCTGGCACCTCCGACAACGTCCCATGCACCGTCAGTGTAGGATACGTTATAGAGTGCGCCGTAATTGTTCTGTGTAAGACCCTTCTGACGGATGGCGTCCGACTTGGTGTACTTTGTCTTGCCGCTGTCGTTGATGTATGTCTCGTTGATACCGAACTTTGAAGCCAGTGTGGCGTTCTGCTTGAACTCCTTATAGTAGCCGTAACCGTAAGTATAATGGAGTGTTACGCTATGCTTCCAGTGCTCTGAAGGCGTCCAGGCGAAGTTCAGGATGTTGTGGTTCTGATAGAAGTTGTCCGTGGTCTTGTCCCAATAGCTACCGTCGCGCATCTGATAGCGCTTGGTGGTGAACTTTCCGTCCTTGGTGTCAGGGAATATGAGCTCCTCATAGAGCGAGTTAAACTTGCCCAATCCGTGCTCATACATGTCAGTATAGTTTTGCATGCCGTAGTCGCGCAGACTTGTGTCGCCGTCGTAGTTGCATGCAGCCACTCCGTTCCATGCCTGTCCTGTCTTCTCGAAGTTGCCGATATTCTTATAGCTGATCTTGTATTTGTTGCCGAGCCATGTCAGTCCGCCGTAGTAAGATCCTGAGCGACCTGCCGTACCGTGGATAAATCCGTCCGTGCTTGTCTCGTGATAAGCGCCGTCGAAGATGAGATGATTCCAGAGAAGTCCTGTTGAGAAGCTTGCTCCAGCGTTCATTGTATTAAACGAACCGTACGATCCTGTAAGCTCCAGAGCAGGTGTTTCTGCCGGTGTGGCAGTCGCAAGTGAGATGATTCCGCCGAAAGCGCCGTCACCGTTAGTGGACGTTCCGATACCGCGCTGAATCTGTGCGCTTCCCAAGAGTGAAGCGTAGCTGTTCATATTTGCCCAGAATACGCACTGGTCTTCAGGCGAATTGAGAGGCACACCATCAATAGTTACGTTGATGCGGCTGTCAGCAGCGCCACGCAGACGCATGTATGTTGTACCGGTTCCCACGCCGTTCTCGCTCCATGAGAGCACACCCGGAGTGCGTGCGAAGAGGAACGGAAGCTCCTTTCCGCTCTTGGCGAAATCCTGAAGCTGCTGTTTCTGTACGTTAGTGATGGCGAATGGTGCGCTCTGAGGAGCGCGAACAGCCTTAACCACTACCTCGCTGATGTTCTGCACGTTAGTGGTGTCGAGCTTTGTCTGTGTGTTCTCTGCCTGTGACGGTACAACACATGCTGCAGCCATAGCTGCGCTGATGATTTTCTTCATCTTTTTTAATGTTTTAATAGTTCTCCTGAATCTTAGCAATCTATACCTAAGACTATATAAATACACAAAAAGGGGTTATGGCTTTTTATGTCTTGTTCGTACCTTTTTTCGCTACGCCGGTATTGTCCGGATCAGCTCTGAGGGTATTATCTCAGACGGAAATGTTCCGCCACCCCTTGGCTTACGCTTCGTAAACCATTGCAAAGGTATATCTTTTTTTCGTAATAATGTAATTTTTAGGGTGCAAACCATCCCTACCGTGACTTTTGTCACGGTTATGGAGGTGTTTACTAATTTAGTTGTAGCGTTATGCGTTGCTTACAACTGTCTCAAAATCATTGATGTTGTAGATGTCGTTCATCTCATAGCCCTTATCGCGCTTCATGTTGGCAAGGGCGCGGCAGAGTCCGTTCTCTGTAGGGTATGCCGACTCATCAAGTTCCCAAAGGCACTGGTTGTTAAGGCATCTTTCCAGAAAACGTGGTGATACGTAGGTCTTTACTTGCAAGACCGTCTGTGTGTTTCCTTCTGTGTCCTTGAAGATGATTGCAGAAACGAGTGCTTTTGCGCTTGGCTGTGAAGCCTTCTGCAGCTCGCGTTCGTGTTCGATGCGTCTTTGTATTTCCATCTTCAGTTTTTTGATTGCTGCGACGAGTTTCTTGTTCACGCAGTTCACCATAATCTCATTCTTATCGTTCTTTGCAGTTTCCATAATTACACGTTATTTATATTTTACAATTAGCGATTCTCTTTTTATATCGTAGTTAAGTCTTTAAACGTGTAGTGTGTTTTGTAGCAGTGCGTAAACTTAATGTACAGTTTGTACTCTTTGTCTATATATATATTATAATGTTGGGATGTGGGTTTTTTATTTCGTATCCTTTCCTTTAACAGGAATTTATGAGAGATTATCTTGAGTCCCAACGATGTCGCTATATCCAATAGCCTTTATAGGTCATGGTTTGTGTGGCATCGTTGGGACCACAAGTGTTTTTATGCGTCAGTAGTCATTACTTGCAGTTGGGGCACCAAGGCTTAAGCTGCTGGAAGAAGTCGTTGCCCTTGTCATCCACGAGGATGAATGCGGGGAAGTCCTCCACTGTAATCTTCCAGATGGCCTCCATGCCGAGCTCCGGATACTCCACGCACTCGATGCTCTTGATGCTGCTCTGTGAGAGAACAGCGGCTACGCCACCGATGGTGCCGAGATAGAAACCGCCGTGTTTCTTGCATGCGTCTGTAACCACCTGTGAGCGATTGCCCTTGGCAATCATCACAAGACTGGCGCCGTTAGCCTGGAACTCGTCAACGTACGGGTCCATACGGTTGGCTGTTGTCGGGCCCATTGATCCGCAAGGATATCCTTCCGGAGTCTTTGCAGGTCCTGCGTACAGAATCGGGTGGTTCTTGAAGTATTCTGGCATCTGTTCACCAGCGTCCAGACGAGCCTTCAGCTTGGCGTGTGCGATGTCGCGAGCCACGATGATGGTGCCCTTGAGGTTGACGCGTGTGCTTACAGGATACTTTGAGAGTTCTGCGCGAACAGCGTCAATACCCTTGTCGAGGTCAATTTCGATGCCCTTTGTGCCTTCGCCCGGACGACGAAGCTCTTCGGGGATAAGCTCTGAAGGATTAGCGTCCATCTTCTCAAGGAACACACCGTCCTTTGTGATCTTAGCCTTGATGTTGCGGTCTGCAGAGCAGCTTACGCCCATTCCGATGGGGCAGCTTGCGCCGTGACGCGGCAGACGGATTACGCGGATGTCGTGAGCAAGATACTTGCCGCCGAACTGTGCGCCGAGTCCGATCTTGTGAGCCTCCTTGAGGAGCTTCTCCTCGAGGTCGATATCACGGAAAGCACGTCCTGTCTCGTCGCCTGTTGTGGGGAGCGAGTCATAGTACTTGATGGAAGCGAGCTTCACTGTCAGGAGGTTCTTCTCTGCTGATGTTCCACCGATGACGAATGCGATGTGGTACGGAGGACAAGCCGCTGTACCGAGGCTCTTCATCTTCTCCACGAGGAAGGGGAGCAGTGTGCCCTCGTTCTGGATTGTGGCCTTTGTCATGGGGTAGAAGTATGTCTTGTTGGCTGAGCCGCCACCCTTTGCCACCATTATGAAGCGATATTCGTCGCCCTCAGTAGCCTCGATGTCTATCTGTGCGGGGAGGTTGCAGCGTGTGTTCACCTCGTCATACATATTGAGCGGAGCGTTCTGCGAGTAGCGGAGGTTGTCCTGTGTGAAGGTGTTGTATACGCCGAGTGAGAGAGCCTCTTCGTCCTCGAAGTCGGTCCATACGCGCTGGCCTTTCTCGCCGTGGATGATGGCTGTACCGGTGTCCTGGCAGAAGGGAAGCACGCCCTTGGCTGCAGTCTCTGCGTTGCGGAGGAACTGGAGAGCCACATACTTGTCGTTCTCTGATGCCTCAGGGTCTGAGAGAATCTTAGCCACCTGGAGGTTGTGCTCGCGACGGAGCATAAACTCAACGTCGTGGAAAGCCTGCTGTGCGAGCAGTGTGAGTGCTTCCTTCGAAACCTTCAGTATTGTCTTGCCTTCAAACTCGCCGGTGCTTACGCCTTCCTTGGTGAGCAGACGGTATTCAGTAGTGTCCTTGCCCATCTGGAACATAGGAGCATACTTGAAATCTGGTGTGGATGCCATAATGTTATATTGTTTAAAAGTGTTTGGTTTTTTATTCTATCTGCAAAGATACTGCAAATCGGAGACAAAACAAAAAGAAATCATCCATTTTTTATAAATGTAAAATGAATGATTTCTTTAATACATGTCTTCCTGTCTATTTCTCGAAAACCACGCTTCCGAAGAAGTTGGGTCTGTGGAAGTCGGGCTTGGGAAGGTCGATGGGGTAGAGCGAGAGGAAATGTGGGTGAGGCAGCTTGTCGCCGCACTTATACACGTTTCCCTTTACTTGAAGTCCTGCGAATGATTCCAGATGGTGATGATAATAAGCCTCTGTCGGTACGGCGAGGCAAAGCTGCCATGTCTGCTCTCCCTCGATGTTGTCAAAGGGAGTGCGTCCGAGCGACGACCAGCGGTCCACCTTATCGAGCACTTCCTGCGGTGCTCTCTCGCGTCCCTCGCGCTTCGGACCGAAGCCTATGAGCATTGTTCCTGCGGCGTTGCACTCCATGTTATAGTAAGTGCCGTCTGCCACAGGCGAGAGAAACAGCTCGCAGCACGAGTCTTCCCATACATTGCCGTCGTCGTGAGGAGCCACGGCACGCACCGTCTCCTCAGTCACTCGGTAGTTGATGAGCAGCTGTGCGCCGTTGTGCACCATTCTTACTTCCATCTTCGGGCGATAGGGGAACGCCTCTGCCCAGCAATGGTTGTCCACGGGTACGAAACCTATTCCGGCTTCGTCCATAATACGACAAATCTCAGCCGCCTTTACATTGGTGGCTGAGATTCGCTTTATGTTGAATTTCTTCTCCATATATTGGTTTTTGTTAAACCACCGTCTTCTTACAGGTTGTTCTTCTCGATGTCCTTGAAGTAGCGGTATGTGCTGACCTTCAGCTCATCGGTAGCAGCCTCGTCAGCAACGATGATGCCGTGCTGGTGGAGCTGGAGAACAGAGATGGTCCACATCTGTGTAACAGGACCCTCCACTGCAGCCTGTAGAGCGCGTGTCTTGTTGTGGCCGTTTACGAGGATCATCACCTCGCGTGCAGACATAACAGTGCCAACGCCTACTGTGAGAGCTGTTGTCGGAACCTTGTTAACGTCGTTGTCGAAGAAGCGTGAGTTAGCCACGATGGTGTCTGTGGTCAGAGTCTTCATACGTGTACGTGAAGCGAGTGAAGATCCCGGCTCGTTGAAAGCGATGTGTCCGTCAGGACCGATGCCGCCGATGAAGAGGTCGATGCCGCCTGCTTCCTCAATCATCTGCTCGTAGTGAGCGCACTCAGCCTCGAGGTCCTCTGCGTTGCCGTTGAGGATGTGGATGTTCTCCTTCGGGCAGTCCACGTGGTCAAAGAAGTTCTTTGCCATGAATGAGTGGTAGCTCTCGGGGTGGCTCTCAGGCAGACCTACATATTCGTCCATGTTGAAAGTGAGGACGTTCTTGAAGGATACGCGTCCCTCCTTGCAAGCCTGTGCCAAAGCACGATACATGCCGATGGGTGATGAACCGGTAGGCAGACCGAGCACGAACTTGTGGTCGGGTGTCGGGTTGAACTTGTTGATACGCTCGATAACATGCTCAGCAGCCCACTTTGACAGCTGGTCATAATCCTTTTCAATAATTAGTCTCATAATATTATAAATATGTATGTTAGTTGATTATGTTTACAATATATATATAAATATGTATATCCGTGTGGTTTAATTGTCCTCCCACGGCGAGATCATCTCTTCGGGCCACAGGTGGTGTGCGTATGTATATCCGCAGAGCTTGAAGAGGCTGGTCATGCGTGTCAGTCTTTGCTTGAAGGCACCGAAGTCTTTCGGGGCGCTGCTCCACTGCACCTCGCTGAGCGCCGACATACGCGGAAGACTGTAGTATTCCACGGCTTGCGGGCAAGCCAGATATTCTGTCCAAACGTTAGCCTGCACTCCGAGGATGTGGCTCTTTGCCTTTTCTGACATGCCTTCTGCGAGCGGTTCGTAACCGTAAACCTTCTCCACGCTGATAAATCCGTCACGGGGTGACGGCTCGTAGAGTGTGCTGGTGTCCGTCTGGCAGAAGTCGAAGTAGCAGTATGTCGTGGGCGACATTATAACGTCATGTCCCTTTTCTGCCGCCTTCTCTCCGTTGGCGGTTCCGCGCCAACTCATGATGGTGGCGCTCTGGTTTATGTCGCCTTCCAGAATCTCGTCCCAGCCTATTATGCGTTTTCCGTTCTGATTGAGGAATCGCTCCATGCGGTTGGTGAAGTAGCCCTGCAGCGTCTTTGCTGTCAGTCCGTGCTCCTTAGCCACTGCCTGGCATTTCGGACATTCTGCCCAACGCTCTGTAGGCGTTTCGTCGCCTCCGATGTGGACGTATTCGGCAGGGAATATGTCAGAAAGCTCTTTCAGTACGTCCTCGCAGAAAGCATAAATCTTCTCGTTGCCGAGGCAGAGCACGTCCAGATAGATGCCCCATCTGTGTCCCACCTCGTAAGGACCGCCCGTACATCCGAGCTCGGGATAGGCGGCGAGAGCAGCCTTCATGTGTCCTGGCATGTCAATCTCGGGGATGACGGTGATGTATCGTTGGCGTGCGTACTCCACTATTTCGCGAGCTTGATCCTGAGTGTAGAATCCGCCGTATTCTCTCTGGTCGTCTACCATCGAGTTGAATCCGACGATGGTTCCCGAACGCTTTGATCCTATGCTCGTAAGACGCGGATACTTCTTTATCTCGATTCGCCATCCCTGGTCGTCGGTGAGATGCCAGTGAAAGACGTTCATGTTGTGCATAGCCATGAGGTCGAGATATTTCTTGATGAAGTCCACGGTGAAGAAGTGGCGCGAGCAGTCGAGCATCATGCCGCGATAACCGAAGCGTGGCTGGTCAGCTATTCTTACCGCACTTAGCTCTATGTTGTCCGTTTTGCTGACGGGCACAGATTTGCGCAGCGTCTGAATGCCGTAGAACACGCCCTTCGCCGAACCGCCGGTAACGACGATGCCTTTCTTGTCCACGCTGATGCTATAAGTCTCTTCGCCCATCTTGCTGTCCGTGCAGATTGTGATGGCGTTTTTCTGTGCCTTGCCTGAAGCTGCGTTAGTGGAGAGCTTTATGCCGGTGGTCTGAGCCAGATAGTCTGCGAGGAACTTTGCGTTACGCTTCATCGCCTCGTCACTGCCTACGTATACGATGCGTGTAGCAGAGGAGAGCATGAAGGGTTCGCCTTTCTGCATGCTTATGCTTGCTGGCAACGGCACGATGTCGTAGCTCGCCTTGACCGCGGCGCTTGTCGTGGTTGTTATCATTGTCATGATGAGAGATATGATTATTATAATTCTGTTCATACCTAAGTGAATTTGTTTTAGTTTTAAGAAGTCATGGGGTGTGGTGTGTCGTGGCTGCTTATTCTATACATTTTTGTTAAATTGCAAAAGTGCTCCGGTGTCACACCGGAACACTTTTTGTTTGATTGTAGTAGTAGTTGTAACTAAATAAGCAGTCATGAGTTAGTTGAAAATCGGTTTTCTCATTTACCGCCGTAGCGGTTATGCTTTGTTTGTTTATGCAAAGTTAACAATTAATTGCCGACCATCAAAGACAATTCATCAAAATCCTCATTTTCTTTATCTTTTTTAATGCTTTACTCTTCGTAGGCATTTTTTTAATAAGTGGTTGTGATTTTGGAATAATATAAAAAAAGTTGAGAGCTTAGAGCCGTTCTGACTCAAAACTCTCAACATTTATTTCTTAATTGTTTGAATTATCTTACCACCTTCTTCGACTGTTTTGTGCCGTCCTTCATAGTGATGGTGCGGATGTATACGCCCTTGCCAGGACGCAGAATCTGACGTCCTGAGAGGTCGGTGAATGTGATTGACTCCACCTTGCTTTCCTCTGGAGTTGTGGTCTTGATGCCAGTCGGGTCAGAGATGTAGTACTCTGTGATGCCTGACGAGTAAGTTACGGGCTTGCCGTCCACTTCGTCCACGTAGAGAGCTTCCATGCCCACCTTCACCTTCGGCTCGTGGAAGTAGTAGAGGCGGCGTGTGTTGTCGTCAATCTTGTAGAAGTGGAGGTCGTCGTCGAATGTGTAAGGCACGAGGTCCATCTCCTTCTCCACGTTCGGATATTCCTCCGGTGTGAATGTCAGCATCTCGCCGTCGATGTAGAAGCTGTAGTAGAGCTTTGACGGGTCTAGGTAGTTGCCGTCCACTGAGTAATAGCTCAAGAGGAACTCCACGCCACCGTATGCAGGTGTCACGCCGGTGTACCAAGGCATATATGAAGAGAACTTCGGAGGCAGCGGGCTGTTAGGCTTCTCCACCCACGGGCTGATCAGAGGCACGCGGTAAACGTCGAAGATGTCTGTGCTCTTCAGCGGCTCACGCTCGCCGTCGCTCTGATGGATGCCCATCTTCTGCTTTGAAGAGAGTGTGTTGGCTGACGGGTCGTATGTGAATACGAGCGGCTCCTTCACTATGTAGGTGCTGTCATAAGCGTCGCCGTATGGAGTGTAGGCTGTCTTATAGTCCACGCGTGAAGCATAAGCATAGCATACTGTTGTGGTGTCGATGCCCACGAACGATGTTGACGGGAATGTCGCTTCGTTGTTCTTCATCGTACCCTTAATCCAGTAACCCTTGAGGTTAGTGGAGAGGTTGCCGAGATAAACGTCGTCACCGTCGATGGCGTACTTCACCGGCCACTGCTGTGCCTGGTCGCTGAGGTCGAGGTAAAGCATCAGACCGTCATAAACCTTTGCGTTCTCCGAAGGTTTGATGTTGGTGTTCTCGATGTTGATGCCCTCGAAGTAGTTTTCGCCGTAACCGGTCCAACCGCCGCTTGGTGTACACATACCGCAAGCCATATCCTCGCAAAGTGTCAGCTTGCCGTCCTTCCAGAGATATTTCAGAGTCTGCGATTCCTCGTCTCTTACGTAAGTTCCGTACTTGTCGGTTTCCTCCACAACCATCTTGTAGAGCTTGCCGTAGCTGGTGACGTCGTTGAAGGTCTCTTCCCAGATTACCTGCGGAAGGTCGAAGGCGATGGTGTCGCCCTGTGCCTTATAGCCCTTAATCCACGACTTGCCATAGAGGCTGCTGATGGGGTTCTCCAGCCATACAGCTCCGTCCTCGGCGAATACCATACGGGTCCACTCGCCGTGGGATGTATAAGCTTTGGCGTTACCAAAGAAGCCGTAGTAACCCTTCGACGAACGGTAAAGATTTACTACCTCACCTTTTGGCTTTTCGGTGAAGGGCTTCTCATCCTGTGCCGACACTGTTGTCAGTGAAAGTGCGGCAAGACATACGGAAAGTAAAGTTTTTTTCATGATGTCTTTTTGTTTTTTAAGTTATGGTTAATGATTATTTATTTCAACTCTCAACTTTCAACTCTCAACTGTTAAAGTGTCGCTTTCACCGTATGAGCAGTTCCTCCCTGCTCCAGTCTGAACACGTAGACGCCGTGGCTGAGCTGTGAGAGGCTGACGGTCTGTCCGCTGGCTGTGATTTTCTTGGCTGCTACCTTCTGTCCGGTGGTGGTGTAGATGCTGAGTGTGGCGTTGCCCTTGGCTGCGTACATCACCTGTGCGGTGCGTGCGTTGTGGTCCGTTGTGATGCTGAACAGCTGTACGTCAGTCTGCGTGTCGCTGATGCCGGTCTTGCCGGCTGCAATCTGCAGACCTGCGTAAGCATCTATCTTGCCTGCGCCCAACTTGTTGCGGTCGCATGAGTCTGCGCTGCCGGTGTTATAGTCATGGCGTGACGAAGCGTTCAGAATGGAGCGGATGTCAGCCGGGGTGAGTGTCGGGTTGGCCTGAAGCCAGAGTGCCACGGTGCCAGCCACGAAGGGTGACGACATTGACGTACCCATGTTCACGTCATAATAGTCGTTGTTGTAGCTGCTCTTGTCCACCGTTGTCAACGGGAAGAAGCCCTGATAATACTTTGATGTAGCTGAAACGATGGCGCATCCGGGAGCTGCTACGTCCGGCTTGTAGCGTCCGTCTGTTGTGGGACCGCAACTTGAGAAGAGCGAACGTTCGCCGAGATTGCCCACCACCTCAGGATTGAGGTCGTACACGTTGCCCATGAAGTTCTGATAGCTGTCTTTGGTATTATACGATCCTGCTGTGATGACGTCAGGACTGATGCCGCCAATCTCTGCTATGGTGTAGTTGGCGTCGCCGTCTGTCCATCCTGCCTTGCCCTCGCTGAGGAAGTTGCCCGTCACGTCACAGTTCCACATGTGCACGGTGCTGCCCTCGCTGCCGGTTACCACCAGTCCGATGCGGCGGTTGTTGTCGAAGCTGGATGTGCGATATAGCGCCAGCACCTCCGGGCGGTCGTTGTGCGAGTCCACCTGCAGAGCCATCTGCACATTGCCTTCCACGCCGCATCCGTCTGGGAACGTATACTTCATGTCGGCAGCGCCGTCCGTAGCCACCTCTGACGATTCAGCCAGAATGCTTCCGTCGTTCGTGTCCACCACCACAGCCTTCACTTTCAGCGCAGCGTCCTTGTCGCTCCAGATGTCAATGCGGGCTGTCTTGGCGCCGGCAGAAGCGTCGTTGAAGCCAATCATGGTCTTCATCATTGTGTCGCCTTCCTTGAATGTCTTCGAGGCATGCACCTGCGTAGCGCCCTCATTGCCGGCAGCGCCCACTATTATTCTGCCCGGCCCCACCAGCTCTGCCAAGGCGCGGTCGGTGGCTGATGTGCCGTCATGCGGACCGAGGTGTGTGCCCAGACTGATGTTTACGACGCATGGCTTGCCCACGCTCTCTGCATAGTCAAACACATACTTGATGCCGTCGATGACGCTGGTGTTCTGCGATGAGAAGCTCACCAGCACGATGTCTGCGTCAGGAGCCACACCATAATATTTAGACGACTGGTCAGAACCTGCGGCTATGCCAGCCACGTGAGTGCCGTGGAAAGTCTTTGACATGTCACAGCGTTGCAGTTTCATCTCCGTCAGTGTGGTATATTCAGCGCCATATCCGTATTTCTCGGGTGCGGTGCCACTCGTAGCTGACTGGTCCCAGACGCGTGCCACGCGAGTTTCCGTAAAGTTGTTCTTGAGGAAGTCGGCGTGTGCATACTCAAAACCGTTGTCCACGATGCCCACCACTACGCCCTTGCCGGTGTAGTCGCCAAGGCTTTCGGTGGCTGTATGGCAAGCGTCCACGTTGGCGTCAGCGCGTGCGTTGTCCATGAGGAGGCGTGCTTCCGTGCCGGCCTGAATGTTCGTCACGCCGTCAATGGCTGCTATGGTGTTGATGGAGGAAATGGGCAGCGATGCCGTTACGACGCCACCAAGGACCGAGCGGACCGTCACGCCGTGCTTGCGCAATTCGTCTGCCACCTTGCTGTCGTCCACGCTGATAAATGCCGATACCATTCTGTCGGCTGGGGCATTCATTCCGTTTTTCTGTACAGCTTCCTTCTTCTGTGCTTCCCAATCGTTCAGCATCAGGCTTGTGTTGGGCGAAAGCTTCTGTGCCTGAGCATGGAAGGCAGCTGACAGTATGACTGCTATAAGTATTTTTCTCTTTTTCATTCTCTTCAGTTTTGTTTAGGGTCCTATTATATATATAGGTTAGTAAGTTTGGCGATTTAGCTGCTATCTGGGGACCACTGGAAAAAGTGTGTGGATATCGTAGTACAATAAAAACACTATATTGTCCGTTTATAAAGTCAAAGAACGGATAAATATGGAAAAGTATAGACTCCTTGCAGAATGTCTTTTGCCCGAACACATGCTGGATTGGTTCGACCTTAAAGACGTGTTTGTAGAGCAAAAGAAAGAAACAAAGCTTGTTCACATATACCTTGACGAAAACGAGCTGAGACCAGGTGACAGAACCGATATTCGT
>NZ_NOVE01000054.1 GCF_002265625.1 Prevotella sp. 885
CTCAGAATCATCATCCAGATCCATCTCTTGCGCAAATTCTATTCCTATGAATGTTGCAATTAATAGAAGAGGAAGTAACCAGGTATTTAGGTCATCTGTTCTATATTCGTTTTTTTCTATATAATCAATTACTCGACAATGTATTATACCGAGTTTACCCACCTTATTCGTAAGTTTTAATTGTATATACTCAGGAAGGTCAGGTTCATGGTATTCGTACACCTCTTTGGGTATAAACTGTGTATCAATCTCAGAGTCGGTAATAACTTTATATGTTACTTCAACGACCTTATCAAACACATATTGGAAGATATTACCGCTATCATATCGTTCAAACTTGATCTTGCTGAATGCTTGGACGAACTGAATCAAGATTTTCTCTGTCTCTTGCGACAATGCGAGTACTTGGTTATTTTCTAGCGGATTTATCCTGTTCATTGACAGAAAACCTGTTTCTATGTTTTCTACACTAATTGTTGAAAGCGAAACACCGTATTGAACTATTTTTTGCTGTATTTCTTTTATATTCATTCGTATCATACTAAAACGATTATAATATTTTTATTGCTATTGCTGCGCAGGCTTCAGCATCAGCAAGTGCATGGTGATGATTTTCCAAATCATAGCCACATCGAGCGGCTATTATATCAAGATTATGGTGTCCTTCTGGCCATACCTTTCGTGATGCAATGCAGGTGCAATGAAATTCATAGTCAGGATAGTCCATCTGATAGACACGGAATACGGCTTTCAGGCAACTTTCGTCGAATGCTTTATTGTGAGCAACCAAAGGCAGACCTTCAATCATAGGCTCAATCTGAGTCCACACATCGGGAAATATAGGCGCATCCATTGTATCGTCCAAAGACAAACCATGTACTTGGGAGCACCAATAATTATAGTATTCTGGCTCTGGCTTGATAATCGAATAGAATTTATCTACAATCTCACCATTGCGAACCACAACAATGCCAACAGAACATACTGAAGATCGTTCGTTATTGGCTGTCTCAAAATCTATTGCTGCGAAATTTTGCATTTTCTATTGTAATTGCTAAGTTGATTATTTGTGTTTTTCCTAACACACTTCATCAACAATCTTTATGTAGGATTTGATTAATTCTTCTTGTATTTATTCCACATGCGTTTAACCTTTCCGGCGATCTCTTTGCGAAGCCAAATAGGTTCAATCACCTCCATGTCTTCACCATTCCAAAGTATTTCTTGTTGAAAGTCAAAAGTAGGTTTTACTCTCAATTCAAAAACACTATACTGGTCATTACGCTCTTTTTCTACCTGGGACTCATGTAGTTTCAGATCGCGGATATAGTTTGCTTGTCCAGAATTTACTTTTAAGACAACCTTCTCTGTGTCCGTATCATCACCAGCTATTATGCCGTAACATCCATCAAAGTATTCTTCAGGAAGGAAATCATCAGGATATTCAAAGGTATGGCTTGATAAACGAAAATCTCGTATTCTGTCTAAGCAGAATATGATTCTGCGTTCTGTACTCCAACTCTCACCAACCATATACCAACGTTGACGGAAGAGTTTAACACATAGAGGCTTTAGATAATATTGCCTCTCATCATCGCGCCAGTAATTATAATATGTAATGTGAATAAGGCGGTTCTGCTTCATTGCACCAAGAATAGGCTGAAGGAACTCTCTTCCTGATGGTACATCTTCAAGGATGATTCTATCCTTTAGGCTTACATTGTTAATAAGCAGGTTACTTGTGCTAATGGTATCTATCATCCATGACTTTATACCCTTTTTCTCAATCTCATCGTCATTGAGAATGAAATAACGGTATTCTCCGCGATTCTCATTCTCGATAGTGAGGCCGAACATTTCCTCTATGGCAATACGCCACTTGTGAAATGTTCTCTTGGGAATCTCAATACCTTCACTGAGGTCATTGTCCAGCCACTTACGGTTAATGTCCTCCAGAGAGATTTTTCCTGCACGATGGATAGTATCAACTAACCATACGTATTTGTTCATCTGATTCTGTGCCATATACTATATCATTTAGCAAGATGTGAGAAATTAGGTATTGTTAACTACTCATCAAAAGCCACACCTGATATTTCTTTAACGCGTTTAGATACAAGACCATTATGTTTGTATTCTTGTAAGAACCTATGTACATTATTAGGAACTATTTGGATAAAACCATCTTCTGACTCATGTATTACATGATCCATTTTACCAATTAGATCCTTTGCCTGTGATTTGGTGATATTGTATTTCTTTGCGAAGGCTTCCCATGCAATTTCGTAATGATAGTTACGAATAGCTTCTACCAACTCTTTATGAGGCATTTTTTTTAGTATCTCCGCACCACCCAGATCAGAAATCAATGTTTCCAGGTCAGGAAACTTGCCAAGAGTAATAGCCATTGGTCCCAAATCAACATGACGATCTATAGAAGGAGATGCTACCTGTCTTGATTTACTGAAATCACGAATGATTCTATCCTCAATGTTCTTTAGGATATGATTTGATTTACAATAACTCCTGGTTGACGCTTGCAGTTCTTCTGTTAATGGAGCGATGGCTATTTCTGCAATGGTTCTTCCTTCTTTGTTTATTCCTCCATTTCCAGAAGGTTTAAGGGCAGCGACCCTTCTAAGTTCTTTTAATTCTATTTCGGATAATCCTTTCCTTGAAAGAACCTTTGATAAAGCTTTCTTCTTTATTTGGGCTCTCATCGATTTTTGAAGAGCCTTTTTTGTTTCGGCTTTTACAACTTCTGCTGCCTCTTGACGTCCAAAGTAACTTAACGTTTTACGTTTGATCTGTCCGCATGATGTTAGTAACAAAGTCATGCAGAGAATATAAATAATCTTTTTTGTCATAATGTTCCAAGTATTTGATTGGGTATATCTTGTGATAATATATACTTCATGTAATTGCTTATAACTTCGCTTTCAAGTTCATAGCTATACTTCATTGAGAACAGCATTATCACAAGAAAGAAAGTCACCGCTAAAAATATGTTAAAGATAGGTTTGAGACTTGACAAAAATTTCCTGAAATCCTGTTCAGAAATATCTAACAATCTGACAATCGGTCTTAAAACGACAAAACCAAAGATGAATCCTATGCAGAAAAGGGGTATAATTACAACATAGAAAAAGAGGAATAATAAGAAGTTGACTTTTGGTATAATAAACCATATGACTTCTACCAGATCAAACGAAGCCATCCATTCTGTTTTCTTCACCTTTTCCAGCGCAATATCATCAATTATAGATGTTTTCTTAATGGCGATTAAGTTAACAGGATTTATCTTTTCCTCATGAGATAAATTATAGATGTTTATTTCGTTATTAACATATGCTTGTATGCTATCAGATGACAATCCGCTTTTTTCAAATGACTCTTCCCATTTTGCAACTCTTGTTGAATCGTCTTCAATAACAGAGTCATATACCATTCGAAATATATTGGTTGAAAATACATTTGTTTTAGTTTCAATCGTCTGTGTAACCCTGTCTGAAATATAGTCCACCACCTTTACTGATAAGGTGTCGGAAAATTCATCAACCGTAAAAGATTTATAATCGCATGTATTTTGTTCTCTTTGCTCCGTTTCGTTTGAACACGCTGTTAAAAGCGTTACTATTACGATAAGCATTAAGAATGAAAAATGTCTTGACATGAACCCAGATATAAACATTGTATGAAAGTTTTATTTTTTAAATTTTGCCACAAAATTAACTACAGAGTGTGCCAAATTAGGGCATAGGTTTAAAATAAATACAAAAAATCATGAATTTACACCATTTCGAGCTCTGCAATATCGTTTTCCTTGCAGAAATCAAGGAACTCTTGTAGTGCTTCGAGGGTTGAATTTTCATCGATGAATCGCTCTATATGGAATGAATACAATCCCTGGACACAGCCTTTCTTTTTAAGCACAGTTTTAGTATGGTTGATGGATGCGTACTCTTTGTTGTTGACAATGTCCTCAACATCCCAAACCCAATCTTTCTTTTTCGGAGCCATTTCTATGAGGAAAAGCAGTTTTGAACCTGATTCTTCCTCAGAAGCGAACGTATTTATATTTACCCTGGAGTTACCAGAGTTCTCAAAATATCCTGTATCTGAATATTGAATAATACTAATTGCAATATTTGATCCATCATCTAAAGCAAGTTCGCCAAGGTAGTATTCAAAGACGTATGAATAGAGGAAATCCCATGCCCACATTCCATCTGGCATGTTTAGATAGGCATCTTTTCTGGGTTTCCAAATGTCATTTGAGTAATACTTAGTACCTTGCAGGTTCCCACCGAGGTCAAGCTTTGCCGAGATAAAACGAACAAGATCAAGCATTCTTGCCTGATATGAGTATATAAGTCTATGAGCCTTGCGAACATCGCAGAGAGCTTCTTTCAGTTCATTTACTTTTTCCATAATGGTATATTGGTATATTTAATTCTGTTCTGAGGTCTGTATAATCCTCTGAACATTATATGATTGTCAAATTCAAGTGTATCTGTTATCCATGATGCTGACTGTGCGTTCAAATTGATAGGCTTTAGAGTGTGAAGCCATGTGATGTTGAAGAATCCATGAATGGTAAAGGCATGTATGATGTCTGTCAAAAGCCTATGAATGTGTCCTTCTTCTAATGACATTTTGAGTTTATCAACGGCATGAAGCATATTGAACCAACTTGCTGTGTGGATTGGGTACTCAATGCCATCAACAATACATGTGCTATCAAGAAGGGATTCATTACCGCCCAGCGCTATAAAGATAAGCTCTTTATCAAGCTTCCCGTCATTTTCATTTAGTAGAGCCTTAATTTCATTTTCCCATTGATCATCATGCTGCATACCCGAAGCATCATATTTCTTTGCTTCGACAATGATATAGTAGTCCTTAGTGTCAATCCACACATCAGGTTCCACGAGAGTGGTGTTCCAGGTATCGGTGGCATCCCATCTATCCCAGAAATTTACAGATATGATAGCACCAACTGACTCCGGCAAGTTTGAAGACCTGCCACAAGAACTACGCAACAAATCCCAAAAGATGTCATCTGGCAGATACTGCATCAATCCCACCACCGAAGATGTCAGCGAATCCTCGGATGGTCTGAAATGTGGGTTCTCAAAAGAATCCTTCAGTTTCTTATGTAGTAATGCCTGTAGCATAATTGTTATATCACTATTTTCTATGGATTATGGTCACTGATATTTCTTGCCCAACCGCCTATCATATAGGCAAAGAGGGGAATATTCGTGAATGTAAAAGGTAAATCCTCCTTAAACTGATGATGATAAGTGCAGCTGCTTTCCTTGCCAATCTGTTCTTGGGTGCGTTCGTGGTACTCACTCTGCAATCCTAGTTCTCACATGTATTCAATACATTGCCATACAGTATTGGCTCGATGTCAATTTACTACCTGCACGAAGCAAGTCAGCCGACTCCCAAAGATCAGCTTCCGGTTTGCGTATGTTTATCTTGTTGTCTGCCATTTGATCTTTGCTTTAAGGTTGTTCATTGCTTACAAGGTCGCTCATCTTGACCTGTAGAATTTCAGCAATCTTTTTGATTGTCTCTAACGATGGCTGTGCTTTATTAGTACACCACTTACTGATGGTTGCAGGATCTTTTTCCATCTGTTCAGCCAACCATTTCGCAGTCTTATGCTGCTCAACAAGCACTACTTTCAATCTATTGAGGTCGTTATTTGCCATTTTACCAATTTTTAATATGGAGCAAAAGTACCAAAATTTCTTGTAAAACGTGCAGAAATAAACAAAAATATGACAAAAAACCGTCTTTTTCTTTGCTTTTTAGTTCAATTGAGATGAAGAATTGGCAAATATCTGGTTCTGTTTACAACAATTAGGGGGTGTTTTGAAAACACATCCTTTGGATGTCCAGATGTTTTATACGGTCTTACCACGAGTCAAATCGTCTCTCTGGTTTGACGTGGATAATTGAGTCATTTTTCGTAATTCACCGACTATATTGGAGGGTATCGCAATTTGCTAAACCCTTGACATACCTGACAAATTTAAGCATCAAGCACCTGCTCCGTGAATTACGGATATGATTTGAATGCTCAGGACTGTTTCTGTTTTTGGAAAATCCGATGAAAGGGAAGTGTATTCATGCAGAAACAATAAAGGCTGGCGACTACACTGATGGAGCCGTCAACCTTTGTTATTATGGGATGAGTTAAGTCAGGTTACTTGTCTGGGGTGTACGTTGACTTACCACCAAAGAAGCCCTTCAAAAGAGCACGAAGAGCGATGAAGAAAAGAACGGTCAAAAGCAAATCTTCCATAGTGAGTTTTGTATTAAGTTGAACTTCAAATCTTATATGCAAAGATAGCGATTTTCTGCGAATTAATCAAATATAATGCGTTAATAATCTGTAGAATACAAAGATAAAATAGGTATTTTGTTAGGCTTTATCATCACTAAAAGTATGCATCCAAACACATCGTCGCAAAATGCGACATTGGTTAAAACCGCTGCCCTAAAATCGGGTACTGGTTTTGGAAACCACATTCTTATTTTACGAATCCGGTTTAAAAACCGCATTGTCATTTTACCAATCTGGTTAAACCACAGGGGTGAAACACCACCCTGGTTTAACGAGCATGCATCAAGCCACAAACTCTTTCTTGACTCTCTGCACTGTGCTGATACCTTTCCCCGTGAGTTTGGCAACATCACGGATGGCATAGCCCTTGTTCAGGAGGTTTATGACCTCTCTATATTCTTCCCTCTTTTTATCCTGGGACTTGATGGAACCTGCAGGTCTGCCGAGTTTACCGCCTTTTTCAACATACTGCTTTCTACCTGAGTTCAGTCGGAATGAGATATTATCACGTTCCAACTGGGCACAGGTGGAAAGGGTCGCTATCATGACAGGAGCAAATAAAGATGGCTTGCCCTCATTGTCAAGAAGCGTGAACTGTTCCTTTTGAATATAGAGGTTGATGCCACAGTCAAGCAAATCCTTGACAGAGGCAAGAACCTCAAACGCATTCCTGCCCAATCTCGACAACTCGCTGACTAAAAGGACATCAATGCGATTTTCCTTGCAATACTTAATCGCCTCACACAACACAGGTCGCTCATCATTCTTCTTCGCACCAGAGATGTGTTCCTCGAAAACCTTGCGGACTTCCATCTTTTGATATACTGCATAGTCAGACAAGTCCTTGACCTGTCTGTCTGTGCTCTGTCTGTTACCGATACTGCTGACGCGAGCGTATATGACTGCCGTTTTAGTTCCCATTTTAATCAAAGACTTGATTGAACACCGAAATGCCTGTGTTCAGAGAATCTTTCAAGACTTTTTTGAATACAAACTTATTTTGAACACAAAGGATTCTCTTTAACCGAACAATCCATTAGTCAGATTGACTGCACCGACCTTTGATTCCATGACTACATCTGCATAGATTGTAGTTGTCTGCACATTCTGGTGACCAAGGAGTTTGCTTGTCGTGAGCAAGTCACTTCCAGCAGTAAGAGTCATAGTTGCAAAGGTGTGTCGGCTGCAATGGAATGAAATGACCTTGTTGATGCCAGCTCGCTTTGCCATGTGCTTCAGGGCTCTGTCGGCACACCCAATAGAAGGGGCATTTGGAAAGACGAGGTCAGAAGATGTCGCATCACCACGTTCGGGCATCCATTCTTTTGCCTTGATACCCAGAGGTACGATGACTGGATGCTTTGTCTTCTGCATTGATGGCACATGAATCACTTCACCCAAGTCTGTTTTCTCAATGTTACCCCATGTAAGTGCTGCCATGTCACCATGCCTGAGACCTGTGAAGCAACAGAACATGAAGGTTTGTTTAGTCTGAGGGCTACCTGTATAAACGTCTGCCATTTGCTTCAACTCTTCAACAGTCAGATACTCTCTGTCACTTGAAACTTTGTGGAGCTTGTCAGATTTCGCCATTTCAAAGAATGGGTTCCTGTGCATCAAACCTTGCTTGACAGCATAGTTGAACATTGCATTCATATTCTGTTGAACCAAAACCATCGTCTTTGGTGACAATGGCTTTGGATTGTCCTTGCTCTTGGTATTCTTATACACATCTTTTATATATATAAGGAAGTTCTTGTAGAAGTTCTTGTCAACTTTTGAGAGTAACATTCTCGGACGCTTGATGTAAGCAAGATAACTCTTGACTATTTTGATGGTTGATGTTAGAGTCCTATAATGGCTGTCCGAGATATTGTCATCCACCTTCTTATGTTCGATGTATTGATCCATCCACTCACTGAAGACTCTGTGGGGCAACTCTGGTTCCTCGTCATCCTCGACAGGTCGCTCTATGCCAAGGATGCGTTCAGCCTTTATCTTCTGAGCCAATGCCAGCGTTGCCTCATTGACACGTCTGTCTTCCTCAGTCCTTTCGGGAACGAGGAAGAGGTTAAGGCTTTCATAACGTCTCTTGTTACGACCCTCATAAAACTCCAGATATAACGTCTGATTGCCACTGGAGTGCTTTCTATGTCTCAGTTCTATCTTCATGAATTTTGTTCTGTGGTTTGGTTAGCAGTCTCATCGACTTTGTCAACAGTAGTGAAGAGATTGTCAACGAGGTTGACTGCTTCAACTTTCTTCTTATCAATGATTTTACTGTATATCTGGGTTGTTGTGATATTGGCATGTCCCAACAACTTACTTGTTGTGAAGATGTCTGCACCAAGGGTAATCATCATTGTGGCAAAGGTGTGGCGACTGCAATGGAAGGAAATCTTCTTGTTAATCTCAGCCTTCTTCATCCACTTCTTGATATGGTAGTTGATGGTGGCATCACTTGTTGGGAGGACAAACAACAACTCGTTTGGATCTTCTTTCTTTTCAAGGCAACGTAATGCTTCATTTGACAATGGCACGTTGACAATCTTTTGTGTCTTCTGCATCATTGTGTGAACATAGAGTGTTTCACCGTCCGATGTCTTGAATATCTTGTTCCATGCCAAAGAACGGACATCGCTCAGACGGAGTCCGGCAAAGCAAGCAAAGATGAAAGCCTTCTTGACTTGTTCGTTGGTACAAGGTGTGTCCATAAGTTTACGGAGTTCTTCAATGGTCAGATACTCACGTTCGTCACCATTGCCAGGCTGGAACTTCTCTCTTTTGTCAAGTGCCTTCATAGGATTGCCAATGATTAGACCATCCCTAACGGCACGATTCAAAGCACCATTCCATACAGCTTGGTGGTGATGGGCGCATCCTTCATTGATAGTTCGTCCTTCATGATACTTGGCAACGCTGTTCTTTGCAGTAGCAAGGAACTTCAGGAAACCACGGCAGAAGTCGGGTGTCACATCTTTAATACTAATGTACGTGAGACCTTCTTCATTAAGATACTCTTCCACCTTCTTGCGCATGTCACTTCTACCTTTGAGGGTAGATTGTGAGAAACCAAAGCTGTCATTCTCATATTCCTTCAGGAAGTCTATGAGTGAAATGCTTGAACGCTTTATCTTGTCATAGTGCTTGATGCTATTACCTTGAAGAGCAATGATGCGGTCAGCCTTGATCTTCTCGGCAATAGCACGAGTCTCGGCATTCCTCAGTTTGGCATCAGGGGCATTGGCAGGAATCAAGTACAGATTCAAGCTTTCATACTTACGAGTACCTTTCTGGTAAATGTCGAGGTAGAGACTTATGTTGCCGTTCGCAAGTTTGCGCTCACGAATACGTATAGGTTCTTTTACTTTTAGAGTCTTTTTAGGTCTTCCCATTCTACTTGTTTGGATTTAGTTGGATGATTACAAAATACACCTTTCTATGGGTGCAAAGGTATATATAATTTTTCATTCCACCAAACTTTCGCGTAACAAATCTGCAACACAAATGCACCAAATATTGCTTTTTAACAGAAGCGATTGCGATTAAAGTAAAATTTGCAATACGCTGATATGCAATTATATATGTTTACTTTCTTTGAGTTTGTTACGTTTTTGTTAGATGTCTCATTTCCTATACTTCGTGGGCTTTTATGTCCTTTTACTCTTTGATATAGTGCTCTGCATTCAGGTGGAGAACCTTACAGCCATTACCGAAAGTGAGCAGACGATGGCAGCATATCTGCAGAACTCGTTCTTCTCAGCCGGTTATCTGATGGCAGCAAGCATTGTGGCATTGAAATGTCTGAACCTCGTTCCAGACCTTGCTGCATGGATGATTCCTGAAGGAGATACAGCATTCTCTACCCGTAACTTCGGTGAAGGTGTGGCACAGCAAGCCAAGATTTCAACCCAGGGCATGATTAGCAAAGTGATGTAAACTGCAAATAATACATATATAATAAGATATGGTAATAAAGAATCTCGAAAACAAAATCAAGTTGGTGATGATTATCTGTTCACTCTTTCTTGTGGGCTGCATCATCATCTGTATCTCCAGCATTTGGACAGCCAAGCAAATGGTTTCAGATGCTCATCAGAAAGTGTACGTGTTGGATGGCAATGTTCCTATTCTCGTTCAACGCAGCACCATGGAAGAAACGCTCGATGTGGAAGCAAAAAGTCATGTGGAGATGTTCCATCATTACTTCTTCACTCTTGCGCCAGATGACAAGTACATCAAATATACAATGGATAAAGCCATGTATCTGGTCGATGAAACGGGTCTTGCGCAGTACAATACATTAAAGGAGAAAGGCTTCTACTCAAACATCATGGGTACGAGTGCCGTATTCAGTATCTTCTGTGACAGTATCAAGTTCGACAAGGAGAAGATGGAATTCACCTACTATGGCAGACAGCGCATCGAGCGACGTACAAGCATAATGACCAGAGAACTTGTGACGGCAGGTCATTTGAAGCGTGTTCCCCGTACTGACAACAACCCTCATGGATTGCTTATCACCAACTGGAGAACCCTTCTCAATAAGGATATAGAACAAAAGACCAAACTGACATATTGATATGGGATGGAAGAATATGTTTATCGGTGAAAAGATGCCAGACAAAGATGATCCTCAATATCGTCAGAGATATGAGACTGAGGTGCAGGCAGGACGCAAGTTTGCCAAGACTATGAAGCTTGATGTGCTTGCAGCCAAGGTACAACTGTTTGCTAATGACCATAAACGGTTGTTCCTCTACCTTGTATTTGGTTTCATAATCTTCTGTTTTGGTCTGAACATCTACAGGTTGGTAGTGGTGTATAGTCATCAACAGTCAAGACAAAGTGCTACGGAAAGGCAAGAGCAGATGTTGCGTCTGCGACACAGCAAAGTCTGGAAAGCTGTTGAAAATGCCTACACCACACATCCTACCATGAATAGAGATAATCAAAAGAATAATAACGAAAAGATAGAAAACGATGGACGCATTGAAAAAGATTAACTGGAAACAGACCAAGTATATGATACCACTTATCATCTACTTCCCTCTGTTGTTTGTCGGCTACTTCGTCATTGACCTCTTTCATACGGAGAAGGCAGAGATTCCTGATGGTCTCACAACGACAGAATATCTTAATCCTGACCTGCCTGATGCCAAGATGAAGGGAGACGGTATTGGTAACAAGTATGAGAGCATGCTCAAATCATACGGTAAGATAGACGATTATTCAGCAGTAGGAAACATTGAACGCAATGAAGAAGATACCAAGGAAGAGTATGATACAAAGTACTCAGATGAAGAACGTAAACTGGTTGAAGCCCAGGAAGCCGAGAAGCTCTCTGAGATGCAAAGGAAGCTACAGGAGAGCGCACAGAAAGGCCAGGAAATCGCCAAAGGCAACAATTCGGCAGAAAACGATCGCTTAGCTCGTGGCAAACAGCGTGAACAGGAAGCGATGGAAGAACTCAATCGAGCCATTGCTCAGGCAAGGATGCAGGCTCAGCAGGTCTCTACCCCATCCATGCAGGCCGAAGTGACTGCCAAAACTGGAGATGCAAAGGAAGGAAAGGTTGAAATTCCGGAAAAGAAGAAGACCAACGATGAACCGCAAGAGGTTGTCAAGAAGGTCAAGGTTACATCCGACTACTTCAACACCCTGTGCGACAATGACAAGGAAGCTGGACTTATCAAGGCTATCATAGACGAGAACATCAAGGCGGTGGATGGATCAAGAGTAAGACTTCGTCTGCTCGATGATATTGTCATCAATGAAGCGGTCATTCATAAAGGCTCCTACATCTATGCCACCATGAGCGGCTTCGGTTCACAGCGTGTCAAGGGTACAGTCAAGAGTATCATGGTAGATGATGACATCGTCAAGGTAAACCTTTCGCTCTATGATACCGACGGACTTGAAGGATTGTATGTACCAAGCAGCCAGTTCCGAGAAACCACGAAAGATGTTGGAAGCGGTGCTTTGAGCAATACTTCAACCCTTACCAACAGTACATCTACAGAAGGTGGCAACCTGGCAAGCTGGGGAGCACAAGCCGTTACCAATGCCGTTCAGAAGACAAGCAACGCCATTAGCAAAGCCATCAAGAAGAACTCAGCCAAGCTGAAATACGGAACCTTTGTGTATCTCATCAATTCACGTTCAAACCAGAAAGAAAAATAATAAAGACATATATGATTATGAAGACTATCAAGAAAATCTGCGCATTGGTAGTATGCGCATTAGCCTCCCTCCCATCCATGGCACAACAGACGTATCAGGAAATGGAGCAGCTTACCATCAATGAGAATGTCACAACAGTCATTACCGCCTCTGAGCCAGTCCGCTTCGTTGACATATCTACAGATGCAGTGGTCGGCGACCAGCCAATCAACAATACCATCCGTCTGAAACCCAAGGAAGGTGCAGCCGTACATGCAGATGGTGACATCCTTGCTATTGTGACGATAGTTACAGAGCGTTACAGAACCCAGTACGCTCTGATATACACTACACGAATGCAGGAAGCAGTCACAGACAAACAGATTCTTGCTTCGGAGAAGATTCCATACCATAATCCTTCTGTATCTATGAGTACTGAGGATATGACCAGATATGCCCGAAAGATATGGAACTCACCGGCAAGAATACGAAATGTGAGCACCAAGCAGCACAGAATGACCATGAGGTTGAACAACATCTACTCTGTAGGAGAATACTTCTTCATTGATTTCAGCATCGAGAACCGCACCAATATCCGCTTTGACATCGACGAGATGCGTATCAAGCTGAATGACAAGAAGGTTTCCAAGGCAACTAATGCCCAGATGATTGAACTTACGCCAGCTATGGTGCTTGACCAGTCCAAGACATTCAAATATGGTTATAGAAACGTTCTCGTCCTGAAAAAGATGACATTTCCTAACGACAAGGTGCTGACTATTGAGATTTCTGAGAAGCAGATTAGCGGAAGAACCATCAGTTTGGACATTGACTATGAAGATGTTCTGTATGCCGACTCATTCAATTCATACTTAATGATGGAGGAATAAGACGATGAAGAAATACATTTTGTCATTGATGATGGGACTGTGCGTTTCAGTCTCATCATTTGCCCAGAGCCATAGCGACCGAATATCCGTTGGTGCTGGAGCCTTATATCAGAGAGGCTTGTATGCCACAATCTCATGGGAACATGAAACACGCTACCACAACGCTTGGGAGTACTTCATCAACGGTTACATCAAATGGGATGAATGCGCATCATGCGGACACGTCTGTCCTGAGTCTTTCTGGAATAACTACCGTACATGGGGAATAGGCGCTGCCTACAAACCCTGTGTGGCAAGAGGCAGGAACAACTATGGAAACCTCCGAATTGGCGCAAGTGCTGGCAGTGACACTGACAAGTTTGTCGGTGGCTTGCATGTCGGTTACGAGCATAATTTTGCCCTACGTCATGGGTGGGGATTGTTTGTTCAAGCCAAATGTGATCTCACTCTTCCCAAACGGGAAGACTTGTTTCGCACTGGCATCGTAATAGGATTCAAGATACCCACATTAAAGAAATAGCAACAATGAAGATACTACATATCATTTGTGCTACTCTCATGGCAGTAGCATTTGCCTCATGCGATGAGCATCGAGACTTTCCTGATACGGCAATGAAGACCTGCGACATCCTCTGTACAGATGGCAAAGTCGTAAGATTCGAGGAAGTTAAGTCCCAAAACAAGACTCCTATTGCTGTGGTGTTCTATGTGAATCAGAACGAGGACATCCAAGGCACAGGCTATGCTGTCTATCTAAAGGACATTGAACCGTATGCCTATTCTGACTCTCTCGGAATAAAGCATAACACATCAGCTGATATTACTGCATTTGATGGCAATGGCAATACTCATGCTATGTATTCCACTGGAACTTCTCCTGCAGCTTCAGCAGTTTTTGACATGTGGCAATATGGTCAGAGTGCCTACATCCCTTCCGTTGCTCAGATAAAACTCTTGTATCAAGCACGTAGTGCGGTTAATACGTATATTCGCAAGTGCGGAGGCGATGTGATTCCAGACAATCCGGATGAGTGTTGGTATTGGACTTCGACAGAGGTTAAAAACCAGGAAACAGCCAAAGCCTGGCTATTCTCGTTAGCCTCAGGAGCGCTTCAAGAAACACCAAAGACGCAAGTACATAAAGTCCGTCCTATCATTACTTTATATAATTAGCATTAAATATTCACTATAACACAAGAATAAGGTTTCATGGAGGAAACAAAAGAATTACAGACCATGTATAAGATATTCCGCTGTCTTATATACTTATCATTGATAGTGGAGTTCTTTGAGTATGCGATAGATCCTGAGTTGCTAGACTATTGGGGTGGCATTGTTTGTGACATTCATAGCCGTGTAAAGAGGTGGTTTATCTATATGGATGGCAACCTCGTATGGAGCAAGATTGCTACCATCGTGCTTATCTGTATCACTTGCATTGGCACCCGAAACAAGAAACATTTGGAGTTTGATGCTCGTCGTCAAGTGTTCTATCCGTTGGTAGGTGGACTGTTCGTTACCATACTGTCTATATGGCTTTTCGGTCATCGTATGGATATGAGGTTCTATACCATCAGTCTGAACATCTGGCTCTACATGGCTGCCTCTATTCTTGGTACCATCTGCATCCATGTTGCCCTCGACAATATCTCCAAGTTCCTGAAGGAAGGATTGCTCAAAGACCGTTTCAACTTCGAGAACGAGTCTTTTGAGCAATGCCAGGAACTGCAGGAGAACAAGTATAGCGTAAACATCCCGATGCGCTATTACTACAAGGGCAAGTTCCGCAAAGGTTGGGTGAATATCGTGAACCCTTTCCGAGGAACATGGGTAGTCGGTACTCCTGGTTCTGGTAAGACTTTCTCCATCATCGAGCCGTTCATTCGCCAGCACAGTGCAAAGGGCTTTGCCATGGTTGTCTATGATTACAAGTTCCCTACGCTTGCGCAGAAGCTGTATTATCACTATAAGATAAACCAGAAAGCCGGAAAGGTACCACCAGGATGCAAGTTCAACATCATCAACTTTGTGGATGTGGAGTATTCCAGACGTGTAAATCCTATTCAGCAGAAATACATCGGCAACCTTGCTGCAGCCAGTGAAACGGCTGAAACTCTTTTGGAGTCTTTGCAGAAAGGTAAGAAAGAAGGTGGTGGCGGTAGCGACCAGTTCTTCCAGACATCAGCGGTCAACTTCCTGGCAGCTTGTATCTATTTCTTTGTCAACTACAAGAAGGTGCCATACGACAAGAACGGCAATCCTCTTATTGCAGAGATGACAACAGAGCCAAAGACTCATCGTCCGAAACCTACTGGCAGAGTCTTTGACCATACCGGCAGAGAGGTGGAGCCAGAGTATTGGTTGGGCAAGTACAGTGACATGCCACATATCCTTTCGTTCCTCAATCTCGATTACCAGACTATCTTTGAGGTTTTGGAAACGGATCCTGAGGTTGCTCCTCTCCTTGGCCCATTCCAGACAGCCATGAAGAATAAGGCAATGGAACAATTGGAAGGTATGATTGGTACACTCCGTGTCTATACCTCCCGATTGGCTACCAAGGAGTCGTATTGGATATTCCATAAGGATGGTGATGACTTTGACCTGAAGGTGTCAGATCCGAAGAATCCTTCATATCTGCTCATTGCCAATGACCCAGAGATGGAAAGTATCATTGGTGCATTGAATGCTTTGATTCTGAACCGCCTCGTCACCCGTGTCAATACTGGTCAAGGCAAGAATATCCCTGTCAGCATCATCGTGGACGAGTTGCCTACTCTCTACTTCCACAAGATTGACCGACTTATCGGTACTGCCCGAAGCAACAAGGTTAGCGTGGCTCTGGGTTTTCAGGAGTTGCCACAGCTTGAATCTGACTACGGAAAGGTGGGTATGCAGAAGGTTATTACAACTGTAGGTAACGTGGTGAGTGGTTCAGCAAGAGCAAAAGAAACTTTGGAATGGCTCTCCAACGACATCTTTGGCAAGGTAGTTCAGTTAAAGAAAGGTGTAACCATCGACCGCGACAAGACCTCCATCAATCTCAATGAGAACATGGACAGCCTTGTTCCTGCCAGTAAAATCTCAGACATGCCAACTGGTTGGATATGCGGTCAGTCTGCTCGTGACTTCATTAAGACCAAGACCGGACGAGGTGACAGCATGAATATCCAGGAATCAGCAGAGTTCCAGACCTCTAAGTTCTATTGCAAGACGGACTTTGATATGAAGAAGATTGCTGAGGAAGAAGCTGACTATGCGAACTATAAAATACCGAAGTTCTATACCTTCCCATCCAAGGATGCCAAGGAGCGAATCCTGTATCAGAATTTCGTGAGTGTAAACCTCGATGTCAAGAATATGATTGACGAGATAAACAAATTCAAGATAAAATGACTTTCAGAAAGATTATATTATTCCTGCTTATATCATTGAGTCTGGTTGCAAATGCCCAGGCTCGGATGCCGACAAAGCGGCCGGCATCAACACCGGCTTCCATATTCGAGTTGCCACCTTTCGAGCGTGCGGTATGCTGCATTAGGTTCTATGAAGGTATGCACAGAGCTAAGGACTATCCTTATGTAGGTTATGGACATAAGCTCAGACCTGGAGAGCGTTACTCTGCTAATATGTCAACACATGAAGCAGAGCAACTTCTTCGTAAAGACCTCAGAGAGTTATGCGCTATGTTTCGTTCCTATGGTCAAGACTCCCTACTCCTTGCTGCATTATCATATAATATCGGACCATACAAGGTGACCGGATATAAAGGCAAATACCCTAAAAGTTCTGTTTTAAAGAAACTCGAAGTAGGCAACCGGAACATCAGAGACGATTATGTGAACCATTGCCATTGGCGAGGGAAACGAATCCCTTCCATTGAGCGAAGACGGTATGCAGAACTCATGTTATTATTTACTCCATGACAGAAAACAAATCAATCAAAACTGTTTTAGACGGTATCACATTCCTATCCACTGGCAGATACTATGATGGTATCAACCGGTGGGTAGCCCATAAAGTGAAAGAAGGAGACCATGATGCCATAGACTATGCTGCACGTCAGATAGCAAAGCTGTTACCACAAAATGCAATTCTCGTTCCTATCCCTGGACATCATGGCAAAGCCGAACAGGCCATGCAGTTGGTAACGGCAATCTCGTCATATACTCGTCTCCCTATTGTTGATGCCCTCCGCGGCATAGAGCGAGACTCACAATATGATGCCAAGAAAAGAGGCCAGACGCTTTCAGCCGAAGATATGGGGTTCTACAGACATAAAGACTTGCCCTCGAATCGTACACCTTATCTTATAGACAATGTAGTAGATACAGGCAATACTGCAAAGGCTGCTATCAAAGCACTTGGCTGTGGAACAGTTGCTTCATTTGCTATGAGCGATACTCTTCTACAAAGAGAAGAAACCAGAAGTCTTCGTCGATAACACAATTATAAAGATTGATTTATGCCCAAACCAAGAAAGAAACAAATAAAGCCAATCGCAACTGAAACAATCTACCATTGTAGGGATTGTGCTAAAAGTTACGATTGGCATTGTAAAGCTTTAGACGGCCACCTTATCCTGTGTCGTTGTCCACACAAGCAGGAAGGTGGCCGCTATTGTATATTTCTTAATGACCCACAATGTGAGCATTTCGTGAAACGGCTTGACGAAGAGAGTTCTATGCAATAGACAACTCTCTATTCGACAAATTATAGATCATCCATAATCTGTTTTCTCAACTTTTCTTGGTTGGCGTTATCGAAGTAACTGAGCATTACATAGCAAGTCATGCTCTGATGGGTAATCTCTAATTGGATTTCGCCATTATCTCCGTTAAAGATACAATAGTATTTGCATCTGTCCATTTCCAATTCATACTTTTTCGAGCTGTCATCATTGACATAATCGTGTTGGAAATTTTCTACACAATCTTTGGGGTCTCCATATTTTTCTGAGAGCATGGATTTGTAGTTGGAATAACAGCGTTCCAAATCTCCCCACTTATCCATAGCAGGGAATATAACGGAAACTTTACAGATCATTCCGCTTTTATCAGCCACTGCACCAATGGTGCAGTCTTTATAACCGGCAAATTCACCTTTTAATAAAGATACACCATCTTGAACGCCAATAGGCATAAATCCTTTGGCCTTCAACTTGCTTGTGAATGTCTGAAGGGTACCCTCCATAGGAACACCCTTAAATTTCATGTGCTCTGTTTGTGCAGAGCAAACACCGACAATAAATGTCAGTAATAAAGTTAACAGAAAATGTTTCATAAATACTTAATTTTATATACTTATCCTTGAATTTAATATGCCTTGAATCCAAATAACTTTGTAAAGTATGGCATCTCTTTCTCTGCAAGGTCATTTATGCGTTTTGCGGCATATCCTTCGTTTCTGTTGATTGCATCCATCAGCCAAGTCTCAAAAATGAAACTTGATGTTAAATCGACATCTTTGGTATATCCCGTTATCATTCTTGCTTTTGTCAACTGCTTGAACATCTTGATATCTTCTTCACGCATTTTTAAAGTACTGCAACTTCCAAAATGTACGTTTCTACCTTCAAATATCCCAAGGTTCTCCTCTTTCTCAGCGAAAGCCATCAAAGCCAAATCTGTCTTGTCAGCAAAACAGATGCACTTCTTCTGTCCATGAAAGCACAAATAGATAAGGTCATAGGCTTTGTAACTTGGCTGTTGGAGATGATCGATATAATAATTGAAATCAGATTCTGTGGCTACCTGCCTAAAAGTATATTCAATATTAATCGCATTCTCCAGAAAGTCAAGCAAAGGCAATACTGTAGACTTTTTCTTTAAGTCGTGCATGCTCTGATCCCATTCTGTTTCCAAGCAAAATATTTTATTCATCGTATTTTATTTTTATAGTTCATACACGTTTTGTATTATTGAAATCAATTTGTTCATTACATCATAAGTCATTGAGGCTTGAATATTGATGACTGACAAATATATCCATGAGTTTATTCGTAAGTGATTGTGAAATGCGTTCGTCTGGTTGATATTTACCTTTTAGCAGTTCTTTTGGCAAATACAGTTCACAATCCTCCATTATAACGGGGCCAACCACGTTCGTTAAAACATAGCCAGTACAGTCATCAACTCGATGCAGATCTTCAATGTCTTCAAGGAATGGCATGGTTTGTTCACCAATGGCAATTGTTTTCATAAGATACATGAAATACTGCTCACCATCATAATACAAGAATACCACTTTATCACCTTTATTTGGTAAGTCACGCTCCCAAGGAGGAAAACCACCCCAACGAAAATAAGTATATCCTTTCTGCCACAGTTCGTCAGCCATATGTTTCCATTTGTCCTCTTCTGTAACAACCATCATTCGTAGTCGAAAGTCATCTTTTTCAGGCTCTTCTTCGACATCTTTGTTTTTTATAAAGATAGAGATGTGAATGCGGTCACTGTAAGGCGCATCCTTTCTTAGTCCACTGATTTCAGTTTCAAAGACATCTTGCCACCCCATATCAAGTAGTGCAGCCAACGACTTATTTACCTTTCTTGGTATATATCCAAGAGTTGGTTCAACGTCCTCGTATTCAGATCCTTCATCACCTGCTATGGCTACTGCTACGGCATTTTCATCATGGACGTTGTATTTCTCACGAACAAGGACCAGTTTCGAACCGTCTTGTAGCTCGTCCCAAATATCATCAATGTTGTAAAACGCTGCACCTGCTATGTTACATTCCAGGAACAATTTTCTTTTCTCTATAGGAAAAAAGTCCATATTCCCTTCTATCGGATCGTCTGGAACAGGTCCATCTTCAATAGCAAGGTCACCTTGTAAAGGCATAGGCATACCTTGCGTTCTTTCGGAATCGTCATCAGGAACAAGAAGAGAATAATCTTCTACCTTAGTTTTGGATAGATAATTTCTTACCATTTCCCTAAGTTTGGCATCTTCAGAAATATCGGTAATACCTTTAGCTTCCAGCTTTTCTTGAAGATCAGCCAATTCGCCATCACACTTCGGGCAAGTGCCTTGACACTCACCTTTATGATTACATTCTGAAGGCGTATATTCCACGCCATACTTGTCCGCAACATAAGTACGGATAGCTTTCAGTATCTCACATTTTTCTTTTCCTTTTCTCATATCGAACTATTGTTTTGAATCAAATTTAGCTTCTCGTTCTATGTATTTGATTTGAGAAATGTTCTTAAATCCCATCCTCTTCAATTTATTAATGCTTCTATCGACATCTACCTGCGTGTTGAAATGAGGAATAAGAGGCACTTTGATTGTAACTTTATCTAATGGCACAAACTTTTTTAAGGTATGGAGTTGCAAATGAATATCAGAAGTCACCTTCGTATAATTCTTGTATATAGAATCATTCATATCCTTAACATCAACAATCCATTCATTTATATATTTGGACAAAGCCTCTATAGTCTCAAATGAACAATGAAGAGATGTCTCTATTGTCAGTTTCCAATTTCTGGGGCATAGTTTAGCAAACTTAATGATAAAATCCGCATTCATTGTAGGTTCTCCACCTCCAAAACATATACCTCCACCAGTGGATTGAAAGTAGATATTATCAATCTTCACAACATCAAACAATTCCTTTGGTGTAAGCATCATTATGCCTTTTTGCAAAGATCTACCATCATTTTCATATATTGGGGCATGACATTGATCATTCAGGCAGTACCTACACTTCAATGGGCATCCCATGAAGGCAACGAGTGTAGTAACCCCATTTCCATCTATGCCCATACGATGTCGGCTTATACCGAATATTGGTCTTTCCATATTATATTTGTCCATCTTGTCTTAAATGAATATTTTACCACATTTAACTTTTCTAATAAACTCCTCTGTATCAAACTCAGCATTTCGCCATCTACACGATACACTATGCCCATGTTCACTATTAAACAGTCCAACTATATTTTGGATGTCTTTAGGCAGTTTCTCCATGCCAAAGTTGTACAGAGCATAAGGCATCTTGTTATAATAAGCACCAGCAATGGCTCCAGTTATAGCTCCCATTGTATCTGCATCACCTCCTAACGAGATACATAACCGCAAAGCATCCTCATAGTCTTTGCTGTCGAGAAAAGCAATGATGGATTCTGGCACTGTACCTTGACAACTGCCGTCAAATCCATATGTTGGGCGTATATCATCGCAACTTCTGTTAAGATTGTAACCGAAGGTATCAGTGATAAAGCGGCGTATATCTTCCTTAGAGTTAGCAGTCCTTGCCATAAAAATAGCAGCTGCCGTTGCCTGTGCTCCCTTAATGCCTTCGGGATGATTGTGTGTCACTTCGGCACATATCTTTGCAACTTTAATTGTTTCTTCCAATGTATCAAAAGCAAAGCCGACTGCAGACACACGCATAGCAGAACCATTGCCCCATGAATTATATGGTTTCGGATTGTCTTTGCGTAGCCACTGTGAGAACATGTTACCATATGCCCCCATAGGATTTGGATATTTGTGTCCCCATTGCTGCATACGTTCAACTAATCCCTTCTTGGTATGCCGCTTATCGTTCAAAATCCAGTCAGCCACAGCAATGGTCATTATAGTGTCATCGGTGTAGTCCATCCTCTTGTCTTGGATGTTTATATCCGTTGACTTGTGCTGATCAAACTCATAGATACTTCCTGCAATGTCACCTAATATAGTTCCCATGAGCATTGGGCAGTACACGTTGACAGGATTCTTTTGATGTTCATTACTTTTTCTTAAAACATTAGTATAGTCAAGAGCTTCGTACCAACTGCGAAACGTATCAGGCGTCTCGCACCAACCCCAATGGCAGAAACGGTTGTAAAGAATTGCCTTCATGGATATTGGCACCCCATCATTGGCACAGAAATCGCCAAGCCCTTCTCTTATGTAACACAGGGTTTCGTTCAATAGATAATCATCATTATTAAAATGAAATCTAACCCAATATCCTTCATATTGATGACCCACATGAGCACCACAATCCTCCGGAATATTTTTGCCATAGTAGAAACAATGTTCAAGATAAGGAGCTACTATTATGTCATAGAACTCTTTGGGAAGATATATGTTACAAACTGCTATAGCTTGCTTGAATAGTGACGCTATCTCTTCATCCTTAAAACCTGCTATGCCACAGCCTATACGTGTGACGAGGAACTTCTTCTCCTGATGTTCCTTTGCAAACTCAACAAACTCGTCAACGTATGGTTTGATAGTTTCCACACCTCCTTGCATGGTTGGTATGGCATAAGCTTGGCCTGTCAACCCTACACCTACTCCCCATTGAGCTCCAAATTTATTATGTGCAGCTTTGCTGCACCCCCAAGATGTTTTCCTGCAAGATTACTACCAAAGACGAAAATTTCATCCTTTTCAAGCATATCTATTCTACCCGAAGCTATATTGGGGTTTTCCGTTCTATTCTTGCTCATAATCTTACTATTTTTACGTTTATGATTAACTCTCAGATGTCAGTTTCTCCCAATCTATGATAAAATCAGGATTTTGACTTTCCATCCATTTCAAGTATTGAACATCATCGTTATAGACGCTTTGCAGGGTTTTACCCCGATATTTACCGAATGTTATCAAATCATCCGGTTGCAATGTCTTTAGATTACTTCTGTGATATTCAATTATAGAGTCTATATCAGCTAACAATCGCTGAGACTCAATGATTGCCCACTTTACATAGTTCCAGTCTGCATCAATAACTTCTCTAATAGATTTGTTCTTATATTTTCCGAATGTAAACACATCATCCAATCCAAGTACTTTAACTTCATGCTCTTTTGCACCTTCTCCCTGTATTTCAAGTAATGCCCAGGAGCCACAACCGCAGTTTGGTATTGGCTGAGGTTCCGTATCTTCCTTCTTACACCAACATAATTCTGGTGTGTCTGAAGTATCTGCCCTTTCACCATTACGATAATAGAAGCCATAAGCGGTACCATACTTACCAAATCTGCCATGTGGTTCTACTCTAACAACCTGAACGTATTGATTTCTGTACCAAGCAGATACTCTACCATCAGGAAACCTTTGGGCAGTAAAAGGTAGAACCCTACCAATATCATAGTAGAGCTCCATTATATTGTTTTGTGGAAACTTGCAATTTATTGCATCTACAAGTTTCTGTTTATCTTCTGTATTCATACTTATAAATTATCTGTTCTCCAATCGAGCAATTCATCATCCGTTGTTGTTGGATAGTTGTAATGCTCAATCAATTCTCGTTCCGTAAATGTTCTTTTGAAAGTACTGCCTAAAAGCAGAACTATCATATCATCCACCCTTCTGTTGCACTCTTGGAGCTTGGAATTGTAAAGCCCTTGAAGAGCCTTTGTACCAATGTATGCTCCTGTACGTGCCTCCAAGATGCCAGAGAAAGTGTTTTCCAACTCCTCTGTAGCAATCCTATAACGAAGAAGAACATTCAGAAGTTGCTCTCTGTCCTCGTTTAGCTGAAATTGTTTCAGCAGATGTTCCATTCGCCATGATTCATCGGACACTTCACAAAGCTTCTTTTTGAGTTGTTCAAAGTCCGACACATCGATATTCGATTCCGACAGAACTTTTCTGTTGTCGAAATTTGAGAATACAAGGCTGATGATTTCGAATGGATCCGACTCTTTCAAATTGTAATCGAGATAACCACTTATTACAGCTGCTACCCTACGAATCCTTACCTGGCTGTCCCAAGGAAGGTTTTGAAAAGGAATCGTGTCATTCGTCATCCAGGCGATGCCTATATATTCCCTCACTAATCTGTTGGCATCCCATGAAGCATTTTTGCCTTTAGAATTATATTCTATTTGAGCTTTTTTCATATCATTGTTTATTAAAAATCTCAATTCTTTGGCAAAGGTAAATCTCATTTATGCAGCCTATCTGCATCTCAAAATAAAAATCGATAAAATCTTCTTGAATGCCTTAAACACCCAATTTTGGGGCAAAGATACGGACCACTGGAAAAAGTGTGTGGATATCGTAGTACAATAAAAACACTATATTGTCCGTTTATAAAGTCAAAGAACGGATAAATATGGAAAAGTATAGACTCCTTGCAGAATGTCTTTTGCCCGAACACATGCTGGATTGGTTCGACCTTAAAGACGTGTTTGTAGAGCAAAAGAAAGAAACAAAGCTTGTTCACATATACCTTGACGAAAACGAGCTGAGACCAGGTGACAGAACCGATATTCGT
>NZ_NOVE01000055.1 GCF_002265625.1 Prevotella sp. 885
ACGAATATCGGTTCTGTCACCTGGTCTCAGCTCGTTTTCGTCAAGGTATATGTGAACAAGCTTTGTTTCTTTCTTTTGCTCTACAAACACGTCTTTAAGGTCGAACCAATCCAGCATGTGTTCGGGCAAAAGACATTCTGCAAGGAGTCTATACTTTTCCATATTTATCCGTTCTTTGACTTTATAAACGGACAATATAGTGTTTTTATTGTACTACGATATCCACACACTTTTTCCAGTGGTCCAATATATGCCTTCTGTTCGCAGACTGTTATTGAAGGCGTCAAGCTGTATACGGAAGGTTTATATGGCATAGGAGGAAATGATGGCGAGAGTGGGGAGGAGCTCATCGTGCGCAACGCTTACGTTGAGGCTACTGGCAGCAACGGCTCGATCTGCGACTTCCAGAACGTCGTTCTGGACGGGTGCTCCATCACCCAACCTGCTGGTGCTGCCTTCGACGCAAATGTGCATGCCGTGGCGCTCAACGGCGTGAAGGTCACCGACAAGGTGGTGATTAAGCCAGACAACTATGGAATTTTGATTGCCGGCAAGGATGTGACAACCCAAAACTGTGCTGACCTCAGCATTATTGAGGGAGTGAGCGGCAACGTCTCTTTCGACCCCGACACCAAGACCCTGACTCTTGCGAACGCCACCATTGAGGTAGATGGCTATAACGCCGTCCTTAACCAAACCTGCAAAGACCTTTTGATAGAGTTGATCGGCACAAACACCATTAATGTCACCAACTCAGCTGGCATATATCTGTGCGAGACGACAGCTATCAAGGGCGAAAGCGGTTCTAAGCTCAGCATAACGAACGACAGATGCGCCGTGCTTTTTGAGGGCTCCCCCCTCGAGATTGTCAACTGCTGGTTGGAGGCAGAAGGCGAATGGGGCATATCAGCAAACGACAACGTGGCAGAAGAGGTGCTCACCATACGCAACTCTCACGTGGAAGCTACGGGCCCCACAGGCTCAATCTGCGACATCGCCGGCCTGAAGCTTGAGGGATGCTACATCGACATTCCGTCCAAGGCGGCATACGACGCCGATTCGTTGGCGGTGGTTGTGAACGGAAAAACCGTAACCTCCAAAGTTGTGATTGAACCCGACAGCTATGGCATCTATATCGCCGACAAGCCGGTGACAACACTCAACTACAAAGACCTCACAAGCATCTACGGAGTGAGCGGCAGCGCCTCTTACGACCCCGATACAAAAACCCTCATTCTCGACAACGCCACCATCGAAAGAAACTCTACCGACGGAACGGGCATTGTGAACAAGACTGTCTCCGACTTCACCGTCAAGCTGATTGGCAATAACACCGTTACTGCCGACCTGGCAAGCATGGTGTTGAACCAGACGTCTACCATCACCGGCGACGGTTCGCTCCATCTCACGAGCAAGCGATTCTGTGGTCTCGACATGGAGGGCGCTTCCGTAACCATCAACAACACCAGTCTGTTTGTTAAGGGTGGCTATGGCATAGCAGGTTATATTGGAGCAAAGAGCGAGGTGCTCACCGTGCGCAACTCTTACGTAGAGGCAGAAGGCAGCGGCAGCGGATCTATCTCACTCATCAGCGACCTCATCCTCGACAACTGCGCCATCACACAGCCCGTCGGTGCGGAGTTCGACGCCGACCAAAAGGCGGTAGTCCTGAATGGCGAGGTGCTTAAGTCGAAGGTGGTGATCGAGCCTTCCGCAAGCGGCATCAACGACATCACAGCAGACGTGCCCGCACGTAAGAAGGGCATCTTCACCGTTCAGGGTGTGAAGCAGACCAAGTCATGGAACGAGCTCCCCGCCGGCATCTACATCGTGGACGGCGTGAAGCGAGTGAAGAAATGATTAAACAAGCCTTCATGTCTCATGCAAATATCGTACAAAAGAGTAAAAACCTGTTACAAAATAAAAATCGGTTTTAGAGATTTGTTAGGTCGTTTTTGTGGGGTTTTTTCATCGTTGTTGAGCCCATAATATACAAAAGAGCCACTTTTACAGTCCAATAGTGCCACTATTAGAGTGTAAAAGTGGCGCTATTGTATGATAAAAGCGCCACTATTGGAGTGCAAAAGTGGCACTATTGCAACCCAATGATGCTTGTTTGGCTCCACCATTCATTGCACACTTCTTTTCTTAGCCGTATAACCTTCTGTGCATCAGTATGCTATCGCTGCACGCTCAAAACTCGAAAATTTCGCACCAATGATTTCTTTGTGCGCTGAACGAGGAGTATTGAGCATTAGAAATGCAAATATTGTCTTTGGCGGAACCGCCGAAGAGTTAGGATAAATCAGAATTTCTTTCCGAAGACGATGCTTATGAATGTCTTGAACAGCACCTTGGTGTCGAACCACATTGATTGGTGCTCAAGATAATAGAGGTCGAGCTCCAGACGACGCAGCATCTTCTCTATGGTGTCCGTATATCCGTTGTAAAGCGTGGCGTAAGAAGTGACGCCCGGGCGGATCTTGTAGAGAAGTTCGTAACGCGGGTCGCGCTCCATAATCTGGTCGATGTAGAATTTGCGTTCGGGACGATAGCCGATGAAAGCCATATCGCCTCGCAGGACATTCCACAACTGGGGAAGTTCGTCAAGGTGATGGGCACGCAGAAACCTACCCACACGCGTGAGGCGCGGGTCGTTCATGGCTCCGTCGAGCAGCAGCTGCGGACCCTCCTGTTCGGCGTCACGACGCATGCTGCGGAATTTGTATATATTAAATGGCTTGCCGTGCAGTCCTATGCGCTCCTGGCTGTAAATGGCAGGTTGTCCGTCTTCCAGCAATATGGCAATGAAGCATATGACGAAGAGCGGCGCAAAGACAATAATACACACACAAGCTATCAAGAAATCAAGGAATCTCTTCATCTTGCCTTTTTGAGTAGTCTTAAAGTCTTACAAAGGTAACCCTAAATTTCCAAATTACATAATTCTTTGCCACCGAATTGCTTAGTTTGGGGCAAAATCGTTAATTTTGTATTGTTTAAACAATCTTTCAACTATAATTATTAGGGAGGAACCGAATCTATGATACCGCAGGAATATCGCCAGTTTTATCTGAAGGATGTGACGTTCGTCAATCTTATGATGCGTCGCATCTATAATGTCCTCATCGTCGCCAATCCGTACGACGCCTTCATGCTGGAGGACGACGGACGTGTGGAGGAGAAAATCTATAACGAGTATGTGGAGCTCGGACTACGTTATCCGCCAACCTTCACGCAGGTGAGCACCACGGAGGAGGCTTACCAGGTGCTCAGCACCATGAACATCGACCTCGTTATCTGTATGCCGGGCAATGCCGACAACGACGCGTTCTCGGTGGCGAGGGACATAAAGGCGGGATTTCCGGATATGCACTACGTGGTGCTCACGCCTTTCTCGCACGGCATAACGAAGCGCATGCAGAACGAGGACCTCAGCATCTTCGACTATGTGTTCTGCTGGCTCGGCAACACCAACCTCATTCTCTCCATCATCAAGCTCATAGAGGACAAGATGAACCTCGAGCACGACATACAGGAGGGTGGCGTGCAGATGATATTGCTCGTGGAGGACAGCATCCGCTTCTACAGTTCTGTTCTTCCCAATCTCTACAACTACATCCTCGCACAGAGCAAGCGCTTCTCCACGGAGGCGCTCAACCGCCATGCCGCCACGCTGCGTATGCGCGGACGTCCAAAGGTGGTGCTCGCACGCAACTATGAGGAGGCGCTGGCGCTTTATGATAAGTATGCCGACAACGTGCTCGGCGTAATCAGCGACGTACGCTTTCCGCTCGGTGGCGTGAAGGACCCTGAGGCGGGTCTGAAGCTTCTGCGCGTCATCCATCAGCGGGCGCCCTTCCTGCCGCTCATCATGGAGAGCTCGGAGACGGAGAACAGGGCTAAGGCTGAGGCTGAAGGCTTCCGCTTCGTTGACAAGAACTCGAAGAAGATGTCGCTGGACCTTCGATCCATCATGGAGGAGCACATGGGCTTCGGCGACTTCATCTTCCGCGACCCGAAGACGAAGGCGGAGATTATGCGCATACATAACCTGAAGGAACTGCAGGACAACATATTCCGTATTCCGGACGACTCGATGCTCTATCATATCTCGCGCAACCACATGAGCCGCTGGCTCTCGGCGCGTGCCATCTTCCCCGTGTCTGACTTCCTGAAGAAAATCACGTGGGAACGTCTGAAGGACGTCACCGCTCACCGTGAGATTATCTTCGACGCCATCGTGCAGTATCGCCACATGAAGAACATCGGCGTGGTGGCTGTGTTCGACCGTATGAAGTTCGACTCGTACTCGCACTTCGCCCGCATCGGCGACGGTTCGCTCGGAGGAAAGGGCAGAGGTCTGGCTTTTCTTGACAATATCATAAAGATGCACCCCGACTTCAGTTCGTTCCCCGGCGTGACGGTTCAGATTCCGAAGACAGTGGTGCTGTGTACGGACGTCTTCGACCAGTTCATGGAGCAGAACAATCTGTACCAGATAGCGCTCAGCGACGCCTCCGACGAAGAGATACTGCGCCACTTCCTGCGTGCGCAGTTGCCCGACTCGCTCATCGCCGACTTCTTCACGTTCTTCGAAGCCACGAAGAGTCCGGTGGCAATCCGCTCGTCGTCGCTCCTCGAAGACGCTCATTATCAGCCGTTCGCCGGAATATATGCCACGTATATGATTCCGTATCTGGAGGACAAGTATGCCATGCTGGAGATGCTGGCGTGTGCCATCAAGAGTGTGTATGCGTCGGTGTATTATCGCGACTCGAAGGCGTATATGACCGCCACGAGCAACGTCATCGACCAGGAGAAGATGGCTGTGATACTGCAGGAGGTGGTGGGCAAGCAGCACGACGGACGCTACTATCCCAATTTCTCCGGCGTATTGCGGTCGCTCAACTATTATCCCATCGGGGACGAGAAAGCGGAGGAGGGCATCGCTTCGCTGGCTCTCGGACTGGGCAAGTATATCGTGGACGGAGGACAGACCCTGCGCGTGTCGCCGTATCATCCGCATCAGGTGCTTCAGACCAGCGAGCTGGAGACGGCGCTGAGACAGACGCAGACCCGATTTTATGCGCTCGACACGCGCCATGTGGGTAATGACTTTACGGTGGACGACGGTTTTAACATCCTTAATCTCAGAGTGAAAGAGGCTGAACGCGACAATGCGCTCTCCTATATCGCCTCCACGTACGACCCTTACGACAATGTAATACGCGACGGACTGTACGACGGCGGACGTAAGGTGATAAGCTTTGCAGGTGTGTTGCAGCAGGACGTATTCCCGCTGCCAGAACTGCTGCAGATGTCGATGAAGTACGGAGCAGAGTCGATGCGTCGCCCCGTGGAGATAGAGTTTGCTTGCAACCTCAACGAGGACCGCACGGGACAGTTCTATCTGTTGCAGATTCGTCCGATTGTCGATTCGAAGCAGATGCTCGAGGAGGACGTGGCTGCCATCCCGGACGAGGACTGTCTGGTCCGCTCCCACAACTCGTTGGGTCACGGCGTTAGCGAGGATGTCACGGACGTGGTGTACGTAAAGGCGGACGACAACTTCTCAGCTGCCGAGAATCCGACCATCGCACGCGAGATAGAAAAGATAAACTCCGGTTACTTGGACCGTGGACAAGGCTACGTGCTCGTGGGTCCGGGACGATGGGGTTCGTCTGATTCGTGGTTGGGCATACCGATTAAGTGGCCGCACATCAGCGCTGCGCGTGTGATAGTGGAGGTGACTCTGAAGAATTATCGTGTAGACCCGAGTCAGGGCACCCACTTCTTCCAGAACCTGACCTCCTTCGGTGTGGGCTATTTCACGGTGGACGAAAACCGCAAAGAGGGCGTCTTCCACAAGGCCATGCTCGACGCCATGCCCGCCGTGGAAGAGACCGAGCACGTCCGAGTGGTGCGTTTCAGCAAGCCGTTAAGAATATTGATGGACGGAAAGAAGCAGGAAGGTGCCGTGGTGCCATAAGGAGTTTTAGCTTGTTGGCGTTAAGCAATGGGAGGCTGCGTGGCTACGGCGGGACGCCATAGCCTCCTATGTTGGCCTTGTTAGCTTATTATGAATGCCATATTGCTTTGTTATGATAATATAAAAATAAAAAAGGATTCCGCTTTGCAGCAGAATCCTTTTTTATTTCTTTTCGTGTGGTCAAACCGTTCCGAATTACTCGCCGGTGATGACACGACGCTCAGCGATACGAGCCTTCTTACCAGTGAGCTTGCGGAGATAGTAAAGCTTGGCGCGGCGAACCTTACCGTGCTTGTTGATCTCGATGCTGTCGATGTTCGGTGACTCGATGGGGAAGATACGCTCTACACCTACAGTACCAGACATCTTGCGAACGGTGAAGCGCTTCTTGTCGCCATGGCCAGAGATCTTGATAACTACGCCACGGTAGAGCTGGATACGCTCCTTTGAACCCTCGATAATTTTGTAAGCGACTGTGATTGTGTCACCAGAGCGGAACTCCGGGAACTTCTTGCCGGTTGCAAATGCTTCTTCAGCAACTTTAATTAAATCCATTGTAAATTTTGATAATTAAATTTGTTTTATCGTTCTCGCGCAACTTAACTGGGCTACTCTTCTTCCCGTCATCGGTTACGCCGAAAAGCGGATGCAAAGTTACGACTTTTTCGCCTAACCCACAAGTTTTCAATGCTTTTTTAACTTTTAAGCCATCGAAAGTCCCGCCTTATATAAAACAAAAACGGTTGTGACATCCGTTTTGCGGAATATCACAACCGTTGTATGGGTTTTCGTAGTGTCCTGCTATGCAGTCACTGTATGAAGCTCCCCTAATTACTCGCCAAGGCTGATAGCCTCCTGAGGACATACGCTTGCGCATGTGCCGCACTCTGTGCAGAGATCAGGGTTGATTGAATACTTTTCGCCTTCAGAGATTGCCTCTACCGGGCACTCGCCAATACATGTACCGCATGCGATGCAGTCGTCACCAATTACGTAAGCCATAATTAAAATCTATTATAAATTGTTATTAATGTTAATTCGTTCGGGTTGTTCAGGCAGTTAGTTCTGACTACCTATTTTTGAACGTTGCAAAGTTAATAATTTTCTTCGATATACCTACAAGTGGGTATGGGTTTTAACATATTTATACGTATATTCTTCCTTACCTGTGGTTTCTCTCACAATAAGCGAGCCTTTTTTGCGTTATATAGATTAAGATGAGACACGCACATTACATACTATATATATTATTGGCGACTTTCCTCGCCTTGCCGTTGAGGCTGTCCGCACAGGACCGCACAGTGCAGAACCGTCCCTATACTGACTTGCGCCCGTTCCATTTCGGTGTGATTGTGGGTACGCATCTGCAGGACATAGAGCTGCGCAATGTTGGTCCGCAGACCATTACGTACGCTGACGGCACAACGGCGGAGGCGCTTGTCACGACGGAACAGAGCCGTTGGGACCCGGGCATCAATGTTGGTGTGCTCGGCGAGTTCCGCCTGCACGAGCATTTCCAGTTGCGTATTGCCCCGACAATGTATTTCGGCGCACGACACATTGTCTTCCATGACCTTCTCAACGTGGACAACAGCGGACGCCCTGCGGAGGTGCGTCAGGACATGAAGTCGGCGTATATCACCACGTCTTGCGACCTGATATTCTCCGCTCCACGCTTCAACAATCACCGTCCTTACCTCATGGCTGGCGTCGTTCCGATGCTCAATCTTACGGGTAAGAACAGCGATTATCTCAGGCTGAAGCGATATAATCTCTCAATGGAGGTGGGCTTGGGCTGCGACTTCTATCTGCCTTTCTTCAAGTTGCGTCCCGAACTTAAGTTTGTCTACGGACTCGGCAACGCCCTCGACACCAATCACTACAAGGATCTGCGCGACAAGAACATGCTCAAATACGCGCAGTCGGTGGACGATGCCCGCCAGAAAATGATAGTGCTCAACTTCTATTTTGAGTGATAAACGATAATTATACGATTTCTATTATACGATTTGTATAATCGGTTGGTTTTTTATATCATTTATAAATAGAACTTCTGATTCCTTACCTGGTGCATTCACCGATAAACTCCTTCATCTCTTCCTCGTGCTCACGTGCCTTGAGGAAGAGCTGCCACTGGTTTTGTGCTCTTACGAGGTTGTGTTCGGCGAACTGGCATTTCCAGTAATGGTCGCCTGATACGTAGTCCCAAAGGAAGCGGACGCACTGCATGTAGGGGAAGAGTTCGGCGGCGTAGGGTAGGAGCGACACCTCCAACGGCGTAAGGAACGATCCTGCCGTCTCCAGATATCCACGTGTGAAGGCGCGGAAGATGTCCATACGGAAGTCTATTTTGTCGAATTCGGCAGAGTCTTCGGCTATGGTGTTGGCGGCTGTGCGCAGGAAATCGCCGTAATCGCTTGAGAAGAGCGACGGCATGACGGTGTCGAGGTCGATGACGCATAACACGTTGCCTTCCGTATCGAACATCACATTGTTCACCTTCGTGTCGCAATGGCATACGCGCAGAGCCAGCTTGCCCTCACGAAGAAGACGCTCACCCTGGCACATCTCGTCCATATACGATTCAATCTGATTCACAAATTCAGCCACGGAAGCGGCACGTCCTACGGGATCGCGACGAAGAACGTCGCGCAGCTGGTCGCGTCGCAGCTCCATGTTGTGGAACGACGGGATGGTTTCGCCCAGCTGGTCAGCCACGTCAGTAAGCATCGATTCGAAGTTGCCGAAGGCGTTGCCGGCGTTATAAGATGATGTCTCGTCCACCTTCTCAATGGTAACGGCGTTGCTGATGAATACCGACACGCGCCAGTACTCGTCCTTCTCCTCGTCATAATAGAAAGTCTTGCCCTCCTTGGTGGGCAGGAAAGTCAGCACACGGCGGTCGATGTCGGGCGTGCCGGCCTTCTCAAGCTGTCGGCGAATGTGTCCGGTCACTACCTCGATGTTATGCTGCAACAATGGCACGTCAGTGAAGATATGATGGTTGATACGCTGCAGCACATAGTCATGCTCTGCGGGTTCGGCTGTCGTAATCTTGTAGGTGTCGTTTATCAGACCGTTGCCGAGAGGCGAAATCTGGCTGATGGTGCCCTGGATGGCGAATTGGCTTGCAATGTTCTTGATATGTTCCATAAGTTTGTTTTAGTAGTATAAGGGCGTCAATCCTTAAAGTTCTCCTGTCCGTCCGCCTCTCCGTTAAGCGCATCCTTGAACGCTTCCCAGTTCTGGAAGCCCACAAGCAGCGAAATCTTGTCGAGAGTTTCACGTTTAGGTTTCTCCGTACCCTTGATGTAAAGGGCAAGTTTGTCGAGGGCGCGAACCTTCTGCGGTATGCGTCCAATCTCATGCTCTACGGTGTCAAACAGTTTCTTTAATGCGTAATTCATAATACATAACGTCCTTAAAGCGTAATATTTGGGGCAAATGTACTGATTTTTAGTGGAAAAATAGTAATTTTGCAGACATATTTTTCATTCTTATAATCACTGTATGAAAGAATTAGCACTTAAGTACGGATGCAATCCGAACCAAAAGCCCTCCCGCATCTACATGGAGGAAGGCGAACTCCCCATCGAAGTACTCAACGGCCGTCCCGGCTACATCAATTTCCTTGATGCCCTCAACTCATGGCAGCTTGTGAAGGAACTGAAGGCAGCCACCGGTCTGCCCGCCGCAGCGTCTTTCAAGCACGTCTCTCCCGCAGGAGCCGCAGTAGGCTTGCCTTTGAGCGACACGCTGAAGAAGATTTATTTCGTTGACGACGTGAAGATAGAGTTGTCTCCGATTGCATGCGCTTATGCACGTGCCCGCGGCGCCGACCGCATGAGCTCTTACGGCGACTTCGTGGCTCTTAGCGACACTTGCGACGCTGCCACAGCCACACTCATCAAGCGTGAGGTGAGCGACGGCGTAATCGCACCCGACTTCACTCCCGAGGCCATCGAGATTCTGAAGGCAAAGCGCAAGGGCACATACAACGTGATAAAGATAGACCCCGCTTACGTGCCTGCACCGATAGAGCACAAGCAGGTGTTCGGCGTTACCTTCGAGCAGGGACGCAACGAGGTTCGTCTGGACGACCCGAAGCTCTTCGAGAACATCCCCACAAAGGCAAAGAACTTCACTCCCGACGCCATCCGCGACCTTATCATCTCGCTCATCACACTGAAGTATACACAGTCGAACTCAGTATGTTACGTAAAGGACGGCCAGGCCATCGGCATCGGTGCCGGACAGCAGAGCCGCATCCACTGCACACGTCTCGCAGGCAACAAGGCTGACATCTGGTGGCTTCGCCAGCACCCGAAGGTGATGAATCTTCCCTTCGTGGACAACATCCGCCGCGCTGACCGCGACAACACCATCGACGTATATATCTCTGAGGACCATGACGACGTTCTGCGTGATGGAACATGGCAGATGTTCTTCAAGGAGAAGCCCGAGGTGCTCACAATGGAGGAGAAGAAGGCATGGATAGCCGAGAACCGCGGCGTAGCTCTCGGTTCGGACGCTTTCTTCCCGTTCGGCGACAACATCGAGCGTGCTCACAAGAGCGGCGTAGAGTATATCGCACAGGCTGGTGGTTCGGTACGTGACGACAATGTCATCGACACTTGCGACAAGTATGGCATCACAATGGCGTTCACCGGCGTGCGTCTGTTCCATCATTGATACTACGAGTTGACAAGATATAAGTTGACGAGTTGACAAGATACAAGTTGATTGAAAAATATTCTCATGTCAACCCTTTAATTTTTTAAAACAAAACGATTATGAGCAAAGGCGACGATATAGACGCAATCATTGCCAACGGCATCTCTTGGGGTCGCGGTGGAGCAAGCAGCTCTTCCAAGAACGACGACAAGGTGAAGACGAAGGCAAAGAAGAAGAAGTACATCACCGGTGCCCATGGCAGCGGTTCGGCTCGTCAGAAGGCTAAGTACCGTGAGCAGCGAGCCAACAGAAACAAGAAGTAACATCAACCATCCTATAAACGTCAAGGGTGTGCAGCCGACCGTCAGGTCAGGCTGCACACCCTTGATTGTTTTTGCGGTATACGGTTGTTTGTTGTTTGTCGGACGGTTCTTACTTAGCCTTATCCAGCTTCATCATTATCTTTCCCACGAAGATGGCATGCTTGCCGTTCTGGTCGTCCGGAATCATCCGTCCGTCGGCATTCTTCGCGTACTTCAGCGTTGTGAAGTAAGAATGGGAATGTCCGCCGAGTACGAGGTCGATGTCGTGGTTGCGGGCAATCATGTCCTCGTCGTCCACGTTCTGCGCCAGTCCCCATCCGAGATGCGAGAGGCATATCACCACGTCGCACTTCTCCTCCTTCTTCAGCTTCTTTGCTATGCGGTCGGCAGTCTCAACGGGGTCAAGGTATTTCACGCCCACACACTTGTTCTCGTCCACCAGTCCCAACATCTGCGGGCAGATGCCGAGTACGCCGATGCGCAGTCCGTTGCGTTTCAGAATCACGTAAGGCTTGACGATGCCCTCGACGGGAGTGCCCGTAAAGTCATAGTTGGCGCATACCACGGGGAACTTCGCCATGCGGAAGATGCGTGCCATGTTGTCCAGTCCGTAGTCGAACTCATGGTTGCCGATGGTCACGGCGTCATACTTCATCATATTCATCAGTCCAATCTCCACGTCGCCCTTGTATATCGTGTAGAACGGCGATCCCTGCGAGAAGTCGCCGCTGTCGAAGAGCAGCAGGTCAGGATTCTTCTCGCGTTCCTGATTTATCATTGCCACACGTCTTACGAAGCCGCCGCGTCCAGCCACGAGAGTGTCCTGCAGGTTGGGATTGAGCGGTAGGATGCAGGAGTGTGTGTCGTTGGTGTGGAGTATTTCGAGTGTCTTCTGCGCTGCAGCCGTCAGCGTGGCGAGGCAGAGACATGCCGCCACGAATATTTTTCTTATTGCCATTGATGTCATGTGTTTTCGCTTGTTATTGTCCATTGTTATCTTACTTCACGGTGATGCGTCCCTCCACCTTCGAGCTTACCTCCTTGCCTTTCGACTGAGCGTCCTGGAAGAATTTCTCGATGAGATATCTGACGTTGTTCTCCTCGTCTTGCGGCGACACCACGTCCTTCTTTTTCTTGAATGCCCCCATGTGGTCGTTGCCTTGCGCCACATAGTCGAGTGTGGCGATGCGGTAGTTGGCAGCCGGGTCAATCGGCTTGCCGCCAACTGTGGCTGACAGCAGCTTGCCGTCGCGTGTAATCTCGAGGCGCACCTCATGGCTGACGCCTTCGCCTTTACACAGAGCAATCTGCGTGAACAGCTCCGTCACCTCCTCGCCGGTAAGCGTCAGGAAGCAAATCTTGTTCTCGAAAGGAGCCACGTCAAGGATGTCGCCCTTCGTGACGGCTCCCTTCGTGATGGCAGCACGTATGCCACCTATATTATACACGGCGAAGTCGGGTTTCTCATTGAAAGCCTTGCTGCTCCATATCAGCACGTCGGCAAGGAGATTGGAGAGCTCGCTCTCCGGTCTGTGGGTGGACATATCGTGAGCCGCATATCCCATAACCGGACTCATCATCGCATCCACGCGCTCCTTATATGGAGCCAGGAACGCCACAGCCTCCTGGTTCTGTGCGTTGTCATAGCGCGAGTCGATGAGTATGCGTGAGCGTTCGATGCCCGTGATGGTGTAGTGGTGTGTGGCACACGACGAAGCGAGCAGCGCCGTCGTGGCAAGTGTAAGCAAAATCTTGGATTTATTCATATCTAATTGGTTAACTATGGCAAAAATACAAATAAAATCCGAGAAATCAGTAGTGCTGGCACAATACTTTAGGCTGAAATGCAGTTTAGCGGTGAGAGGCTCAATCAAACCACAAGGCGTACAACCTGAATCCGTGCGGTTTCGGTTGTACGCCTTGTCGTTATTTATTCTTAGTCTGATGGTTCAGACATTGTAAGTTCTTTATTTCAGCACTACTTTTCTTGTTACGGTCATTCCCGTATTTGCGTCGTACGTGCTGCGCATATACACTCCAGACACAGATGGCTTGCCGTTCAGCAACATACCGTTGAGGTCGTACCAGCGTGTGTTGGTGTCGTCATCGGATGTTATGCCGTCAATGAACGTGGTCTTTCCGAATGTCACCTCAAATGGCAACTTGTAAGAGCCGCATATTGCGTCTTCTGCAAAGTCGAGTGTTACGTCCGAAAGCCATGTCTGTCCGTCCTTGGCAAGCATGAATCTCAGTGTGCACTTGCCATCGCCCGGTACGGTGAAGTAAGCATAGCCATCGGCATCGGTAAACTCTGCCGTGCGACACTCGTCGCCTGCGAATACTCCAACCTCTGCATCTTGCTGCACCATGCCGTCAAGGGTCACGCGAGCTGTAATGGTCATGTTGCTCGGATACTTGTGGTGGTCTACAGGAGTGAAGGTGAACTGCTTAGACTGGGCTGCCGCTTTCTTCTGAACATAGGCTGGCAACGATGAAGGATAGTTGAATGTCCTTACGTTTGCGCTTGCGCTCTGCAGCATATATCCCTGTCCGGGAGTGAGAGCCTTCAGCGAGCCGGTCCATTCGTAGCCGTCGAACAAGGCAAATCCATACTGTCCCTTTATCATGTCGCCGTCCTGCGGATCCATTCCTGCAAGAGCGTTGGCCACAGAAGCAGTCTGCGTGTTGTTGTAGGCTATCCAGTTCCATCCCGGCACGACCGTGATGGTGCGGTCTTCCTTCGAGCCATGGCTGCCAATGAGCTTGAGCACCTTGGCGCTTGACATTCTCGCCTTATACATCGAACGGTTGTCTACGTCGAATGACTTGCCATGCCATGTGCCCTTGTCGCAGTTGGCAAACGCGTCCTTGCTCTTCACTGTCTCCACGCCGTCTGCAACACTTGCAAATACGCTGCTGACATTCATGTCGTCGGCCTTGGCGTAGAACGAGGTCCAGTTCCAACCCGTGCTGAGAAGTGTTGTCTGCTCCATCTTGTCTGCAGCTTCGATGAGAAGCGGAGCTGCGTACTTGCCTATGAGTACGTTGGCGCTGAACGTCACGTCTTGCGATGTGGTGGTCACCGGATACATGATGCCGGTGCTTGCGTCGTAAGCCTTGAATGTGAGCGCCTTGCCAGCGTCACTGTCATTGCCGTATACATCAAGCAGCAGGAAGCTGTTGTCATAGCGTGCGTTGTATGCCGGATGTGCTATGCCTCGGCATTCATCGTCAACGAATACGCCTACGATGTCGTCGGCGTCATAGCTCGGCTTGCCGAGGATGGAGAGTGTTCCGATGATGCTCATCGTACTCTCGTACTTACCCTTGTCTACTGTCCAGTCAGGCTTGTCGCCCTCCACTGTGAGTGAGAGTGTGAGCGGCGTGGCTATGCCGTCGTTGCCGGTAAGATATATGGTCTCCTCGTACTTGCCCACAGGAGTAGTCTCGGTCACTTCGAAGCTTATTGTCTCTGTGGCGAGCGGATCTACGGTGCCATACTCTGCGTCTGCCTTGAGCCATGAAGGCATGCCGCTTATGGTCCACATCTGCTGCTTGCCGCTCTTGTTGGCAAAGCTTGCCTCGAAGGTGTGGCTTTCGCCGGTCTTCTTTGTCATCTTCATTGTGTTCTCGCTCCATGCCAGCTCATTGTTGTTGATGTATGCACTCCAGCATACGGGCAGCGAGAGATTGCCGTTGACGTCGCGCAGGTCGCGGACGGTGAAGTTGAGCGTACATGCTGCAATGGAGGCAGGAGTCTCGTTGAGCGTGATGACAATCTTGTTGTCGCTTGCCGTGAACGAGTAGTCGACGTTAGTCTCAGTCTTCTTCTCTCTCAGGGCTGGAGCCTCGTCGGTGAAGGTGAGAGCGTCGGCATACACTGCCTTATGGTCTGTGCGGAGCATGTCGTTGTCGGTGCCCTCGGTCACCACCTGGTTGTATGCATCGAGCGTCTTCTTCTCAAACGGATAGTATGCCACGAGTCCTTGCTCTGTGCCGTTCAGTCGCATCTTGCGGCGCGACTTGAGAATGTCGGCACTAAGAGTGGCGTTCCATAGGCGTATTTCGTCAATATTGCCCACTAGCTGACGGTCGTACTCGTACGTTCCGTCTTCGTTGAGTGTGCGGCGTGCGCCGATGATCATACGGTCGCTTGCCGTTGTTCCGATGCCAGTCACGCTTGTTGCCATGGTGCGCTCGCCGTCCACATACACGGCTGCATTGCCGTTGCGCAGGATGTTGAGTGCCACATGGTGCCAAGCCTTGTCTTGCAGCGATGCGGTGCCGGCAGCGAAGGTGTTGTCGCCGGATGTGAGTTGTAGCACACCGTCGGTGTTCATCCACAGCTCCACTTCGCCAGCCTGCAGCAGCTGGGTCTCGCCTTTCTGCTTGTCGGCGCGCATCCACATTTCGATGGCGCAGTTGTCGGCAGCGAGCGGCGATACGTCGGCGGTAGGAATGTCGAGGTGCGACGTGCCGTCGAGCGTGATGGCCTTGTTCTCGTTGTTGAGATACCAGTTATCGCCAGTCATGCGCAGATGTCGGTTGCGGGCATAGTCGGTGATGACGGTGCCTTCACCCTCGTCCATCTTCCAATAGCCAATCAGATGGCGTGTGGCAGGATTCTTGGTCTTGTTCTTCTCCATCAGCGCCGCTGTCATGTCGTGAGCTTCATCCCAGAGTGTGAGTTCGTGGATGGCTCCCGTCAGGTGCTGTCCGATGGCGAGCGGTCCGTTGCCGTCGTAGGCAACCACTGCTTCGTTGGTGAAGAGGTCGGTGGTGGTGGCGTCTTCTGCCACGGCAGCCTTCAGCGTGCAGCCGTTGGCATTTGCGGCATAGTTGATCGTGAGGTATGCCCACTTGTCGGTAGGCATCTCAGTCTTCGACGTATAGACATTGTCGTCTATCTTCACCTGGAGGTGGCGGTTGTCGTCCATGCCGACCACGAGCTTCTGCTCTCCCTTACCGTGGGTAAGCAATGTGCCTGCGCCCTTGAGGTTCACCCAAGCGTCGATGGCAAAGCTCTTGCCTGCCAGATTGATGTCGGCCTCGGTAGCGGCGGTGTTGTCGGTGCCGGTCATGCCGAGAGCGGTGGCGTGCGACACCTCTGCTCCGTTGAGCACACCGGTGACTATGAAGTTGGCGGTCTTCGTGAGTTCGCCCTTCAGGAAGTTCTCGTTGAACTCGATGCTAACGTCGTCGCCGGGCGAGAGGATGCCGTTGGTAGGCGTCGGCATGCCGAGCGGCTGCGGGCGCTGCATATCCTTCACGAGGGCTATCTCCTCACTGGTGTTATACACTTCCTCATTGCCGTACGTACTGACGGAGAGTATGCGGAAGGTGTAGTTGCCGTCGCTGAAGTTGTGCATTGGCAACTTGTATGACACGGTGGCTGTGCTGGGCAGCAACTCATTGTTCTGTGTCTTGTCAGCCTCGTTGATTACGTATTCGTGAATGAGTGTCCAGTCGGTGTCGCCCTGCTTGCGATACTGTATGCGGAACGCCTTGAGGTTGTGGTAGTCGCGGTCGAACTGGTTGAACGAGATGTTCAGGTCGTCGCCGGTCTGCGAGTTGAGCGTAGTGCGGTCGAGCTTCATCGTCACTGCCGATGATGAAGGCACGAACTGTGCTGTTACGTATACGGTGTCGGCTATCTGGTCCCATGTGCTGGTCGGGTCGTACTGCGACTGTGAGGCGAGCACGATGCCGATGTTCTTATAGTCGAGCACGCTGGTGTTGGTCTGCCAGAGCTGCATGGCCTTGGTGACGGTCTGTCCAGCCGGAATCTTGATGACGCGGTTGTCGGTGAGCGGCATGCCGTCGATGGTGATCTTTGCACCGTCTGGATTGCTCTCGTCTATCATCAGGAGCTTGTAGTAGACGTCCTCGTCCACCTCTGAGGCGTTGGTGAGGCGCAGCGTGTAGTTGGCGGCACTGCCCGTAGGCACATTGCTTACCACAGGTACGTCCACTGCTATCTGCGGCACCTCAATCTGCATGGTGGCTTCCATGATGGTGGTGCCCGGACGATAATACTTGGTCTGCACCTCGCCCTCATACGGACCAGAGGTCTGTCCGCCGCGTGTGCGGAAGATGGGCGAATAAGCACCATACTTATATACGTCCACAGTCAGAGCGTCGTCGTCGGCTTCCTCAGCGAGGGTGTAGCTGAATGACGAGATGTTAGTCTTGGTATCCTCTGAAGTGTGATGCGCTCCGCCTCCAGTCCTTGTAGAGACAGTGCATTGCACACCTGTTTTATTTATGCTCATTCCCCATGAATCAGACAATACGAGAGCCGAAGTAACGGTCCATTCGTGTGTGCTTCCACGGCTTTCTTCTGTCTGTCGGCTCATTGTTATGCTGCTGCCCGAGTCGAACGAGAAGTTCTGATCAAGGTTTTCGTCACGGTTCTCGTATGCAAGTACCTTCTCCTTCTCGTTGGTGGCGAGCGTATTCTCCCAATTCCGGATTTGCGAGTTGCACCATTCCACCGAGTCGCTATAGCAGAGGTTGCTATTGCTTGGCGCGATCATGGTGTATGACGGTCCGCTGACGGACACATGCTTGGTGGCTTTCGGTCCCCATACCTTCTTGTCGTGGTTGGAACTGCCGAAGCGTGGGTCGTCGGCAGCAAGCGTAGTGAGGTATACGGGATGGTCAGTCGTATTGCTGTAGCCCTGGGTACTGGCAACGGTCTGAAGCAGGCTGTTGCGCATGGCGCGCAGGTTTGGCAGCAATACGTTCTCCACGTAGTTTTCCGTGTAGTTGAACATGGTCTTGAAGTTGAGTCCCGTGGTGATGATGTCCTTCAGTTCCAATGTCGCCTTGTCGCTCGTTCCTTGTCGGCGGAAGTTGACATCGCGTGCCAATCCATAGATGAGATTGGTAGCCGAACCGATAAACACGTCGCCGTTGGCACCCACATACTCTGGAGCTGATGATGTGGATATGGTGCGTGTGGCGGTTATGGTGCGGTTCCAAGTGTTGGCATTCTCGCCTTCTGTGAAGATATTAACTCCCACGCTCAGATCGTTCTTGCTCTCTAAACTGTTGAGAAATGCGAAACCAAATATTCCTGTAACGGTCGTTACTTCCACACCCAACTTGGTGGAAGTCAGCACTTCGCTATCAGAAGTCCACACGCTGCCGCTGCTGGTGGATGAGGACGTAACGCTGCCGCTGGTCCACTCGGCGCTTGAGCCAGTTCCGGGAGGGTCGCGCAGAATCATCTCCACAACGTCGGGGCCGCTCGTCACAAAGTTATTGCCTGTGGGCAGCGAACCGAGGATGATGCCGTTCATGCCACTGCCGTCCCAGTTGTAGGTGCGGTCGTCGATGTCGTAGCTGATGGAGAGGGTGCGCGAGTAGGGCGCGGTGATGTTGGGCAGACCTGCCTTCCATGTGTACACGGCGCAACCGAGACTGTCGAGCTGCAACTGATTGCTCTCCAACTCAACCAACGAACCGGCAGCTTTGCCAGCCGGGTTGTTCTCAAGATAAACCTTCTGCGAGGCGGAGAGGGCGTTGTTGATGGTCACCACATTGCCGCTGAGCGGCACACGCGATGTCACCGGCTGGTTCTTCACGTCGCTGTTGACATACTCCTCGAAGCCTTTGAGGTCGAAGGTGTAGTTCTCCTCACGTTCGAAGATGGCACCGCCGTAGTTATATGTCACCTTGCCATTGGTGTCGATGGTGTAGATGTCGTCGATGGTGAGCTTGCCGTTGGCGTCCTCAATTTCATACTTCGACAATCCGAAGGCTCCGTCGTCGTGGCCACGCTGGGTGACGGTGAACGAGGGTGCGCTGTGATAGGTCTGGTTAAGCTTGCAGTTATATGCATACTCTTGACGCACCCCATTCTCTGTGACCAAGGTGTCGGTCAACTGCACGAGCGGATAGGTGGCGTCAACGGTAGTTGCGTCGCCAACGCTCAGGCCGGTTGCCACTACCTTCATGCTCTCCACATTATACATAAGCGGAGGCACCATGGCTGAGAACTCACCTGTGAGCGAGTCGGTGCGTATGAATATCTTCTTGGCGGCATCGCCCGCACCGCGCCACGAATGGCTGGCAATGACGCTGGTGGCTGACTTTACGGCAGCCTTTGAGGTATTGGTCTCGTAGCTGTATGACGTGCCGTTCGTCTTCTTCACCACGTTGAGGCGATAGCGGTCGTTGGTGGGGCTGAGAACGAGTTCGGTGATACCGATATTGTTCTGGCTTGCACCGAATCCGACAGGCTTCTCTCCCTCAATGCTTCCACCTACCACGCGGCCCGTGAAGTTGACGAGTGTCTGGTCGATGAACTCCATGTTCTTAATCTCGCGATCGAACGTAATCTTCACGCCGGCTCCGTTCGGGTCGGCGGGGTAGCGTCCGGCTGATGCAAACACATGGCCGTCCTTCTTCACCTGAACGAAGTGGTCGCCGATGGGCACGCTGATGGTGAATGTGCCGTCCTCTGCCGACTGTATGAGTTCGCCGTCGCGACTGCATATCGTACCGTCAACATAGAAGGTGCATCCCTCCACCGGATAATCGGTGCCCTCGTAGAAGACGGTGCCCGATACTGGGAATGATGATACGTCGGTGAAGTCTACTCCGCTATGCACGAGCGACGAGGCGCTGACGTAGCGTGTGGAATAGGTTGGCGAGTATTCGTGTATGCCCATGGCTGGGATAACCATATAGTTGGTTCCGTCACCTGTGAACGGTACACCACGGATGACGAAGTTGCCTTGTGTGTCGGTCAAGCCAAACAGTCCGAGCTGATGCGATGTCGGAATGACGCTGCCCGTAGGTGATGTGCCAGCACCGAGACGTGCGTGGTTGCCGTTTGCCACGCCACTCGTCTTCGAGTAGTCGTAGGCTGTGGTCTGTCCGCTGAAGCCTTCGTCTACCGGCCAGTAAGCTATGAGTCCGTCTTCCGTTCCGCAGAGGGTGTGGTTGTAGTTGGCGAGGATTTCCTCACGACTCAATGCCTTGCCGCTGAATATGCGCATCTCGTCGATATAGCCCGAGAAGGCATGGTTTGCCGACGACTGGTAACTGCCGCCGAGACACAATCCTGTGTTGTCGGAATTGGCAAACTGCACCTTGGCGCTGAGCTTGTCGGCGAGTGGTACAACGGTAACCGAATCTTCGGCGTTGACTGCCGTCACTGTGGCTGCGCCCGCAGCATCTACGGCGAGAGTCAGCGAAGTGAAGGCGTTAGGCTTCAGATAGATGCCCGTAGGTGCCGAAGCGGATGCGCTCTTGAGGGTAAGCGGATAGCCCTTGCCATTGGATTCTGCAGCACCAAGCGTCAGCTGTAACTTGCTGCCGAGGTCGAGAATGGTTGGAATAGTGCCAGTCTGCGCATCGTCGGGGCGAATCATCATCTGCAGGGTGTATGGCTTGGAGGCGAAATACTTGTTGAGCGTCTCGCTGTCCTTGCTAAGGAACACACCGTCGCCGGCTCCCGACACTCGGAGAGCATAGAACTGTCCGCCCTGCTGCTGTGTGCCGTCGCCACGCATCAATGCCACGCGGGTGCCAGCCACGGCAGTTCCGGTGCCGTAGGTGATGCGGCCCGACACGATGCCGGTGGCGCGACAGAATCCGTCGTCGCTCTTCTCAAGGCGTGTGTCGCTGCCGTCGCACGTGGTGATGCTCACCACCTTGTAGTCGTAATACTGTCCGGGCAGTGCCGTCTGGTCCTCATAGTAATAAGACGAGGCGGTGCCGCTGGTCTTGTAGATGGTCGCCCATGTGTCGGTGCCCTTCACACGGCGTGCCACCTCGTAGCGTGTCACGTCCGATCCAACCTGGTCGGCTTCCCATGCCACCTTCACAAGTCCGTTGTAGTCGCCCTTGGTGGCGTTGACCGCCGTAACCTGCGAGTTGCCCGTGATGCGGCCCTCCAGGATGTTGGCGCTTGAGAAGAGCTTGTTCTCGAGCATCGTGGTCTGCACCTTATATATATAGGTGGGGCAGAGCTTCAGGTCGCGCGTGTCGGTATATTCGTATCGTGTCTTTCCCTTGTCGGTGACGTTGACGGTTGCCACCTCCGTCCAGTCGTCGCCCGGCAGTCCGTTCTTGCTCTCGGTGCGTAACAGCTTGAAGGCATAGCTTTCGTTACCCTTGAACTCGGGGCATTGCCATTTCACCGTGATGGATTTCTTGTCAGAAACCACATCGAAGATGTTAATCGGGAACGAGCGCTGCACGGACTGCGTAGTGCTGGCCATAAGGCTGGACAGCAGTTTGCCTGAAGGCGAATTGGTAGGTACGAAATAAACCTCATAGACGTATTTTTGGTCGTAATCAGGCACGTCGTCCGTGTATTTTCGTGTATTATACGGAATGTCGCCCGCCACTTTCGTTTTGTCCTCTGGGTGCCCGTCAGGGTAACGGTAGATGCTCCATGTGCCATTTGCATATAAATGACGACCATAGGCTTGCCATGTCAACAATATTTGTTTTTTCCACATGTCGGTGGGTGCAGCTACATTGCGAGGAACGTCGTAACTGTAAGGCGTATCCATCTGCCAGCCAAATATAATCGTACTGGGTCGGTCTTTGGGAGTTACAGTAATAGATTTTTGTCTGTATAGATAGAATGAAGACCCATCCGTTTCGTCATACGAAAGCGTCAGCCCATTATAGGTGGATGAGCCCTTGCTGTAGGTCTTGTAAACCGCTTTATTGAGTGTGGAAGGGTCGAAGTAGCGCTTGCCGTTTCCGTAGTCTTTGTAATACGAACCGTCAGTAGTCATGGCCACAGTGGTTGGGCCGTAGCTCGTGTTGAGCTTACTCTCCTTCACCGTCAACGAACCATAGGTACGTTCGTAGGTTGGGCTGTCCGCAAATATGTTCTTGATGCCTCGGCTTCGGAACGTGCGTTCCTCCCACGCTTCACTTGTATTGTTGATTCTCCATTTACCGCGAATCTTGATGTCGTGCTGGGTAGCCACAGCCATCTTGTCCATGTAGATGATCATCTCCACCCAGAACTGTTCTTTCAGTTTTCGTGGGTCCCAGAAGCGTACGGTGTAGTTCACGCCGTCAACTTCTTTGGTGTAGGTGTCGCCCCACCATCCGTTGTTGCCACGCTGTTCATCCAGTCCTTTATCATTACCATAGCCCTTTTCACCTACCCATGACAACTCCCAGTCGGGTGAGCAGATGTATTTGCCATCTATATAAATGGCCGGACCACGGTGTCCTTTCTCCGTTTCATCGTGAAGGAAAAAGCCGTCATAACCATTCATGTCGTAGAACCAGAAAAAGATACCTATCCATGGCTCATCCACTGTGGGGTGATGATAGAGGCGTGAGTAGTAGTCTGTACCTCTGCCATGAGCCGTGTTGAAGTGTTCTCCGGCATACGCCTGCCGCGGCACGGTCATAGCCATGATCAGCAGGAGAAACGTGTACAACCATTGGTTGGTAATCGTAGATTTTTTCATGCTAAAATATATTTATTATTAATTATTAATCGAAAAGACGATAGACATATATAAATGTCTGCAATTCCCGTATATGAGCTGTGTTTAAAAAACGTTTAAATATTAAACATAAAAAATATGAGATTACAAGATATAAAACGATATATAATTAGGTTGTACGTTCTATTGCAACCAAATGGATATAAGAAAGCTATGTGGTTAAAAAGGCATAAAGTATTTCATTATATTGGT
>NZ_NOVE01000056.1 GCF_002265625.1 Prevotella sp. 885
TGCAGAATCTTTCAATGCAAAAGTCAAGCATTTCAGAGCACAACTTCGGGGTATCATTGACAAGAAATTCTTTCTCTTCAGACTAACAAGATTGTATGCTTAATCCACACACTTTTTCAGGTGAGCCTACTTTTCCTCGTAGTTTTGTTTGGCTCTTATATGATCTTTACAGATTCTCCTTTCAGTGATCTCTTGGATGAAGAAACGGGAGGCTTTATTTCTGGAGCGTTCTTTCTCGCATGGGCACTTATCTGGTTTGCCATAGGCAAGCACTACAGTCGTGACTATGAGCTTAAGAAACAAGCATTCATAAAGAAGTACGAAGCGATTGATGGGAATATTGTACGTTCGATGTTCAAGAAGGCTTATTTCTCAGATATAGCACGTATGTTGTCTCGGGTGTTTTTCATTGCCGTGCCTTTCTATGTTGCGGCAAACGTGAAAGACACTGTGACCTTAAGGAACTGCATCTATATCGGGATTCTGATGATAGCTTCCATTGCTTTGTATGGCTACTATAAAAAGAATGGCACAAAGGAGATTACGCTATAGTTAAAAACAACGAAACGACATCGGTCAAGCAAAGGCTATTCACTGAATGATAGCTCTTTGCTTGACCGATGTCGTTTAGTCTATTCTCTTATGAGAGATTTGCTTGTCATGGAACAATCTTGATTTTGCTGCATGAATTGTTTCCTTCTTGATTCACCTGAATCTGAACGGCGATGCGTTCCTGCAGTTCCTCCACATGCGATATGATGCCGACGTGTCTGCCCGACTTGGAATGGAGAGAGCGGAGGGTCTCTACGGCTTTCTGGAGAGGCTCGCCGCTAAGAGTGCCGAAGCCCTCGTCGATGAACAGCGTGTCTACCTGCCATTGCTGACCGATGTCGCTCAACGCAAGAGCCAATGACAACGACACGAGGAAACTCTCGCCGCCGGAGATGGTGCTGGCTGCACGCGAGACAAATCCCTGATAGGCATCCTCAAGAGAGATGACGAATGTGCCAGGCGTGACCTTCAGCGTGTAACGGTCTGTCAGTGTGCGCATATAGCTGTTGGCAGAATGGATGAGGCTCGAGAGGACGTAACTCTGGGCAATCTTACGGAATGTGCTACCCGAGGAATTGCCAATCAGCTGGTTCAGACGCGACCACTTATGATAGACTGCCTGCTTCTCTTCGGCTTCCTTAACAAGATTGCCCAACTTATGCTTGTTCTCGGCGTCGGTCTTAAGTTCTTGCTTGATGGATCCGGTCTCCTCGCCAATCTCGCCAAGAGCTTTCTCGTAGCCGTCGATGCGTTCGACGATGTTTTCGAGCGTGTCGTCCTCCTGCAATTCAGGCTTCTTCTGCTGATGATCGGTTTGCTGTTTGGTGGCGTTGTCAAGCAAGGTTCTCTTTGCAACGACATCATTTCTGAACCCTACAATCTCTTTGTTTACACCTATAATGTCGCTCGACTTGTATGCGTCGAGTTCGGACAGACGCTCAGCCGACAGACATTTGTTGCTTGCAAGAAACGCGTCGAGCTTCGTCTTGTTGGCGTTGTAACTCTCTTTGGCAGAGTTTAGCGTCGTGAGAACAGCAGTAAGCGAATTGCTTGTCCGGTTGGCTTTGTCGAGAAGGTTGTCCACCTTTGACGCAACCGCAGCCTCTGTCATCTTCCAAGCAGGCATAACCTGCGTTATTGACTGCGTGACGTCGGTAACATTATTAATGTATGTCTTTGCATTGTCGAGTCTTGTGCGGAGCGACTGCAGTTTCTGGCCGTTCGCCTTGTATGTCTGGGCTGCCATGTTAAGAGCATCGCCAAAGGCTTCCGGGTTTTCGTTCCAGTCAATATCCCACTCGCCGACAACAAGTTCGCCGACTCTTTGTGCGGCGCTTTCGGTTTCAGCTTTACGTGTGCTTATCAGAGTCTTCGCCGTATCTATCTTAGCTTTGCAATCGCTGACAGCCTTTTCAGCTTTCTTCATGTCTTCAGTCAATGATTGTAAGCTCTTTCGCTTTGCGTCCAAATCCTTGCGAAGCTTCTTTAAGGAATTTTCCTTCTGTTCCCCGTCTTTTATCTTACCGTCAAGGTTGTCCTTGCGAATGGTGGTTGAAGCTTCCAATGCGTCAAGATTGGATCGGGCTGCATCGTCAAGCTCCTTCAAGCCACAAGATCTGCAAGCCTCCGCAGCTTTCGCTTCGGCATTAGCAACAGTCTGGTCCTTGTCGAACGCTTTTACGCCTCGTTCGTAAGCCTTTGTCTCAGTCTTTATTTCAGCCTCAATCTTGTTCTTGTCTTCCTGCAATCGTCTGTAGTTCTTTTCTGCTTCATCGTACGATTCCTGCAAGGTGGCGACAAGAGCAGAGAGCGTTTCTTCGTGGGGCAGTTCCGAATTGATCTGCTGACGGCAGACAGGACAGATGTCGCCCACATGAAGTTTCTGACGTAAAGACGATGCGAACTTGTCGATGGTGTCTTTCTGCTTGTCGAGATTCTCCTTGCAGACATTCATCTTCAGTTCGGCGTCATGGATGGGAGCGTCCATTGCTGCCAGTTTGCTCTTCTTGGCGTTGATGGAAGCCAGCTGTTCAACGAGATTATTGCGCAGTTCTTCTCTTTGCTTCTTGCTCTCAGCCAATGTTTCGATACGCTCCTTGGCAGTCTTTATGTTCCTCAAGAGTTCCTTGGCAGCTTCGCACTCTGATCGCAAGTCGGAAAGCTTAATCGCTGCGATATCCTCCTCCTGCTTCGTTACGTCCTTTTCTGCTAAGCCTAACGCTTCGTTTGCCAGTCGCACCTTATCCTCTATGGTCTTTAAAGCGGGCAACAGTTCGTCGTTGAGTGTATGGTTGTGGCTGTCTATATCCTTTGTGCTCTTCACGATGGCTTTACGTCCCTCGCTTATGCTTTCCAGCAGACTCACTATGGTCTGCGCATTCTCATACACCGAAGCCTTGTCCTTCTCTTTGTCGAGAAGCATGTCAATGGCTTTAATCTCGTCAGACAAGTTGGCTATCTCCTGTTCGGCAAACATTCGTCCGCCAAGAATGACAGCATATTCGGCAGCCAAGCCTTCAAGTTCTTTTTCCTTCTTATTAATAATCTTCGAAGCATCAACCGCCCCCGTCATCCATGCGCGGGCATCAATAGTGGAGTTCCACTCATTGACAAGCGTTTCCTTCTGCTTGAAAGCTTCGCCCTCAACTACGGCAACAGCTTCGCGCAGTCGATTTGTGGCATCAGTGACTTCTTTGGACAAACGCTTGTCTGTGTCTATCCAGTCCTGCTTGTCTTTATCCTTCTTTTGTGCCTCTCTTATTTCTTTCTGCTGACGTTCAAGTTCAGCCATACGGCAGGACCGCTTCTCTATCTCCTCGTCGGACAGAGTGTGCATGCTGTCCACGATAAGCTTGGCTTCGGTCCACTCCTGCTTCCTTAGTTCGGTCTGTTCGTATATCTTTGCACCAATTTTAGAGTAGACATCCACACCGGTAATCTTCTCAAGGATTTCAGCTTTCTCGTCGTCCTTGCTGTTGAGGAAACGGGTGAACTCGCCCTGAGCCAACATCGTGGTACGACAGAACTGGCTGAAGTCGAGACCTACAGCAACCTTCAGCTCGCTTCTTATTTCGGCATCCTTAGTCAGAGTGGTTCCTGAGTCAAGATTCTTCAGTTCCCAAACCTTGTTCTGTATTGAGCCGGTTATCTTCTTATACGCACGAGCCACAGCCCATGTAGCCTCGTAGCTCACACCGTTGCTGCCCAAGAACGTCAGTCGTACATGAGCCTCGGATGTGTTTCTGCGCATAAGCAGGCGAGGGTCGTCAATCTTCACCTCCCTTTTAGCATCGATAGTGGTTCCCTGCATCTTCGTGCCGTCTAAACGGGGAGTGTCAGCATAAAGAGCCAAGCAGATGGCATCGAGAATGGTGGACTTTCCTGCGCCCGTCTTACCCGTTATCAGGAACACCTCGCTGCTGACCAATGGTTCTGCCTCGAAGTCGATAACCGCATCTTCGATAGACGCTATATTGTGGATAGTAAGTTTCTGAAATTTCATAGCAACTTTTTAAGCGTTTTTACTTTCTTTCTTCCTCTTTCAGTAAGGCAAGAGTCTCCCTGAAGAGTTCCTTCATGTCATCGTCAAACTCTACGCCGATGTCTTCGGCATATCTCTCTGCGATGTCTATCGGTTTCTCCGTCTTGAATTCCTGCACCGACATCACCTTTGCCTCTCTGCGGTCTTTCTTAAGGCGATGAGTGTTGATGACACAGAATCTGCACTTCTTGCCTTCAGTAAGAAGCAAAGCCTCGGCATTGGCTTCTACGGGAAGAAAATTGTCAACCTCAACATTCAGACGTATATACGCCTCAATGTCATTAGGGAAACCTTCGAGCAGGTCCTTTGCGTCTTCCCATGTAGCAACGCCATCTTTAGGCAACGTGACCAATGGACGATGAGTCTGTATTTCTATCTCCTTCACGACAGGTTCCTCACCATGTTTGTTTAGTTCAACAATAGATACGGAATGCTGATAGTTCTCATCGAAACTCACAGGAATAGGCGTTCCTGAATATCTTACACGATGATGACCTCCACGAACAAACTGGGCATGATGGATATGTCCCAATGCAAGATAGTCGTAGCCCGTACCCATATCCTCCAAACTGTGCGAGTCAATACCGCCTACAACGTATTCAGAAGCATTCTCATGACCCGTAAAATCACAGCCGCTAACGGTGGTGTGAGCGGTCATAAGTACGGGTAGGTTGGCTTTGTTTCGTTCAGCCACAATGTCAAGCAAGTCCTGAAAGAAACCGTCAGGCATATTCCTTTCGTTGACATAAGGGACGGCAATGACATAGCCTTGTCCTGGAATTTCTATAATCAAATCCTCCTTGTTATTAGCGTCAACGCTACCGATGGTATACACCTTCAATGCTTTCCAAGGCGTTCTGAATATGTCATGCTTCGTGCCGCTGTCATGATTGCCCGCAGTTATGACAATGGTCATATCAGGATTGGCATCATGTATCTCCACCAAGGCATTCGTAAACATAGTCTGAACAGACGCAGACGGCTGTGGTGTGTGATAGACATCACCACAAAGCAGGAACACATCGGGCTTCTCCTCTCTCACTATATCGACCATCTGAAGAAGCATAGCCATCTGTTCCTCCGTTCGATCGTAATTGTAAAGCGTATGACCAAGATGCCAATCGCTTGTATGTAGTATTTTCATTTAGTTGGGTATTATATTATAGTGTTACGTTGATAAACGAAAAATGTCCAGCTCTATGTCCGCTTGAAATTGAAAGTCGGAACATTGAACTGGACATTATGTTTATTTATTCAACTGTTTCTGGTTCATCGTCATCATCATCGTCGTCTAATGGAATATCGTCGATGGGAACCTGACGGTTGATGGCTGCATTGAACGAGATGACCGTCTCAGAGCGTGACAGTCCGAGGGGCTGCAGCTTGTCGTGGATGACGTTAAGCAGGTGATGGTTGTTTCGGGCGTAAATCTTGATGAACATATCGAAGCCTCCCGTCGTGTAGTGACATTCCACTACCTCAGGAATCTTACGCAGTTCGTCCACCACGTCATCAAACTTGGCGGGGTTCTGCAGATAGAGTCCGATGTATGCGCAGGTCTCGTATCCCACTTTCTCCGGGTCGATAATGAATCGCGATCCCTTCAGAATGCCGAGATTGGTGAGCTTCTGTATGCGCTGATGTATAGCGGCTCCGCTGACATTGCATGAGCGTGCTACTTCAAGGAATGGTATACGGGCGTCTTCTGCGATAAGACGGAGGATTTTCTTGTCGAGTAAATCTAAATTGTGATGTGCCATTTGCTATAGATTATATTTATGTTGCAAAGATATAAAAAATGTCAGAAACAGCAACGATATTTAGCTGAAAAGTTACAATCTGTTATTCTCTTGTATGCTTTTTAATATAATATTGTTCTTTATTTCAACAATATTCTACTCTTTCCTCTGTTCTGCCGAATAGCTAATCCTCCTGACATCAGCCTTGCGTAGCGCCTGCTTCACGCTTGTGATTAGCGACATGGGCGTTTGGCGGTCAGCCTTTATGGACACCATCATGTGCTCACGGTCTTCAGCCGACATGCGATTACGCTCGTCTGTCATATATCCGGCTATGTCGGATGGCGATGCCAGCTTGTCGTTGAGCTGTATTCTCTGCGTGCTGTCCGACTGCTGGCTGAGGGTTCCGATATAGACGTAAGACACTGCCGACTTCTTTGTGAGGCGTGTCAGTTCGGTTCCCTGCGGCACGGTGTAATGCACCTTCAGCGTCACCTTGCGCATGTGTGTCACTACGATGAAGAAGAAGAGTATGGTGAAGATGAGGTCAGGGAGCGACGAAGTGTTGAGTTGCGGTACGCCGCGCTTGCCTCTATCGAATGATTGTCTCATATCTCACCTCCTTCCTTTGATGCGTTAGCCTGTGCGTCGTCGGTTTCGTAAGTCTCGGCAATGTGCTGCGGACATTTCTCTCGCACGCTCTTCTTTTCTTCTTCGGTGCAAGAGGCGTAGGCGTGATGATACATTTTCTGAGCCAAATCGTTGCGCACCTTATTATATGCCGCCACAATTTCGTCCTCCAACTGGAAGTACGTGTTGTATCCGGCTTTGGGATTGGCATCTATATATATAATGTGGTCTGACGCACGTGGCGTTATGAAGCGTGCTATCTTCTCACGCAGTCCCTTCACCTCTACGGTCTTGTCGTTCATCGTGATGGTGTTGTCCGCACCAATCTTGAACGACAGCGTGTTCTCACGACTCACCTCCATAGCGTCCGACAGGTCCTCTTCTTCGTTGTCAGCGGGCGGCAGTTGTCTGACCAGTCCGCGGTCGATGTCCATAGAGGACGTGACGAGGAAGAAGGTCAGCAGCATGAACGATATGTCGGCTGTTGACGTGGTGTTGAGTGATGGTACTGTATGTTTTCTGCGTTTAATGAGCATCGTCTCTTGGTTTTGTTCTTACTTTTTCCTGATGTAGCGTGTGGCTCCGAAGACAACGGCTGCTGCCGCTGCAACCATCATCACCAACGACGCTCCGACAAACATTCCTGCCATGCGAAGCCAGAATGTGTCGGCATAGCGCTCGCCGTTAATGGTCAGCGGAGTGGTGTCGCTGAGGAGGAAGCAGAGGAGCATTACGGCTGCGAAGCCTCCTGCTACGCATAGTGAGATGCGGCGAGCTGGGACGTTATTGACAACGCGGTTGGCGTCGCTGTTCTTTCGCACGCTCCTTATCAGTCCCCACGTCATGAGCGCGACGGCTGCTATGGTGAGGACAATCATGAAGCTGACGAGCACGCCGGTAAGCAGCGGCGCGTTATATTCGGGGTCTTCCTCGTAAGGCATATCGTAACCGATGAGCCAGAAGAGGATGAAGAGAACCGCCGAAAGAGCCACGATGACATAGAATATGCGGCTCGATATCTGTTCTGTGGTCAAAAGCCGCCAGTCTGAAATCTTCTTCATAAGTGTGAATTTGAATGATGTTGAGCGGATTCTATGCGCGTCTTACTTCTTATACTTCAGAATGGAGTCGAGCAGGGTGATGGCGCTTTCCTCCATCTGCGATGTCAGATGGTCCACCTTTGAGAGGATATAGTTGTAGAAGAGTTGCAGGATGAGCGCCACGATTATACCGAAGATGGTGGTGATGAGCGCCACCTTCATACCCGCAGCCACAATGGTAGGGTTGATGTCGCCAGCCAGCTGAATCTGCTCGAACGCCATGACCATACCGATGACAGTGCCGAGGAATCCGAGTGACGGTGCCATGGCAATGAACAGCGTAATCCATGAGCATCCTTTCTCAAGGTTGGCAGCCTGCACGGTGCCGTAAGCAGCCACCGAACGTTCGATGTCTTCGATGCTGGTGTCGATGCGGAGAAGGCCCTGATAGCATATTGAAGCCACCGGTCCGCGGGTCTCGCGGCATTGTGTCTTGGCGCCTTCGATGTCTCCTGCCTCAATCTTCGCGTCTATCTCCTTCATGAATTTCTTCGCGTCAATCTCCGAAAGGCTGAGATATATGATGCGCTCAATGCAGAAAGCCAAGCCGAGAACAAGGGCTATGGCTACGAACGACATAAACGAAGCTCCACCTTCTACGAACTTCTGCTTCAGCACTCTGTGGAAACCACCGCTCTCTTCCGGCGTTATCTCCTCTGCATCGAGGGACGAAACGGTGTCGGTGGCAGCCTCCAAAAGATTGGCTGAGTCGGCAGCAGCTGCTAATTTTGCGTCCTTAGCATTGTCGGCTGCGGTTGTAGTGTCTGCTGCCGTAGCTGCGGTTGTCGGTTTGTTGGGGGTGGTGTTGGGGGCTGAATTTACGTCTGTAGCGTAACATAAACACATGGCAAGTGTGGCTATGCCCATTGCCAGTCCTCTGTGTTTCAGAAAAAATCTTGTCATATTCTTTTTATATTCAGATTGTTCACAAGCTGCAAAGTTACGTATATTTTGGAATGTAGCGTAAGAAAGTTGTTGAAATTAAGGTGCGTCAACATTATTTTCTTTACTTTTGCAGCATTATTCACCAGTATATAATATGCAACAATCGTTTGTTCCAGACCCATGTCAGGCTGAAGTGATAGCAGCGTGCGGTGGTTTTCATCTTGTGCTTGCACCTCCGGGATGCGGCAAGACACACATTCTTACAGAACGCATACGTTATGCCCACGAGAAGGAGGGCGTGGCTTATGAAGACATGTTGTGCCTGACGTTCACCAATCGCGCCGCCCGTGGTATGATGGAGCGCATCGCTGGCAACATCACGGACGACGGCGTTGAGAATGTCTTTGTGGGAAACGTCCATCGTTTCTGCTCCAAGTTTCTCTTCTCCAACGGCGTCATACCTGCTGAGTCGAGTGTCATTGACGAGGACGATGGCATCTCCATCCTTGCGCGTTTCGCTGGTGAGGACGAGTATGTCGTGCTCTCCAACTATGCCAAGCGCCGCGAATACAGCGATGTGTTCCACCTTGAGAGCATGATGCATCAGATACGCCACAATTATCCTAAGGACCTGCGTGTTCATCCGGAATGTATCAGTCCGAGCGACATGGCTGCTCTTCGACGCATCTGCGAGGTGACGAAGCGTCCGTTTGACGCTGAGGCTATGACGGACATCTATGACCATCCCGACACTTATCGCGACATGCTTCAGTCTGACACCACCGACTATGGTGAGCGTCAGAGCATTCTCTCGCTGCTGCGCAAGATGACGCTTGCGCAGCAATATCGCGGATATAAGCAAGAGAACCGTCTGCTCGACTTCCAGGACCTGCTTCTCCTTACCTACGACACGCTTGTGGCTGATGCGGAGACCAAGACGTACAAGCGTTATCCTTGGATTCAGGTGGACGAGGTGCAGGACCTCAATCCGCTTCAGATGGCTCTCATAAAGCTGCTCACCTCACGTCCTTTCCACACCGTTATGTTCCTTGGCGACGAACAGCAAGCCATCTTCTCCTTCATGGGAGCCAAGATGGACACGCTCTCTGCCATCAAGGAGCGCCCGGCGTGCCAACTCCATCATCTTTCGGTCAACCATCGTTCGCCGGGTTATCTCCTCGACATCTTCAATACGTATGCGGCGGAGGTGATGAACATCGACCCTGCTTTGCTGCCGGAAGTGGGCGGAAACCATAATCTGACGTTGACAGGAAACGAACTCAAGATTATCTATTCTGACAACTTCGACCAGGAGGTTCGCGACTGCGTGCAGTTCGCTTCCATGCTCAGCACCAACTTCCCTGAGTCGACAACAGCCATTGTGGTGAATGCCAACAGCGACGCCGAGGTGCTCAGCCAAGAGCTCCATCGTTGCGGCATCGGTCATTTCAAGGTGTCGGGCACGGACGTTTTCTCTACGCCGGAGGTGAAGCTCCTGCTTGCCCATCTTGGCGTGCTCAACAATGAGTTCAGCTTTATGTCATGGTCGCGCCTGGTGAAGGGACTGCGAGTGTACGAAGGCAATGCCACCGCCCGCGGCTTCGTAAGGGCATTGTTCGACCGTGCCATCCTTCCCTCCGACCTCCTGCGTTACGACGGCACCACCACTTATCTCAGCCGCTTCGTCCGTCATTACGAAGAGGACACCATCGTGGTGTTCGATACGGAGACAACCGGACTGAACGTCTTTGAGGACGACATCCTTCAGATAGCCGCCGTGAAGATGCGTGGCGGCGAGGTGGTGGAAGGTTCGGCTTTCACCGTATACATTGAGACTGACCGTCCCATACCGTTGATGCTCGGCGACATCCCTAATCCTATCATCGAGGAGCGCAAGCATCACACGCTGCTCTCGCATGCCGATGCTCTCAGACTGTTCATGGAGTATGCTGACGGTTGCGTGCTGCTCGGACATAACGCCGACTACGACTATAATATTCTCGATTTCAATCTCCGAAGATATCTGCCCGAATCAGACCTGCAGACTTCCCATCCCGCTTATCTCGACTCGCTGCGCCTCGTGCGTCTGCTCCATCCCGAACTAAGAGAGCACAAGCTGAAATATCTGCTGACGGCGCTTGGGCTGGAAGGCACCAACTCGCACCTTGCCGACGACGACGTCAACGCCACGCAGAACGTGGTGAAGCATTGTTACGGCAAGGCTAAGACGAAGCTGGAGGAGCAGCAGCGCTTCCTTACGGACAAGCGAGTGGTGCAGCGTGTGGAGACGTTCCGCCGCAACTATCGCGACACGTATCTCTCCGCCCTCTCACGTCTTTACGATACGGACGGCGCAGACACGCAGAAGCCAGCCCTCGTGACGGAGATGCTGCGCTTCTACGACTATGCCGTTAAGGAAGGATTCGTGCTGGAGGTGGATGCTTTGCGCTACATCGTGGCTTATCTCTCTGCCGACATGATTGACGCAGAGGCGGAGCCTTCGCTCTACGCCCAGCTGTGCAGTCACATGATGGAGATAAGCACGCTGAAGGAAGCCGACCTATGCGGAAGCGGCAGCCTTGGCGAAACCATATTCGTTACGACCATCCACAAGGCGAAAGGCTTGGAGTTTGACAATGTAATAGTATTTGACGCCATTGACGGACGCATCCCCAACTTCTACAGCCGTGGCAATCCCCGCCAACTGGCAGAGGACGCCCGCAAGTTCTATGTGGCTCTTTCGCGTGCCAAGCGCCGCCTCTACGTATCGCAATGCCTTCACCGCATGGATTATCATAACATGCCGCACGAAGTGTTTCTCACGCCGTTCATGAAGCCCCTAGCCAAGTACTTCAAGACCGAAAAGTTGTCATAACTCTGAAAACTCCAAACTCTCAACTCTCAACTCTCAACCCTCAACTTTCCTCAGGCTATACTCTCCGTGCTTGTCAAACACAATCCAGTAGAGAATGGGGAGGACTGTCGCTATGAGCACCATTGAGATGAGCGTACCGAAGAAAATCACGGCACCCATCGGCGACCATAGCGTATTGTTCTCAAGCATCATCGGCAGTACGCCCACCGAGGCTGCTGCCGATGTGAGGAAGATGGGGCGCATGCGTCGTTCGCCGGCTTGGAAGGCGGCGTCGCGAACGGACAGTCCCTTGTCGCGGCGAAGCTCCTCAGCATAGTCGAGCATGATGATGCCGTTGCGCACGAGGATGCCCATAAGGCTTACCACGCCAAGCACACACGTGAGGCTGACGTCATAGCCCGTTATGCACAGGCCGATGGCAGCGCCGAAGATGCAGAGCGACATTGAGGAGAGATTCACCAATGCCAGGCTGATGCGCTTGAAATGGAAGAGGAGGATGAAGAAGATGATGAGCACCGCAATCATCACTCCCGACATCACCTGCGGCAAGGTCTCGGCGTCCTTCTCCGGCATGCCGCCCATTTCCCATTTAAGGTCCGGATGGCGTTCGGACAGCTCTTTGCCAAGCTTGGCAGCCAGCTTGTCAGCGTTATATCCGCGCATCGGTTCGCCGATGATGGATATGGTGCGCACGCCGTTGCGTCGTACGATGCTGCCGTCATGCCATGAGGGCGTTATCTTCGCCAATTGACGAAGAGGCACGCTCGTAGTTCCTCCCATTACGGGTATGTATTCGTTAGCCAGACTACTGTCGTTCTCCGACTTGAGCACCATCTTTACAGGATAGTCGCCCTCCCAAAGCGTCGATATCGGCAGACCGTCGCCGAAGTGAATGGCAAGATTAGCCGAAAGGATGGTCTTGTTCACGCCAAGGCGGTTGGCTTCCGTATAGTCAGGCGTGACGCGGATGCTTGGCAGCGGGTCCTCAAAGTTGGTCCTGACCAGATGTATTCCCTCTATGTCGCGCATACAGGCGCTCACCTGCCTGGCAGCCTTCTTCAGATCGCTGATGCTGTCTGCGCTCACCCTGATCTCGATGGGGTAGGTGGCAGAGTTATAGTCCATCTGCTTGAAGCGCACACGGCAGTCGGGGAAGTAGTCAGAATAGCGGTCTGCATACTTGTTGAGCACCTTGTCTGTGGCGTCGTTGTCCGTGGTGTTGACAATGAACTGCGCGAAGTTAGGACCGCCAATCTGCGGTGCGTAGGTGGTATGGAAGCGTGGCGATCCTTGTCCGATGAACGTCGTCACGGAGGTTACCAACGGGTCGCGCTGCAGGATGTGCGCCATCGAGTCAGCCACTTGTGCCGTCTTGTTGGCGGTGGTGCCGTTAGGAAGATAAAACTCCACGGCAAACTGGTTGCGTTCGGCTATTGGCATCATTCGCTGAGGCAGACCGGCGAACAGCACGGCTCCTATTGCCACCAATGCTCCGCCCGTCAATAGCGTGATGCGTGGATAAGCGAAGCAGCGTGTCAGCAGCCATGTATAGCCCATCTGCAGATAGTCGAGCGGCTTCTTCCTTGCGTTAGGTTTCGGACGGCTGTTAATGCCCTTGTGTATCACTCTGTATTGCAGGTAAGGCGTGAGCAGGATTGACACGGTGAGCGAGATGCTCAGAATGATGAACATCGCCCAAGGAAACGACTTTACGAAGTCGCCCATGTCGCCGTGCATCGTTATGAGGAAGGGGAAGAACGTCAGCGAGATGCTCAGCGTGGCGGAAAGCACGGACATGAAGAACTCTCTCGGCGCGGCTATGGCGGCATGCCAGCGCGACATGCCCTGGCCGAGCTTCTCCATGTAGTTGTCGATGATGACCACGGAGTCGTCCACCACCATGCCGAGCGTAACGATAAGGGCTGCTAAGGTGACGGTGTTCAGCTCCATCCCGAAAAGATAAAACAGACCCACCGATGAGAAAATGGTGATAGGGATGCTCAGAGCCGACACCTCTGCCACACGGCGCGGCATCAGCAATATTACGACCACGATGACCGATATGACCGACGTAAGAAGCTCGCGTAGGAAATTGAGCACCGACTCGCTCACCACCTTGCTCTGGTCCGTAATGGTGGTGATGCGTACGTCGTCCGGCAAGGTCTGCTCAAACTCGTCCAGCGCCTTGTGTACGTCCTTTCCCATCTTCACGATGTCGTTGCCGGGGCGCATCTCTATGGAGAGCAGCACACACTTGTTGCCGTTGCTCTCGATGTACTTGTTCTGCTTTGGATATTCACGTGTGATGTGGGCAATGTCCTTCAGTCGGACGATGTTGCCCTTAGGATCGGAATAGACTATCTGTTCTGCCACGTCACGCTCGTTATTGTACGAGTCGTCCACGTGGATGGGCAGGCAGAGATTGCCCGCGTCGAGGCTTCCGCTCACCGTGGTGAAGCCCTGCAGAGCCAGCTGGTTGAGTATCTTAAAAGGACCTGTGCCATACTTGGCCAGCTTGTTCTGGTCCAGATAGATGCTTATCTGCTCGTTCTGCAGTCCGTATGTGCGTAGGTTGGATATGGCGTCAATGTGGCGCAGCTTGTCCTTCAGATTGTCAATGTAAGTGTTCAGCTCGCGATACGTCTTCTGCTTGCTCTCCATCGTTATGAGCAGGGCAGAGGTCTCGGCTATGTCGTCCACGGCTTGCAGGGCAATGACGCCCGACGGCAGCGAAGCCTTGAAGGTCTGCAGGCCGTGCTTGAACTTGCTCCAGAAAGCGTCCTTGTCCTCCACGTTGTCGTTGAGTTCGAGGAAGACAATGAGCATGCCGTCCTTGCTCTGCGTGTATGTCTTCTTCTTGTTCACCTCCTTGTAGCCGAAGATGAAGTTCTCCAATGGCTTTGCCACGCGCTGCTCCACCTCTTCGGAAGTGGCGCCGGGATAAACAGCCACGCAGGCTCCCTGACGAACCGTGAACTGCGGCATCTCCTGCTTCGGCATCAGAGCCAGTCCCATAATGCCGAGAAACACGAGCATACCCATGAGCAATATCACGATGTTGTGGTTGCACATGGCAGACTCGATGAACGAACGCTTTATCACCCTATTTGGTTTTCTTGTTATGCGCCGCTTGATATGGTCGCGCATAGCAGTATTCTCCTTATCCGTCTTCTCCATATCCTTATTTCTCCACATTCTTTTGTGTGTTCACCTTCATGCCTTCAGACACCTTCTGCTTGCCGTTCACAATAACCTCGTCGCCAGCGTTAAGACCTGAGAGTATAACGACGTCATTGCCTTCGAAGCCTCCCGCCTCCACGGGCTGCTGATGAGCCTTGCCCTTGACGACGGTCCACACGAAGCGCGAGTTGTTGACGTCCAGCTCTATGCTTTGGGCTGGGACTGTGATGTGCGACGAGGCAGCCCCACTGTTGAGCACCTTGGCGTTGCAGACCATACCGGGGAGCAGACGCCTTTGGCTGTTGGCGATGCCCACCTTTATTTCGTAAGTGTGTGATATGGGGTTGGCGTCGATGCCTTTCTCGGATATGGCGCCAATAAACTCGGCGTTGCCCAATGCGGCAACTGTTATCCTTACCTTGTCGCCGATGTGGAGATGCGAAATCTCTGCCTCGGGTACGGATATCTTGGCGTTCACGTTGGTGACATCAGCTATCTTCAGAACCGGTTGACCTGGAAGTACATACGTGCCAAGGTCGGCTTCCTTTGAGGCTATCACTCCGCTGAACGGGGCAGTGATGGTGGAGTGGGTGAGCTGTTGTCTGGCAATGCCTTCAGCAGCCTTCGCCTGCTCCAGCTTGCTCTCTATCTCCACCCATCGTATGTCCGATATGGTTCCGGCTTTGTGAAGAGGAAGAAAACGGCGGTAGGCGTCCTGCGCCTGATGTAGCGTGGCAAGCGCACTCTTATGCGCTTCCTTCAGCGTAGTGGGGTTGATGGTGGCAAGCGTCTGTCCACGACTTACCTTATCGCCTTCGTCCACACGGATGGAGGTGATGTTTCCGCCAAGCTCGAAGCTGAGCGTCGAACCGGTCTTTTCCTCAATGGTGCCCACATAGTCGTTGGTCTCGCCGTTGGCGTAGCTGCCAACGGTAAGCGTCTCCACCTTCACGGGTGCCTTTTCCGTCTTCTTTTTCTGCTCGGAGCATCCCGTCAGCACAATGCTGCCGACAAGGAACGCAGCAAGCCATCCTCTTAAACAATCAAATTTTCCCATAATATATGTTGTAAAAATCGGCGGTAAAACTACAGTTTTCAACACATATTACAAAGGAAACCTTATGATTTCTTGACCGTATTAAGATTATTTAATCTAATCCGAGTTTTGGGTCAAAATATCCTTGCACATTCCTGAATAATTCAAAATCGCAGGCGAAGCCGAGAACAACTCCTAATTCAAAACTCAAAATTCCTAATTCGGATACTTTCCGCCGTCCGCCATGCAAATATCGTACAAAGAGTAAAAAGCTGTTACAAAATAAAAATTGATTCTAGAGTTCCGGATTGCTGTTTTTACGGTGTTTTGCTGTGCAAACAGCACCCGAGCTTAATAATAGCGCCACTTTTACAGTCCAATAGTGCCACTATTAGAGTGTAAAAGTGGCGCTATTGCATGATAAAAGTGGCACTATTGGAGTGTAAAAGTGGCGCTATTGCACCCAATGATGCTTGTTTTGCTCCGTCATTCATTGCACAATTCTTTTCACAGCAACATAATCAGCTGTATGTCAGCACACTATCGCTGCACGCTCAAAACTCAAGAATTTCGCACCAAAGATTTCTTAGTGCGCTGAACGAGGAGTATTGAGCGTTAGAAATGCAAATATTGTGCATTTCCGCAAATCATATCCTTACGATGCAACAAATGATTGGCTACACCTATATCAAAATAATAGAATCGAGGAGCCTGCACCAATCTGCGTTTCATTGTCTTGGTATAAGCAGGTACACGGAATCCTAAAAGATTGTCTTTGATTCATTGAAACATACAAGCTTTTTGATATCGTATTTGGCATTAATAGAATAATGTCAAATACGAATATCATATAAGTACATACTGCATTCTACAACCGCTTATTACAACCCTGCAAAATACGTCTTCAATGCCTCCACATATTTCATCATGGCATTGCGCCCCGTGTCTGTCATCTTGCAGATGGTTCGGGGTTTTACGCCCGAGCCATCTGTAGTCTTTGATATATAGCCTGCTGTGACCAGTTTGTCCAACTGTACACTAAGGTTGCCTGCCGTCGATTCTGTCTTTTCCTTGATATAGTTGAAGTCTGCTTCCTCTACATTCAGCAGAATCGACATTACGGCAAGACGCAACTGGCTATGTAGTAATGGATCCAACTCTTTCATTATTGTTGCTTTTTTGCTTTGAAGTTAAGGATATGTCCGGGGATAATAAGGGTAATGACAAAGGACAAGACCATCTGTCCCATCTGCATAATACTGATAACTTGTTCACCACAAACAAAGTCGCGAAGCTGTCCTGTGCCAATCACTACACCAAGAAGTCCGCACATCTGTATCGACTTCTCCTTAAGTATCACGCCAGTGGTGTATGTGCCTATACTCGGCAACAACATACCCAACAAAAACATTCCATTCCAACTCCTTACTTCTCCGAAATGTAAAAGGCAGCTAATGGCGTAGACTGCAAACACGGCACTAATAATAGCCCACACATTATTTATAGTGTTGCTTGCATAAGTGCTTGCCACATGACTCTTGCGCTTTGCCTTGTAGGTCTTTATGCCTGAGACTGTGAATCCTGCTATAGGTATGACCATGTAGAGCCAAGCATATCTTGGGTCGTTGGTTGCGAGCAGCATGACGATTACTGCCAACGATATTGCTGCACTAAGGTAGCCCCACATAAGGAAACTGTCACCATTGCCTACAGACAAATCCTTCTTTGTCTGATTTATCATCTGAGTGATAAGCTCAAGACTCTCCTGCTCCGAAATCTTCTTCTCTTCCATTTTTTCTTACTTTATTGCGACACACTTATTGCCTATATCAAACGCGATGTGTCAGGTTAAACACTTAGTTTATTTTATAAACCATCTTTGGAAAAAGAGAAGCAAGGAGGTCGACTCTCACTTGCTTTAGCCAGCATTATTCTCTTCTAACACTAATGATTACGGTTGCAAATTTAGCTTAGTTTATTTTATAAACCAAATGATTTGCAATAAAATAACCGTTATTTAACCTTTGTTCACAATAGATCATAACTTTGCTATTTGCTCAGCAACGTTTAGTGCCATAGCCGTTTCTCCTGGCAGATAGAACATGGCTTTGCGTCTTTGCAGTTCTTCATATAGTTGCAAGGCTTTCTTTTCGTCTTTGTTATGCAACAGTTCTATGGCATAAAGAGCGGCAAGCTTGCATGGCGAGTATTTGCAGTTGCTCGTTGTATATTTTGCCGCTTGTTTAGTCCATAGCTTCTCCACTACGTCTTGTCTGTTCTGTGTTAGCAAATTCCTACTGTCAGAATGCATTTTTTACAGCTTTCATTTCATTTTTCTTTTTTTGCTTTTCTTCCTCCAATTCCACTTTTGTGGGCTTCTTTTTAAACTTTGAATTACTAATGATAATTTCGAATTCATAATGGCTATAATCACTTCCCTCAATAGTGCCAAAGATGTATTTTGTGCCATTATGCGGAGAATCAAAACTCCAACTTATAGCATCGATTTTTTTATCTCCTAAGTTATATGCCGTCATGTCTTCGCCTGTTACAAAGTTAGGCTCTCCATAAATATCTTTAAATCTACCAATAATAGTCGTTACGTCAGATAAGAAATCATCAAAATTAGAACATCCAACAGTTAGTCTGATTTGTTCAAGTGAAGAACAGTCTTTCCCAATAAATTCTCCCCATATATTAAGTAAGCCATTAAGCCCCATACCACTACCAAGGGCAAGCTCATAATCAAAGTCACTAGATAGAGAATTGTCGTACTTGTCGCCGCCTTTAAAGATTTCACTTCTTTTAGCTTCTTTTTGTGATATTCCAAATTTTACGTCTCCCCAAGCGTATAATGCCAAGGAATCCAATTCCTCTGATGAATACTTAGACTTGGTATCTGAAGCCGCAGTGTTTTCTTTTTCGGAAGAAACTTCCTCCTCATGCTTGTCCTTATGTTTGTTACCAGAACATGCAGACAACAATAAAAGAGAGCAAAAAATTACAATATATTTTTTCATGTTGCACTAATTGTTAGTTTGTGATATTCATTCTATCTCATTGACTTCTGCTTCATCAACATAGGATGACTCGTTTTGAATGTCATCAAAGCGACCAGAAACTGGTTTCCCCGTTGCTCTTTCAACCAAATCAAGCAAAGCTTGTTTTCTCTTTTCAAAGTAGGTGTAAAAGTCATCATTCCTTATAGCTTCCACATCTATTTGATGTGATGAAAGATACCTATTCAGGTCTTCTGCTGTGACACCATGATTCCTTTCTATACTTGACAAATATTTACTCGGTGCATATCCACCAATGATACGGTTTGTACGAGCGTATATAGGGGTCTTGTTGATGACGGAGTTCCATAATCCTCTGTCAATATTTGATTTTTCACAATAATTTTGTGGGAATATGTGATGGATGTCTGTTGCTTCTTCCACAAAAGTCGCAAAGTCCATCTCCGTTCCTTTTATAAAGTCAAAGGCATGTTCTTTCAGTATAAGAGCCATAATACCCTTATAGGCGGCACTATTTCTAGTGTATAATTGCTGCAAACGCGAGGCGTGGAAGTTTGAACGGCGAACAGTGTCTGGTTCTGAGGTTTCATCATTCACCCATTCCATAAGTCCCAATATGTCGGTCACATATCTTGTTTCGTTTGCTCCACCATACAATTCACCGAACACACCGCACCAATACCATTTCTCCAATTTCTTTTTGTTGCCAGCATCAAACCAAGCGTTTGGATTGATAGCAAAAATCACAGATAAAGGTATAAGTTGACTTGTATATGGCATGTCCAAAGCTGTGAAAATACGCTGACTTGACAAGAACTTTGCTGCTTCTTTTACTCCAGCTATAAGGCGATTTTTATACTGCTTATAGACTGCATAGGTAAGACGCAGTACATCTCGCTTTTTACATGAAACTGTAGTTCCGCTGTTTTTTCTTTCATAACTAGCCAACAATGCCAAAGCCGTCAGAAAATCCGTTCCTGTAAACGCTTGCTGCCTCTTGTAGTATAGTTGTCTATACGTAGACAAATCTTTCCATATCTCTGCCCAGTCTTTGCGAAGTTCAAAATTGTCAGCTGCGAATGTCGCTGTCACCAGTTCGAAAACAGTAAGTGAAACTCCACCTTGGTTGACATTCTCAAACACTTGACATACGGCTTCCTTGGGAACATCATTGCCAATTTGTATTACTGGTATCTGATACATAGTCATTGGAGCAATGACGGTATCATAGAATTTATCCCAATTATCATCAACCTCATCCGAATTATGATATCTGGTATATCCTCTTTGCCATCTCATCATTTCTTGCGAGTCAAAAACAATATTCAATGGAAATCTATGTTCGGCATACTCCTTTTCTCTCGTTGATAGGTCGAGGCGTATATCACGACCTATATTCTCTTTGACTGTTTTGTCTTCTGGTATAGATTCTACGGCATCTATCCTGTCTGTAAATGTATCAAGACACCTTGGTATGTTGAGATAATAGAAACGTTTAATCGGGTTCTTTTTGCCATCAGTGGTTTCTACGGCCTTCTTACTGTACATAGAACGGTAGATGGATGTGTTACGTTGTTGACCATCGAGAACGAGTCTTTCTGGTTCGACATTCTCCTTGGACTTATCCACTCCTTCAAAAAGGCGATGTTTGAAGTGAATATCGTCTCCACCTGTTTGCAAAAACATAGCAGCACCAATGGGATAACCATTGCTGATACTGGCAATTAGAGCACGGATACGTCCATCCTCCCAAACCCAACCTCGCTGAAAGTCTGGCAGCTGTGTTTTACCTTCGTCTATAGACTTCAGGATGTCTGCTATTGATTCGTTGTTGGAATTTATCATGTCGTTTATTTCTATATTTTTTTTGAACTATGTTTTTACTTTGGTTTTAACATTGAAGACAAACCTTCCAACACCACCCACACTCCAGCATTGTCCGTGCCTTCATGCCTTATGATGCCAGCTTTCTGCATTGCCGACAAGTCTCTCTCAATTGTCCTTGATGTCACCGACAAAATCTCCGACATTTGTTTCGCAGAAACAGAAGGGTTTGAGTGGATAATAGCGACGATAAGACGCTGACGAGCAGTAAGTTTTATCTCCGACATATCTCCGACATTAGTCTCCGACATGTCTCCGACATTTGCTCCCCGTTTGGCTATAACTTCGTCCATCGTTTCGCGCTGAATGATTGCCATCACTCCACCACCTGTTTCCTCTATGGTAGGAAGTGGCATTTTGGCATGTTCAAACTCTTCAGCAATCTTCTTATATCCACGTCCCCATGACTCCACAAAGCCAGCCTTGTAGAACACAGTGGCGATGTTGTGGTTGCGAGGATATGATGAATGCTTTTTCAATAAGTCGGCAGGAGTCAGCTCCTTTGGGAGCAAACCATAGTTCCAAAGTTCTATACTGCGGTCGTAGATGCGCATTTGGATGGCAGGTCCACTGTAATCTTTATGAGCTATCGAATTATATATTAACTCTCTCAACGCCTTTTCCGGCACTTCCAACTGCTCCACACGTTGTAGTCCTTCATAATGGATAGGTGAAAGCAGATACTTTGTGCGGAGTGTGTCCAACACACGACTTGCCATCTGAATGATGTTGCCCTCTATCACGTCTTGGACAATCAAATCACTCTCATCTGTATGGAAACGCCCTATCTTGAACGTAGCAGATGGAAAGAACTGTCCGACATGCTTGCCAAAAAGCAAAATAGCGGCATTCTTCAACTCTCCATTTGACGTGACTAATCCGAGATTGCGCAACACATTCTCCGTAGAAGTGTTGGCTTCTTCCTCGTCCATGCGCCCTGCCTTGATACTGCATTGCAGGAAATAATTGATAGCATTACGATCTATGTCGGTAATCGTTGCTCCTAAAACAGGTATGTCATCCCATGACTGTCCCATCTTCTTCATTACGAACTGTTGCAAGGCAAGTCCTTTCAGCTCCTGCTTGGTTGAGCCGCTGCGGTAGTGGTACGTCCCCTTATAGGCAATAGGCATATTGCTCGGAGCAACATCTATCTCGATGTATTCTTTATCACCTTCGGCAAGCAAGTTGACATCCTCAACAATGCCAAGGTAATTGACAATCTTGTTCGGAATGTCCTCCATCAGTTTCTTGGCATCAGGCAAGCCTATTACTTCCTTGTTGTCGTTCACACCAATGTAGATGCGACCGCCATGCGCATTGGCGAAGCCGCATATCCATTTCAGATATTCGTCTCGCCACGACTCCTTATATTCTATGTTCTGACTTTCGCTCAGCATATTTCTTGATTTTTATGCAAACATAAGCAAATTCCGTCAAGACACAAAAAAATCAAGAAAAAATGTTCAATTCTACCGATAATTTCGGCTCACCTGAAAAAGTGTGTGGATTAAGCATACAATCTTGTTAGTCTGAAGAGAAAGAATTTCTTGTCAATGATACCCCGAAGTTGTGCTCTGAAATGCTTGACTTTTGCATTGAAAGATTCTGCA
>NZ_NOVE01000057.1 GCF_002265625.1 Prevotella sp. 885
TCCTATAATTCTGATGATGCCGCTTCGCCTTAATTTGGCAGATAAGGACAGACGAGTTAATTTCAATTTTAAACAAAGATTGGAGGAAGGAAGACACCGTCACATTAAGGAATGGACGGATGAAAACCTTTCTCCAAATTTGGTGGTCAAGCGCATCAATACTATAGGTAAAAAATGCGCAGGATTTTAAAGCGATTTTGAACACCCTACCCTATGAGGCTTGTTTTGCTCCGTAATTCATTGCACATTCCGCTTCATAGTAGCGTAATCTACAGAGTGTCAGCACATTGTCGCTGCACGCTCAAAACTCAAGAATTTCGCACCAAAGATTTTGTTGTGCGCCGAACTCATAGTATTGAGCATCAGAAATGCAAATATTGTCAGGCAGACTAACCGCCAAACAGGAATTTATGCAGCCTTGCCGTATTCATAAATGCTATCGCTGGCAAGGTCGATTTCGTCATTCCAATATACACACGTACGACTTGAGTCTAAACGTGCTTGCTTGAAGAGTCCATAGACATCAATCAATGCACGAAATGAAGGAAGCGTCTTAATGTCATCTTTCACATCGTAAAAAACTTTATATCCATCATCAAATTCAACGAAGTGGATATAATCATCGAGAACTGATATTTTCTTAATCCTTGGTATCATAATGGTGGAATCTAACTATTTCAGGCATAACGTATCTGATTTTTAATGTTTTACAGCGTAAAAATAGACAAAATATCTTTATTCTCCAAACAACTCCAAGACTTTAACGTTTGTTTAGTATGGACAACAAGCTATAGTGTGAATTCAACAATAGCTAACAACAAATTCTATCAGCCTTGGTGCTGCGGAGGCAGGAGACCTCCGCTACTATATGAGTGGGACGCCCCTATTCATCGTCCTGACTCCCCTGCTGCAACGATTCCTTCTTCCTGCCCTTCCTTCTTCTGAATTCTGTAGGCGAACAGCCGAGGTGTGCCCTTACGAATCTTCCGAAGAAGGAGAGGTTAGGGAATCCCAGATAATTTGAAATCTCCTTTATGCTCATGTCCGAATGCGACAAAAGACGGTTGACGTCTTCCACGGCATATTCAATGATCCATTCGTAGGCTGTCTTTCCGCTATTCTCCTTACATATAGTTGTAAGGTACTTGCCGGTTATGCACAACTGGCTGCTGTAAAATTCCAGCTTTCTTGGCTTTACATCCAAGGAGGTGAGCAGTTCAATGAATTGCTTGAACAGCACACTACTCCTTGATATGTGAATGGCTGTACGCTCCGGTTCGGCCTGCTCTATGACTGTCATCAGGCAGAAAAGGAACGAGCTGACCAGATATCCTACAATCTGCCTCTTGTACTTGGAGCTCTCCTTCAGCAACTGCTCGGACAACAAGGCATGATATTTCTCGAATGTGCTCATCGTCGGCTCGTCAATATGGATGATGGGCTTGTTCTTCAGGTAGAAAGACATGTCGAGCACATCGCTAATGTGCAGCATCTTACGCGCCACCTTAGCCGACAGACATACAGCCTTTGCCGTGAAGTCGAAGCTGAAGAGACAGTCGTTCAGAATGGTGTTCGGCTGGCAGATGATGATGTCGTTGCAGGAAGCCGTGGAGTCCACCTCGTTTGCCTTCATCGCCACGCGACCCGACTTCACCACTATAATAAGAAGAAAGTCGAGCTTTATGGTCTGCAACTTCGAGAAGTTGCGCAAGTCATCTATTATAACAACATCATTGTCTGCATAGTCGACAAATTCACTATTTGTCAACTGATTGATGTCCTTTGTGTCTATATTGTCGAATGTTGCCATATTGGGAATATTAATATTTATCGGCAAATTTAGCAATAAACTGTCGTATTTAGTAGCGAAACAGGCGAAATTAATGTCCTGTCAAGGAACAGGTTCTGCAATGAGACATTTAGCATGCACATTTGGACACCTACGAGTGTTCAAATGGTAGTAATTTTGTCGTGCTAATAAAAAAGTAAGATAACACAATGAAGAAAAAAGTATTTATGCTTGGACTGCTGTCGCTTGCCGTTGTCAATGCACATGCCATCGGCAACTACTGGCCGCTCGACTCGTTGAGAGCGCGGGCTGTGAGCAACAACAAGACGCTTCTTATGGAAGAGCAGAACAAGGTGGCAGCACATTACACACACAAGTCTGCCACGACAAACTTCCTGCCCAAGATTTCTGCCACGGGGGCATATATGTATACCAGCCGTGAGCTGTCGCTGCTTAGCGATGAGCAGAAACACACATTATCCAATATAGGAACAGGTCTTTCGGCGTTGGTGCCCGACCTTGCCCCGATGAGTTCGCATCTCAATTCGGCTGGTCAGGGGCTGGTGGACGCCTTACACACCGACACACGCAACGCCGGCGTGGTGGCGGTGACACTCACCCAACCTTTATATATGGGAGGGAAGATACGTGCGTATAACAAGATAACCGAATATGCCGAACTGGCTTCAGGAACGATGTATGACAAGACTCTGCAGGACATCATTGTGGAGGTGGACGATGCCTACTGGAACTTAGTGGCGCTGCACAGCAAGAAGAAGCTTGCCGAAGGCTATAAGGCACTGGTGGAGAAGCTGGAGAGCGATGTGGAGAAACTCGTGGAGGAAGGCATGGCTACGAAGGCTGACCTGCTGAGCGTGAAGGTGAAGGTGAACGAAGCGGGCGTGACGCTCATTCAGGTGAACAACGGCATTGAGCTGTCACGGATGAATCTCTGCCGTATATGCGGACTGGACATGGACGAGCCTATAGACGTGGAAGACGACATGGACGACAAGGCGCAGACGGACGAAGCGATAGGAAACGCCGAACTTGCCAGCCGGGACGCGGACTATTTGGTGGAGCAAGCCGAAAGCAACCGCAAGGAACTTCAGGCACTTGACCTTAAAAACAAGATATATGACGAGAAGATAAAGCTGGCGCGGGCGGAATATCTGCCCAAGCTGGCGCTGATGGGAGGATACATGGCAAGCAACCCTTCGGTATTCAACAGTTTCGAGCGTAAGATGAAAGGAATGTGGAACGTAGGCGTGACGCTTAACGTGCCGATACTTACGTGGGGAGACCGCTCATACAAGGTGAAGGCGGCAAAGGCAGAAGCCTCGATGCACAGATATGAGACGGAAGAGGTGAGAGAGAAGATAGAGCTACAAGTCAACCAGTGCAGGCAGAAGCTGCAGGAAAGCCTGGAGCGATATCAGACCACGGTACGCAGCGTGGACGAGGCGGAAGAAAACCTACGCTATGCCAATCATGGCATGAAGGAAGGAGTGGTGACGCTGAGCAACGTGATGGAGGCACAGACAGCATGGCTGAAGGCAAAGTCAGAATGGGTGAACGCCCAGGTGGACGTACGCCTTGCCAGCCTGTATCTGAGAAAGGCCATCGGCGACATCAACACACAAATATAAAAGACACAATACCCTCACATATATAAGAATCGTTTAATCAGAAAACATATAGAAATGAAAAAGAACAAGATTTTCACCAACATACTGGCATCGGCTCTGGTGCTGATTGCCGTAATCGTAGTGGTCATCACTGTGGGACTGTTCCGCACCGGTCAGGAGGAAACGCTCGAAGGACAGGCAGAAACCACCGACTATCGTCTGTCGTCAAAAGTGCCGGCACGTGTGCTGGAGATAAGAGTGAAGGAAGGCGACTTCGTCCACAAAGGCGACACGCTCGTCGTGCTTGAGGCACCGGACGTGGAGGCAAAGCTGTCACAGGCCAATGCCGCATACGATGCCGCCAAAGCCATGGAAGAGAAAGCACATAACGGCGCACGTCAGGAAGACATCCAGGCTGCCTACGAGATGTGGCAGAAGGCGAAAGCTGCCGTGGAGGTGACGGAGAAGACCTACAACCGTGTGGAGCGTCTCTTCGAAAGCGGAGTGATGGCAGAGCAGAAGCGCGACGAGGCAAAGGCACAGTACGACGCTGCCGTAGCCACCGAAAAGGCAGCCAAAGCCAAGTATGACATAGCTGTGAACGGAGCGCGAAAAGAAGACAAGAGCATGGCGCAGGCGCAGGCAGAACGCGCAAAGGGAGCCATCGCCGAAGTAAGCTCCTACATCAACGAGACCGTACTGACAGCCACTGCCGACGGACAGATAACAGAGATATTCCCCGAAGTGGGCGAGCTTGTCGGCACGGGTGCTCCCATCATGAGCGTATCGGTGGTAAGCGACGTGTGGTTCACTTTCAACATTCGTGAGGACAAGCTGAAGGGATATGCCATCGGCACCCAGGCAGAGGTGTATGTGCCTGCCGTGGACAAGACCATCCCCGTGCGCATCACGCTGATGAAGGACGTGGGAACCTTTGCCGTATGGAAAGCCACAAAGGCTCTTGACGACCTCGACCTCAAGACCTTTGAGGTGCAGGCGCATCCGTTGAAGCCGACGGACGGCGTACTGTCAGGAATGTCGGCTGTACTGAGAATGCCCGAACCAGCTAAGAACACCAGCAAATAAAAAAAACAAGCATCATGAACATCACAAGCAAGACAATCAGAAGGCTCGCCATGATAGGCCGAAGGGAGCTGAAGATGTATTCGCATCGCCCGCTCTTCCTCTTCTGCATGATCATTGCGCCGCTGTTCTGTCTTATATACCTTACCTCGCTGATGGGCGAAGGCTTGCCTACAAAGCTGCCGGCGGCAATGGTGGACGAGGACAACACACACATCACGCACACCATCACCCGCATACTCGGGTCGATGGAGGAGGTGAAGCTCGTCCGTCACTACTCCAGCTTCGGCGAGGCAAGAAAGGCTATGCAGCGAGGCGAAATATACGGATTCTTCTATCTGCCGAAGAAAACCACCGAGAAGGCACTGGCAAGCCGCCAGCCGCGCATATCGTTCTATACCAACGAATGTTATTACGTGCCGGGCAACCTGCTGATGCGCGACATGCGCTACGCTTCCGAACTCACCGGACTGGCACTGACCCGTGAGAAGCTCTACGCCCACGGCATGACGGAACGACAGGCAATGGGCGTCATACAGCCCATCAAGGTGGAGACGCACCCGCTCAACAATCCATACCTCGACTATTCGGTGTATCTCAACAACATGCTCATTCCCGGCATCTTCATCCTGCTGGTGATGCTGTCAGCGGCTTACACCATTGGCATAGAATGGAAACGTGATACGCAGCTCGTGCTTTATCGCATTTCGGGCAAGTCGCCGTTTACGGCACTCGTGGGCAAGCTGCTGCCGCAGACGCTCGTGTTCTGGCTCATAGCCATCCTCTATGCTGTCTGCTTCTACCGCTACCTGCAGTTCCCCTGCAACAGCGGCATACTGCCGATGATACTCATCGGAATGCTTACGGTGTTGGGAGCGCAGGGGCTTGCCGCCTTCATCTTCGGCGTATGCGGACAGATGCGTCTGTCGATGTGTCTCTGCTCGCTTTGGGGCATATTGTCGTTCTCGCTCGCAGGCTTCACATTCCCCGTGACGGCAATGGACGGCATACTGCAGAAGCTGTCTGTGCTCTTCCCACTGCGCCATTACTATCTGCTATACGTCAATCAGGCTCTCAACGGATACAGCATCGTGTACGCTTGGCACAGCTTGCTGGCAATGGTGGTTTTCGCAATGTTGCCGCTGCTCACGCTCCGCCACTATCACAGTCTGTTCCTCAACCATAAATATGTACCATAATGAAAAGAACGCTCATTAACATTATTCAGATATGGATGACGGAGATGAAGGAAATCCTGCGCGACAAGGGCATAATGATTTTCATCATTTTCGTACCGCTATGCTACCCGCTGCTCTATTCGTATGTATATACCAACGAGGTGGTGCGCGACGTACCGTTTGCGGTGATTGACGACTGCAACAGTACGATGAGCCGTGAGTTTGTCCGTAAGATGGACGCCACACCCGACGCAAGGATCGTGGCACGATGCAATGACGTGGCAGAGGCGCAACAGCTGCTGAAGGAAAGCAAGATATACGGAGTGCTGCGCATTCCCAAGACATTCAGTCACGACATCTGGCGCGGCGAGCAGACCACCGTGGGACTATACTGCAGCATGAGCTCGCTGCTTTACTATAAGGCGCTGCTTCTGGCTGCCAACAACGTATCGCTGGATATGAACCGCGACATAAAAGTGGAGAAATACCTGCACCCTTCAACACGCGAAGACGAAGAAATATCGCGTATGCCTATAGAGTATGACTACGTCAGCCTGTATAATCCGCAAAGCGGTTTCGCGGCATTCCTCATTCCGCCCGTACTGATGCTCATCATTCAGCAGACGCTGTTTCTGGGCATAGGCATGTCGATGGGCAACCAACGCGAGAAGTGTCTGGCACACATGCTGCCCAAACACAAGTGGTATAGGCGCCCGTTCGACATCGTTATGGGTAAGACCATATTCTACTTTGTGCTCTATCTGCTCATGGCAATATACATGTATACCGCCGTGACAAAATGGTTCGGACTGCCTGATCTCGGCGACTATTGGGTGTTCCTGCGGTTTATCATCCCGTACATCCTGGCATGCATATTCATGGCAATGGTGCTGTCGGTGCTGGTCTACAGAAGGGAGGACTGCATCATGCTGTTCGTCTTTCTCTCCGTGCCGCTGCTCTTCATGTCGGGCATCTCTTGGCCGAGATCAGAGATACCGGTGTTCTGGAAATACGTGTCATGGCTGTTCCCCTCCACGTTCGGCATGAACGGCTATCTGCGCATCATGGGCAACGGCGCTTCCATAGCGGACGTGCATCATGAGTATGTCGGTCTGTGGTGTCAGGTGGTGGTGTATGCCACACTGGCGTGCGTCATGTACGGCTTGCGACTGAAAGCCATCGTAAAGAGATTGTCATCTGCGGATACACGCATGAAAATCTATAAAGGGAGATAAATTTCAGTATTCATACCTTTTTACTTTTTTATTTACTTGGATGTGTTCCACCAGCCCTGATTTGTAATTCCAGCAATACAGAGGTTGGTGGAACTTTCTAATCAGTAAAAAAGGGCATCTTTTTATTCGCAAAAAATGTATCATTACGGAACGATTTGTTCGGTTTAACATTTATTTCGTACTTCAATCCAATTTCTATTGCTAACTTTACCGTCTGAATCGAAAAACAAAATAATATCCGGATGAAGATGACAAAGGAACATAGCGCAACACAATCCTCCCAATCGCCCACCGGCCTCGTTCTTGAAGGAGGCGGCTTGAGAGCGATGTTCACAAGCGGAGTACTGGACGTATTCATGCAGAACGACATCAGATTTGACGCCGCTGTCGGCGTTTCGGCTGGAGTGCTGTTCGGCTGCAACTACAAGTCGAACCAACCTGGCAGAGCCTTAAGATACAACATAAGATTCAAGGACAATCCGGAATATATGAGCTGGAAGTCGCTGTTCAGAACCGGCAACTACGTCAACGAGCGCTTCTCCTACCACCTGCTGCCGCACGTTTACGACCCGATGGACTTCGATGCATACAGAGAGAACCCTATGAGGTTCTACGCCGTATGTACGGACATAGAAGAAGGATGTCCGGTATATCATGAGATTGACGATGCTGACGGCATCGGACTGAGATGGATGCAGGCTTCGGCTTCCATGCCGGTGTTCGCAAAGCCGGTGGAGATAGACGGTCGGCATTATCTGGACGGAGGAATAACGGACAGCATTCCGTTGAAGTTCATTCAAGGAAAAGGCTACAGAAAGAATGTCGTAATCCTTACTCAGCCGTTAGACTTCAAGAAGAAAAAGGCGCATGTAGGACTCGCCATGAAGATGTTTCTGAAGCAATATCCCAAGGTGGCGCAGCTGATGGCAAGACGACATATTATGTATAACGACGAACTGGACTACATCCACTCTGAACTTCAGAAAGGCGACACCTTCCTCATCTGTCCCGACGAAAAGCTCAACATCGGCAGTCTCAGCCTCAAGGAGGACAAGATGAGAAGGGTGTACGAAGCAGGAGTGGAAAAAGCCATGTCGCTCCTTCCGCAAATCAGGGAGTTTATAGAATGATTTCCAACAGTCGCTTCAAGCCGTACCACTCAATCTATATAACAAGTAGCGGTAGGCAAACCGCTAAACAGGAATTTATCAGCGAGGTAACTGTGTTAGGCAGTGCTTTGACAAAAACCTTTATCCACATACCTTTTGTTGGCACACCCTTCGGGTTCATGGTATCGTTTGGTGAATGGGATTTACGAGAGCGTTGCTCTCGACACCCATCCTCCAAACGATATCATGAGTGATGCTGGAGCATCACTGTGCCAACAAAAGGAAAAACATAAAAAACACAAGGTAACAAAAAGGTAAAGTACTTTTATGTACGAATTAAGCAGAAAACAGTTTGTGTTTTTCTTTGTTTTTTCCGATTATGGGCGCGTGCTGTGCACAAATAAAAGGCTTTACATTAGGTTGTCGAGAACTGGTTCTCGTAAGACCTAATGTAAAGCCTTTTATTTAAATCCGATAGGATTTGCGCACATAAGCGGATTGTGGATAAAGGTTTTTGTCAAAGCACTGCCTACCGCAGCAAACTCACCGCTAAACTGCAATTTACAGCTGCAAAGGCAAACATAGGAGGCTATGGCGTCTCGCCGTAGCCACGCACCCTCCCATAGCAGAAACGCCAATCAGCGCCGTGTCCCGAGGGGACACGTATTCATCAGAAACCCACTACAGAACCCGCAGCTCATGTATTATCTCACCGCTAAACTGCAATTAATATATCAATAACTGGCAATTCACAGCCAACTGAGGTAACGAAATGCAACCAACTGAGGCCTCCATTCCTTCATGATATATGAAAAAAAAATCCGCAACTCCAAATTAATGGTGTTGCGGATTATTTTGTTTACTGAACTTTAGCAAGTTCAATTGTTTTATTTATTACCAGATGTGGGCACGCTTCTTCTTGTCGAGGAAGAGCTTGTCACCCTTCTTCACGTTGAATGCCTTATACCAAGCATCAATCTGCGGGAGAGCTGCGTTAACGCGAGCCTCAGCAGGTGAGTGGGGGTCGGTCTTGATCTGACGGTCTACGAACTCTGGACGAGCGTTGCCTGCCCATACATTAGCCCATGAGAGGAAGAAACGCTGCTCAGGTGTGAAACCGTCGATGGTCTTGTTGAGAGCAGGGTTGGCCTTGAGGTCGTTCTGGAGAGCGCGGAAAGCGATGTTCAGACCGCCGTTGTCACCGATGTTCTCACCGAGAGTGAGCTTACCGTTGATCTTCTTGCCGGGGAGAGCCTCGACAGAAGAGAAGAAGTCGACGAGAACCTTTGTGCGAGCCTCGAAGTTCTTCTTGTCAGCAGCTGTCCACCAGTCGTTCTGGTTGCCGTACTTGTCGAACTGCGAGCCCTGGTCGTCGAAGCCGTGAGACATCTCATGACCGATTACGCCACCGATGCCACCATAGTTGACAGCGTCGTCAGCATTGGGATCGAAGAACGGCGGCTGCAGGATGGCTGCCGGGAAGCAGATCTCGTTGGTTGTGGGGTTATAGTAAGCGTTGACAGTCTGCGGAGTCATCTGCCATTCTGCCTTGTCCACCGGCTTGTTTACCTTGCGGTTGATATAGTCGTGTGAGAGGAACTCAGCCACGTTGCACATGTTCTCGAAGAGAGAGAGCTTCTCGTCAATCTGCAGACCGCTGAAGTCGCGCCATGTGTCAGGATAGCCCACCTTTACGATGAAGTTAGAGAGCTTGTCCTTTGCCTGCTCCTTTGTTGCGGGAGACATCCATGTGGCCTCGTCGATGCGCTGTGCAAGAGCTGTCTGAAGGTTCTTTACGAGGCGAAGCATGTGCTGCTTGGACGACTCGGGGAAGTACTTCTCTACGTAGAGCTTGCCGATGGGCTCGCCGAGCACGCCGCTCACAAGAGCTGTGGCACGCTTCCAGCGGGGACGATCCTGCTGTGCACCTGAGAGAACGCTGCCGAACTCGAACTCTGCAGCGCGGAACTTGTCGTCGAGCTTGCCGGCAGCGCTGCTTACGGCGTGAGCCTCAGCGTATGCCTTGAGGTCGTCGAGCGACTCCTCTGCGAGAATCTTCTCCACCTCGCGGATAGGCTCAGGCTGGCCTACGTCGATGTGTGAGAACGGAGGGAAGCCCTGTGCGAGGAAGAGGTTGCCCCAGTCGATGCCGGGATAATCATTTACCAGCTGGTTGTATGTGATCTTATGATAGTTGGCCTGTACGTCACGGAGCTGCACCTGAGAGTAGCTTGCCTTGGCGATGCGTGTCTCGATGCGCATTGTTGCCTCTGCCTTCTTCTGTGCTGTAGCAGCGTCGTTGCCAGCAAGTGTGAGGATGGCGGTGAGGAACTTAACGTAAGCGTCACGCACACCCTTCACCTGAGCGTCGTCAGAGAGATAGTAGTCGCGTTCGCCAAGACCAAGACCGCCCTGACCAATTCCTACGAGGTTGTTGGCAGCGTCCTTCTGGTCTGCACCTACGCCCATGCCGAACATCATGCAAGAGATGCCGCGTGCGTCGAGCTGTGAGGTTACGAGCTGATAGTCGCGACGGTTCTGGATGTCAGCAATCTTCTTGAGGACGGGCTGTATAGGAGCAGCTCCCTCACGGTTGCGGCGTACGCTGTCCATAGCGAGATTGTAGAGCGAACCGATCTTCTGACCCAGTGTGCCCTGTGCCTGAGGCTTGGACGAATACTCCTGAATGAGTTCGAGGATGCGCTTCTGGTTCATCTCATCGAGGTCGGTGAAAGAACCGTTGCGTGCATGCTCTGCATCAAGCGGATGGGCCTTGCGCCAGCCACCGATGGCATACTCGTAGAAGTCGTTACCCGGCTTAACGGATAAATTCATGTTGGCACGGTCGATGCCCGCTGTGCCTTGTGCGCTTGCTGACATAGTTGCTGTCAGAGATAGCGCGAAAATAAGAGCTTTTACGTTCATATGATTACATTAATAAGTTCTGATTCCTTACAAGTTGATAGATTATAGGTCATTTGACTGCAAATATACTTATTTTACTATACACAATGGCACTTTATTTACAAATGTTAACCTTTAAAGCATCCGATTTAATAATACGTAAAAATATGGCACCTTGTTTGCACAATAATACCATATATGATAATTTTGTATTGGTAAAAATTAAAACAACAAGACAACTATGAAACAAGAAAACTGGTATGACGTCGACACCGCCCGTGGTGGCGACTTCTCGCTCTCCAATGCCTTCCCCATTCTGATGCGTAAGGTGTTCGTATGGATGACATTGGCTCTCGCCATAACTGGCATTACTGCCTACGGCGTGGCTTCTTCGCCAACTCTGGTGGGAATGATATTCTCCAGCAAAGTGATGTTCTGGGGACTCATCATCGCTGAATTCGGACTCGTAATGGCTATCAGCGGAGCCATCAACCGTCTCTCGCTTGCCACAGCCACCCTGCTCTTCATTCTATATTCGGTGGTGAACGGTGCAACTTTGTCAGTGGTGTTCCTCGCTTACTCCACCACGGTAATAGCCAAGACGTTCTTTATTACGGCGGGCACGTTCGGTGCGATGGCGCTCGTGGGCTACACCACGAAGACTGACCTGACCTCCATCGGCAAGCTGCTGTTTATGGCGCTCATCGGCATTATCATCGCCTCAGTGGTGAACATCTTCGTAGGAAGCTCTGGTCTTGACCTCATCATCAGCTACGTAGGCGTGCTGGTCTTCGTAGGTCTGACCGCTTACGACACGCAGAAGATAAAGGAGATGTGCCGTATAGCTCCGGATGCTGGCGAAAGCATGCAGAAGCTTGCGCTCCTCGGTTCGCTCTCGCTCTATCTCGACTTCGTCAACCTCTTCCTCTATCTGCTCCGCATCTTCGGAAACAATAAGGACTAAAATAGTTGAGAGTTGATACAGTTGATACAGTTGAGAGTTGAGAAATTAGAGTTGAGAGTTATGATTACCTTTGATGTTATATAAAAATAATCAAGGGATAAAGCTAAAAAACATATCATAACTCTCAACTCTAAATTCTCAACTCTCAACTGTATCAACTCTCAACTTTATCAACTCTCAACTTTATCAACTCTCAACTTTATCAACTCTCAACTTTTAACTGCCCCACATACTCATACAGCTTTTTATAGAACGGATGCGAGGTCATTGTCTCGGACGATCCTAAGATGATGAGCTTCATGCGGGCTCGTGTTATTGCCACGTTCATACGTCTTAGGTCGCGTAGGAATCCGATGTCGCCACCGTCATTGCTGCGGACCAGCGAGATGAGGATGATGTCGCGCTCCTGACCTTGGAAGCCGTCCACGGTGTTGACGGTAAGCAGATGGCGGTAAGGACGGAAGAACTCGCGCTTGCGGAGTTCCTTACGCAACAGCTGCACCTGCGCACGATAAGGCGAAATGATTCCCACGTCTATCGATTCTTCCAGTATACGCTGCTTGCCGATTTTCTCAAGATACTGCTGCAAGGTCTGTAGTGTCAGTTCTGCTTCGGCGCGGTTGATGCGTCCGAAATTCTCACCCACAAATTCTTCCTTGCCGTCGCATTCGGCGGTGTCAATCCACATCATCGGTGTGTCATAATCGAGGATGCCACGGTGACTGACCGTAGGCGCCGACTCCACCATACCATGATAAAACCACTCACTTGAGAACTTCATTATCTGCTCGTTCATGCGATACTGCATCTTCAGCAGAGTTACGGTCTCAGGCTTGTTCTCCACAATGCGCTCCATGAGCGTCTTGCCCAATCCTCCCTTCAAAGCCATAATGCTTTTCACGGTTGGCGGCAACTGGCAATGGTCGCCGGCAAGTATCACGCGTCCTGCCTTACGGATGGCTATCCAGCACGCTGCCTCAAGTGCCTGTGCAGCCTCGTCAATGAAGAGTGTGGAGTATTTCTCGCCTTCAAGCACACGGTTGGCAGCTCCAGTAAGCGTGGAGGCGATGACACGTGCCTCACCGAAAAGGGAAGAGCGGATGCGCAGTTCCAGCTCCGTAGCCCTACTCTTGAGGCGGTCCATCTTCTGATGCCATGAGTCGGCATGCTTGCGTTGCTGACGTAGCTCGCGGATTGCCTTGCGGATGCTCCACAGCTGGGGATAGTCGGGATGAGCCTCAAAGCGCCGTTCGTATGTGAAAGAGAGCATCTTATCGTTCACACGGGTGGGATTGCCGATGCGGAGGACGTTTATGCCACGGTCGACAAGCTTCTCCGATATCCAGTCTACAGCCATATTGCTCTGTGCACATACCAGCACCTGACTCTCACGTCGCAGGGTCTCGAAGATGGCTTCCACGAGCGTGGTGGTCTTACCGGTTCCTGGAGGACCATGCACCACGGCTACATCCTTTGCCCACAGCACTTCATTGACGGCTTTCTCCTGAGAGGCGTTAAGCCAAGGAAAGCGCATGGCGTCGAAGGTGTAGCGGGAGGCTGGTACCTTGGTATAGAAGATGTCGCGAAGGTCGGCAAGTCTGCCGCTGCGTGCTCGGATAACACGGTCGAGGGCTTCGAACATAAGACGATAGCTAGTCTCGTCGAAGAAAAGCTGTACGCCAAGCGCATCCTGACGCTGCAGGTCTACAATTCGTCCGCTGTCGGGCAACGCCACCACCATACGGTCTTGCTCGGCATAACTGACGGTAGCGGTGAAGGAGAGATACTGTAGCTTGCTGCCTCCCTTCGTAGCCTTCGCCCCTGCCGTTCCCATGTCGTTCTTAATTGTGAAGAAGCACACTGGGCGACCAGCCTCGAAATTGTGCTCTATGTCCGAACCGGGTTGGCGCATCACCTCCACCACCATCTGGTTGAGCGAATTATAGTAGCTTCTGCCTATGCTTACCGGAAACCAAGCGTCGCCACGGCGCACCTTGCGCTCCACGCCCATTGTCTCCGTCTGCTTGCGAAATTCCTCCTTCTCATGATTGTATTCAATCTCGAGGAGCATGCGCTGGCGCTGAAGTAAGAGTGTCGGATTATCCATTGTATTATATTTTATTTATTGAGCCTACATATAAGAGGCTCAGTAATTTTACCTTAAGAAAAAGGTGTATCGGAACACGCAAGCCATCAGTAGTTGACTTCCGTTTCCGACACACCTATGTTGTTGTCATTCCTTAGAACCTTGTCGCCGATGCGATGGTCTTTAGGATTTTATTATACGCATTAGTAAGCTATACGCTTCACGAAGGTCTGCTTGCCGTTTGTGAGGCGAACGATGTAGATGCCGTGGGCGAGCGACTCGTTGGCGAGGCGCATACCGTTAACGGAGTAAACCTGAATGGTTCCGGCAAAGCCGTCGGCAACCACCTTACCGTTACGGATTTCCACGTCGGGAGCAGGCGAATCTGCCTTCAGGTCTCGGATGGCGCTCAGCGAACCAGTCTTAACGTAAGCCACCTCAGCAGCATTGTCGATACGTCCCGTTGATGTGTCGAGGAGGAGCACCACTACACGGAGATAGTCCTTGCTCTGCACATTGGCAGGAATGTCCAGCTTGGTGGCGTAAGTTACGGTATGGAACTCATCCACATTAGCAGGAATACTATTCTCAATGCCATTCAGCACACCAAAGCCGGCACGTGCGACATGGTCAAGATTGATGGCTGCATGAGAAGGAAGCTTCTCGAAACCACCCATCTGTGCAGACGAGCCATAGTAGTTGTTTGCCTGAGTATAGCCCTTGACGCTGTCCTCAAGGATGGCAAAGGCGAAACGGAACTGAGAATTGCTGTAGCTTGAAAGGAACTGTGCCGTGGCACGTACGTCAATCTGCGAGCCGTCGCCGTCCTCAGGGAATACTGCCTCAAGGTCGACACCTGCCGAGCAACCTGCACCGAGCTGTGCCGAAACGTATGGAGGAGCCTTTGTAGGACCGGGATCGCACTGGTAGCGACGGTCGATGATGCACTTCGGGAAACCTCCACCGATGTTATAATTGTATGTGGATGCCTTCAGTTCGCTTGGCGTGCCACTGTAGCAATGCTTGGCAATGGCGATGAACTTGTCGCCGAAACGCTCATGACATGTACGAATGCCTACGATGCCACGCGGACAGTAACCACACTTAATGCCGGTGAATTCCTCCATTACCACACGCTTTACAGCTTCGGTATTTGGGAAAAGCACGTATGCAGACTGGCTGTTGTTACCAGCAAAAGCGTCAGCCTCGCCGTTTACAGACACAAGGCGCATAGTGTAAGACACCGGCTCTGTGCCGAAAATGGCGTCATGGTCGACAGTTATCTCCGCTTCGCTGCGCTCACCGATGGTCTGTTCGATGTCAGCGAACTTCTCTTCCTCGCCGTTAACGCTGTAGGCAACGCGCACCTTCGTAATCTTCTCTGCCGAGAGATTCAGAATGCGACCGGTCATCTGGAAGGAATTGCCTGAACGTACTGCCACGTTATTCACTCCAGTAAGGGCTGCGTCCATAGGAAGAACGTCGCCTTCCACACGTATGGCGATAGCAAGAGCCTTATCAGGACTGACGGCATTGGTGGCATTGTTCACCCAACCAGATCCTAAGTCAGTCCAGTTGCCGTTGGTGTCATAGCTGTCGCCGACCGACATGGCGGCTGTCTCACCCTTAAACTCATATCCCACATAGAACGCCTCACCGGTTATCTCGTAGGGACTGTCAAACTTAACGGTGTTGTTGCCGCTGCTGGCAAATTCGGCAGTCTTGGTAAGCAGGGGAGCCTCGTCAAGACTGCGTGTCAGGAACACGCTAAGCTCGTCAGTGTTGGCGGAAAGACCGACACGTACGCCCGTTACCTTCTTGCCGACATAGCACTTGGCAAACTCGGCTGGCACATAGATGGCACCCTTACCGGCTACCGCAGTGCCATATCCGTTCAACGTACCTCCGTAATATCTAAGGTATGTGAACTTGGCCTCGGCTGCTGATACAAACAGCAGCACGAGTACCAGTAATGATAATATTCGCTTCATTCTTTCTATTTATGTTTGTATATCTGTCGTTAACGTAACGACTGTCCTAACCATAGAGATTACAGAGCGATGCGCTTCACGAAGGTCTGCTTGCCGTTGGAAGCCTTTACGATGTAGATGCCGCGACCTAAGTTCTGATTAGCGACCTGCTTGCCGTCTACAGTATAAACACGGATGTCGCCATCGAAGCCTGTGCAAACCACCTTGCCGCCAGTAACGCCAATCTCAGGAACGAGCGAGTCGTCGATGTCCGCGATGGCTGTCTCAACGGAAGCCTCACCAACACGTGCCTGAGCAGCGTTCTCAATCAGACCGGTGCGGTTGTTGAAGAGCATTGCAATGACGTTGAGGTTCTTCACGTCACGTACAGAAGCAGGAATAGTGAGAGTCTTTGTGAATGTCACAGGCTCTTCTGCCTTCACTGTTGTAGGAATGCTGTTCTCCAAGCCACGGAAACCGAAGATCTCACGTGCTACGTGCTGCATGTCTACAGCAACTGCACTACCCTCTGTAGAGAAGGGACCAACCTCGTCATAAGGCATACCCTTACAGCCGTTCGACTGATAGTAACCGCTTACATTGTCCTCTGTGAGAACGAAAGAGATGCTATAGTCTGCATTGTTGATGTCAGATACGAAGGTTGTAGTGGCTGTAGCGTTGATGGTGTTACTGTTCACCAGCTCAGACTTCACGTTCACCTCGCCAAGACGAAGGTCACCGCATGTAGCCTGATAAGCTGCCTCAAGGACAGCAGGAATCGGCGATACGTTCATACGCGGGTTGCGGTTAACGTAAGCTGAAGGATAACTTGAGAATGTCAACGCATTGTAAGAAGAGCACTCAAGACCATAACGTCCGTAAGTGTCCTCATTTTTGTGTACGGCGATACCGATGAAGTTGTCAGGATATTTCTCCATCATCTTCTCGAAGCCCCAGATGCCGCGCGGACAATACTGACACCATGTGCCTGTACCCTTCTCCACAACCATGCGATAGAACGGGAAGCGTCCTACAATACCGATAGTTCCTGAAGCTGTGTTGTTTGCCTCATACGGATCTTCTACGCCGTCAACAGTGAGAAGGCGGCATACAACGGTGTGGTTGCCACTCTCTGAAAGTCCCGGGTGCTCAATCTCGAAGCTCTTCGATACACCAGTACCGATCTGCTTGTTTACTTCTGCGATTGTCTCCTCGCCACCGTCGATGCTATAGGCGATGCGGAATACACGGCCCAACTTCGGCGAACGGCTCATAAGCGTACCGCTGATAGTGAAAGGAGTGTCCTTCTTCTGCGCCAGACTGTTCACGTCCAGCAAAGCGAAGTCCTTAGGAAGATTGTCACCCTTGATACGTGCGAAGATGCAGAGAGCAGACGACTTATAGGCAGGATCTGCTGAATAGTTCTTCCATCCGTCTCCAAGGTCCGCCCAGCAGCCGTTCTCGTCATAGAGATCTGAAATGCCAATAGGCGAGTCTGCTGTAGCACTTGTGCAGCTATATCCCACATAGAAACCCTTTTCTGTGATGGTGTACGAACCAGTGGTGAACGAGATGTTCTTCATACCTCTAACGCAGTCCGTCGTGCTCTCTTCGATAATGGGCGAACCATTGAGGTCTTCGGTTACGAAAATCTTCACGTTGGTGGCATTGTTACCGAAACCTACACGCACACCAGTAACCTTTGCTCCCTCATAGATTTTAGCAATCTCAGCAGGAATATAGATGGCACCCTTTGCAGTGGTTGCTTCACCAAAGATATTGGTAACAGAGGATGCGTTACAGTAGCCCCATGATATAGTGTTTGTCTGGGCCTTTGCTGTCAGAACGGCACACAACAGAACTGACAGGAGTAAATGGATTTTCTTCATATGTTAATGGTTCTTTGATTTTTTCTATTAGTTTACTATAAATATATGTGATTACATCACCACGATTTTCTTGACGAATGTCTTCTCTGCGCCGGTGCCACGTACCACGTAAACGCCACGCGAGAGATTCTCGTTGGCAATCTGCTTGCCATCGATGGTGTAAACACAGAGCTTACCATCGAAGCCTTCTGCTACGACAGCGCCTCCTACTACGGCGATGTCAGGTGTCTGTGTAGCGTTAACGTCAGCAATGGCTGTCTCGCCCTGCTCTGTCACCTTCACCTGCACAGCATTCTCAATGCTGCCCTTCTTCTTGTTGATGATGAAAGCCACAACCTTGATGTTGTCTGGGTTGATTACTGTAGAAGGAAGGTCAAGCACTGTAGAGTAGTTGATCGGGTTATACTCGTTCACACTCTGAGGAATACTGTTCTCGATGCCTTCCTTAACGCCATAGCCAGAACGTGCCACATGGTTGAGAGTGACACTGGCAGAGCTTCCCTTACTCTCAAAGCCACCCATCTCTCCGTTCTTGTTTCCTGCGTAAGCATTGTTCTGCTTGTAACCAGTGATGCCATCCTCTACAACTGCGAAAGCAAAACGGTAGTTGGCTTCATTGTCAGCAGCCGTAAACTGTGCTGTGGCGCTGACATTCACGCGGTTCGGATTCTCGGGTACGAAGGTCGCTACAGCATCAAGAGCTACAGAGGTGCCAAGCTCAAGGGCAGCACGAACATTAGCCAATGAATTAGCAGGAACGGGGTCGAATGTAAAGATGCGGTCAACTGTACAATAAGGCCATGTACCGGTAAGATCATAATCGTATGTGGGCGACTTTAATGCCTCAGGAGTCTCCTGATAATAATTATGCTTGGCAATGGCAATGAAGTTATCAGGATACTGCTCTACACACTGGTCGATGGAAACGATACCACGCGGACACCAGCCACAGTTGATACCAGTGAATTCCTCCATGAGGACGCGCTTCACGGCAGAAATGTTTGTAGAGAGTAATGCAAGAGTAGCCGAGTTGTTGCCATCATAAGCATCAGCCTCACCGTCTACAGTTACAAGGCGCACCTTTACAGAATGCTTGCCCTTGCCGTAAACACCATTATGAAGAATCTCAAAGCTTCCTTCACTGCGCTCATTGATGGTTGACTCAAAATCAGCAAACTCCTCTGCACCGCCATCAATTGAATAGCCGATGCGATAAGCGTAAACCTTTGAAGCACTCTGATTGAGCAGACGACCGGTAATCTTGAAAGGAGTATCCTCCTTTACAGCGATATCCTTAACGTCTACAAGGCTGAGGTCAACGGGAAGAGTGGAACCCTCAATACGGGCATAAATGTTTAGTGCTTTTGATGACACGCCGTTGTTCACCCAGCCATCACCGAAGTTTGTCCAGTTGCCATTGCCTGAAACGTTTGTCAGACTGGAGCAACCCAAAGCGTTCTCCATACCCTTATATTCATATCCGATATAAAAGCCCTCACCTGTAATAGTGTAAGGCGAATCGAATTTTACTGCACTGTTAAGTCCAGCAACAGCGATATCAGCCTCCTTAGTAGCAATGGGAGCACCATTCAAGTCTGTAGAGATAAAGACAGACATAGACTGTACATTGGCAGCAAGGCCAACACGCACACCAGTAACTGTCTTGCCGACATAGCACTGCGCCAACTCGGCAGGGATGTAGATAGCAGCCTTGCCTGCTGTGGCAGCACCATTCTGCGACGAAATGGTCTTGTCGCCATAACCCCAATAAGTAAACTTAGCCTGAGCCGCACTGACACAGAGCAGCAAAAGCATAATAAGGGAGTAGAATTTCTTCATATTCAATAAGATGTATTAATAGTAAATTTCAGTGTTTTGTCTAAACGTTAATAAGATATGTAGTATGCATCGGCAAATTTACAACTTATTTTTTGAAATATAACCAACTGATAGACAAAAAGAGAGGAGGCTATAATAAAAAAAATAAAAACCCAAGGAAAATACAAATCTTGTACTTCATGTCTTTCTGACAAAAGATCATATACTTCACGTCAGGGCACAAAAAAAGGTCTCCAAAGTCGTTGGACCTTGAAGACCTCAAGTAAAAGAAGGCAGCCACCTACTCTCCCGCATTGCATTGCAGTACCATCGGCGCAAACGGGTTTAACTTCTCTGTTCGGAATGGGAAGAGGTGGGACACCGCCGCAATAACCGCCTAAAATAGGGTTAGACACGTTGATATAGCAAAAACTGTTGTTAAAGTTGTCAACAACTGAAAGCACGACTACTTGTAAAGAAAGTCTCGGGCAATTAGTACTGCTCGGCTTTGACGTCGCCGTCTTTACACCTGCAGCCTATCTACGTCGTCGTCTACAACGACCCTCAATGGAGTTCTCATCTTGCGGATGGCTTCGCACTTAGATGCTTTCAGCGCTTATCCTAACCAGACTCGGATACCCAGC
>NZ_NOVE01000058.1 GCF_002265625.1 Prevotella sp. 885
CGATATCGAAATTGTCTAGTATTTCTTTGGGAAGAACTAGACGGGCTAATTGTTCAAGCATGTTCATAATGCAAAGATACAAAATACTATGAAATAAAAAACACCCCCAGTACTTTTCCGCTGACCCCTACTTCTTCCGTCAGCTTACCGCACGTCAGTCAGTTACAGCCAATGCTGTCGGAACTTACATCTCCACGCAGACCAGCAGTTATTATGACGAGGGCGCTCCTTATAAATATGATGTGGACGGCAAGACGGCTTCACTGCTTACTGAGGTTATATACGAGAACCGCTTAAAGCCATTTACGCTTTCAGCTGGCTTTAACTACAGCTATAAACATACAAAGAACGACTATTCGGGTGACGCTTCGTCCTTGACCAATACGGACAACAACCGCATGTATGCCTTTGCCGAAATAAAGGGTATGCTCAGACCGTTGAGCTATTCATTGGGAACTGGCGCAAGTTATATCCATTATATTCAGAACGGTCATAGATATAACTTCTGGACTTTCCACCCAAAGGCATCGCTGACTTATCAGATCAATAACGGCATGCAGTTGAGCTATACTTATCAGATGCAGGACCGGATATCCCGCATTGCCATGACGAGCGATGCTATGGTTCGCACAAATAGCATGGAATGGACTTTAGGCAATCCCGACCTGAAACCTTCACGTGACATGGAGCACCGACTGCAGCTTTCATACAACAACAACCGCTTGCAGACCTTCTTTGACGCTTACTTCAAGCAATGCCTGAAGCCGAACATGGCTCACTATGAACGGAGAGACGACAATCAATTCATATATACGCAGGTGAACCAAAAGGAGATTGACGTATTGGATGTCATGGCATACGCAGGATATTGGCTCTTGCCAGAGAAACTTCAGATTGCCGCCAATGGAGGTCTGTACAGATGCTTCAATTTCGGTAACGACTATACGCATTGTTACACCTCATGGTATTATGCAGGTAGCGTCACGGCTTATCTCGGTAATTTCACGTTGCAAGGATACATAGATAACGGCAGCAGATTCTTGGAAGGCGAATCGAAGGGCTACAACGGAGCTTACTCAGTTCTGAAGGCATCCTACGTATGGCGCGACTGGCAGTTTGCATTATCCTGGGCTAATCCCTTCGACAACAACTACAAGGCATACGAAAACGAATTGCTCAACCGTGACATATATAAGCATACCGTCGGCTATTCCAAAGGCAACGGCAACCAAATATCCCTGAACCTATCCTGGCGACTAAGCCGAGGTAGCAAGCATAAGTCAGCAGAAAAGAGAATTAACCTGCGCGACACGGATAATGGCATTATCAAATAAAAATACAAAAAACGACAATAGAGACAATGTAGACAACTCAATAGCGGTTGTCAGTCATTGTCTCTATTGTCGTTTTTATGTTATTGAGAGTTGGGATTTAATAACCCTCAACTCTCAATTATTAATTCTCAACTCGAAGATTAGTATTCGTTCCAAGCCTTGATGCCGATATCTTTAAGCTTCGTTGTGCAGAATGCATAGATGAACGCACTTGCGAGGCGGGCGTTGGTGATAAGAGGCACGTTAAGGTCGATGGCGGCACGGCGAATCTTGTAGCCGTTGCTGAGCTCTGAACTTGTGAGGTTCTTCGGGATGTTGACCACCATATCGATGGTATGGTTGTGCAACAGGTCGAGAGCCTTAGGCTCGTCACCCTCCTCAGAAGGCCAGAGCACGTGGGTGTTCTCGATGCCGTTCTCGGTAAGGAACTTGCTGGTTCCGGCTGTAGCATAGAGTTTGTAGCCATTGTCGATGAGCATCTTGGCAGCGTCGAGCATTTCCACCTTCTGCTTTGCACCACCCGTTGAGAGAAGGATGTTCTTCTTCGGGATGCGGTGGCCTACAGAGAGCATACTCTTCAGCAATGCTGTGTTGGTGTCGTCGCCCAGACAACCCACCTCACCGGTAGAGCTCATGTCTACGCCGAGCACTGGGTCGGCCTTCTGCAGACGGTTGAACGAGAACTGTGATGCCTTGATACCTACGTAGTCGAGATCGAAGAGGTTCTTGTTAGGCTTCTCAACCGGCAGACCGAGCATTACGCGTGTGGCAAGCTCGATAAGATTGATCTTCAGAACCTTGCTTACGAACGGGAACGAACGTGAGGCGCGGAGGTTACACTCGATAACGAGGATGTCGTTGTCACGTGCCATGAACTGGATGTTGAACGGACCGTTGATGTGGAGCTCCTTGGCAATCTGACGACCTACACGCTTACAGCGACGAACGGTCTCGACGTAGAGCTTCTGCGGCGGGAACTGGATGGTGGCGTCACCTGAGTGGACACCGGCAAACTCGATGTGCTCAGAGATGGCGTAGGCGATAACCTCACCGTTCTTAGCCACGGCGTCCATCTCAATCTCCTTGGCGTGCTCGATGAACTTGCTCACAACGACCGGATGGTCCTCGCTGACGTTGGCAGCCAACTGGAGGAATCGCTTCAGCTCGTCCTCGTTAGAGCATACGTTCATGGCAGCACCGGAGAGTACGTAAGAAGGACGTACGAGTACGGGGAAGCCTACACGGTCGATGAAGTGGTCGATGTCCTCCATGCTTGTAAGTGCGCTCCACTCCGGCTGGTTGATGCCGTTGTTGGTAAGCATCTGCGAGAACTTGGCGCGGTCCTCAGCGTTGTCGATGTCCTGAGCCTTGGTGCCGAGGATGGGCACGTGCTGCTCGTCGAGGAGCATGGCAAGGTTGTTAGGAATCTGACCACCGGTAGATACGATAACGCCGTGAGGTGTCTCGAGGTCGATGATGTCCATCACGCGCTCGAATGTAAGCTCGTCGAAGTAGAGACGGTCACACATATCGTAGTCAGTAGATACGGTCTCGGGGTTATAGTTGATCATAACCGAACGGTAGCCCTCCTTGCGGATGGTGTTGAGCGCCTGAACGCCACACCAGTCGAACTCTACAGAAGAACCGATACGGTAAGCGCCAGAACCGAGAACGATGATAGAACGCTTGTCGTTCTCGTATGTGATGTCGCTCTTCACGCCGGCGTATGTAACGTAGAGATAGTTGGTCTGTGCCGGATACTCAGCGGCAAGAGTGTCAATCTGCTTGACTACAGGAAGAATGCCATAATTCTTACGACGTGTACGAACCACGAGCGAAGCCTTACGCATTGACTTAAGCTCGTCCTCCAGGCCTACGGCACGTGCAATCTGGAAGTCGGTGAAACCGTATACCTTTGCTGTGCGGAGGAGTTCGCGGTCGAGAGTGTTGATGTTGCACTTCTTCATAGCCTCGTCGATGTCGATGATGTGCTTCAGCTTCTCGAGGAACCACTTGTCAATCTTGGTCAGATCATGAATCTGATCAACGGTGTATCCCTTGTGCATAGCCTTCGAGATAACGAAGACACGCTTGTCAGTCGGCTCGCGCAGAGCAGCGTCGATGTCCGCAATCTCAAGCTCCTTGTTCTCAACGAAGCCGTGCATGCCCTGACCGATCATACGCAGACCCTTCTGGATGGCTTCCTCGAAGTTGCGGCCGATGGCCATAACCTCACCTACAGACTTCATTGAAGATCCAAGCTCCTTGTCTACGCCGCGGAACTTAGAAAGGTCCCAACGCGGAATCTTGCAGACTACGTAGTCGAGAGCGGGCTCGAAGAAAGCGCTGGTGGTCTTGGTTACGGAGTTCTTCAACTCAAACAAGCCATAACCCATACCGAGCTTGGCAGCTACGAAGGCGAGTGGATAACCGGTGGCCTTGGAAGCGAGGGCTGATGAACGGCTCAGACGAGCGTTCACCTCGATAACGCGATAGTCCTCAGACTTCGGGTCGAAGGCGTACTGCACGTTACACTCACCTACGATGCCGATGTGACGGATGATCTTGATGGCGAGGGCACGGAGCTTGTGATACTCAGAGTTGGTGAGAGTCTGTGACGGAGCGATAACGATTGACTCGCCGGTGTGGATGCCCAGAGGGTCGAAGTTCTCCATGTTGCAGACGGTGATACAGTTGTCGTAGCGGTCGCGAACCACCTCGTACTCTATCTCCTTCCAGCCCTTCAAGCTCTTCTCCACCAATACCTGCGGAGAGAATGAGAATGCCTTCTCTGCGAGCTTGTTGAGCTCTTCCTCGTTGTCGGCAAAGCCAGATCCGAGTCCGCCAAGTGCGTAAGCGGCACGGATGATGACAGGATAACCCAGTTCGGCAGCAGCCTTACGTGTCTGTTCTATTGTCTCGCAAGCCTCGCTCTTGATAGTCTTGACGTTAATCTCGTCGAGCTTCTGAACGAAGAGCTCGCGGTCCTCTGTGTCCATGATGGCCTGTACGGGAGTACCGAGCACCTTTACGTTATACTTCTCAAGGATGCCCTGACGATAAAGCTCCACACCACAGTTGAGTGCGGTCTGACCGCCGAATGAGAGCAGGATGCCGTCGGGACGCTCCTTCTTGATAACCTCCTCTACGAAGTAAGGCTGAACGGGAAGGAAATAAATCTGATCGGCAACACCCTCTGAGGTCTGTACGGTGGCGATGTTAGGATTGATGAGCACAGTCTGCACACCCTCTTCACGCAAAGCCTTCAAAGCCTGAGAGCCAGAATAGTCGAACTCGCCCGCTTCGCCAATCTTCAAGGCACCCGAACCGAGCAACAATACTTTCTTTATATTTTCGTCTTTCATTTATTCTAAGTGTTTAAATTGATTAGGGGCTTTTACTTCAACGCTTCTACGAACTTGTCGAACATGAACTCTGTGTCAACCGGACCTGAGCATGCCTCAGGGTGGAACTGGCTTGAGAACCAAGGCTTGGTCTTGTGACGGATGCCTTCGTTAGATCCGTCGTTCATGTTAACGAACAGCTCTTCCCAATCCTTGCCGAGTGTCTTTGCGTCTACAGCGTAGCCGTGGTTCTGCGATGTTACGAAGCACTTTTCTGTGCCAACCATGCGTACCGGCTGGTTGTGTGAACGGTGACCATACTTGAGCTTGTAGATGTGAGCGCCTGCAGCCTTTGCGAGCAGCTGGTTGCCCATACAGATACCGCAGATAGGCTTGTCCGAAAGGCTCATCTGCTTCTGGATAATCTTAACTGCGTCCTCGCACATGTCAGGGTCGCCAGGACCGTTGGCAAGGAACAGACCGTCAAACTCCATGTCGGTGTAGTCGTAGTTCCAGGGCACACGGATTACCTCGCAGCCGCGGTTGATGAGGCAGCGGATGATGTTTGCCTTCACGCCGCAGTCGACGAGCACTACCTTCTTCTCGGCTCCCTCGTTGTAACGGATGATTTCCTTGCAGCTCACCTTGTCCACGAAATTAACTCCAGCATACTCGGCAGTCGGCACGTTCTCAGGCTCATCGTCGAAGAGAATCTTGCCCATCATCACGCCATGCTCACGCAGCACCTTTGTAAGCTCGCGGGTGTCGATGCCGGTAATTCCGGGCACCTTCTCTCTCTTGAGCCAGTCGGCGAGGCTCTCCACAGCATTCCAGTGGCTATACTGTTCGCTGTAGTCAGCCACGATGATGGCTGAAGCGTAGATTTTGTCACTCTCCATGAACGTGGGCAGTCCGTTTGCTTCTGTCGTGAACGGCGGCACGCCATAGTTGCCTACCAGCGGATACGTCAGTGTCATAAGCTGTCCGGCATAAGAAGGGTCGGTAAGCGACTCGGGGTAACCCATCATCGCTGTGTTGAAAACGACCTCTCCAGCCACCGGTGCTTCATAACCGAATGACTTACCATGGAACTTGGTTCCGTCTTCCAATACTAAAGTTACGTTTCTCATACTTATATCTTCGATTATTTATTCAATAAAATTCTTGATTTCTCAATTTGTCTTTTCGCACTAAGAGAGCGTGTTATCCTCTGAATAACACACTCTCTCGTGATGTTGTATGTATGCAGCTTGCGCTTACATCTGCTTTTCCATGTAGTTGACGAATGCCTGATTGCAGAGCTTTGTGCCGCCCGGTGTGGGATACTTGCCCGTGAAATACCAGTCGCCCTTGTGGTCGGGGATGGCTTCGTGCAGTCCGTCTATAGACTGATAGACGAGTTCTACGGGTGTCTCCAGCTCCTCAGGACGCAGCATTTCCACAATCTTCTTGTTTATCTCGTCAATGCTGAACGGCTTGTAGACGTCGCGTACGCAGTTGCGCATCATCTCCTTCGGCTTAAGAAGCTCCAGCTTGCACGAGTCGTAAACTCTCTTCATCAGATCCTGCATGCCACGCTCCTTTATCAGCTCCATCGTAGCACGGAACACGCAGAACTCCTCCAGACGGGGCATGTCGATGCCGTAATAGTCAGGATAGCGAATCTGCGGTGCCGACGAAACTATTACGATCTTCTTCGGGTGCAGGCGATCGAGGATACGCAGGATGCTCTCCTTAAGAGTGGTTCCGCGTACAATCGAGTCGTCAATCACTACGAGGTTGTCAACGTAAGGCTCGATGCATCCGTATGTGATGTCATATACGTGTGAAGCGAGGTCCTTGCGCGAATTGCCTTCGGTGATGAAGGTTCGCAGCTTGATGTCCTTTATTGCCACTTTCTCAGAACGCACGTATGTGTCAAGGATGGCGTGCAGCTCTTCGTCGGTAGGAGTATGGTCGAGCTGTTGTATTTTCTTTACCTTCAGCTCGTTGATGTATTTCTTGAATCCGGAGAGCATGCCGTAGTATGCCACCTCCGCTGTGTTCGGTATGAACGAGAAGACGGTGTGTTCGATGTCGTCGTCCACTGCCTTCAGAATCTGTGGTACGAGCAGTTCGCCCAGACGCTTGCGCTCTTTGTAGATGTCGCGGTCTGATCCGCGGCTGAAGTAAATGCGCTCGAACGAGCAAGCCGAGTCGCCGCGCTGCTTCAGAATCTCTTCGATGCGCATCTCTCCGCGTCTGTTTACGAGGAGTGCGTTGCCTGGTTGCAGCTCCTGGATGTCCTCACACTCGAGGTCGAACGTGGTCTGCAGTACGGGGCGTTCTGACGCCACAGCCACAAACTCGTCATTGGCGTAATAGAACGCAGGACGGATGCCCCAGGGGTCGCGCATGGAGAACATCTCGCCTGAACCGGTCAGTCCGCACATCACGTATCCGCCGTCGAAGTCGGGCATGGATGTCTTCAGGACGTTGGCCATGTTCATGTGCTCATCTATATAATGTGTAAGCTCCATGCCGTCCAGTCCTTGCGCCTTTGCCTCTACGAAGTTTCGCTCAGCCTCACGGTCAAGACGGTGTCCCATCAGTTCGAGGAGTGTATATCCGTCGCTGTAGATTCTCGGGAACATGCCTCGTGTGAGCATCTTCTGGAATATCTCGTCGATATTGGTCATGTTGAAGTTGCCGCAGATGCAGATGTTCTTGGCCTGCCAGTTGTTGCGGCGCAGGAATGGATGGACGTATGACAGTCCCTTCTTTCCCGTCGTGGAATATCGCAGGTGTCCCATATACAGTTCGCCGGCGAAAGGCAGGTGCTCCTTGGCGAAGTCGGCGTCTGCAAGCAATTCGGGTGATAGGCTGGCATACTCTTTCTGTACACGTCCGAATATTTCGGTTATGGCATCTTTGCCTTCGGCTCGTTCTCGGAACATATATTCTGATCCTGGCTGTCCGTCGAGCTTCACGCACGACATACCGGCACCTTCCTGTCCGCGATTGTGCTGTTTCTCCATCATAAGATACAGCTTGTTCAGTCCGAACATCCATGTTCCGTACTTCTCTTGGTAGTATTCCAGCGGCTTCAGCAATCTGATCATTGCTACGCCACACTCATGCTTTAATGGTTCCACGATTATTGTTATTTTTTGTTTTTATTGGCAATTTGTTTGCCTTAACGCTTGTATACGAATAAAAATTAAGCGTCAGGTTCTTTACCCAACGCTTTATGGAGTGCCGCGGGGCACTAATTTCTGATAATATTAACAACCAAAGAGGCTACAGACGTCAAGATGCTCACGAATGAGAACCACAACGTCGTAGATTGACCGATAGCGGAGTTCTTGGCCTTCACCTTGTTCGGCTCCACATATATGTAGTCGTTCTGCTGCACGTAATAATACGGAGAGTTGATGATATTGGCATCATTGAGGTTGAGGCGGTGAGCCTCCTTCTGACCGTCGGCGTTCTCGCGGATGAGAAGCACGTTGTCACGACGTCCGTAAATGGAGAGGTCGCCTGCTTGGGCAAGGGCCTCAAGCACGCTCATCTTCTCTGTGGTAACCGGCACCACCCTAGGCGATGTCACTTCACCGGCAACCGTAACACGGTAGCTCGACATTGAAACCGTCACAACGGGATTTTCTGATTCGGAGAGATAAGGCTTAACCTTTTCCTTGATGAGTTCCTCACACTGGTCCTTGGTGAGTCCGGCAACGTGGATGGTGCCGACTACGGGGAAGTCTATATCACCGTTATTGTCCACCAGATACGGCAGAAGTGTGCCTGTGGAGGAGTTAAGACGTCCGTCAGCGCTGAGCGTACTCTGAATAGAGAGGTTGAACGGTTTGGATGTTGACGGGTCGGAAGCAACGACGGTGATGGTCAGCTGGTCCTTCGGCATAATGCGGGCGTCGAAGAGTCCTTTGGATGCTGCCAAACTAATGGAATCAATGTTCTGGAAATAGGTGATCTGCTTTGCTGACGAACAAGCGTTGAGCAGCAAAACAATCGTCATAATAACAATTGGAATAAATAATTTCTTCATAAAAATCTGCGATGCAATTATATCGTATACGAATTTTGGTGCAAAAATACTACTTATTTCAGACTCTACAAAGTTTTTTGTCGATTTATTTTATTTGAGATGTTTTGAAGGTGTCTTATACGAATGTTTCATATATTTATATTGTCAGGTTTGGATGCTTTGTCGACTGTCAAAATGAAAGCGTGAAGCTTTTCCGCTACTTTCTATTCGATGTTTTACGTGGCAAAATGTCGCTGATGAGCTATAATTTCGTATTTTTTAGGGGTTTTCAGTGAAATATTGTAAATACATACGTTTCGTGCTTAAAAAGCTTGGCAAAACAACTTGGAATATCATAATTTTATATTAATTTTGCAAAGGTCATTAAAAATAAATCCCCTTAAAAAGTACAATGATGAACAACGACAGAGCAAATACACGCGTCAACAAAGTGCTGCTTATCTATACCGGCGGTACTATAGGAATGGGGCGCAATGTGCAGACAGGAGCGCTTGAGCCTCTTAACTTTGAACACCTGATTGCCAATCTGCCAGAATTCGCTTACTTGCAGACTGACATAGACACTTATCAGTTCACACCGCCTATCGACTCGTCTGACATGTCGCTCAGGAGGTGGGCGCAGCTTGTGCGCATCATTGCAGACAATTATGACAGTTATGACGGCTTCGTCATCCTTCATGGCACAGACACCATGGCTTACACGGCGAGTGCCTTGTCGTTTATGCTTGAGAACCTTACCAAGCCGGTCATTCTTACAGGATCGCAGTTGCCGATTGGTCAGTTGCGCACCGACGGTAAGGAGAATCTTGTCACAAGTATAGAGCTTGCTTCGGCATGTGACGAAGAGGGACATCCGATGGTTCCGGAGGTCTGCATCTATTTCAGCGGAAAGCTTATTCGCGGCAACCGTAGTACGAAGGAGAATGCAGACGGATTCAATGCCTTCAATTCGTTCAACTATCCGTTGTTGTGCGACGCTGGCATCGAGTTCAACTTCCATCCTCACTACATCCTCAAGCCCGACTATTCGCGTCCGATGATTCCTCATACGGCTTTAGATCCAAATGTTGTGGTGTTCTCGCTCTTCCCGGGCATCCAGCAGAACGTGGTGCGCCACTTCCTCGATGTGCCCGACTTGCGTGGCATCGTCCTCCGCAGTTACGGCAGCGGCAATGCTCCTCAGAAGCCGTGGCTCATCCAGCTTCTCAAGGAAGCCACGATGCGCGGTGTGACAATCGTTAATATCAGTCAGTGTGTGGCTGGCAGCGTAAAGATGGGACGTTACGAAGCCAGCTTCCATCTTAAGGAAGCCGGCGTCGTGAGCGGTTATGACAGCACCGTGGAGAGTGCCGTCACAAAATTGATGTTCCTGCAGGCCAAATACAAGGACTGCCATACCATACGCAGCCTTATGGACCGCAGTATCTGCGGCGAAATAACAAGAGGCTAAAGCTCTGAAATGGCTTTAGCTCTCATTTACGAAATTTAAAATTTGGGCATCGTGACCTCGAACATCGGGTTGTCACGATGCTCTTTCTTTATAATGTCCACCAGTTCGCGGACAATCTCCGGATGCACAGCTGCCAAATCGTTGTCCTCGTGTATGTCGTTGGCGAGATTGTAGAGGCGTGGCTCTCCCTCCACCACCACTAACTTCCAATCGCCACGACGCACGCCAATCTGGTCTGTCTCGTGAAATTCCCAGTACAGATGGTCATGCTTATGCTGCTTGTCATCGTTGCCCAAAAGGGTGGGGGCGATGCTGATGCCGTCAAAGCCGTCGCCAGGCAATTGCTTGTTGGTGTAACGGCGGCGGAAATCCTTCACGCCAGCGAGGTCGCAGAACGTAGGCATGAGGTCGTAGAAGGCAAACTGAAGATCGCTGACGCTTCCCGCCTTGATATGTTCCGGCCACCATGCTATGAACGGGATGCGTATGCCACCCTCGTAGCACTGGCGTTTCAGACCTCTCAGCTTGCCGTCGCGTCCGAAATATTCAGGGTCGGCACCGCCTTCCTCATGAGGACCGTTGTCTGATGTGAATATCACGATGGTGTTCTTGTCGAGTCCTTTCTCGCGCAACTTGGCGAACACTTCTCCAACGTAGCTGTCCAGACGGGTTATCATTCCTGCAAAGTGAGCATGTGTGTGCTCCACAGGATTATAGCGCGAACCTTCCTGACCTCCCCAAGTCTTGTCCACAAAGAACTTCTTCTTATATCCCACCAATATCTCGTCGTCGGGCTGAGCAAGTTCGGCGTGAGGCAGAGTGTATGTGAAGAAGCCTACGAACGGATGGCTGGCATCCTGACTGTCTATCCATTCCAGAGCCTTGTCATGGATAATGCGTGCCGAGTATTGAGGACGCTTAAAGTAGTCGGGACCGAACATCGGATACTTGATGTTGTCCTCGAGCACTTCACGCACCACGGCTGTGTCGCCAGCCGATCGTGAGAAGCGGTTGAGAAAGTTGGGATAATAAAGGTGGGCTTGGAATTGGCAGATATAACCATAGAACTCGTCGATGCCGCGCTTGTCGGGTGTAGATGCCGAACCTTCGTAGCCTCCCGCCCATTTGCCGAACACTCCGGTGCGATAACCTCGGTCCTTGAGCATCTCGGGTAGAATCTTGTGAGCCGGGTCGTAAGGTTCCTGACCCACTACGGCAAAGTCTGTGTTATTGCCGTACTTTACGGTATGTTCAGCCGACCAGTATTCCTTGTTGCCTCTTACGTGTGTATGTCCCGAATGCTGTCCCGTCATTAGAGTGGCGCGTGAAGGTGCCGACACCGGCGAACCGGCGTATGCCTGAGTGAAGCGCATGCCCTCTGCCGCCATGCGGTCGATGTTGGGAGTTGAGATATAAGGTTGTCCGTAGCAGGCGAGGTCGCCATATCCCATGTCGTCGCACAGGATGAAGATGATGTTTGGAGCCTGCGTCTTGTGTGCCTTGCCGTAAGCGTATAACGGAGCCACTACGAGAGGCAGCGCCGCCAAGAGTGATTTGTTTGTTTTCATTAGTTTTTCTTGTTTTAGATTTCGTCGTCTAAACTTGAGTAATATATAATAAAAGGAGACTATGTCGATTTTGTCGCGCATAGCCTCCTTATTATATTTATTTGTTCTTTACAGTCATTCTACCTTACTCAGCGCGGAAGTTCGGAAGATCCTCCTTGGTGAAGTTGGTGATGTAAGCGTGCTCGCCGATGACGTTGGCCTGAGCCATGCGCACGTATACATTGGCGCTCTTTGCGAAAAGCTCTGCAGAACGTGTGGCGTCCTCGAGGATGAGCAGCGACATGATGATGTCGCCGGTCATGTTGTAGAGGCGGCGTGCGAGGAAGTCGTGTGTCTCCTGGTCCTGAGCCTCCTTCACGTACTCCATAGCCTGCTCGTACAGCTTCACCATCTCCACTACGCGAGCCTTCAGCGGCTTCAGCTCCTCTGCCACTTCCTTCTCAAGCATCTCCTTGATGATGCTGAGGTAAGTGCCGTTAGAGATGTAGCGGATGGCAGCCACAACCTGCAGCTGTGTGGTTCCCTCATAGATAGAGAAGATGCGGGCGTCGCGATAGAGGCGCTGGCTCTTATACTCCATGATGAATCCTGAACCGCCGTGCACCTGGATGGCGTCGTAAGTGTTCTGGTTGGCATACTCTGAGTTCATACCCTTAGCCAGCGGTGTGAATGCATCGGCAAGGCGAGAGTATTTCTTCAACTCCTGACGCTCCTCAGCTGTGAGCTTGCGCTCGCGTGAGATATCCTCCAGAGCCTTATAGATGTCCACGTAGCGTGCTGTCTGATAAAGGATAGATCTGCCGGCGTCGAGCTTTGCCTTTATACGTGCAATCATGTCGTAAACAGCAGGGAACTTAACAATCTCTGTGTCGAACTGCTTGCGCTCACGGGCATACTTCAGAGCCTCGGCGTAAGCAGCCTGGCTTACGCCTACAGACTGAGCGGCAATACCCAGACGTGCACCGTTCATAAGAGCCATTACGTACTTGATAAGTCCGAGACGTGTCGAACCGCAAAGCTCTGCCTTGGCGTTCTTGTATACGAGCTCGCAAGTGGGCGAACCGTGGATACCGAGCTTGTGCTCGATGTGGCGTACTGTCACGCCGCCGTCGCGCTTGTCATAGATAAACATTGACAGACCGCGTCCATCGCGTGTGCCCTCCTCAGAACGTGCGAGTACGAGGTGGATGTCAGAATCGCCGTTGGTGATGAATCGCTTCACGCCGTTCAGACGCCATGTGCCGTCCTCGTCCTGTGTGGCCTTGAGCATGACGCGCTGGAGGTCAGAACCAGCGTCCGGCTCAGTGAGGTCCATTGACATGGTCTCGCCAGCGCAGACACGGGGAATATACTTCTGGCGCTGCTCCTCAGAACCAAACTCATAGAGAGTCTCGATGCAGTCCTGGAGTGACCAGATGTTCTGGAAACCAGCGTCGGCAGCCGAAACAATCTCCGAAGCCATTGAGTAAGGAGTGATAGGCATGTTGAGGCCGTTGTAGCGGCGCGGCATAGAGATGCCCCAGAGTCCGGCCTGGCGTGTAGCCTCGATGTTCTCGTAGGTCTTCGATGCATAGTGCATACGTCCGTCCACGAGGTGCGGTCCCTCGAGGTCCACGTCCTCAGAGTTAGGCTCGATGATGTTGGCGGCGATGTCACCGGTGATTTCGAGCACTCGCTTATAGTTCTCGATAGCGTCCTCGAAGTCCACGGGCGCATCCTCATATTTGTCCTTGTCGGCGAAGTTGCGCTCCTTCAGCTCAACGACGCGCTGCATTTCCGGATGATTAAGATAGAAATCGTACTCCGGATGGTCGGTATAATAGTTAGCCATTACTTATTATTCGCTTTATAGTACTTGATGAGTTTCGGAAGCACCTCTTCCACTGTGCCTGTAATCACGTAGTCGGCAATCTTGTTGATTGGTGCGTCCGGGTCGTTGTTTACGGAGATGATGATGCCTGAGTCCTGCATGCCGGCGATGTGCTGAATCTGTCCTGAGATACCGCATGCGATGTACACCTTCGGGTGGACGGTTACGCCGGTCTGACCGATCTGACGGTCATGGTCGCACCATCCTGCGTCCACAGCGGCACGGCTTGCGCCCACCTCGCCGTGAAGCTCCTTGGCAAGCTGGAACAGCATCTCGAAGTTCTCCTTCGATCCTACGCCGTAACCGCCTGCCACTACGATGGCAGCACCCTTGAGGTTGTGCTTGGCAGCCTCCACGTGACGGTCGAGCACCTTCACCACGTAGTCAGCGGTGGGCACATACTTAGCCACGTCCATGTATTCCACTTCGCCCTTTGCCTTGCCCTCATAGAGAGCCTTCTGCATCACGCCGCTACGTACAGTAGCCATCTGCGGACGGTGGTCAGGGTTGACGATGGTGGCAACGATGTTGCCGCCGAATGCCGGACGGATCTGATATAGCAGGTTGTCGTAGTGAGTGCCGGTCTTCTTGTCGTCATAGTCGCCGATCTCCAGCTCTGTGCAGTCAGCTGTCAGACCGCTTGTCAATGATGACGATACGCGCGGACCGAGGTCACGACCTATAACCGTAGCGCCCATGAGGGCTATCTGCGGCTGCTCCTCCTTGAAGAGGTTTACGAGGATGTCAGTATGCGGAGCAGATGTGTAGGGGAAAAGTCCCTCGGCGTCGAAGACAAAGAGCTTGTCCACGCCGTAATGCAGAATCTGGTCCTCCACCTTGCCCTTGATGCCAGTACCTGCCACGATGGCGTTGAGGTCCACACCGAGCTGGTTGGCGAGTTTGCGGCCCTTGGTAAGGAGCTCCTGCGAAACCTCCTGCACCTGTGTGCCTTCTATCTCACAATATACAAATACGTTATTCATTATCCAATAATCTTTTCGTCCAACAATTCCTTTATCAAGCCCTCGATGTCGGTGTCGCTGCCGGTGAGAGTCTTGCTCTCCTTAGCCTGGAAGACGATGTTCTTCACGGCCTTCACCTTCGTGGGCGAGCCGCTCAGACCACACTGCTGCGGGTCGCCGTCCACGTCAGCCACTGTCCACTGGTTGAGAGTGAGGTAAGGACGCTCCTCGTACAGGTAGTTATATTTTGCTTCGGGCTGGCGCTCCATAGGAGCTGTGGCACGCTTGTATTTCATCACAAGCTTGGCGTTGGCAGGGCGGCAGGGAGCAGCCGAACCGGTTACGGTCACCACGAGCGGCATCGGAGCCTCTACGGTCTCCACGCCACCGTCGATATGGCGGCGTATGGTCAGCTTGCCGTCCTCACACTTGAGGATTTCCTCGGCGTATGTCACCTGCGAGAGGCCCAGCTTCTGAGCCACCTGCGGTCCCACCTGTGCCGTGTCGCCGTCGATGGCCTGGCGTCCGCCGATAACAACGTCCACGTCGCCGATCTTCTTGATGGCGGTGGCAAGGGCGTAAGAAGTGGCGAGGGTGTCAGCGCCTGCGAAGAGGCGGTCGGTCAGTAGCCATCCCGTATCGGCACCGCGGTAAAGGCCTTGGCGAATCACCTCGGCTGCACGCGGAGGACCCATTGTCAATACTCCTACAGTGGAGCCGGGGTTCTGCTCTTTCAAGCGCAGAGCCTGCTCCAGAGCGTTCAGGTCTTCAGGATTGAAGATAGCCGGCAGAGCGGCGCGGTTGACGGTACCTTCCGCCGTCATGGCGTCCTTGCCGACATTTCGTGTGTCGGGTACTTGCTTGGCAAGTACAACTATTTTCAAACTCATATAATATAAATTATTTTGAAATTTTCTTGACTTTTTTATCTGCAAAGATACATCTTATAATTAACATTGTTGTGTCTTTTTCCGATTTTTTTAGCATCAATGCCACTTTTTTCGTGGAATATAACTAACTTTGCACTCATTATTTTCAAAAACTGGATACTCTAACATCAGGATTTTTATGGGAGGCATATTTGGCACCATTTCCAAGAAAAGCTGCGTGGCAGACGTTTTCTATGGAACTGACTACAATTCACATCTCGGAACCCGCCGCGGCGGTATGGCGATGTACAGTAAGGAAAAAGGATTTACACGCTCCATCCACAATCTGGAGAGCTCGTACTTCCGCACCAAGTTCGAGTCTACGCTCGACAGATTTGAGGGCAGCACGGCGGGCATCGGCGTGATTAGCGACACCGACGCACAGCCCATCGTCTTTAATTCGCACCTTGGACGCTTCGCCATCTGCACGGTGGCAAAGATTGTCAACATTGAGGAGCTTACACAGAAGCTGCTCGACAAGAACATGCACTTCGCCGAACTCTCGCAGAGTTCCACCAATCAGACAGAGCTCGTGGCCTTGCTCATTACGCAAGGCAGGACTTTCCGCGAAGGCATCGAGAACGTCTATCACTCCATCAAGGGCTCCTGCACCATGATGATTCTTACCGAAGACTCGCTTATCTGCGCCCGCGACGCATGGGGACGCACACCTATTATTATAGGTAAGAAGGACGGTGCATACGCCGCCTCAAGCGAATCCACTTCTTTCCCTAACCTCGACTTCGAGGAGTGCTACAACGTCGGACCCGGCGAAATTGTCAGCCTCACCGCCGACAGCCTCACACAGCTGCGCCCTGCCAACAAGAAGATGCAGGTGTGCTCCTTCCTCTGGGTGTATTACGGATTCCCCACATCCACGTACGAAGGAAAGAACGTCGAGGAAGCACGATTCACAAACGGATTTAATCTCGCCAAGACTGACGACGTGGAGGTGGACTGCTGTTCGGGCATCCCCGACTCAGGCACCGGCATGGCTATGGGATATGCAGCCGGAAAGGGCGTGCCTTACCAGCGCTGCATAGCCAAGTACACCCCCACATGGCCGCGCTCCTTCACCCCCGCCAACCAGTCGATGCGTTCGCTTGTGGCAAAGATGAAGCTCATTCCCAACAAGGCGATGCTCAACGGCAAGCGTGTCCTCTTCTGCGACGACTCCATCGTCCGCGGCACACAGCTCCGCGACAACGTCAAGGTACTCTTCGATCAGGCTGGTCTCAAGGAATGCCACATGCGCATTGCCTGTCCGCCCCTCGTCTACAGCTGCCCCTTCATCGGATTCACGTCCTCGAAGAGCGACATGGAGCTGATCACACGACGCATCATCGAGAAGTTCGAAGGCGACGCCAACAAGGACCTCGAGAAGTATGCCACCACCGGCTCTCCGCAGTATAACCGCATGGTGGACGAAATCCGCTCACAGCTCGGTCTCACCTCTCTGAAGTTCAACACCATCGAACAGCTCATCGCTGCCATCGGACTGCCCAAGTGCCAGGTCTGCACCCACTGCTTCGACGGTTCCAGCCAGTACACACTTGAGGAGCAGGCAGACGAGTAGACACAATTATTAATTGGTATTTTTTATTTATTAATTAGGCGCAGCCTGATACCGAAGGAAGATATGTTTTTAGGGTGATTATTTAGCTATACGCAGTAATCCGCTTTAAAAGAAAAGAAGAAATGATAAAGAACTTGATATTCGATTTTGGCAAGGTGCTTGTCGATTACGACTACTTCGTGGTCATCGACAAGTACTTCGCCACACACGCCGAGTCAGAGCAGTTCTACGACCACCTCATGAACGATAAGTGGAACGAGCGACTCGACCGCGAGTCGCGCACCTTCCCACAGATTATAGCCGACATGCAGGAGGCTATGCCGCAGTGGAAGGATCAGATAGCGCAGTTCGGCGCCCACTATACAGAGTTCGTCCTCGGCGAGATACCCGGAATGCGCGAGCTCCTCACCAGCCTCAAGGCAGAGGGCTATCGTCTCTACGGCCTCACCAACTGGTGCAGCTGCGTACATCAGACCATGCAGCAGTTCCCCATCTTCAGCCTCCTCGACGGACGCGTCATCTCTTCTGAGGAACACGTCGTCAAGCCCGAGCGCGAGATTTATGACATCCTCTGCAGCCGCTTCCACCTGCGCCCCGAGGAGTGCGTCTTCGCTGACGACCGTGAGGACAACATCGAGGCAGCCAGAGCCTACGGCATGCACGGCATAGTCTTCAAGGACTGCCAGCAGTATAAAGCCGAGCTTAGCGCCATCTTCGCCCGTGAGGGTAGTCTCAATGCCGCTCCCGCTCTCTCCCCCGAACTTGAGCAACGTGTCCGTCGCTCCGTCGACCTCTTCATGCAGGGTTACGGTTGCTGTCAGTCAGTAGTGGCAGCTTTCGCCGACCTCTATGGCGTTGACGACCAGCTTGCCAAGCGTATTGCAGCCGGCTTTGGAGGTGGAGTAGGACGTATGCGTATGATGTGTGGTGCCGTCTCCGGCATCGTCACCCTCGTCGGACTCGACTGCGGTCAGACGGAAGGTGCTGACCGTGAGGGCAAGTCGGCATGTTATAAGGTGGTGCAGGAGTTGCTCCATGAGTCGGAAGCCCAGAACGGCTCCCTCATCTGCGCCGAGCTTCTCGGACTTAACGGTTACGAGAAAGCCCACTCTTCCTACGTCGCCTCACCACGCACCGCCGAATACTACAAGAAGCGTCCCTGCGCCGCCAAGGTGGAGAGTGCCGCCAGAATATTCGCCGGCTACCTTATGCGTAAAGCAGACAAGTGATAAAAAAATTGCCATTAAGTATCGTATAACTTAATGGCAATTTTCTTTATAGGCAATTCTATATTATTACAGACAGCAACGATAAGATCCAATACATATCATTTGTGGCTTACACATTTCTGGTTTGTATTGTTTTAATCTATGTGTCACTATTAGTAAAACATGGTACGAATGCGGGTTTCGGTTATGCGAATACGTTTCAATTCACGCACCCATGTAGGGTGCGACAAACGAGGTGTATAGAGTTGACAGCAAAGAAGTAGTTTCAATCCACGCACCCACGTAAGGTGCGACGTCTGGCACAAGGTCGGATGATGCGAACATCTTTGTTTCAATCCACGCACCCAAGTAGGGTGCGACTACGACAGACTTGTTAGCCCTGCACCCGACGAGCGTTTCAATCCACGCACCCACGTAGGGTGCGACCATGGAGAAGGGAATGAATCCCGTGTCAGCCTTGTTTC
>NZ_NOVE01000059.1 GCF_002265625.1 Prevotella sp. 885
CAGCTGAATCCTTTAATGCGAAAATCAAAGCCTTCAGAGCATCACTAAGGGGTATCGTTGATGAAAAGTTCTTTCTGTATCGACTTGCAAAGATTTATGCTTATCCCCACTAAATTTCCACTGAGCCTCTTTGACACGTTCTTCTTCCACACAGCAAACCAAACTATGGCTATGCATAATGCCATGCCGCCCACGGTGTAGCCCACACTGTACGGCAGTCCGAAGGCCGTATTCGACACCATGAGAAAAGTGGTGCATACGGTGGTCATGAACAGAGCCGGAATGAGTGTGATGACGTACGGCTTATTCTCGCGCACGAGATAGACGGTGATGGTCCAGAGGGCGAAAACGGAGAGCGTCTGGTTGGCCCAGCCGAAGTACTGCCAGATGGTGTTGAAGCCGTCGGGATTTTCCATCTGCCAAACGAGCATGGCAAAGGATGCGGCGAAGAGAGGCACACAGATATAGAGGCGGTTCTTCTTAGGACACTGGTTGAGCCTCAACGCCTGGGCAATGATCAGACGAGCGGAGCGGAACGCCGTATCTCCACTCGTTATCGGGGCAGCCACGACACCGAGCATGGCGAGCACGCCGCCAAGCAGGCCGAGCCAGTCCTTGCACACGAGATTTACCACCATCGGGGCGGAGGTAAGAAAGCCCTTGTCAGCGGCGCCGGCTATCTGCTCGTAGCCCGGCTGCGGCGCATCATACAAAAACCACATCGACACGGTGGCCCATACGAGAGCCACAAGTCCCTCGGTTATCATCGCACCGTAGAATATCGGGCGGCCCTTGCGCTCTGACCGCAGACAACGCGCCATGAGCGGACTCTGCGTGGCATGGAAACCGCTGATGGCTCCGCAGGCGATGGTGATGAAGAGACAAGGGAAGATGCTGTCGGTGAAGGTAGAAGGGCTGGCAGCCTTCCCCATGTTGCCGAGACCGTCCCACAACTCCGGCAGCTGCGGCATGCGCACCACAAGCACCGCCACGAGCGCCACTGCCATGAACAGCAGCGAGAAGGAGAAGAGAGGATACACCTTGCCGATTATCTTGTCAATAGGCAACATGGTGGCCACGACGTAGTAGGCAAAGATGAGCACTATCCACAGCGTAGTGGAGCCCCATATTCCGTGCAGAATCTCGGCCGGAGAGTAGACAAACACAGTACCGAGCATGACAAGCAGGAATACGGCGAACGCCAACAACACCTTCGACGCGCCACCGCCGAGATACTTCCGCACAAGCTCGGGCAGGTCGCAGCCACCATTGCGCATGGAGAGCATACCAGTGAAATAGTCGTGAACGGCTCCGGCGAAAATGCAGCCGAAGACAATCCACAAATACGCAGCCGGACCAAACTTGGCACCCATGATGGCACCAAAGATGGGACCTGTGCCGGCGATGTTGAGAAACTGTATCATGAACACTTTCCAGTAGGGCATGGCGACATAGTCCATGCCGTCGGCCTTTGCCACTGCTGGCGTGGGACGGTCATCGGGCGAGAATACGCGTTCCACGAAGCTGCCATATACAAGATAGCCCACAACAAGGGCAGCGAGAGAGATAAAGAATGTTATCATTACATCTTATTTTTAGTTATTGGGAAACAATTACTTAGTTAGACAAATATAGCTATATTATGTATAATCTATACGCAGGAGACTGTTCTTTTAACAAAGATTATACAAGGATAAGCGCTAACTACTTAGCACATGTCTTCTTACCTAAAAATATGGCTTCAATTCCGCCATGCAAATATCGTACAAAGAGTAAAAATCTGTTACAAAATAAAAATTGATTCTGGAGTTCTGGTTTGCTGTTTTTACGATGTTCTGCTGTGCAAACAGCACCCGAGCATAACAATAACGCCACTTTTATCATGCAATAGTGCCACTATTAGAGTGTAAAAGTGGCGCTATTACATGATAAAAGTGGCACTATTGGAGTGTAAAAGTGGCGCTATTGCAACACAAATAGACTTCTTGCTGCTTTCTTTTTATGCACACTTTTCTTACAGACCGTCTAAACCACTGTGTATAAACCGGTTACCCTTGCACGCTCAAAATTCAAGAATTTCGCACCAAAGATTTTGTTGTGCGCCGAACTCATAGTATTGAGCATCAGAAATGCAAATATTGTCTTCCCAAACATCAACTTTACGATGCTTACACGAAAAGAGACGAGGGAGCAACAGCAATGAGAAGATTTTGTGGCAGGACTTACTTTTCTTCTGCAATTTGCGTGATGCGCCTGATGTTTCTGTTGCGTTGCTTAATGATAAGCGGAACACGTTCTACCACCACCATAGAAGTATCGAGGCCCAATGCCTTAGGCTCGTCGATGCCTATCTTGCTGATAAGAGCGTAGAAAGTCATCAACAAGTTCTGCTGACGGTTGGCGGAACTCTCCGGATAATATACACGATGAATGATGATGAACCGGAAATCGCCAGGTATTCCGTTCTTACGAAGCGAAGGATAGGTGCTTCTTAAATCTACCTTCTTGCTTGCCACAAGGTCTTCCACCACTTGTCGCAGATAAAGACTCACACGTGGTTCTATGCGGAAACCTATGTGCATCGTAATGCTGTAGAGGGTGTCGGGAATCAGTGGCTCGCAGCTGTACTCGAGCGTGTCTGGAGTATCTACAAACTCCATATTTATAAACCAGTAATGATCGGCACGCTTGGGCTGCTTGTTGATGATGGAATAGAGCAGTTTGTCGTCTACTGCGCCTTCCTTGTCGGCATGGTTTACATAGACAAGATTGGAGGCGTACTTGGGGATGCTCTCGTCGGCTTTGATGTCGGAGATAATCTGATAATAGTCATCCAGCGGTTTGGTGCTGACATAATGGCGTCGTATCTTCATGGCCCGAACCCATACATACATCATCAGGAACAGGATTCCGCCAATGAGCATCGTACACCATCCTCCAGCGAGAAACTTCGACAGGTTAGCTGCCAGAAAGATGGCTTCGATGGTGCAGTATGCGCCCATAAACAATATCGTCAGGACTCGCGACACGCCCTTGCTGTGCAGGTAGAAACCGAGCAGAAGGGTGGTCATCAGCATGGTGATGGTGATGGCGAGTCCGTAGGCTGCCTCCATGTGTGAGGAGTCGCGAAAGAGCAGGATGATGAGAACCACGCCGATGTACATGGCAAAGTTGATCATCGGGATATAGAGCTGTCCCTTTACATGGGTAGGATGCTTGATTCGCATACGCGGCCAGAAGTGCAGGTTCATGGCTTCGCTCAATATGGAGAAGGTGCCGCTGATAAGTGCCTGGCTTGCCACGATTGCCGCACCCGTTGCCATGATGATGGAGAAGAACAGCATGCCCTGCGGCATGATGGAAAAGAATGGATTCACGGACATTGCTGTCGGAACATTGTTCAGCACCCAAGCTCCCTGTCCCAGATAGTTAAGAATGAGCATGGTCTTTACAAAGGCCCAGCTTATAGTGATGTTCTTCCTGCCACAATGTCCCAAGTCGGAGTAGAGAGCCTCAGCACCGGTGGTACAGAGAAATACGGCACCCAAAATCAAGAACCATTCAGGTGATTGTACCAGCAGAACAATAGCGTAGTAGGGATTGAAGGCTTTGAGTATCAGAGGGTAAGATGTGATGCTGACTGCTCCCGTCACGCCCAGCAGCAGAAACCATAACAGCATGAACACTCCAAACGACTTACCTATGCTCTCTGTGCCAAACCGTTGCACGAAGAAGATGATGGTGATGATGGCAAGTGTAATTGGGATGACCGGCAGATCAGGACTGATGCTTTCAAGTCCTTCGATGGCTGTGGTAACCGTAATGGCTGGGGTGATGATTCCGTCAGCCAACAAGGTGCTTGCGCCAATAATAGCCAATATGTAAATCCACTTGCTCTTGAGTCGGCGCAGCAGGGCGTAAAGGGCGAGAATGCCTCCTTCGCCATTGTTGTCGGCTCGCAGAGCCACACATACGTATTTGATGGTGGTCTGTAGGGTGAGTGTCCAGATGATGCAGGATAATGCGCCCAGTATGGTGCTCTCGTTGATGGCTTCGCCTGTATGGAGGATGGCCTTCATCACATATAGGGGTGATGTTCCGATGTCGCCAAACACGATGCCTAATGTGACGAGTAGTCCCAGGAAGCCAACCCGATGATGATTGAAGGCTACCGATTTTTCTGTCTCTTCTCTCATTTTAATTCTCTTTTTATTAAAAAAATGTTATCCTTTAGATTATTAAATTTGCGTGCAAAGGTATAAACATGAGAGGTAAGACAGGATTCGTTTAACAAGATTTATCAGATTTAACATATGATGCAAGACATGTAGAGAATTACAAGATGAATATAAGAATGGTGCGTATGAATGAGAATGGCTTATCATTTTGGTAGTTTTTGGCGGTTTTCTGGTATCTGATACATCAGCCTTTTCTCATACTTTTGCAGTCGGAATGATGAAGGTAAATATATAATGAAATATTACAGGTATAGATAAACGCTTTTATGCGACTTGTTGTATTGAGTCCGAACCTCTTTGTGTCAACTCTTTGGATAGTAGATACTCATGAGAGAACGGATGATTTCGCTGTACAGATAACCGAACGATCTACACCTTAGACCGAGGGTCGAGTCGATTACAGATGACAATGTGGAGTCAAATTGCTCCATGACCCGAAAATATTCCTCCGAAAGGAGTGAGTTTCTCAGATTTAATTTGTATCTTCGCCATGTCATATCAGAAAATAGAATATAGAAACTATGAATAAGAAAATGCTTATAACGTTTCTATGCTTCTCGGCTATATCACCGATGATGGCACAGGATATCAAGGGAAAGATTGTGGATGAGAAGGGACAACCATTGGCATTTGCCAATGTTGTGCTTCTGAACAGGCAGGATTCGGCTTTTGTGAAAGGCGTTGTAAGCGGTGAGGATGGACATTTTGCCATCGATTCGCCTTGCAACAATGGAATAATCAAGGTTACGTCTGTTGGATACAAGACAGTATGGAAGGATTGTGCGGGAGAGAATGCCGGTGTGATAAAGATGATGGCAGACAGCAAGATGTTGGGAGAAGTGGTGGTGAAGTCGTCTCTGCCTAAGACCATCCTTAAGAATGGAGGAATGACAACAACCGTTGCCGGATCTGTACTTGAAAAGGCAGGAACTATGGAGCACCTGCTCGACCGCATACCTAACGTATCTGCACAGAATGGCAACATCAAGGTGTTTGGACGTGGCGAGCCTATCATCTATATCAACGGACGGCAGATGAGAGACAGAAGCGAACTCGACCGTTTGAGTTCTGACAACATCAAGTCGGTAGAGGTAATATCCAACCCTGGTGCTCGTTATGCTGCAAGCACTAAGGCTGTTATACGTATCACGACAAAGAAGATACAAGGCGATGGATTCGGATTTGACGCTACAACAGAAGGATCGTACGACGAGAAAAATAACATTGGAGGATATGGTAGGCTGAATATGTATTACCGTAAGAACGGATTGGAGCTTGGCGCCTACGCCTATGGCTCAAAACAATCGTCGCCGGACGAGAAGGACTTGCAGCAGATGACCTATCTCGACAAGACATGGAACCAACAGGACAAAACACGTTGGAAGAACAAAACCGAAACTTTCAGTTCTCGCTTGAATGTCAGTTATCAGTTTGACAACAACAATTCGTTGGGAGCAAGCTTTAGTTTCTTGCGCAATCCAAAGCTAATAACAGACGGAAAGACGGAAGGATCTGTACTGAGAGATGAAGATCTGACTGAGACCAACACTTCTATCAGATCGGAGTTTGGGCAGAATAGCAACTTGTCAAGTAATATATATTATGTAGGTAAGGTAGGTAAATTGGGTATTGACTTCAATACCGACTGGTTTTGGTCGAAAGGAAACAATAAAAACAATATAGATGAGCATTATCAGGAAGTGAACTCGGATATGCAAAACCAACTTGTAAACAGTACCACTTCTAAGTACAACCGCCTGATAGCTTCAAAAATAGTGCTCTCTTATCCGCTCTTAGGTGGCGACCTATCTGTAGGTGGCGAGTATTCGTTCACCAATCGTAACACCAACTACGCCATCATACCAAATACTCTTGCCGACAATGTAAGAGACCGCATAAAGGAGGGCATGTCCTCTGCGTTCGTTACCTACAGTCGTGACTTTGGCAAGTTGAACATGGAAGCAGGATTGCGATACGAGAATGTTGATTTCAAATATTATGACGATGGTAAGTATATGGCGGAGCAAAGCAAGACTTACGGCAATTGGTTTCCGTCTCTCAGCCTTTCGATGCCGTTTGGCAATGTACAGATGCAGCTGAGCTATGCAGCCGACATCAATCGTCCTAACTACTGGGTATTAAGAAGCGGCGTGCAGTATAGCAATCACTATACATACGAGACCGGTAACCCGTTTCTTGTCTCAGAGATTTCAAGAAATACAAGTTACGACCTTGCCTACAAATGGCTTACGTTCAACCTGACTTATGAACATGTATCCGATCCTATTTATCAGACGGTGGAGATGTATAAGGACAATACCACCATCGGATTGATGAGAATGATAAACGGCAAATCGTACAATAATGTGACTTCTACGCTCAACCTGCAGCCCACTTTCGGCATCTGGCATCCTATGTTGTCAGCAATGGTCGAGAAGCAATGGTTCGAGTTGGAGACAAGAGACGGACGCTATCTGAACAAGCCGGTGGCGATGTTCCGATTCAACAACACCTTCGATACGAAATGGGCGATGTTCTCCGTTATGATGACTTACATCACAAAGGGATACGAGGAAAACCATTACATCTACAAGCCGATGTTCAACACCGACCTGTCTATATACAAGGGCTTTCTGAAGGACTGCCTGACTTTCCAGCTTTATGTCAACGACGTGTTTGGCACGAACGACAGTCACATAATAGGCAAGTACGGCAAACTGAAGGAAACAATCTTTGATGAGTTCTCAACAAGCAAAATATCACTGACTGTCCGCTATAAATTCAATACTACGAGAAGCAAGTATAAGGGAACGGGTGCAGGAGAAAGCCAGAAGAACAGAATGTAAGGAATACATCTTCATTGGGATTCCATAAAATAAAAAATCGGTCAAGCAAAGATGACAGCTCTTTGCTTGACCGATATTCTTTCTATCTGATTATCCATTCCGTAATGTTCCGTTCGTCCTTCACACTGAAAGCTATTCCTACTTTCACCACTTTCTTGCCACTAAGAGCGAATGCGTCAGCATAACGCTTTGCCTCTATTTGCTCAAGTGCCTCATTTGCTGACTTGTCAAACTTCAGTTCCATGATGAACACATGGTCATGGGTTTCGAGAGTGATGTCGGTGCGCCCCTTTGCCGTGCGCTGCTCCACAAGGATGCGATAGTCTGTCAGAAGGGCGAAGATGATGTAGAGCATCTGCTGATAATGACCCTCATACTATCTCCGTTGTAACATAATTCGGCAACAGACTTTCATACAGTCCGATGCTTATTTCCTTATTTGGTATGTCGAGTTTGTAGAGTTTCAGCTCCTTGTCATAGTCCTTTATCGTGATGTATCCGCTCTGGTATAGCAATGGTATAATGGACGTCATGTTCTCCGTGGGGGCATCGAACGACGACAGCTTGGCGTAGATATTGCCGATGCTTGAGGGGAGAACCTTAAACTTGCGCATCATTTCTATCAAGAATGTCGGTGTGCCCGACCCAAACCAATAAGCCCCGATTTTCTCTTTTGAGAAACAATTCAGCAGACTGTAAGGATTGAATATGTCGGGCGACGGATATGTGAAATGATAGCCGTCGTAATTGTCTGTAAGCTGCAGTATAGCTTCCTCTCTGGTGACGGACATTTTTTCGGCAAGACGGTCAATGTCGTCAGACATCTGCGTAAGCAATTCCTCTTTGGTGATGCCGCAAATGCCGGCATAGGCTTCGTCCATGCTGATATTGGTGATGTTGTTCAGCTCGCTGAAGATGCTGAGTTGCGAGAATTTTGTGATACCCGTCAGGAACACGAAGCGCAACATCGGCTCACACTGCTTCAACGGACTGTAGAAGTTGCGCATAAGATATCGCAAGCTTTCAAGCCGTTCGTCCTGATGAACCACATCCAGCAACGGAGCGTCATACTCGTCAATAAGCACAACCACCTGCTTGCCGGTCTTATTATAGACGGAAGAAATAAGATTTGCAAGGCGCACATTGGCATCCACAGCGTCACACTCTATGCCGAACCTGCGTTCGTTTTCTTTAAGAATATAGTCAAGGTATCTATTCAGCTGGTCTTCTTCCTGATGCTTGCCACCAGAAAGGTCGAAATGAAGCACGGGATATTCCGTCCAATCATTTTCCAACTTATCTATAGCCAAACCCTTGAAGAGTTCCTTGCGACCCTCAAAATAGCTCTGCAAGGTGGAGACAAGAAGCGACTTGCCGAATCTGCGCGGGCGACTCAAGAAGATGAATTTGCCGTCAGAATTCGCCATACGATATATATAGGCAGTCTTGTCTATATAAAGATTGTCATTCATGCGGATTTCCGAGAATGTCTGTATGCCTAAAGGATATAGTTTTCTTGCCATACTCTTGGGTTGTTTTCTATTACGATGCGAATATACAAAAAATATCTGAATAAACGCAAGAAACGCTGTCTTCTTATTGCTTAGTGTCCCATGCGTGAGAATACTTTACTTGACGGCCTTGTATGCCATTGCCTTAGCCTTTGCCACTGCCTTGTCAAACACGGTCTGTGCCTTCTTCTTGGCAGCGTCCGTCTTGGCGTTCTGCACGTTATCGTAGAGCGTCCAGAGCTTCAGCTTGGCTGTGGCTTCCTTGTAGGCATGAGTGAATCGGTTGGCTATTGCCTCCGTTGCAGCCTCTTCCTCAGGTGTGGCATAAGCATGCTTGTAGCCCTGAGTCTTGTTCCACAGACCACGCGTGAAGTCGGGGAATGCCACGGGAGCGCAGTCGTTGTCCATTGACAATGCGCCAAGCTCGGCGATGGAGCACCATTCAGCCAGGTCGTAAACGTCCATGTCAAGCGGCAGACCGTTTTGCAGACAATAGACGAGGCGTGCTGTCATGATGAAGTCCATGCCGCCATGTCCTCCCACTTCCTTAGCCAGCTTGCCGAACTTCTTGAGAATGGGATGTTCATACTTCTCTTCGAGAGCCTGCTTCTCTGCCTCAGGCATGAAGCTGTGCGTGGAGAGATTGTCCACCTGAGGCTGCACACCGCTCGCTGCAAGCTGCTTGCTGTCAAGAGCATAGCCTTCAATGGGATACTTGTTGGCGAATCCGCGCGTACCGGTAAGCTGATAGAGGCGGTTGTAAGGCTGCGGATTCATCACGTCGTGCTGCAGCTCGATGACCTTCTTGTTCTCCGTGCGGATGAGCGTAGTGGTGTGGTCGCCGTTGCGGAAGTCGTCACACGGCTTGCCGGTCTTAGCCTCCACAAGTTCCTTGCCGTGCACGCTCTTCGTGTCCATAGCAACAAGCGTAGCCATACGGTCGCCACGATGAATGTCGAGGAGCTGCGCCACCGGACCAAGACCGTGTGTGGCATAAATGTCACCACGGTTCTCACGGTTATATTTCAGACGCCATCCCAGCTGTTCGGGGTCCGAACCGTTAGGATTCTTCCAGTAATAGTCCCAGAATTCGTCAAGGTTATGGATGTATGCACCCTGCGCACGCAGAACCTCACCGAACACTCCGTGCTGCGCCATATTGAGAGTGCGCATCTCAAACCAGTCGTAGCAGCAGTTCTCGAGAATCATGCAGTTGAGCTGTTTCTGCTCAGCCAGATTGACAAGCTCCCAGCATTCCTCCAGATTCATAGCCGAGGGCACCTCGTCAGCTACGTTCTTGCCGTGCTCCATGGCATACTTAGCCACAATGGCGTGATGCTCCCAGTCGGTGGCTATGTATACAAGGTCGATATCGTCGCGACGGCAAAGCTCCTCATAGCCCTTCTCACCGGAATAAACGGCGGCAGGAGCCAGTCCGTGCTTGCGAAGCGTCTCGTTCTGCTTGGCGGCACGTGCCTCCACATAATCACAGAGAGCCACCACCTCCACGCCTGGTATCAGGGCGAAATCCGCTACTGCACTCGGTCCGCGCATGCCAAGACCGACAAAGCCCACACGCACCGTCTTCATCTTCGGGAGCGCCAGTCCGAGCACGTCCTTCTGTCCTGCGGGACGTTCGGGCGACTCAATCATTATCTTGCCTTTATTCCAATGCCATTTGGTTGAGGGAGAAAGAGATTGTGCGTTTGCCGACAGCGAGCCAAGGGACATCACAGCAGCAAAAGCCACGCTTAGTAATGTAGATTTGTTCATAGATGTTTGTTTGTTGATATATTATAGTGCAAAATTACCCTTTATTTTCCAACCACGTGCCGAAACCATGCTTTTTATTTGTGGATATAGCGCAAAAGCCGTAACTTTGAAAGTCTAAACACTAACAATTTATATGATGAAAACAAATCATACCAAGGCATTGGCGACCATGTTTATGGCTTTCGCCTTATCCGCTGCCTCCTATGCAGGAAGCAAAACGGACAAGACTGTAAAGATAAGAATGATAGAGACGACCGACGTGCACGGACGCTTCTTTCCGTACGACTTCATCAATCAGCAGCCTTCAAACGGCTCGCTCGCACGTGTGTCGTCTTACGTCGACTCGCTCCGCACCATCTACGGTGACCGTCTGTTGCTGATGGACGCCGGCGACGTGCTGCAAGGACAACCCGTCGTCACATATTATAATTATGAAAAGACCGACGCTGAGAACATCGCGGCATCGGTGAGCAACTTCATGCGCTACGATGTGCAGACTATGGGCAACCACGACGTGGAGACAGGACATGACGTTTACGACAAGTGGGTGAAGGAACTGAAGTGCCCTATGCTTGGAGCCAACATTGTCAGCACTGCCACCGGTCTACCCTACATGAAGCCTTACACCGTCTTCAAGCGCAACGGCATCAAGATAGCCGTAATAGGACTGATTACGCCGGGTGTGCCTTCATGGTTGTCGGAGGAGCTGTGGAGCGGACTCCGCTTTGAGGACGCCGTATCGTCAGCACGCAAATGGATGGAGGTGGTGAAGAAGAAGGAACGCCCTGACGTCATCGTGGGACTGTTCCACACCGGCATCAACGACCGCAGCCTCACCAATGGTTCGCTAAACGACGCCACACACGACATCGCGCGCCAGGTGCCTGGCTTCGACGTGATATTCTACGGACACGACCACTCCACTCATTACGAGGAGGTGAAGAGCGCGGACGGATCCGTAACCGTCATCGTCAATCCTGCCAACAACGCCATGTACGTTGCCGACGCGGAGCTTGAGGTGAGCAAGAAGGGACGTAACAAGAAGCTGAAAGTGAACATCGTGGACATGGGCAAGCGCCCTGTCAATCAGAAATACATGGACGCCTTCGAAAGTCAGATAGACGAAGTGAAGAAATACGTGGGTACGGAAGTCGGCTCGTTCACGACGTCTATGACGTCACGCGATTGCTATTTCGGTCCGAGCACACTCGTAGACTTCGTGCATGACGTGATGCTGAGCACAAGTGGCGCAGACATTTCGTTTGCCAGTCCGCTGTCGTTTGACGTAACCGTGAAGAGCGGTCCGGCAACTTTGGCTGACATGTATAAGCTCTACAGCTACGAGAACGATCTGTGCGTAATGACGATGACGGGCAAAGAGATTCGTCAGTATCTTGAGAAGAGCTATGACGGATGGGTGACAACAATGACATCTCCCGACGACCACCTTATATGTATGAATAACCGCGACGCGTCACGCGACAAGTTCTTCGGACTGAAGAAGCCTTTCTACAACCTCGATACCGCTGCCGGCATCATCTACGACGTGGACGTAACGAAGCCTAACGGAGAGCGCATCGTCATAAAGAGCATGGCGGACGGCACGCCGTTTGACGAGACCCGCACATATCGCGTGGCTGTAAACAGCTATCGTGCCGCAGGTGGTGGCGGACTGCTCACCAAGGGTGCAGGAATAGACAAGGCGCAGCTCGAGAGCCGCATCACATGGCGAGGCAACTACACCATGCGCGACTACATAATAAAGTACGTGCGCAAGCATTCGCCCATCACTCCTAAAACCCACAACAACTGGCAGTTCGTACCGACAGAATGGACAGCCCCTGCCGCCAAGCGCGACTATCAGACGCTGTGGGGAGAACGGGCGAAATGAATTAGGAGTTAGGAGTTTTGAATTAAAACAATTAGGGTGTGCATTCTTCCTTGAACAGGAAAAGAATGCACACCCTTGTTTTGTATATCATTTAATATTCCTACATATTATTAATGTAACGGCGCTTGGCTGTACGATAGAAGGCGGGGCGGAGGAAGACGGGGAGACGGAGACGACTGCCATTGGAGGTCAGACGCTCCATGTCTGCGCAGCGTTTCTGGGCAACACGTCTTGAGAGCCATATCTGACGGCAGTTCTTCGGAAGCATATAGAAGACGAGGAAGCCTATGGCTATGCCGATGGCTGTGCCTACGAACACATCGCCGAAATAATGTACGCCGAGATAGATGCGCGAGTATGCCACGCAAAGCGAGAGTGCGAAGAAGGCGAAGCCAATCCTCATACGCCTCGTCATCAGCGTTATGAAGGTTGCCACGCCGAACGAGTTGGACGCATGACTGGAGCAGAAGCCGTACTGACCGCCTCGATATCCGTTGACGTAATGGAGCAGATTCTCCACGCCCGGCGTATGCGACGGACGAAGACGCGCGAAGTAAGGCTTCATGACGTGGGACGTCAGCTGGTCGCAGAGCGTCACGGTCAGAGCTACGGCCAGGATTATCAGCACGCGCTGTCTGTTCTTTGCATCCGCCTTAAAGAGAAGATAAAGGAACACCAAGGCTATCGGCACCCACAACAGGCGGGAAGAGAAAACCTCTGACATGGAGTCCATTATGCTGCCTCCGTCGAAGTTGAGTGCCACTGTCGTGCTTGCGTCCGCTTTGTCAAGATAATCAATAATTGTGCTCATTAGATTTTAAAGAATTTTGTAGGTGCAAAGTTAGTATATTTACATGTAAAAATGAACATTTTCTCCAACATTTAGTACATATTATACAAATATTATTTTCTTACACTATTATTAAATCAAATCGCATATTAAAAAGGGGTACTGTACGTGCTCCTATAATGCAAAGTTAAGCATAATAAGCATACTGTGCAACCCATGTAATTGCGTTTTAGGATTGAAGTGCAGGAAAGGAGGGACAGACTGTTTAAAATCGTGCTTACGTAGTAATAATTTTTCGTTAATTTATCGAAAAAACGCCACTTCCGATGCAACATTACATACTTCTTGTACGTCTATATAAGTGAACCAAATTAAATAATACAATTATGATTTTATCAACAACACCAACCCTTGAGGGACACCCCATTAAAGAGTACAGAGGCATTGTTACTGGAGAAACCATTATCGGTGCCAACTTCATAAAGGACTTCTGCGCTGGCATACGCGACTTCTTCGGCGGACGAAGCGGATCGTACGAGAAGGTGCTGCGCGAAGCTAAAGACACAGCCATGCAGGAAATGATAGATAGAGCCAGCGAGATGGGATGCAACGCCGTTGTGGGCATCGACCTTGACTATGAAACTGTAGGAGAGACTGGTTCGATGCTGATGGTTACATGCAGCGGAACGGGAGTAGTTATCTGATACACTTAAATCACCTGACAGACTACAGACAACACATAATATGATAACAACACTCATTATCCTCGCCCTATCGGCAGTATTCTTCGCCATGGGCAAAGTTCGTTCCGACCTCGTCGCCTTGTGCGCCCTCGTCGCCCTTTTGCTCACAGGAATACTCACTCCGCAGGAGGCTCTCTCGGGATTCTCCAACTCAGTGGTGATAATGATGGTGGGACTGTTCGTCGTGGGCGGTGCCATCGTGCAGACAGGACTGGCTAAGAAAGCGTCGGGCAAGCTGATGACATTGGCTGGCGACAACGAGTTAGGACTGTTTCTGCTGCTTATGGTGGTGACGGCTGTCATCGGAGCCTTCGTCAGCAACACCGGCACCGTGGCTCTCATGATGCCCATCGTGGTGAGTCTGGCACAGAAAGCTAAGATAAGGGCGAGCCGCCTGCTTATGCCATTGGCGTTCGCCAGCAGTATGGGTGGCATGCTCACTCTGATCGGTACGCCTCCCAACCTTGTCATCCAGGACGCGCTGACGGAGAACGGCTTCGAGCCGCTTCGCTTCTTCAGCTTCCTCCCTGTAGGCATTGTCTGCATCGTGGTGGGCATCATCGTGCTGCTGCCTCTCAGCAAGCGCTTCCTTAACGGCAGCAAGAACCAAGACGGAGAGAGCCGTCCGGCACGCGGCAAGTCATTGGACGACCTCATGGAAGAATATCGTCTTACGGACAATCTCGCCGTCTTCACCGTCGGAGCCGACTCACTTGCCAACGGTAAGACTCTTGCCGAAATGGACATTCACCACCGTTACGGACTGACTGTACTGGAGGTAAGACGCATAAAGAAAGGCCATTCGCCGCTGATGAAGGAGGTGGAGCAGCGTCTTGCTGGACCTGACACGAAGCTTACGGACGGCGACATCGTATATGTGAGCGGCGACTGCAAGCAGGCGGAAAACCTTGCTTCTGACATGGGACTGAAGAAAGCCACAGAAGAAATAGCGTTCTATGATATAGGTATAGCCGAGATAGTGCTGATGCACAATTCTCGTCTGTGCGGCAAGACGCTGAAGGATGCCGGTCTGCGCCGACTCTATAATGTTAACGTGCTGGGCGTAAGACGTGGCGACAGCTACGTCAATGACAACCTTGCGGACATGGAGTTCCGTCAGGGCGACATTCTTCTGATTCAGGGGAAATGGAATAACATACAGCGCATCGCTGATGTGGCTGAAGGCATCGTGGTCATTGGTCAGCCGTTGGAGCAGGCATCACGTGTGACGCTTGACTATAAGGCTCCGCTTGCCGGTGTCATAATGCTCGCCATGATAGCGATGATGGTGTTCGACTTCATCCCCGTAGTTCCCGTCACAGCCGTAATGATAGCCGGACTGCTGATGGTCATTAGTGGATGTATTCGCTCCGTGGAGGCTGCTTACAAGACCATCAACTGGGAGAGCATTGTGCTCATAGCCGCCATGCTACCGATGTCGGTGGCATTGGAGAAGACGGGAGCATCGGCTCTCGTGGCAAGTCTGCTTGCCGACAATCTCGGTCAGGCAAGTCCTTATGCTCTTCTAGCCGGCATTTACTTCACCACATCGTTCCTCACAATGTTTATCAGCAACACGGCTACGGCTGTGCTTATGTCGCCCATTGCTCTCACTTCGGCAGCTGCCATCGGCGTAAGCCCCTACCCCATGCTGTTCGCCGTGACCTTGGGAGCAAGCATGTGCTTCGCCTCACCGTTCTCTACGCCGCCAAACGCACTGGTAATGCAGGCAGGCGGCTACACGTTTATGGACTATGTAAAGGTGGGATTGCCGTTGCAGATAATAATGGGAATCGTAATGATAGGCGTATTGCCGCTGCTGTTCCCGTTCTAAAATCTTAGACAAGAAGACATGATTTTTGACAGGAAGACATGAAGTACATGTTTTTTGACAGAAAGACATGAAGTACATGTTTTATTCTATCAATTCAAAACTTAACAAATAGGAAGAAAAGGCAAACTGTAGGAGCCTTTTCTTCTCATTTTATTATTTTTGACTTGCACATCCTTGCTCATTACGCTATTTTCATTGTTTCTTTAGTTTTTACTTCCTCCACTGCAAATTCCTAATTCGTAATTCCAAATTCAATATACGCTAAGCTCAGCAAGCTGATGCTTATCCATAGCATAATGCCTTGGACGAGTGGGCGTGCACCTACGCTGCGCAGGGTTTCGCGGGTGAGCGAAGCTCCGATGAAGAAGAGCGAGAGGGTGATGAGGTGCTTGGCAAGCTTGTTGACGGCTCCACTGAATGCGCCACCCATGCCGGCTACGCTGTCACCAAGGAGCGAGGCATTGCTGAGGATGTAGGTATTGAAGAGGATGGCAATGATAAACCAGATGATGAATCGTGGGACACATGAATACCACGGCTTCTGCTTGCCGCTCTCCACTGCCAACGACTGACGGAAGAAGAAGGGAGTGACGAGAGCCAGAACGACTATCCACAAGGCACGCGTAAGCTTGACGGTGGTTGCCACTTCCAAGGCGCTGACACCCTGCGATGCCACCAGTTCGGGATGCATCTGGTCGTAAGCCGCACCTGCTCCCACTACTGAAGACGTGTCGTGGATGGCTATTGCCGCCCACATACCGAACTGCTTCATCGTCATACCAAGGAAGTCGCCGATGTATGGGAATACGAAGAGGGCAATGCCGTTGAGCACGAACACCACGCCGAGCGCCACAGACATGCTCTCCGCCTTGGCACGTATGATGGGACCGACGGCGGCTATAGCCGAACCACCACAGATGGCGGTACCCGAACTGAGCAGATAACTGGTCTGCGAGTCCACCTTAAGGAGCTTTCTGCCGAACAGCCAACCAAGAGCCAACGTGCCGAACACGCTCACAATGGTGAACATCATTCCCTCGCTTCCGGATGCTAACGCCGCATTGACGTTCATTCCGAAGCCAAGTCCGATGACAGAATACTGAAGGAGCTTCTTCGACATCACCTTGTTGAAGTCGGGGAAGGTCTTGCCGAAGATAAGGGCGAAGGCGAAGCCCAATGCCAAAGCCACGGGCGACGTTGCCCAATGTGCTGCCCATGAAGCGCTGCCCAAATCCAAATGGAACACTTCTTCGGCGAAACCAAGCAGAAGTGACGCTCCGAGCAACGCCACAATAGCAATGTAGACAATCTTGTTTCGTGTCATATACGTATCTTTGTATGTTTATCCTTAATTCGGCTCAAATAATATTGTTGTGTTTTTAACAATCTGCATTTCCTTATGCAAATAACTGTTTTACCCTATAAAGATAGAACTTCAGATCATTCACTCCTCTGAATTCAGCCCTGAATGTTTTTAGCTT
>NZ_NOVE01000005.1 GCF_002265625.1 Prevotella sp. 885
CGATATCGAAATTGTCTAGTATTTCTTTGGGAAGAACTAGACGGGCTAATTGTTCAAGCATGTTCATAATGCAAAGATACAAAATACTATGAAATAAAAAACACCCCCAGTACTTTTCCGCTGACCCACTACAGCTCGACTGATACAATGGATTAAATATCGCTTTTATCATGCCATTGACATGCAAAAAGCAAGACATCAGGGCATTTGGTTTTTACAAAAATAAACCAAATGCCTTTTTTTGTGCCCACACAGTCAGTTTGTTTACAATAATTAGATTTCGTTAGAAATTCCTATAAATTATTCTATTTCTGAAGTGTTGCAAATGTAAACTATATTACATATCTTTGCAACCACATAACCCAACAAGCCTCAAATCTTCGGATTTGTAAGCAAATAAAGCGATAATGGTTATAATACATAACCTTCCATATTTTACTAACAACTAAAAAACCAAACATTATGAGACGAAACATTCTTTATTCATTAATTATTGCCATCGCCTCATTAGGCTTCGTGGCATGTGACAGCGACGATAACGAGAAGCAGTCACAATTCCCTGACGGTGCAAAACCTTCCACAGAATTCACACTCGGCAACAACGCTGACGAGCAATATGCCAAGGACGCCATCAAGATGGACGTAAAGACTTGGGGTGACGGCAAGACTGAGCAGGAGTTCAACTCCATAGAGCTCTTCGCAGACGGACACTTCCTCATCACCACACCAAAGGCAAAGAAGGCACAGCAGCAGACTGTCGGCGTGACACGCCAGGCTGACGGATCTACAGCAATCTTCAAGAAGCATGGCACAGAGCGTATGAAGACACGCGCCGTTGACGCAGAAGGCACCATCATCATTGATAACGGCCTGTATATATACGGTACATACACACGCGTAAAGGACGGCGTTTACCAGCTTAGCAACCAGACCACAATCCGCATCAAGGATAACGGCATCACCGGTTACGCCACCATTACGTACACCAACAGCTTCGGTGTGGACATCACCATCGTAGTAGACATCGACTTCCAGTATAAGCCAGACCCAGCTATACGCCAGCTCTGCCGCTCATGGAGAATGGACAGCTCGGAGACATGGCTTTACGCCAACGGCGTTTACTTCGCTTACGGCAAGCAATGGCTGAATCTCGGCAGAGTGTACCAGGAGGTAACCTTATCGCCTGAAGGCAAGCAATGGGACTTCGACGAGGATGACATCCTTGACGACAAGGACGACTACTGCTACCGCACCATCTTCTCGCCCTGCGGCACATTCGTTTGCTTCTATATGGACGGCGACGTAGAGATTGGTCGTTGGGAATGGAAAGACACCAATTACGGCATCCTTCGCTGCTGGGAGCCGTTCGAAATCGGCGACTATGACGATGACGACGACGATTACGCAGACGTAACAGTACGCTTCGACGGCAAGAAGATGCGCATTTATCAGGACTACATGGACGACGAAGACGACTTCCTGTTCCGCGTTCTGAACGTAAGCGAATTCTCAGCAAGATACTAATGCAGAGAATGATGAAATTTTATAACTCGAAACAATTGAGGTATAATTAGGATAATATAGGTTTTAGCAGTGCAAACTGATGGGGAAGCATGACTTTCTGCATCCCCATACAGTCAGCACTGCTTTCTTTTTATTGGCATCATAATAAGATTACGGATTTTTATGTGTAACTTTGCATTATACAAATATACACATAATTATATGACCGACATCGCCAGCTATTTTCCGATAACCAACCCCACAATCATCTTCTTCGTGGTGCTGCTTATCATCCTTTTCGCCCCTATCATCATGGGCAAGCTGCGCATCCCCCACATCATCGGCATGGTGTTGGCTGGCGTTGCCGTGGGCAAGTATGGATTCAACATCCTTGAACGCGACAACTCCTTCGAGCTGTTCGGCAAAGTGGGACTCTACTATATCATGTTCCTTGCTTCCCTTGAGATGGATACCGACGGCGTGCGCCGAAACAAGGGACGGTTCGGCGTCTTCGGACTGCTGACATTCGCCATTCCGCTGATTATCACTTACGTAGCAAGCCTCACCCTGCTCCATTACTCACAGATAGCCTCATTGCTCCTTGGATGCATCATGGCGTCAAACACACTCATTGCCTACCCCATCGTGGGACGTTACGGCCTGCAGAAGAAGCCCAGCGTGGTGCTTTCGGTAGGTTCGTCGATGATAGCCCTGCTGCTGGCGCTCTTCGTACTGGCAGCCGTCGTGGAGGCATACAAGGGCGAGACCACATTCGGGTTCTGGCTATGGTTCGCGGGCAAGTTTGTGCTTTACAGCGTGGCGCTGGCGCTCATCATCCCTCGCCTTACACGCTGGTTCTTGAGAAGCTATAGCGATGCCGTCATGCAGTTCATATTCGTGCTTGCCATCCTCTTCATGAGCGCCACGCTCGGCGAGTCGGTTGGCATAGAAGGCATCTTCGGTGCGTTCCTCTCCGGACTGATTCTCAACCGCTACATACCGCACGTATCGCCGTTGATGAACCGCATCGAGTTTATCGGCAACGCCCTCTTCATCCCCTACTTTCTTATCGGCGTTGGCATGCTCATCAACGTGCGCATGCTCTTCCAAGGCGGCAACATCCTCATGGTGGTGCTTATCGTGGCCGGATTCGGCACGTTGGGCAAGGCACTCGCAGCCTATATCGCCAGCAAGCTGTTCCGTCTGCCGATATCATCGGGCAACATGATGTTCGGTCTGACGTCGGCGCATGCGGCAGGAGCCATCGCCATGCTGATGATTGGCATGAACATCGAGACAGCGCCCGGACAGTCGCTCGTCAATGACGACATGCTCAACGGCATCGTCATAATGATTCTCTTCACTTGCATCATATCGTCCATGATTACGGAACAAGCCGCACAGCAGATCACGCTGCGCGACAAGGAAATAGCAGACGAGAAGGACACGAAGCTGACGGAAGAGAAGATTCTCATCCCGATGAAGTATCCTGAGTATGCCCAGCGCCTCGTGAACGTGGCTATGATGATGCGCAACGCCAAGAACACGACGACGCTCGTGGGTCTGAACGTGGTTTACGACGATGAAGACATGCGCAGACACCAGGAGCAGGGACAGCAACTGCTCGACCGCATGGCAAAGTACGCCGCATCTGCCGACATGACCATGACCACGCAGGTGCGTGTGGCTGCCAACATCGCCAACGGCATCAGACATGCCTTCAAGGAATTCCGCGCCACCGACGTGCTCATCGGTATGCACATGCACAAGGAGGTGTCGCAGAAGTTCTGGGGCGCCTTCCATCAGAGCCTCTTCAACGGCCTCAACTCGCAGATAATAATGGCGCGTCTCTGCCAGCCCCTCTCCACCATACGCCGCATACACGTGGCTGTTCCGTCAAGGGCACAGTTCGAGCCGGGCTTCTATCGCTGGCTGGAGCGTGTCTGCCGTCTCGCCATGAATATGGAGTGCCAGACCGAGTTCTACGGTCGCGACGACGTGCTGCCCCTCATCGAGCAATACATCCGCAACCGCCATTCCGCAATGCGCGTATCGCTGAGACGTATGGACCACTGGATGGAGATGCCACAGATAGCCTCATCCATATCAGATGACCATCTCTTCATAGTCGTGACGGCGCGTAAGGGCACCGTGTCGCACAAGAACGCCTTGGAACGACTGCCGGACGAGATACAGAACCACTTCTCCGGAAAGAACATCATGATTATCTTCCCCGACCAGCACGGCGACGCAATGGAGGAGATGACCTTCGCACAGTCGCAGCATACCGAGGACATGAGCCTGTACGAAACCATGCACAAGTGGGTTGGCAGGAAAATAACGTGGGTAAGAAGAAAGCTATATAAACTGACAAAACATTAACATCCGAAGAAAATTATGATAGACATAAAGAACATAACCAAGAGTTTCGGCTCCCTCCAGGTGCTCAAGGGCATCAATCTGCATATCAACAAGGGCGAGGTGGTAAGCATTGTCGGACCGAGCGGTGCCGGCAAGACCACGCTGCTGCAGATAATGGGCACACTCGACAAGGCGGACAGCGGATCCATTATGGTGGACGGTGTGGACGTAGGCAAGCTGAGTTCGTCAGAGCTGAGCAAGTTCCGCAACGGTCATATCGGCTTCGTGTTCCAGTTTCATCAGCTCCTTCCTGAGTTCACGGCGCTGGAGAACATCACCATCCCCGCATACATCGGAGGCAAGAACCCGAAGGAAGCCAAGGAACGCGCCATGGAACTGCTGGAGTTTATGGGACTGGCAGACCGCGCTTCGCACAAGCCCGCAGAACTTTCAGGCGGCGAGAAGCAGCGTGTGGCAGTGGCTCGCGCTCTCGTAAACAATCCTGCCGTGGTATTCGCTGACGAGCCTTCAGGTTCGCTCGACTCGAAGAACAAGGCAGAACTCCACCAGCTGTTCTTCGATTTGCGTGACAAGTTCGGACAGACCTTCGTCATCGTCACACACGACGAACACCTCGCCTCCATCACCGACCGCACCATTCACATCGTGGACGGACGCATCGTGGAGCCGGAGAAAGAACAATCTGATTCATCAGAAATTTCAGAATAATATAAAAAATCACCCTAACATATATTATATGATAAAACTTGGAGATTACAATAAGATGACCGTAGTCAAGGAAGTTGACTTCGGAATTTATCTCGACGGCGGCGACGAGGGAGAGATTCTGATGCCGTCACGTTACGTACCAGAGGGCGTCAAGCCCGGCGACGAGCTGGAGGTGTTTGTCTATCTTGACCAGGACGAACGTCCGGTCGCCACTACTGAGCATCCGCTTTGCAAGGTCGGCGACTTCGCTTACCTTGAGGTAGCGTGGGTGAACGAGTACGGCGCATTCCTCAACTGGGGACTCATGAAGGACCTTTTCTGTCCGTTCCGCGAACAGAAGATGCGCATGCAGAAGGGCGAGAAATACATCGTACACGTACATATCGACGAGGACAGCTATCGCATCGTGGCTTCAGCAAAGGTGGAACGCTACTTCAGCGAACGCCATCCCTACTACAAGAACGGACAGGAAGTAGAACTTCTGGTGTGGCAGAAGACTGAGATGGGATTCAAGGTCATCATTGATAACTGCTACCCCGGACTGGTATACGAAGACCAGGTGTTCCGCTATCTGCACACCGGCGACCGTGTGAAGGGATATATATCTACGGTTCGTCCAGACGGAAAGATTGACGTGACGCTGCAGCCGACGGGCCGCCAGCAGACACTCGACTTCTCCGAAACGCTCCTACAGTATCTGCGCGACAACGGCGGACACTGCGACCTTGGCGACAAGAGTGACGCCGAGGACATCAAGCATCGCTTCCAGGTGAGCAAGAAGGTGTATAAGCGTGCGGTGGGCGACCTGTATAAGCGCCGACTCATTACCATCTCCGACAACGGAATAACGCTCATCGGAGAATAAAAGAAAAAGAAAACAAGAGGTCAATATGGAAGTTATCGGAATTTAAAAAGAAGCTAATCCATATACAATAAAAGGCTGCGGCAATCACTTGCTGCAGCCTTTTTAAAAATCTTATCGGTTTCGTTATGGGCATTACTTGTGTGATTCTTTATTTGTAACATCTGTACATATTACTGTCTACTTTCTGTTCTGCTTTACTGGAAATATGCCCATATTATTCTCTCAATCTATTCGTGCTTTTGAAATTAATAGGTTGATGAAAAAGTATGGCACCCCACACTTTTGATATCACAAAGATATAGAAAAAGTTCGAAAAAAAGTGTCTGATTCCTATGCGTATGTGTCCGATTCCCTTGATTTAGGTGTCTGATTCCTATCAAATCGGACAACTAAGGGTATTTTTCACTCGTCTTCATACGAATTTTGCCCCTTTTGTTCCTCCATATCTAACTTTTCTCTCCACTGCTTTGGCGACATTCCGAGCTTGTCGCTGAAGATTTTGTAGAGCTGGCTACGTGACGAAAAGCCGCAGGAAGAGGAGATGGTGTCGTTGCTGTACTCCGGATGCGCAGCTATCATCTTCTGGGCTTCCACCAGTCGGATGTCGGAAAGCCAGATACGGAATGTGGAATGCAGATGCAGGTCAAAATACTCGCTCAGTTCGCGACGCGAAAGAAAAACCTCACGCGACACCTTTGAAATATTAGTGCTCGAGTCGCGATAACCGCCTTCTTTCACCCATTTATCCAATGCCATACCCACCTTCTCCGCCATTTCTGCAGGGTAAAGCACAGATTCTTTCTCCTTATTGTCCGAATCATCATCAGCTCCGCACGATTCTTCATTCGACACATCCTCATCGAGCACGTCCCTGATGGATGCCATGCCGAAACCGAGATAGACAAAGCAGAGGACGTAAAAGAAGATAGCAAAGAGTCCGAACGGAGCTATTATGAAAAGCAAAGGTCGCCAGACTATCGCAATGACAAGCACGGACAATGTGGTGCTCATCAGCAGATAGGCAGAGCCGACAAAGCGCTTGTATGGTACGATGTCGCCACCGGTCTCGTTGATTACCCTCTTACGGCTACGCTTTATAGCCTTCCACGGAACAAGCACAAACACAGTCATTACCACGAAGTACACGGCATGCATTATGGGTTGCACGTATGGCATCTCCAGACAGCCGTTTCTCAGCCACCCTATAAAAAACAGCAATAGTATGAGAAAGGTACACATGGCTCCGAACAACACATAGCTACGGAATCGCCGACGGTCGCCTTCAAGTCCGAGTACTGAGCCGGAGAAGAGAAAGGCAGCGGGAGTATAGAAGAGGATGTTCACCACCGTGGCGCCGGCGTCAGTGGTGGCACGGATGGAAAAGCGCATCTGAAGAAAATAATGGAGAGCAAGAAGGAGTACGGCAGTGACCAGCATCCAGCGGGAACGCTCATATCTGCGATTTGTACCTTCCTGTATGAAATACGACACTATTATTATAGGCGCTAATAACAGTGACACAAGAAAGCAAGTGTATTGTAATAGAAGAAGATTAGTCATATCGGTAAATGTATTTCTGAAATATTTTTATATCAACCTATCAGTACACAAAATTACATTAATTTTTAGATTTTCAGTCGTTTAGCTTTATAAAAATACGCCATAACTTAAAAAAAGAATCACAAAACAAGGTTTTCCTTTGTCAACCGGATAAATAACCTTACCTTTACATAAACATTACTTATACATATAAAAACTAATCATGAAACAGAATCATATCATACCCATAGCATTGTGCATAAGCGCAATGTCAGCAGTCTCGCCCGTATTGGCTCAGTCTGACAACGTAAAACTGGAAATTAACGCCATCGGCGGACACATAGTTGGCGACGACTTTTCGGGCGTACCGACCACAGTGGCAAAGGGCAAGCCCATCTATCTTATGCCTGTGGCTCCTGCCGAGGGTTATCAGCTGAAGGGCGTGAAGGTGCGCCACGGACAGAACATCAAGGGCGGACAATACGTTGACGGCGTGAAGCAGTGGGACGAGTATGACGTGACGGACGCTGAAGCGGACGAAACATTCACCATCGACGGCAAGAACGTAGACGGCGACGTGCTGGTAACGGCGGTGTTCGAGCCGGACGGAACGGAGGAATACAAGCTGGTGTTCGCCGATGAATTCAACGGCGAGGACGGTACGATGCCGAACGAAGCCAACTGGAGCCGCTGCTCACGCGAGAATCCCACATGGAAACGCTTCACTGCGCAGACCAAAGAGGGCCAGAAGCGCACGGCGAACATCAAGGACGGCAATCTCGTGACACGCTGCATAGCCAACGACATCGACGAGGAAGGCAACGTGGACATGATAAGCGGTGCCGTGGAAAGCGCCGGAAAGATGAACTTCACGTACGGACGCATCGAGGGACGACTGCGCACTACGCCGCATACGGGCAACTTCCCCGCCTTCTGGATGATGCCGCAGGACGGTTCGGCAGGATGGCCGACGTGCGGTGAGATTGACCTTTGGGAACAGATCGACGCTGACGGACGCACTTACCACACCGTTCACACACACGTTACTTACGACCTCAATCAGGCAAAGCCTAACTCCGGTGGCATTTACACCAATGCTGCAGACTATCATGTCATAGCTATGGAATGGGAGCCGGAGCTTCTCTCATGGTTCGTTGACGGCGTGAAGGTGTTCTCATACGCAAAGTCGAAGAACGCCGACATGCTCAACAAGGGACAGTGGCCCTTCGACAAGCCTTTCTATCTTATCCTCAATCAGAGTGTAGGCGACGGCTCGTGGGCACGTCCTTGTGACATTTCGTTCACGTACGAGACCTTCTTCGATTATGTACGACTGTATCAGAAGGACGGACAAAACGCCACTCTCCCACCCTCAACAGCCATCGGCAACATCAATACGGACAACCTCCGCAACGTGGACGTCTTTGCCACGGACGGCGGCATACGCATCGTAACGCCCGAAGAGCGCATCGTTACCATCAACGACATAGCCGGACGCACGGCTTTCCGAGGCATGGTGCAGGGCAATAAGGACATCCGCCTCGACAAGGGCGTGTACATGGTGGAAGGAAAGAAGATAATGGTGAAGTAAAACAAACGTATAGACATATAATAATAACGAGATATGAGAATAAATAACGCACCACTCTTGTTGCTTACATTAATTATAGCAGCCTCCATCATCTCGCCTATCGCTTCACAGGCGCAGAAGCACGACAAGGCAGCCATGCCTTTAGGACAATACGAGGAGCTTACCGACCCCAAGCCGCACGACCCCATCGAGCTTTGGACACGCAGCCTGGGATGCGACAGCGTCCGTACGGCATGGGCTTCCACCGACGTACGCTACGGCAAACATGCGGTTCCAACCGCATTGTCAGCCTCGCGCACGCTCCGAAAGTCGGCTTGGCGCGGCGAACGTGTCAACGCTCAGGCTGTCATCTATACGCTCCGCGACCTTGACAACGTCAGCCTCAGCGTCTCAGACCTCCGATCTGCCAAGGGCAACGTGATAAAGTCAGAGAACGCCCAGCCTTATTTCGTGCGATACGTCATGACCGACGAACTCAATAAAGACGGAAAAGGAGGCTGCGGTTGTCGCGACAATAAGGCTGATTGGGATTCGTCGCTTGTAGCTGACGTGCTCGACACGAATAAATATCTGGCTGTAAAACGAACTTCCACACAACCCATCTGGCTAAACATCCGTGTGCCGCGCGACGCCAAGCCGGGCATTTACGAGGGCACATTGTGCGTAAGCGGCAAGGGAATGAAGGACGAAAAGCTGAAGATAGAGCTGAAAGTCACGGACCGTGAGCTTACCGAACCGTCGAAATGGCACCTCAACATCGACCTTTGGCAGAACCCTTACGCCGTGGCTCGCTATTATGGCGTGGAGCCATGGAGCCGCGAACACATGGACGCCATGCTGCCTATAATGCGCATGCTGGCTGACGCCGGACAGCACGCCATCACGGCTTCCATCATGCACAAGCCGTGGAACGGTCAGACCTTCGACCCATACGACAGCATGGTGACACGCATCCGCCACATCGACGGTACGTGGACGTACAGCTATGCAGTATTCGACAAGTGGGTGGAGTTTATGACGGAAGAGGTTGGCATGCGTGATGCGCTCATCTCGTGCTACACCATGATACCCTGGAACCTCAGTTTCGACTATTATGACGAGGCTACAAACCGCGTACAGTTTGTGCGTGCCGAGCCGGGCGACTCTGCCTACGCTGTCTATTGGGGCGGTTTCCTCCGCGACTTCGCCCGTCATCTGCGCCAGAAAGGATGGTTCAGCCGCACCGCCATCTCAATGGACGAACGCCCAATGGAGGCTATGAAGGCTGCCATCAAGGTGATAAAGGACGCCGATCCTGACTTCAAGATTACGCTTGCGGGCAACTATCATGACGAGATACAGCAGGATCTCTATTATCTCTCCATCCCTTACGGACAGAAATTCCCTGACAAAGTGCTGCGCCAACGCCGAGAGCGCGGACAGATAAGCACTTATTACACGTGCTGCACGGAGCCGTTCCCCGGCACATTCTCGTTCTCATCACCTGCCGAAGCGGCATGGATTGCCATTCATGCGGTAGCTGCAGACTATGACGGATATCTGCGTTGGGCAGTGAACAGCTGGACGGAAGACCCTCTGCGCGACACACGTTTCCGCACTTGGGCAGCCGGCGACACATACAGCATCTATCCCGGACCGCGCCCAAGCATCCGCTTCGAGCGACTTGTGGAAGGCTTCCAGAACGCCGAAAAGATATGGCAGCTCCGCCAAATCTATCGTCGTAACGGACAGAAGGGCAACTTGAAGAAGCTCAATGCCTTGGTAAGCAAGTTTGCTCCCGCCGTTCTCAGCAAGGATCCGGCAGAAACTTCGAAGATGATACATCAGCTGGAGGCGACGCTCAACGGCGAAAGATAATTGCTGTTTTATATCGAAAGGAATTGTAGTTTTATCAGTAATGAAGTTCTAAAATTCCTTTCGATTATTGTTTTATATTTCTTTTAGCATTAAGAATATGGTAGTTATATCATATTTTTTATATATTTGCAAAAAGAAAATCAGACAATTAGATAAATAGGAACAAGGAGGATATACATCATGAGAAAGGATATGATATTATTGGTCAGCGGCGCTGTTCTTGTAAGCAGTTGTATGACGGCAGCTGGTGCGGGCGCTTATGCCGGCAGTTCGTTAGGTTCGGTCGTCGGTTCTGCCATCGGTGGCATAGCCGGAGGACCGCGCGGCAGCGACGTCGGCACGCTCATCGGTATGGCAGGAGGTGCCATCGTGGGTGGAGCCATAGGCAATTCAGCTGACAAACAGGCTAAGGCAGAACAGAGCGAGAGGCTCGGACAACGCAACGAACGCATACAAAGACAGAAGAGAGCGGCTGCACGTAATCAGCAATACGACGACGATACATACGCCCACTCTTACGACGATACATACGCCCACTCTTACAACGGTGCGGATGACAGCCAGGAAATCGACCCGTCGCAGATGGTGGACACCACCAATTCTGGCAATGACTGCATCGACTTCAATGCAGACACCACCGGATACGGCTCATCCTCAATCAGCGCAAGCACGCTGGAAAGGGCTGAAGCAGAACGTCTCGAGATAAAGAACGTCAGTTTTACGGATGCCAACGGAGACGGCATACTGGAAGCCGACGAAGAAGGCAAGATGGTGTTCGAGATATATAATCACTCGGACCTGCCCGTCTTCGGCATCATACCCACAGTAAAGGAGGCAGAAGACAACCGCCATATCCAGATTTCGCCAAGCATTCTGGTGGAGCAGATCGCTCCTGGCAGCGGCATACGCTACACCGCTTCCGTCAAGGCAGACCGCCGCATCAAGGACGGCGAAGCCAGATTGCTCGTCTCCGCCGAGCACGACGGCAAACCCGTATCGTACGTCACCGTGGTGAAGGTCAATACGATGAAAAGAAGCAAGAAGTAATTCCTAATTATTTATGCACCTTTCCTTTCTTAGGAAGGTGCATAATTCCGTTTTCAGGAACTGTATATTCTGTAATCTCGAAATCGAATTCCGGCAAATCATCCACTTCCGGCTCAGGACGATACGGCACCTTGTTGGTACGTACACGCTCCACACGTACCACCGCCACCCCCTGCGAGAGGATGCCAAGCTGTCTGGCTGCTCCGTAAGATAAGTCAATGATTCTGCCACGCCCGCGAGGACCGCGGTCGGTAACCCGAACAATGACTTCCTTGCCATTGTTCTCATTGGTGACACGCAATAGCGTGCCGAATGGATATGTCCGGTGAGCACACGTGAGGCTGTCATGGTGTAGCCGTTCACCGCTGCTCGTCCGCGCACCAGTGGCACGCTTCGAATAATAGGAGGCCTTGCCACGTTGTGTCTGCGCCATCACGGCAAGACACACTGTCATCGACAATGCCAGGACCAAGATTCTTATTGCATACATAAATATGTTCTCCTTTCCTGATTGTGAGAATCCTCTTAACAGAGGCTGTTATTATTTTAAACCTCAAGGCTGATACGATATTCAGAAGCCCAAGAGGATGTTTTTCAAATTCACGTTTGTCTTTACTTGGCTTAAACTGTCGGTTAAAAAAGGCAGCAAACAGAATAAAACGAAAAAAAACAAGGACCGTTACTCTGCGACCACATCACGTGAGGCAGAGTCCGTATCCTTGTAGATTTCTATTTGCCTATATGTATTATAGAATTCCTTTCTCTAAAGGAACTAACTCTTACTTTTTTTTCTTTAATTCGCTGGAACAAATTCGCAAGTGACTGATTTCTTGCGAAATATTTGTTGCGGGCTCTTAAACGATGCCCTGTGCCATCATCGCGTTGGCAACCTTCATGAAGCCGGCGATATTAGCGCCCTTCACGTAGTCGATATAGCCGTTAGGCTGTGTACCGTACTTAACACACTGCTCGTGGATAGAGTGCATGATGTAGTGGAGCTTCTCGTCCACCTCAGCCTCGCTCCATGTCAAGCGTATTGAGTTCTGAGTCATCTCAAGACCAGAAGTAGCAACACCACCTGCGTTGACAGCCTTGCCAGGAGCGAAGAGCTGCTCAGCAGCTACGAACTTCTCAACAGCCTCAGCTGTGCAGCCCATGTTAGAAACCTCAGCAACGCAGAGAGGCTTCTGAGCGAGAATCATGTCGGCGTCATTGCCGTTGAGCTCGTTCTGTGTAGCACATGTAAGGTAGATGTCAGCCTTAACTTCCCAAGGCTTCTTGCCTGCAATGAACTTAGAGCCGGGGAACTCGTCCTCGTACGGCTGGCAAACGTCGTTACCGCTTGAGCGAAGCTCGAGCATATAGTCAATCTTATCACCAGAAACGCCGTTCGGATCATAGATGTAGCCGTCAGGACCAGAAATTGTGATAACCTTAGCGCCAAGCTCTGTAGCCTTCTTGGCAGCACCCCAAGCCACGTTACCGAAGCCAGAGATAGCAACAGTCTTGTCCTTCAGATCGAGACCGCGTGTAGCCATCATCTGATGAACGAAGTAGAGAGCGCCGTAGCCTGTAGCCTCAGGACGGATGCGTGAGCCACCGAACTCGAGACCCTTGCCTGTGAGCACACCCTGATACTGGTGTGTGAGCTTCTTGTACATACCGAAGAGGTAGCCAATCTCGCGGCCGCCTACGCCGATATCACCAGCGGGAACGTCCTCATCAGGACCGATATGACGATAAAGCTCAGTCATGAATGACTGGCAGAAACGCATAACCTCTGCGTCGGAACGTCCGCGGATAGAGAAGTCTGAACCACCCTTGCCACCGCCCATCGGGAGTGTGGTAAGCGCGTTCTTGAATGTCTGCTCGAAACCGAGGAACTTAAGAATAGAGAGATTTACCGACGGATGGAAGCGAAGACCTCCCTTGTACGGACCAATAGCACCGTTGAACTGAACGCGATAGCCAATGTTTACATGTACTTCGCCGTTGTCGTCTGTCCAAGGTACACGGAAAGTGATGATACGCTCGGGTTCTACGAGGCGCTCAATGAGCTTTGCTTTCTCAAACTCAGGATGCTGGTTGTAAACGTCCTTAATAGAAATGAGCACTTCGCGGACTGCCTGCAGGTACTCGGCTTCGCCCGGGTGTTTAGCCTCAAGGGCTTGCATAATCTTTTCGACTTCCATAGTAAAAGGTTTTTAGTTGATGTTATAGATTTTTTGTCGTTTTGTCACTTTGACACCGCAAATATAGCTCATTTCAGTTTATCCACCAAAAAAAAACGAGGCGGATTTCGTTTTTTAGCTTACTTTTAGATATGATTTTACATGTGTGCGTAAACAACAAAACACCGCCTGACCTCCACTCTCCACATAAGCCTTCTTTACGTCTGTTTAGGCTTTCGTCCCGTCCACCTTCCGCTCACTCTGCGCACATATACACGCAGATTATACAATAATACATAAAAACAAGCATGAAACTTAACAAGTTGATAGAAAAAGTTGTAACTTTGCACATATTATTTAAGGAAAGTAAAAAATTAATATAAAAAATACAAGAACAAGATGAATGTAGCAATTGTTGGCGCAAGTGGAGCCGTAGGACAGGAATTCCTGCGCATCCTCGCCGAGAGAGATTTCCCCATCGACAACCTCGTACTGTTCGGTTCTACCCGTTCGGCTGGAACTAAATACACGTTTAAAGGCAAGGAGTATGAAGTGAAGCTCCTTCAGCACAATGACGATTTCAAGGACATCGACGTGGCGTTCACATCTGCAGGTGGCGGCACATCAAAGGAGTTCGCCGAGACCATCACAAAGTACGGCGCCGTGATGATTGACAATTCCAGCGCGTTCCGCATGTGTGACGATGTGCCTTTGGTGGTGCCCGAGTGCAACGCCGAGGACGCTCTCAACCGTCCGCGCAACATCATCGCCAACCCCAACTGCACCACCATCATGATGGTAGTGGTATTGAAGCCGCTCGAGCAGCTCAGCCACATCAAGCGCATCCACATCGCCAGCTACCAGAGTGCGTCTGGCGCAGGAGCCGCTGCAATGGAGGAGCTTAAGCAGGAGTATAAGGAGCTTGTAAACAACGAGCCTGTAACGGTCAGCAAGTTCCCTCATCAGCTCGCCTATAACGTCATTCCCCAGATTGACGTCTTCACGGACAACGGCTACACAAAGGAGGAGATGAAGATGTTCAACGAGACCCGCAAGATCATGCACAGCGACGTTCGCTGCTCGGCTATGTGCGTACGCGTAAGCTCGCTGCGCTCTCACTCTGAGTCGGTATGGATTGAGACAGAGCGTCCCATCTCCGTAGAGGAGGCTCAGAAGGCCATCGCCGCCGCTCCCGGTTGCACTCTCAAGGACGATCCCGCCAACCTCGTCTATCCGATGCCTCTCGAGACAGCCGGCAAGGACGACGTCTTCGTAGGACGCGTACGCAAGGATCTCGCAGACGACTGCGGTCTGACATTCTGGCTCTCAGGCGACCAGATCCGCAAGGGTGCCGCCCTCAACGCAGTACAGATTGCGGAGTATCTCCACAGCGTAGGCAACTTGAAGTAAAAGACCATACCTTATTATATATACAACAACGCCACTACCCCACAACGAACATCAATAATATCGTTGTGGAGTAGTGGCGTTTTTTTGAACAGTTAGCCTCGTCTGCTTGCCTTCATAGCTGTAGGTAAGGTCGTCAATGGTTCCGTAGTCGCCACTGTCGAGCAATCCTTCACGACGGAGCGTAAGGATGTTTCCCATAATGTCATACTTATAGGAGGTGGAGAAATGATTGTTAAGCTTGCCGTTTTCAAGATAACCGGCAGCCGTCAGACGCGACATTCCGTCATAGCTGATGCGTGTTGGCATACTTTCATTTTTTTATTTAGCCGAGGGCAAAGGTAAGAAAAACAATTATGTAATATTGCTGTCCGCTAAAACTTTTTATAATATTCACCTCTCCATTTTATGCCATGATGTACAACTTGTATATAATCTCCAAAGAAATAATAATGGCTGAAAATTGTGTCTGTTATATTAGGTAGCTTTATAACAAAACTCTTCTCTGAATCCAGTTTCACTTCATACGGATACATGTAGTATAAAACACCAAAGTATTGACCTGCGGGATTACTCTCGACATAAGACATTGGTTGAAATGAAAAACGAAAACTTTCTGGAGGGTAAAATCTATTCCGATTCAACACTATAGTACATTCTCCATTTTCAGTTACCCCTGAATACCTGTTTGTTCTAACCGAAACTTCAAACTTTATAGGCTTAGATGCATTAGGAACTTCGAAAGAAATTTCATAAGGAGCGTTATTACCTGAAACTTCTTCTGTGATTGAAATGTCCTTAAAAGCATCACCTTGCATCGGCCAGTCTATAGAATTTATCTCAAAAAAAGTATTATTGACTTCAGTTATTTGACAAATAGCCAAAGGATGATAGCTCCTTTCTCCCTCCTCTAATGAAGAAGAGGAACAGGAAAATAACTTTAGTGTGTCATTTATAATTTCTATCATTCTTGAACCGGATTCATTATGATAGACTCCATTTTCAAGTTTGTTCGATGTTTTACCATAACAAACCATTCCTATAACTGACAAAAATAAAATATATAAAAATCTCATTTATTTTAAATTAGGTTTAACATATTGCAAATATAACGAAACAATGTATAGGCTGTATGCTGAAAGGCTATCATCCTCAATATCATACAGGGATGTGTCAGTCCACCTTCGGGGAACTCATTTCAGTTATAAATACGTATTTTCTTGAGTGATGATGTCCGGAACTTTTTATAATAGTCACCTCTCCATTTTATGCCATGATGTAAAACTTGTATATATTCTCCAAAGATATAATATTGGTAGAAAAGTATGTCTGTTATATTAGGTAGCTTTATAACAATATTTTTCTCTGAATCCAGATTCACTTCATACGGATACCTGTGGCATAAAACACCAAAGTATTGACCTGCGGGACTACTCTCGACATAATACTTTGGTTGAAATGAAAAACTAAAACTTTCTGGAGGGTTAACTCCATTCCTATCCAACACTATAGTACATTTTCCTTTTTCAGTTACCCCTGAATACAAGTTAGTTCCAACCCGAACTTCAAACTTTATAGGCCTATATGCATTAGGAACTTCGAAAGAAATTTCATAAGGAGCGTTATTACCTGAAGCTTCTTCTGTGATTGAAATGTCTTTAAAAACACCTCTTTTTATCAGTCCTTCTATAGAATTTATCTCAAAAAAAGTATTGCTAACTTCAGTTATTTGACAAATAGCCGTAGGATAGTAGCTCAGCCCGCCAGTCATTCCAGCCTCTCCAGAAGTACCAGGGTCAAGGGTAAAGCACTTTAGTGTGTCATTTTTAATTTCTATCAATCTTGTACCATATTCATTATGATAGACTCCATTTTCAAGTTTTTTAGATGTTTTACCATAACTAACCATTCCTATAACTGACAAAAATATAAATAATATGAATCTCATTTAAGTAACTGTTTAAAATTAATTTTACAATCAAGTTCCTTCAACTTCTCTTTTATGAAGAAATTCAAACCAACGACTGTCGAATATGACTATATTGGCTTCTTTCTGCATAATTTGGTTCAGCTTTCTAGCAAACTGTTCCGAGATTTCATACATAAGTCCATTAAGGCCAATGCATACATCAAATTGTCCCCAATAAATCCATAATTGCTTTATCGGAATTTTGTAGTCGTAATCAATCAATATTTTTCCTCGGGTATCCAAAGTCTTGTGTTTGGATAACTTTAAAGTCTCTGCACATCTTATCAATTCATTTATTTCTGTTGTATCTTTTGTCGTAATCACACATTCTCCATAATTGCCTTTATCAAACATTTCAGGAACTATGTCATACATTCTGCAAGTAGTGAGATCCCCTGAATATATAATTGTGGCAGAAGAAATGTTTTGAGCAGATATCATCATAGATTTCAAGCTAATGATAATTATTAAAAACAATGTCTTCATAATCTATTTTTTTTGAGGGTTATACCATTCAACGGTTTGGGCTGTAAGATTCACCATTAACACAAGATTATAAATATTATGTGTTTTGGGCGGAAATCTATTTATTATTGTGTTATAAGGGTTTTGTGCAAGAACGGCAAGTATATAATACCCATCATCTGTTGGCTTAAATCTCTGCCTAACTTCGAATGCATACAAATTCACAAAGACATATCTCGTCTGCTTACACTTAAAACCAATGCATTGTTTGAAATAGTTATCCAAGATTCTATCTCGCTTTGTCACAACTTTACATTTTTCCTTCTTTAAAAAAGAGGAGATTAGTTTTTCTACATTACATAATTCTGTTTCTGATACATTACTGTATTCCATTCCGTTCTGTAAAAAAGGTTCACCATTTTCCCATACTGTTGTATCCTCCATGACATAAAAAGGATTGTCTGATACATACGCCCATACAGTATCTGTATAAAGCAGATCGGCATCGGTTTTATTTTTATTACAGCCTGTAAAGATTGTGATAGCAAGAATTAACAATATGTAAATTGGTTTCATTTGAATTTGTATTTAAAGTTTATTGTGCCTGGTTGTGCTGTATTACTATAAGTAACAGGTTTGCCGTTAGAATCACGGACTGCAACTCCATTCCTGTATACACACCATTTTCCTTGTAAAACGGTCTTGGAATTTAGTCTTCTGTCTTTCACAAATTCATCACCTGTTCTACTCGTCTCTAAATTATTGTTAGGAGCGATAAAAATAACATCTCTAAATTTTGGAGATTCTGAGAATTTCTTTGCCAATTCTGAAGTAGCACAAGAATGTAATATAATAACAATAGAACTACCTCTTTCTCGCCATTCTTTATCATATTTATACAAATAGGATGCCAGTTGCTCAGCATTTTTTATTTGGTTCTTATCATGACTAAGATTGTGGTAATACCCTTCTCCAAAACGCTTATGAGTATAACGGTCAACGGATACACCAATAGCAAAAGCAGGACCCTCTATATTTTGAGTCTTTAAACCATGTGCCCAGATTTGAATAATACCATTATTAATAAAACGCTTTTGGTAACTTGCATTATTGTATCTTGAATTATTTTTGTCATTTTCTATCCAATTATGCTTTTTCTTACCATCTAAATCTATATATCTGACAGGATTATCATCACAACTTACATATGGACTTATATTATAAGCTTTTTCAGCTAACATATCTATAGAATGCCATATTCCCAATACCGGATCATACCATCTTGCTTCATGATCCTGCATATTCCATCCGTACATAGTGTCAAGTTCCTTGCCTATGTACTTGTATTTGTTTCGGCTCACGCCACAGCGGTCGCCCATCAGTGCGCCGAAGGGATAATAATGGTTCACCTCCTCGATGTTGCCGTTGCCGTCCACCACGAGACGGTTGCTGCCAAGATGGTCCTTCACATAGAAATGCATGGCTATGCCGCCACCTTCATCCACACTTGCGTAGCCGCCGTCGAAGAGGATAGTGGAAAGCCTGTCGTTGTTGTAGACGAGATTGGAACAGTAATGGTAATTGCTCTCAAGAGATTTGACCATGGGAGTCACCATACCGTTTGTCTTGATACTTGAAGAGGGTTTTGGTCTATAGGGCAATACCTGTGAATCGCCGTTTTTGTATGTAGAACTTAATTTTGTTCCATCTGCCGAATACGTGTAGCATACCTTGTTGTCTGAGTTGCCCAACACATTCGGCTTGACATTTATGCATTGTGGCAGGTCCAGCACATTGTAGTCAATGCTTGTTATTCCCTTATTGCTGTCCGTCAGCATATTGCCGTTGGCGTCGTATGTATACTCCGTCTCTTCATTGGCGGCATCACGGAAATGCATGGCTCCGCTGTAGTTAGGGCTTTCGTCTGCTGCATCGTCTATCTTCACCACCTGGTTGCCTTCATAGCTGCTACGGAACATGTTATGCAGCATGTCCACCTGTTGTGCAGTACAAAAAACAAATGAGCGGTACAGCATACACAATAAGATGAAAACAGACTTTCCCATAATGTATGGTTTAGGTTTTACATATCACAAATGTAGAAAAATTATGTATATGGTGTATGCGGGAAGCAGTTCTATTAACAAAGATTATACAAAAAAGGAAAAGCTTGTTAATTCATCTCACCGACAAACTGCAATTTGCAATCTTACAAGGCTAACATAGGAGGCTATGGCGTCTCGCCGTAGCCACGCAGCCTCCAATAGCAGATCATCAATCAGCGCCGTGTCCAGAAGGGACACGTATCTATCAGAAACCCACTGCAAGCTCCGAAGGAGCGCAGCTGTGGGATAAGCATCACCTCACCATCTCTTGGTTCCGCAAAGCGGGACCGACTATCATCCTCAACAATATACGGGAAGCATAAGTCCCCTTTCAGGGAACTCATTTTTGGGGCATATGTACCCACAGCTGCGCTGCTTCGCAGCTTGCAGTGGGTTTCATTATAAAGGTCCCGCTCCGCGGAACCCGCAGCTCATACTCAATCTGCTTGCGTTCGTGGGTGCGGGCTACGGCGAGACGCCATAGCCTCCTAAGTTTATGAGAAGATTATACGAACGGGGTGCACCAGAATTAGGAATTAGGAATTTTGAGTTTTTATTTATTCTCGGCTTCGCCTGCGTTTTTGAATTATTCAATTTAGAATTGGCAGTTTTGACAGGAATACATATTTTTTTGACAAGAAGACATGAACACAGGTTTCATCCTATCAATTCAAAATGAGCAATTCACAATGCGCCTTGGCGCACAATTCAAAAATCACCGCTCGGCTTTGCCGCTTGCCTAAGCAAGAACTCAAAATTCCTAATTCGGACGGCGTCCGCTGTCCGCCATGCAAATATCGTACAAAGAGTAAAAAGCTGTTACAAAATAAAAATTGATTTTAGAGTTCCGGTTTGCTGTTTTTACGGTGTTTTGCTGTGCAAACAGCACCCGAGCTTAACAATGGCGCCACTTTTATCATGCAATAGTGCCACTATTAGAGTGTAAAAGTGGCGCTATTGCATGATAAAAGTGGCACTATTGTAGTGTAAAAGTGGCGCTATTGCAACCCAATGATGCTTTTTGGCTCCGTCATTCATTGCACACTTCTCTTCTCAGCAGCATAATCAGCTGTATGTCAGCACACTATCGCTGCACGCTCAAAACTCAAGAATTTCGCACCAAAGATTTTGTTGTGCGCTGAACGAGGAGTATTGAGCGTTAGAAATGCAAATATTGTGTCGGACGGCAGATTGCTGTGTTAGGCAGGGCTTTAACAAAAACCTTTATCCACAATCCGCTTATGGGCGCAAATCCTATCGGATTTAAATAAAAGGCTTTACATTAGGTCTTACGAGAACCATTTCTCGACAACCTAATGCAAAGCCTTTTATTTGTGCACAGCACGCGCCCATAAGCGGAAAAAACAAAGAAAAACACAAACGGGTGGCTCCCGCCGTCCGCAACCTTGTGTTTTTTATGTTTTTCTTTTGTTGCACAGTGATGCTTTGGCATCACTCATGATATCGTTTGGAGGATGGGTGTCGAGAGCAACGCTCTCGTAAATCCCATTCGCCAAACGATATCATGAACCCGTAGGGTGTGCCAACAAAAGGCATGTGGATAAAGGTTTTTGTTAAAGCCCTGCCTAACCTAACCTCGCCGATAAATAAATCACGCCTGCAGAGCGTTTTCATGTACGCCTACGGCGCGACCGCTTGGGTCGTTCATGTTCTTCCATGCTTCGTCCCATTCCAGAGCCACGGCTGTGGAGCAAGCCACACTTGCTTCGTGAGGCACGCTGCGGGCAGCGCTCTCGCTGGGGAAATGCTCTTCGAAGATGGAGCGATAATAATATTCCTCCTTACAGAGCGGCGTGTTTATGGGGAAACGCTCGGCGGCATGTGCCATCTGCTCGTCAGTTACAGCCTCGGACGTGATCTTCTTCAGGGTGTCAATCCACGAATAGCCCACGCCGTCGCTGAACTGCTCCTTCTGTCGCCACGCCACCTCTTCAGGCAGCATGTCCTCAAACGCCTCACGCACGATGCGCTTCTCCATGGACGCCTTGGGGTCAGAACCATTGAGGCTGCACATCTTAGCCTTGGGATTGGTGCGCATAGCCACGTCAAGGAATTCCTTGTCGAGGAACGGCACACGTCCTTCCACGCCCCACGCCGAGAGACTCTTGTTGGCACGCAGACAGTCATACTGATGTAGCTTGGAGAGTTTGCGGACGGTCTCCTTATGAAATTCCTCTGCCGAAGGAGCCTTGTGGAAGTAGAGGTAGCCACCGAATATCTCGTCAGCTCCCTCACCCGAGAGCACCATCTTGATGCCCATCGACTTTATCACACGAGCCAGCAGATACATTGGCACGGAGGCACGCACGGTGGTGATGTCGTACGTCTCGATGAAGTAGATTACGTCACGAAGCGCATCCAATCCTTCCTGAATGGTGTAATTGATTTCGTGATGCACCGTGCCGATATAGTCAGCCACCAGACGCGCCTTCGCCAAGTCGGGCGCTCCCTTGAGTCCTACGGCAAACGAATGGAGGCGAGGCCACCATGCACGGCTCTGGCTGTCAGTCTCAATGCGACGTTCGGCGTAACTCTCGGTAATGGCGCTGATGACGCTACTGTCAAGGCCGCCCGAGAGCAACACTCCGTAAGGCACGTCGCTCATCATCTGACGCTTCACGGCAGCACAAAGACTCTTGCGTATGGCATCGCTGCTCGCAGGATTGTCCTTCACATTGTCATACTCCATCCAGTCACGCTTATACCAAGGCTTAATTCCGGGGGCCTTGCTCCAGTAATAGTGGCCCGGAAGGAACGGCTCATAACGCTCGCACTCGCCTTCCAGAGCCTTAAGCTCGCTTGCCACAAACACCTTTCCGTCGGCGTTATATCCTATATAAAGAGGTATGACGCCGATATGGTCGCGGGCGATGAGGAAAGCGTCCTGCTCCTCGTCATAAAGAGCAAATGCGAAAATGCCGTTAAGGTCTTCCAGAAAGTCAATGCCCTTGTCGCGGTAAAGCGCCAGAATAACCTCGCAGTCGCTGCCCGTCTGAAAATCATAACGTCCCTTATATCTTTCCCTTATCTCCTGATGATTATAAATCTCGCCGTTCACAGCCAGCACCTGCTTGCCATCGGGCGAGAACAGAGGCTGACCTCCGCTCTCAGGATCGACGATGCTCAGTCGCTCATGCGCCAGTATGGCGCTGCCCGAACAGTGTATGCCGCTCCAGTCAGGACCACGGTGACGTATCTTCTTACTCATGCCCAGCGCCTTGGTACGCAGCTCCGGCGTCTGCTCCTTAACGTTGAAAATTGCTACAATTCCGCACATAACTCTCTCTCTCTCTTGCTAATTATAATATTTTATTCATTCAATGCGACTTGAGGTAAGCGTCCACCTTATGCGCCGCATCGCGTCCGCTTGCCATTGCCCTTACCACGAGAGAGGCTCCGTTCTTGGCATCGCCGCAGACGAAGACATTCTCGGGATAGTCAGGATGCTGAGGTTTGAGGAATCCCATTGCAAGGAAACATGCCTCGCACTTTATCACCTCCGGGTCGCCAGCCTCAACCATGACGGGACGGCCTCCCTCGGGATTCGGCTGCCAATCGATGGGCTGCACGCGAACGCCACGCAGCTGACCGTTCTTGCCTATAAACTCCAGCGTATTGATGTTCCAGCGGCGCGTACATCCCTCTTCATGGCTGGACGTGGTCTTGAGCACGCGCGGATAGTTAGGCCACGGATTCTTCGGATCGTCCGGACCCTCCACGGGGCGCGGCATAATCTCAATCTGCGTGACACTCTTACATCCCTGACGATGCGCCGTTCCGATGCAGTCCGAACCTGTGTCGCCACCGCCGATGACCAGAACGTCCTTGCCCTTGCAGGTGACACGCTCGTCCTTGGAATACTCCACACCAGAGAGGACGCGGTTCTGTTGCGAGAGCAATTCCAAGGCGAGGTGCACACCTTTAAGTTCACGACCGGGGACGTTCTTCAGGTCACGAGCCTCGGGCGTTCCTGTCGCAAGGACGTAGGCATCAAATCCTTCGGGTAATGAAGCGGGTTCGATGACTGTATTGTATACGAACCGTATGCCTTCCTGAATGAGGATGTCAAGCCTACGATCGATGATGTTCTTTGAGAGCTTGAAGTTGGGGATGCCGTAACGCAACAAGCCGCCGGCAGCCTCGTTTTTGTCAAAGACGGTGACGGCATAACCCATACGGTTAAGACGGTTGACTGCCACAAGTCCGGAAGGACCGGCACCTATGACCGCAACACTCTTGCCGTTGCGCGGGAATATCATGGGCTTGATATAGTCCTCATGCCATGCTGTCTCTGTGATGGCAGCCTCGTTCTCACGGTTGGTGACCGGGGCATGGTCAGTAAGATTCAGGACGCAAGCCTTTTCGCAGAGCGCAGGACAGATGCGACCGGTGAATTCCGGAAAGTCGTTCGTGGCATTGAGCAGACGATAAGCCAGTTCCCAGTCGCCCTTGCAGAGAGCGTCGTTCCATTCCGAATCCTTATTGCCCAGCGGGCAAGCCCAATGGCAGAAGGGCACGCCGCAGTCCATGCAGCGGCTTGCCTGAGCCATACGGTCACGCGAGTTGAGAGTCTGCTCCACCTCGCCAAAGTCATGTATTCTTTCGTGTAAAGGACGATACCCAGCTTCCAGCCTGGGCACTTCCATGAAAGCTTTTAGTTTTCCCATCTCTTCCTTAGTTATTTATTAGTTGCATATTGGCGATCTTCTCTTCCAGCTGACGCATCTTCTCCTCCTGGAGCACACGCTTGTATTCGATAGGAGTGACAAGGATGAAGTCCTCCACATAGCGGTTCCAGTCGTCAAGCATGCGGCGTGCCAAGGCAGAACCCGTATATAGGTAGTGCTGGCGGATGAGTTCGTGAAGCTCCTTGCGTGCCGAGCTTTCCTCGACGAGCGAAATCTCCACCTGATCCATATTGCAGAAATAATCGAATGTGTGTTCACGGTCCCAGACGTAAGCCAGACCTCCACTCATACCGGCGGCAAAATTGCGACCTATCTGTCCAAGTACCACTACGCGACCGCCGGTCATATACTCGCAGCAATGGTCGCCGGCGCCTTCCACTACTGCTGTAGCTCCTGAGTTGCGGACGCCGAAGCGCTCGCCCACACGACCGTTGACATACAGTTCGCCACCGGTGGCGCCGTACAGTCCTGTGTTGCCGGCAATGATATTGTCCTCAGCCACGAAGTCTGCACTCGTACGTGACGGAGGAAGAATGCTGATACGTCCGCCGGAGAGTCCCTTGGCGAAGTAGTCGTTAGCCTCGCCTTCCAGCCTGACGTTGACGCCACGGACAGCGAAGGCTCCGAAGCTCTGACCTGCCGAACCCTTGAACTTTATGTTAATGGTGGAATCGGGCAGTCCCTCCTCGCCATAACGCTTGGCAATGACGCCAGAGAGCATGGTGGTAACGGCGCGGTCCGTATTCTTGATGGCGTAGTCCAGATTCACCTCCTCCTTGTTCTCGATGGCTTTAGCACAGGCAGAGATGATGTCTTCGTCCTTCACGCCGCTCACCTTCGTAAATTCGCTACGGTCCCAATAGAGAGCCTTCTCCGTGTCAGGACGATGAAGCAGTCGACTGAAGTCGATGGTTCCCAACTTGGAAGCCTTGTCCTGCGGGATTACCTCTATCATGTCCGTGCGACCGATGATGTCCTTAAGATGTCTTACGCCAAGCTCAGACAGATATTCGCGCGTCTGCTGGGCAAGGAACGTGAAGAAGTTGACCACGTATTCGGCACGTCCGCGGAACTTGGCACGAAGGGTTTCGTCCTGCGTTGCCACACCTACGGGACACGTATTGGTGTTGCACTTGCGCATCATCAGACAGCCGAGCACGATGAGAGGCAGCGTGCCGAAAGAGAACTCGTCTGCACCGAGCATTGCCATGATGATGACATCGCGTGCCGTCTTGAGCTGTCCGTCAGTCTGAAGGCGGACCTGATCGCGCAGACCGTTGAGCACTAGCGTCTGCTGAGCCTCAGCCAGACCTATCTCGGGCGATATACCGGCAAATCGCATTGACGATACGGGGCTTGCTCCAGTTCCGCCCTCGGCACCGGAAATGACGATGAGGTCAGCCTTTGCCTTTGCCACGCCGGCAGCAATGGGGCCCACACCGCTCTCTGCCACAAGCTTGACGCTGACAGCGGCGGTAGGATTGATGTTCTTGAGGTCGAAAATCAGCTGGGCAAGGTCCTCGATGGAATAGATGTCGTGATGTGGCGGTGGCGAAATAAGAGTGATTCCGGGGATGGCATTACGCGTCTTGGCAATGATCTTGTTCACCTTGAAGCCGGGCAACTGTCCGCCTTCACCAGGTTTTGCACCCTGCGCCACCTTGATTTGCAGCTCCTCTGCATTGACCAGATATTCAGCCGTAACGCCGAAACGTCCAGAAGCAATCTGCTTGGTCTTGCTGCTGAGCGACACGCCGTCCACCTCCGTGTGGTAACGGACATTGTCCTCGCCGCCCTCACCCGTATTGCTTCGTGCTCCAAGACGGTTCATTGCCAAGGCAAGAGCCTCATGCGCCTCGATGCTGAGTGCACCGAACGACATGGCTCCTGTGACGAAGTGGCGTACGATGCTCTCCACCGGCTCAACCTCGTCAAGCGGTGTAGGCGTGGCAGCCTTCTTGAAGGTAAGCAGATTGCGAAGGAAGATGGGGCGCTGACCCTTCTCGGTGTCTCCCGTAGCGGAGTGAGTGTCAACGATTGCTGCCCACTCCTTAAACTGCTTATAGCTGCCCAAGCGTGTGGCAAGCTGCAGTTTCGTTATGGTTTCGGGGTTCCATGCGTGCTCGATGCCGTCCTTCCTGTAACTGAAAAGACCGTTGTTAGGAAGGAAATACTTCTCCTCCGCTTTCTCCACCGGAGACGGGAAGAAAGCAGACTGATTGAGTTCGGTGTATTCTCTCGCGATATCCTTCAGACCGATACCGCCGATGGTGCTTATCTCCGTGCCGAAATGCTTTCTGAGCAATGCCTCTGATATACCGATACTCTCGAATATCTTGGCTCCACGATAAGAACGGATGGTGGATATGCCCATCTTCGACATTATCTTCTTCAGACCCTTGTCCACAGCCTTGATGTAATTCTGTTCGGCTGTATGATATTCTTCCTGAATCTTATGTGTAGAGACAAGGTGGTCTATGATGGCGAAGGTCATGTACGGGCAGATGGCGCTGGCTCCGTAGCCGAGCAGCAAGGCGGCGTGCATCACCTCCCTTATCTCGCCGCTCTCCACGATGATGGCTGTCTGAACACGCTTGCCCACGGAGATAAGATAATGGTGGACGGCGCTTACGGCGAGAAGCGACGGTATGGCAGCATGCTTGCCGTCGATATCGCGATCGGTAAGAATGATATAGTTGACGCCCTCGTCAACGCTCTCCTCCGCCTTCTTGCACAGATTGTCCAAGGCGCTGCGCAGACTGCTTTCGCCTTTCTCCACATCGAAGAGCATAGGCAGCTTCACGGTGTTGAATCCCTTATAGCGGATATTGCAAAGCAGGTCTAACTCGGTATTGGTGAGCACGGGCTGCGGCAGACGCACCATCTTGCAGTTGCTTTCGTCGGGAGTAAGAATGCCGCTACCCACACGTCCGATGTATTCTGTAAGTGACATAACCAGTTCCTCACGAATAGGGTCGATGGCAGGGTTGGTGACCTGCGCAAACTGCTGACGGAAATAATTGAACAACAGCTGCGGACGCTCGCTCAGTACGGCGAGTGGCGTGTCGTTACCCATAGCAGCCACCGGCTCCTGTCCCTTTGTACACATAGGTATGATGGTGCGGTCAATGTCTTCTTCGCCGAAGCCGAAGGCACGCAGCTTCGTGTCGTAGTCAGTAACGGAGTTGGCTACCTTACGACCACTTCTGAGGTTCTCAAGCTGAATGCGTCCTGTGGAGAGCCACTGGCGATAAGGATGCTCATGAGCCAAACAGTCCTTTATTTCGCCGTCATAATATATCTTGCCTTCTTCGGTGTCGATAAGCAGAATCTTTCCCGGCTCAAGACGTCCCTTGCTGACGACGTCAGACGGCTCGAAGTCCATGACGCCGACCTCGCTTGCCACCACCATCATGCCGCTCTTTGTTATCGTATAGCGTGACGGACGAAGACCGTTGCGGTCGAGCATGCCGCCAGCATAACGTCCGTCCGAGAACATAAGCGCAGCAGGACCGTCCCACGGCTCCATCAAGATGGAGTAATACTCGTAAAAAGCTTTGAGGTCTTCGGATATAGGATTCTTGTCGTTGAACGATTCGGGCACAAGAATGGCCATGGCTTGAGGCAGACTCATGCCGCTCATTATCAGAAACTCGAACACGTTGTCCAGCGAAGCCGAGTCGCTCATGTCGTCCTCCACGATGGGCAGGATGTCCTTGATGTCGCCTAAAGCGCCCGAACTGAGCACGCTCTCTCGTGCCTTCATCCACGCACGGTTGCCTCGCACGGTGTTTATTTCGCCGTTATGACAGAGCAAGCGGAAAGGTTGGGCGAGTTTCCATTTAGGGAAAGTATTGGTGGAGAATCGACTATGCACCAGCGCCAGTCCCGAAGTGAAGTAAGGATTGGTAAGGTCCTGATAGAAGCGGCGCAGCTGTCCGCTCGTAAGCATACCTTTATAAACAATGTTCTTGGAAGATAATGAGCAGATATAGAACGAATCGATGCCAAGCGGCAGGATTCTGCGTTCGATGCGCTTTCTCACCTTATAAAGCTTGGTCTCAAGCGAAACGGTGTCTTTTCCTTCAGAGGATGTGGAGAGAGAGGGCATCGGTGCCACGAACATCTGGCGTATGTCGGGCATCACCTCGCGTGCTGCCACACCCGGTACGTCCTCGTTGACGGGCACGTTACGCAGATGCATCAGTTCCAGACCTTCACGTTCGATTTCCTCTATCATGATGTTCAGAATCTGATTCTGCAACTTCTCTTCTCGCGGAAGAAACACCAAGCCGGTTCCGTAACGTCCCTTTTCGGGCACGGGAATGCCTTGCAGCAGAATAAACTCGTGCGGAATCTGCACCATTATGCCAGCACCGTCACCTGTCTTGTCACGAGTTTCGGCACCACGGTGCTGCATGTTCTCCAACACACGCAGGGCGTTATCCACCAACTCATGACTCTTGCCTCCATGTATGTTCACCACCATTCCCACGCCACACGCATCGTGCTCGTAGGCTGAGGTATACAATCCTTGTTTTGCGTCCATAATATAATGTTTGGTTGATACCTTAAAACAACTTCTTACCCGAAGGATTTTTTCTTATTTACAATCCAACAACGGTTTTCCCAGTCCTTGCTTACACTTTGTTCGTATATTGCAACAATCAACAGCAATATACAAGCTTATTTGTGTTTTCAGTTACAAAAGTAAGATAATGTATTAAAATACGCAAATATTACGACAGTTTTTTGCTTCAATAGCTGATATTTTGTTACGAAAACAACTAAATGAATGACGTTTTTATATTAATATGTAAGATACGTAAACAAAAACCGAATAATATATAAGCAAGACAAGTGTTCTGAAAAAAAAGCTGAATTTAAGCTTGGAACGTATACTGGCTATGTACGCATAGGCACGTATATATACAAAAAGAGAGGATATCGCATCAGCAATATCCTCTCTTGTGCTATGTGATCCGCATGGGGCTCGAACCCATGACCCCAACATTAAAAGTGTTGTGCTCTACCAGCTGAGCTAGCGGATCTCCGTAAAGCGAGTGCAAAGGTAAGCATTTTTTCTTTACCTTGCAAATTATTCGTCATTTTTTTACTCTTTCGGACCGTCTTCAATCGCTTGTACATCATCAAGATGCTCTTTCGTGACATATCGCTGCCAGTAAGCAATGATGAGTGTAGTGAGCGGAAGGGCTATGATCAGACCGATGAAACCGAGCAATGCACCCCATACAGAGAGCGAGAGAAGGAGAATGGCAGGATTGAGTCCCATCGCCTTTCCCATGATTTTCGGAGTCACAATCATGTCCGTTATTATCTGCACCACAATGAACAGACCCACAGCCAGTCCGAAGACCATCCAGAAGTTCTGTCCCGTATCAGCCGCCTTGAGCATGGCGAGGAACGCCGTAGGGATGAGGGCAAAGGTATGGAGGTAAGGCACGAGGTCCATCACACCGATGAGAATGCCCAGACCAATGGCCATCGGGAAGTCCATAATACTGAATCCGATGCAGAACATGATGCCCATGCAGAGCGCCACAAGGCTCTGACCGCGGATATAGTTGTTTAGCTCACGCTCCACGTCCACGGCAAGGACGCGCCAGAACGGGCGCAGCTTCTTTGGGAAGATCCTTATCCAGTTGGTGGTGAGGAACTCGTAATCGAGGAGTATGAAGAACATGTAGAGCAGCGTAATACATGACGCCACAATGCTCATCACAATGGTGGCGGTCTGGCCTATCACGGCAAACACCTTGGGCATCGTGGTCTTAAGAGTCTCCTTGAAGTCGTTGCTCTTGAAGAAGCGCTCGATGTCAGTCTGGTTGTTCTCAATCCATCGCTTGACGAGGGAGGTGAGGTCGTTGGTGTGTGTGGTCTGATGCAGCCAGTGCATCAGCACTTCATAGAGCTTCTGGAACTGCCCAATCATGGGCGGAATGATGAAGTAAATCATCAGTCCGATAATACAAAGCACGAATCCCATTGCCAAGAGAATGGCAAGGGCACGCACCTTCACGTGCATACGATACTGTATGAACTTCACCATCGGGTAAAGCAGGTAAGCGAACAGCCATGCTATGAAGAATGGCAGAAGCACGCTGCTAAGAAAATTGACAATGTAAAGCACAGCAAACACGAGTAGTGTCGTGCCCGACCAGCGTATAAACTTATCGAATGTGATTTCTTGACGCATTTATCATTCTTGTGTTTTGGGGATTGACGCGTTTGTCAATCTTGTGTTTTTGATTTCTTATAGCATTCACGGCAGAGCGGCTCATATTCCGCCTTCTCTCCGATGAGCACCTGTTGCTCGTCATGCACCAGTCTGTGGCTGACGTAAGCCAGCGCACCGCACCTTACGCAGATGGCGTGCACCTTCATCACGTCGTCGGCAATGGCGCAGAGTCCAGGCATCGGTCCGAAGGGCTTGCCCTTGAAGTCCATGTCCAGTCCGGCAATAATGACGCGCACATTGTTGTCGGCAAGTTCGTTGCAGACATCCACAAGGTCGTCACCGAAGAACTGCGCTTCGTCTATGCCAACGACGTCAATGTCGTAACGGCGCTGGTCTGCCTCTCCCGTAGAGGGCAGTATGCGCAGGATGTCAGTAGCACACGATACCGGCGTAGACGTAACGGCGTTGCTGTCGTGCGACACGACGTTCTCCTCAGAATAGCGGTTGTCTATCTGAGGCTTGAATATAATAACCCTTTGGCGGGCGAAAGTTGCCCGCTTGATGCGGCGTATAAGTTCCTCTGTCTTTCCAGAGAACATGGAGCCGCACACCACTTCTATTCTTCCTTGGCGATGGAGCTCGCCTGCTGAATTTGTTGTCATCGTGGGTACAAAATTACGAATAGGATTTAAAAATTGCAAAGAAAGGTATGTTTTTTTTGCCGTTCTTGATTATTTCAACTATATTTGTCGCCTGATATGGGTATATTATATATTGTGCCTACTCCGGTGGGCAATATGGAGGATATGACGATGCGTGCCATACGCGTCCTGCGCGAGGCCGACCTTGTGCTTGCCGAGGACACGCGAACGTCTGGAATCCTGCTTCAGCACTTCGACATTAAGAACCGCCTGATGTCCCACCACAAGTTTAACGAACACGGGACAAGCGCTTCCATCGTAGAGCGTCTGAAGGCAGGAGAGACTATAGCGCTCATCAGCGATGCGGGCACACCCGGCATCAGCGACCCGGGCTTTTTCCTTGCGAGGGAGGCTGCCCGCGCCGGCATCACCGTACAGTGTCTGCCAGGCGCCACGGCATTCGTCCCGGCGATAGTAAGTTCAGGTCTGCCCTGCGACCGTTTCTGCTTCGAGGGCTTCCTTCCGCAGAAGAAAGGTCGTCAGACGCTGCTTGAAGCGCTGAGCACAGAGACGCGCACCATGATATTCTATGAGTCGCCGTACCGTCTGGTGAAGACATTGGAACAGTTCGCTTCCGTCTTCGGCGAGACACGCCAATGTTCGGTGTGCCGCGAGATATCGAAGGTGCACGAAGAGAGCGTACGCGGCACATTGGCAGAAGTGCTCGCCCACTTCCGCGAGACTGAACCGCGAGGCGAAATTGTGGTATGCGTGGCTGGTATCGGCGAAGGTGAGATGTCGTCGTTCAAGGCTCTCAAGGCGCAAGCCAAGGAACGCAAACCCAAACTCAGCAACAAGGAACGCTACGCCCTGCGCGAAGCCGCTCCCGAAGAATTCAAGAAAAAGAAATTCAGAAATCAAGAAGAATAATAACCAAAACACGACTAATATGAAGCATCTTTCGTTTTTACTGTTAGGACTTGCACTCTTCATGTTCGCATCATGCGGCAACAACGAGAAGAAGGCTCCTGTTGATAATGTAGAGCAGAACGATTCTCTACAGAGAATCATCAGCCAAAAGGACAGCGAGATTAACGACATGATGGAGACTTTCAACCAAATCCAGCAAGGTCTCCAGGAAATCAATGAGGCGGAGAAACGCGTCAACCTTGTCAAGGACGGCGAGGGCAGCAACAAGCGCCGCCAGATCATCGAGAACATCCAGTTCATCGCCAACACCATGAAGCAGAACCGCGCTCTCATCGAGAAGCTGCGCCAGCAGATGCGCGAGTCGAGCGTTAAGGGCGACCAGCTCCACAAGACTCTGGACGACCTCGTGAAGCAGCTCAACGAGAAGGACGACGAACTGAAGAAGCTCCGCTCAGAGCTTGAGGCAAAGGACATTCATATTGCCGAACTGGACAAGACCATCACCGACCTTAACGACAACGTATCGTCACTGACCACAGAGTCGTCAAAGAAGACGGAGACCATCAACGCCCAGGACAAGCAGCTCAACACAGCATGGTTTGTCTTCGGTACGAAGCGTGAGCTGAAGGAACAGCGCATTATCGACGGCAGAAGGGTGCTCGAGGCTAACTTCAACAAGAACTACTTCACGAAGATTGACATCCGCGTGCAGAAGGAAATCAAGCTCTACTCAAAGTCAGCAAGAATCCTGACCATGCACCCGTCAAGCTCGTACACACTCCAGCAGGACGCCAACAAGCAGTACGTGCTCCGAATCAACAACCCGCAGATATTCTGGTCAACAAGCAAGTATCTCGTAATATTAGTGAAATAAAAAAACATAGTTTTATAATATAGTTGAGAGCCTTATAAAAGTGGAATACTTTATAAGGCTCTCATTTTTTATTATCCGACATTGCAATAGAATGTATATCAATTGCAGTTTATCGGTGTGTTTGCTGCGGTAGGCAGGGCTTTGACAAAAACCTTTATCCACAATCCGCTTATGCTTTTCAAGCCTTCGGCAATTCCTTTATGGTATATATGGTCTTATGAGAACAAGTTCTCACGCCCATATATGCCATAAATGAATGAGAGGCTTTCGCCTCTCTCGAAAAGCACAAGCGGAAAAAACAAAGAAAAGCACAAGGTTACATGAGGATGTAATAACTAAATAAATTGAGGGGAGACCTCCGCTACTGTGTAACCTTGTGTTTTTCTTGTTTTTGTCAAAGCCATACCTAACCGGATTACACCACTAAATTCCTGTTTATGCCACTTCCAATAGCAGAACTCTCATTTTCTTATACCGTTCCCTGCGCCAGATTTCTTCCTGCATCGAGGCGGAGGAAGATGAAGAGGAGGATGGTGAAACCCCATAACGACGAACCGCCGTAACTGAAGAACGGCAGCGGGATGCCGATAACTGGCGTCAGTCCCAACACCATGCCCACATTGATGAACACATGGAAGAGGAAGACTGAGGCTACACAATAGCCGTAAACTCTGCCGAAACGGAACGGCTGACGTTCCGCAAGCTTTATAAGGCGGAGGATAAGGCATAGGAACAGCACGAGCACTCCTGCAGAACCGATGAAGCCTTCCTCCTCTCCTACCGTGCAGAAGATGAAGTCGGTGTCCTGTTCGGGCACGAACTTGAGCTTCGTCTGCGTGCCGTTAAGAAATCCTTTTCCCTTCAAGCCACCTGATCCGATGGCTATCTCACTCTGATGTACGTTATATCCGGCACCCGCAAGGTCTTCCTCCAGTCCGAGCAACACATTGATGCGCACTCGCTGGTGAGGCTCCATGACATTGTTGAGCACGTAGTCAGCCGAATAGAAGAAGGCTATGGAACCTACTGAGAAGGCGAGGATAAAGAAGTATTGCGGAATGCGCGTACGCAGACAGTCGTAAAGCAGATAGAGAATGATGCCGAGACATACGACGAGCTGCACCCACGTGACGTCAAACGGTATGACGTAAACGGAGAAAAGCACGCCGAGCAGGGTGATGCCTATGGAATATGCCAGAATGATGTTGGTCTTGCGACGGTCGTCCAGATAGACGCGAAGCATGCAGGCAGTGAATACCTGAACCATCAGCAAGACGGCGAACTTGCCCACAGACGTAGGCGTATTGAGGAAGTCGACGCCCTCATACTTGATGCCCACAACGAAATAAACCACCATCGCCACTCCCGTGAAGAGGATGCTGCCCGGCATTCCCTCACGATAAAGCATGAGGAAGAAGGTGAGATAAACGAGCGCACTACCCGTCTCGCGCTGTCCCACGATGCAGAGCATCGGGATGAAGATGATGGCGCAGGCGGCGGCAAAGTCCTTCCATCGGTGTATGTTGAATCCGTAGGCACTCATCAGCTTGGCAAGCGCAAGGGCTGTGGCGAACTTGCCGAACTCAGCCGGCTGCAGTCGGAGAGGTCCGATCACCAGCCAAGAGTGCGAGCCCTTGATGTCGTGCGGATTGAAGATGGTGGCAAAGAGTAGCAGCAGCAACACTCCGTATATAATAAAGGAGAAGGTGTCGTAGATGCGCGTGTCGGTCATCATGATGACAAAGCCAAGACAGATGCTCGTGCCTATCCACACTATCTGCATGCCCGAACGGGTGCTGAGCGAGAAGATATCGTTCTCGCCGAAGGTGTAGCTGGCACCGCAGATGCTCAACCATCCAAATGCCATCAGGGCAAGGTAGAGGATAATGGTTATCCAGTCCACCTGCGTCCATAAACTCTGACGTTTGTTTATTGCCATATTTATTGCTTGAATGTTCCTGTTTTTTTATTCTGAAGTCTTGGCTTCCGCTGGCTTGGCAGCGCTTTCTTTGGCTGCCTCAGCGTTCTGACCTTCAGCCGACGCTTTCTGCTTCAGCTTTCTGGTCTTTGCAGCCATCTTGGCTTTCTTTTCCTTTTCCTGTCCAGGGAAACGCGGTCCGTATCCGATGCGGCGTGCCTGCATAGCGGCAGCCTCCCGCTCTGACGACGGCGACAGATGGCCGTTGATATACTGTTCCATCATCAACGATCCGATGGGCACACCGAAGTCGGCACCCCATCCGCCGTTCTCCACGTACACGGCAATGGCTATCTTAGGCTTGTTCATCGGTGCGAAGCCCATGAATACGGAGTGGTCGCGACCGTGGTTCTGCGCCGTACCGGTCTTTCCGCATGCCTCAAAGGGCAGTCTGGACAGCATCTTACACGTTCCCCTCATTGCTGACGAGCGCATGCCAGCCACCACATAGTCGTAAGCACGGCGCGACGCCTTCGTATGGTGCGGATGGCGGAAAGCGTCGTCCAGCGGTTCGCCCTCCACCTTACGTACCACGTGCGGCGTATAGAAATAGCCGCGGTTGGCGATAGTGGCACCGAGATTGGCTATCTGAAGCGGCGTCAGCGTCACCTCGCCCTGTCCGATGGAGATGGAGACGATGGTCAGTCCGTTCCACGAGCCATGATAGTTGCGGTCATAGTATTCCGCATTCGGTATCATACCACGCTTCTCGCCGGGAAGGTCGATGCCGAGCTTATATCCGAATCCCATCGAAACCATATAGTCACGCCACATGTTCATGGCGTCCTCCACGGTGTGATACTTGGCACGACTGCCTATCATATAGTAGAGTCCCCAACAGAAGTAGGCGTTGCAGGATGTGGATATGGCCTCCACAAGGGATATTGGAGAAGAATGGGAGTGGCATCCAACGTGAAGTCCGCGGCAATAGAATCCGCGGTGACAGGGAAATGCCGTCGACGGCGTAACTATTCCTTCGGTTAGATAAGTGAGCGCCTGTGAGGTCTTGAACGTCGATCCCGGCGGATACATACCCATGATGGAGCGGTTGAGCAGCGGCTTCCATGCGTCGCGTGATAGCAGACGGTGGTTCTTGCTTCTGGAACGTCCCACCATGATGCGCGGGTCGTAACTCGGAGCAGACACCATGCAGAGCACCTCGCCCGTGGAAGGCTCGATGGCCACGATGGATCCCATCTTGCCTTCAAGCAGACGCTCGCCGAGAGCCTGCAGATTGGCGTCAATGCTGAGCGTAAGGTCTTTGCCCGCCACCGGCCGGCGGTCGTAGATGCCATGCTGATACTGTCCCTGTATTCGTCCACGTGCGTCACGGAGAAGCACCTGCACGCCTTTCTCGCCGCGCAGCTCCTTCTCGTAATATTTCTCCACACCGAGCTTGCCGATATAGTCGCCCGGCTGGTAATAGCTGTCGTCCTCGATGTCAGCCGGCGATACCTCAGCCACATCGCCGAGGATGTGCGCCGCATAGCCATACTGATACTGTCGGATGCTGCGCTTCTGAACGTAGAAGCCGGGGAAGCGGAACATCTTCTCGCGGAAACGGCTGAACTCCTCGTACGAGAGCTGGCTCATGAATATCTGCTGCGTATAGCGCGAGTAGCCGGGATTCTTCGAGTAGTCCTTGATGTCGTTCATCCTCTTGATGAAAAACTCCTTAGTGATGCCGAGCGCCTGGCAGAACTCTGTCGTGTCGATGCGTCCGCTCTCCTCGTTCATAATCACCATGATGTCGTAAGCGGGCTGATTATATACGAGGAGCTTGCCGTTACGGTCGGAGATGGCTCCGCGTGACGGATATTCTATTTTCTTCAGAAAGGCATTCGAGTCGGCGTTCTTCTTATAGTCGTCGCTCAAAAGCTGAAGCGTGAAGAGGCGTATGATATAGACCACGACAATGGCAATAGCCACGCCGCCTATCACATAACGCCGTTTATCGAGATTGTAGTCGCTCATTATCGTCTTCTGAGATTTTCGATTACCAATATAAGTACCGTGGTGAGTGCCGTACATGCCGCAACGGTGACAGCCCACTGCAGGATGTTATACATATTGAACGCCTCAAGCGTGAAGAACGTCAGACAGTAGACCAACACCATGAAGATGGTGTAGCTGACATACTTCGACGTACCGAGCGTGGCGAACGACGGACGGAGGTCGTCGGCGCTGTCGCGGGGCACGAAGAGTGTGAGAAGGTAAGGCTGGAGAAGTCCGAGGAGCGTCATCGAAGCCGCTCCCACTCCCGGCGTGTTGGAGAACACGTCCACGGCAAGTCCGATGGCGAAGCTCCAGAGGAGTGTCTGCCAGCGTGGCGTATCGCGTCGTGTGGGGAGCACGAAATAGACGTACAGCAGCGGCGTGGCACATCCGAAGAGGCGGATATGATTGAGCACGAGCGTCTGTACGACAACCAGTATGATGAAGAAGACGATGTTTCTGAAGAAATTCAAGTTCATTTTAAGCCTTTCTCTTTACTCACGCGCCTTCAGGGAATCCTGGGCGGCGTGAAGGATTTCGAGTTTCTTGTCCATTTCGGGGTCGTTGATGACGCAGACGTCACGCAGACGTGTGAAGTCGGTGGAGAGGTCCACCTTCAGACGATAGGACATTCCGTTCTCTGAGTTATAGACATGCTTGATGCGTCCGACGAAGATGCCCGGCGGGAACACGGAAGAATAGCCGGACGTAACCACATACTCGCCCAGCTTGAAGTGGGCATGACGCGGTATGTCGTCCACGTAGGCCGACGCGGGCGAGCCTCCGGTCCACTTGAGGTAACCGAAATAGCCTCTTCCCTTTATGGCGCAGCTGATGCTCGACTGCTGGCTGAGCACCGGTATGATGACCGAATAATGGTCTGACGTAAGATAAACGATGCCCACGACACCCGTGCCGCAGATTACGCCCATGTCTTTCTTTACACCGTCAAGTGAGCCCTTGTCTATGGTGATGAAGTTGTTGGCCTTGTCGAGCGACGAGCTTACCACCTTGGCAGGAATGGTCTGCAGTCCGGCGATGACGTTCTTCTGCATCTTCTCTACGAGGGAAGAGTCGCGTGTGGCTGTGCGCAGCTTCTCGCTGAGCTGTTCCACCTCACGCTCCAGATAGATATTGCGCTGGGTGAGCTGTTCGTTCACGTCGATGAGCGAGAAGTACTGTCCCACGGCGGAGTTCCACTCGAAGAGCTTGCCTGACACCGCGTTGGCTGACGAGAACCACACGCTGCCCTGATAGCTGTTGTAGCGGAAGAGCAGCACGGCGCTGATGACTTCGAGCAGGACGAAGACGAACCAATGGTTATGGCGCGAAAGAAAATCTAATAGGTTGCGCATTGTGTTTTAAAAGTGAAAAAAAGTAAAAGAGCAAAAAAGTAAAAAAGTAAAAAGATAACTTTACCTCTTTACTTTTTTACTGTTTTACTTTCGTTTTTCTTATCTCATAAGGAAGGAGAAGCGGTCGATGTTCTTCAGAGCCACTCCCGCACCCTTGGCAACGCTGTGGAGCGGATCCTCGGCGATGTGGAACGGAATGTTGATCTTATCTGTAAGACGCTTGTCAAGACCGCGGAGGAGAGCTCCGCCACCGCTGAGATAGATGCCGTTCTTCACGATGTCGGCATAGAGTTCAGGCGGTGTGTTCTCCAAAGCGGAGAGCACTGCGTTCTCAATCTTTGCCACTGTCTTGTCCAGGCAGTGTGCAATCTCCTGATAGCATACGGGCACCTCCATCGGGAGAGCCGTGATGCGGTTCGGACCGTGTACGATGAAGTCCTCGGGAGCCTCGTCGCCCAGCTCGGTAAGAGCCGAACCTACGTGTATCTTGATACGCTCTGCCATACGCTCCGAAACCTTCACGTTGTGCTGGCGCGACATATACTCCTGGATGTCGGCGGTGAGGTCGTCACCTGCGGTACGGATGGAGTTGTTAGATACGATGCCGCCAAGTGAGATAACGGCAATCTCCGTAGAACCGCCACCTATATCGACAATCATGTTGCCCTCCGGGGCTTCCACGTCAATGCCGATGCCGATGGCTGCTGCCATAGGCTCGAAGATAAGGTAGACGTCACGACCGTCAGCGTGCTCGGCGCTGTCGCGTACGGCGCGCAGCTCCACCTCGGTGGAACCTGAAGGAACGCCGATGACCATGCGGAGCGACGGCGAGAAGAGACGGCTGCCTGTATGGACCATCTTGATAAGTCCGCGCATCATCTGCTCGCAGGCTGTAAAGTCGGCGATGACGCCGTCACGCAGAGGGCGGATGGTGCGGATGTTGTCATGAGTCTTCTCATACATCATCTTCGCCTTCGATCCGACGGCAATCATCTTGTCGGTGCGGCGGTCGAGAGCCACTACCGACGGCTCGTCAACGACGATCTTGTCATCGCTGATGATGATGGTGTTGGCAGTGCCAAGGTCCATCGCAATTTCTTGTACGAATGATAAAAATCCCATATTTTCAGTATTCTTTATCCTTATCTAAAAACGTATCTGTTTCTGCAACAGTCTTTTTCTTTATTTCTCAAACCAGGCGTGGATGGCAGTGTCGTAGTGGCTGCTTACGCCGAAAGCGCGAGTAGCGAACATCTTGCGGTCCTCGAGGTCTGTCTGAGCGCCCTTCTTGTTAAGGATGTCGAGAAGCACGCCGTATTCTGCCTTGCTGGGCACGATAACCACATCCTTGAAGTTCTTGGCTCCTGCACGGATGAGCGAGATGCCGCCTATATCGATCTTCTCGATGATGTCAGCCTCAGAAGCTCCGCTTGCTACGGTCTGCTCGAAGGGATAGAGGTCAACGATTACGAGGTCGATTTCAGGGATGGCATATTCTGCCATCTGCTGCTGGTCGCCTTCGTTGTCGCGACGAGCGAGGATGCCACCGAAAATGCGGGGATGGAGCGTCTTTACGCGTCCGCCGAGAATTGAGGGATAAGAGGTGACGCTCTCCACTGCCTGACACTCGTAGCCGAGTGACTCAATGAAAGTTTGAGTGCCGCCTGTTGAAAGAAACTTCACACCTTCTTCGTTCAGCTTCTTGAGAAGCTCGTCGAGACCATCCTTGTGGAAAACCGAGATAAGCGCGGTCTTGATTTTTTTTGTACCAGCCATTTTTTTGTTGTCGTAAAATTTATGTTCTTATAGAGCCTGGATAAAGCCAAAAGCTATCCTTTGAACTGCAAAGTTAGTAAAAACCAATGACATTATTATTATAAAAATTCAAAAAACTACTGATTTAACCAAATTTGTTGACATATGCAACTGAGCACCCGCCACTTGTGGCAGATTTGAGCTACACACAAGCACAATATTTGCCTTTCAAACGCTCAATACTGCGAGCTGAACGCACAAAGAAATCTTCGGTGCGAAATTCTCGAGTTTTGAGAGGTTTGAGACAGACGGCTCATACACAGCAAGTTAAGGCAGACGGAAATGGAAAAGCAAAAGAAAAACATGGGCAAAGCCTTACTTTCATGCCGCCAAAGAGCCACTCTAACGCCCTCATTAAGCCACTACGACGAAGCGAAAGAGCCACTATAGGCGTACGAAAGAGCCAGTATCGGAAGCCAGAAAAGGCTTTACAAGACAACAAGCCGACGACGGACACCATGAAAAGCACGAAAAACGTGGAACTGATTCTCTAAAACGAAAAAATATTTTGTAACACATTTTTACCATTTGTGCGATATTTGCATTTTCCGGAAGTACCACAAAAAAGGCTGAAAAGCAGAAAAACAAAAAAGGCTTACAGTAAGAAACTGTAAGCCTGAATTTCGTAGCGGGACCCAGGATTGAACTGGGGACCTCATGATTATGAATCATGCGCTCTAACCAGCTGAGCTATCCCGCCATCGTTTGATTGCGGGTGCAAAGGTAATACATTTTTGTTAACCTCCAAAACTTTTGGCAGAAAAAATTCATATTTCGGATAAAAAAGTGTATTTTTGCAGAAAAAACAGACGTCGCACCCCTAAAATCACTACGCAAACAACAAAAAAAAACGATCTATCATAATGGGAAAATCAAGAATCGAGATAGAGCACACCCTTAACTCCACATCACGAAATATCATCTGGCAACTCATCGGAACGGCTGCCGGATTGGAGAAATGGCTTGCCGACTCCGTACAGATTGACGGCGACAAGGCTAAATTCGGATGGGGCGACGACTGGCGCCATCACGAAATAAGATGCGCCACGGTGATAACGATAGACAAGTTTAAGCGAATCGTGTGGAGATGGGACGACGAAGACGACACGTCGTACGTCGAGATAAGAATGGAGCGAAGCCAGATGACACAACAGTATACATTATATATAACGGACTTCACGGACGAGGACGACATGGAATGGCTCCGAGATGCATGGAAGCACAACTTCAAGCGGCTCTACCAGTCGTGCGGAGTTTGACTCCATGACACCACAAAGCGCACGGACGAACCGCTACTAATACCATATTTTAGGCACATACGCAAGAAATTAACGAGTATTTTGGATGTATGTAAATTATTTATGCTAATTTTGCAATACAATATAATATGACATCGCGCATACGCCTATATATAATAAGGTAAAAACAAAACGTAATGTTCCGCATAAAGAAATTAGATATTTTCATAGCCAAGCAGTTCGGACTCCTGTTCATAGGAACCTTCTTCATCTGCCAGTTCGTGCTGATGATGCAGTTCCTGTGGCGATATATTGACGAACTCATTGGCAAGGGCCTGTCAATGGACGTCCTCGCGGAGTTTTTCTGGTATATGGGACTGATGCTCGTGCCGCAGGCACTGCCGCTCGCCATCCTCCTTTCGTCGCTCATCACCTTCGGAAACATGGGCGAAAGCTCGGAGCTGACGGCAATAAAGGCAGCGGGAATATCACTGATGCAGGCTTTCCGGTCGCTGATTGTCATAACCCTGCTGACATTCCTCGCATCGCTCTACTTCCAGAATTCCATCGGACCCCACGCACAAAGACAGCTCTCGCTCATGCTCTTGTCAATGAAGCAGAAAAGCCCGGAGCTCGAAATACCGGAAGGCATCTTCTACGACGGCATACCCAACTCGAACATATACGTCCACCACAAGGACATGAAGTCGGGCAAGCTCTACTCCATCATGATTTACCGCATGACAGGATCGTACGAGGACCAGGCCATCATCCTTGCCGACTCAGGCATGCTGCAGGCCACAGCAGAGAAGAAGCACCTGCTCATGACGCTATGGAGCGGCGAGTGGTTTGAGAACATGCAGTCGCAGGAACTCGCCGGAAGCGCCGCCGTGCCCTACCGTCGCGAGTCGTTCACGTCAAAGCGAATACTGCTCGACTATGACGGCGACTTCAACATCAACGACGCATCGTCAATGTCGAACGACGCAAGAGGAAAGAGCTTCTCGCAGATAACGCACGACATGGACTCCATAAAGGAGACGTATGACAGCATAGGACGAGCATACTATAACGACGACAAGCTCATGGCGTTTGCCCTGCCGATGGTGTCGAAGACCGACTCGCTGCGGGCAATGAAGCTTGCCGCAACCGACAAGTATGACGTCGACTCGACCTTCGCCAAGCTGTCGCTCGACCAGCAGCGGTCTGCCACAAGCATCGCAGTACAGAAAGCACAGTCGAAGATGTCTGACCTCAGCTTCAAGGCGATGATAACCACCGACGGCGACAAGCTGATAAGACTGCACAAGATAGAATGGGTGGCGAAGATAACGCTGGCGCTGTCGTGCATCATATTCTTCTTCATCGGCGCTCCGCTCGGAGCCATCATCCGAAAGGGAGGACTGGGATTGCCGGTATTGATATCCGTGCTGGTGTTCATCCTCTACTACATCCTCGACAACTCGGGATACCAGATGGCAAAGCGCGGCATGTGGGCTATATGGTTCGGAAAAGGACTTGCCCCGGCAGTGCTCATACCGATGGCAGTGTTCTTCACGTATAAAGCCAACAAGGACTCCGTGGTGTTCAACATGGACGCCTACGTGGACATCATGAGACGACTGCTCGGACTGCGCGTCAAGCGACCCATCTACCGCAAGGAAGTTGTGATAAACGACCCCGCATACGCTGACGACCTCAGACGACTGGACGCCATAACGGAGAGAATAACCGAATACTCGGCTACGCACAAGCTGAAGCACGCACCCAACTGGGTGAAGGTGTTCTTCAAGTACGAGCCTGACCACCTCATCGAGAACATCAACGAGGAACTGGAAGCCGTAATAGAAGACCTCAGCAACTCGCGCGACCGCACCATCGTCAATCATCTGAGCGCCTACCCGATGATGTCAGTAAAGGCACATACCCGCCCCTTCGAGCGCAAGTGGATGAACATCGTTTCGGCAGCTATAATACCCGTGGGCTTCGTGCTCTACCTGCGTATGTGGCGATTCCGCCTGAGACTGTGGAAAGACCTGCAGAGAGTGAAGCAGGAGAACCAGATAATAACAGACAGAATAAGAATAATACTCGCTAAAAACAAATAAAAAAAAACAAACATAACTGATATGGAAGAATTCAAGCTAAGCAGCATCGAAGATGCAGTGAAGGACTTCAAGGAAGGAAAATTCGTAATCGTCGTGGACGATGAAGACCGCGAGAACGAGGGCGACCTCATCATCGCAGCCGAGAAGATCACACCCGAGAAAGTGAATTTCATGCTCAAGAACGCACGAGGCGTGCTCTGCGTGCCCATCACGCTCTCCAGATGCGAGGAGCTTGACCTCCCCCATCAGGTAAGCGACAACACCAGCATGCTCGGCACACCGTTCACCGTCACCGTGGACAAGCTCGAGGGCTGCACCACAGGCGTGTCTATCCATGACCGCGCAGAGACCATCAAGGCTCTCGCCGACCCCGCTTCCACACCGAAGACATTCGGACGCCCGGGCCACATCAATCCGCTCTACGCACAGGACAACGGCGTGCTCAGACGCAGCGGACACACAGAGGCCACCATCGACCTCTGCCGCCTCGCAGGACTGCAGCCAGCAGGTGCGCTCATGGAAATCATGAACGACGACGGAACAATGGCTCGTATGCCGGACCTCCAGATAAAGGCAAAGGAATGGGGACTGAAAATCATCACCATCAAGGACCTCATCGCCTACCGCCTGAAGAAGGAATCTATTATAGAGGTGGGAGAAGAAGTGGACATGCCAACAGAATGGGGACACTTCCGCCTTATCCCGTTCCGCCAGCAGAGCACAGGACTGGAGCACATGGCTCTCGTAAAGGGAGAATGGCACGAGGACGAACCTATCCTCGTACGCGTGCATTCGTCATGCGCCACAGGCGACATCCTCGGATCGAAGCGCTGCGACTGCGGACAGCAGCTCCACAAGGCAATGGAGATGATTGAGAAGGAAGGCAAGGGCGTCGTCATCTACATGCAGCAGGAAGGCCGCGGCATCGGACTGATGAACAAGATTGAGGCTTACAAGCTGCAGGAAGAAGGCTACGACACCGTGGACGCCAACGTACACCTCGGATTCAAGCCTGACGAGCGCGACTACGGCTGCGGAGCACAGATGCTTCGTCATCTCGGCGTACACAAGATGCGCTTGCTGACCAACAACCCCACAAAGCGTGTCGGCCTGGAGGCTTACGGACTTGAGATTGTGGAGAACGTGCCTATAGAAGTGGTGCCCAATGAGTACAACGAGCGCTATCTTCGCACTAAGCGCGACCGCATGGGTCACACACTCCACCTTAAATAAGAAGGTGGAAAAGCAGAATATTTAGCTTATCAACTAAATATTAAAATCAAAATCTTATCGTATTTTTATAGCGGGGGGCAGGTCGTGAGATTTACCCCCCCGTTTTGTATATATAGTGTATTACTTTAACCGAAACGCCAAAGCTATCACCCTTTTTTAAAGTTTTTTATCCTCCGACTACCAATTCGACTAATATTTCTTCGCAAAACTCATTTTTTATACTTAATTTTGCAAGAAATTATAACAAATACTATTCAAAAACATGGCAGAATTATCCAATCGCCTCAATCGTCTTGCCCCATCAGCCACACTCGCAATGTCGCAGAAGAGCAGCGAGATGAAGGCACAAGGCGTAGATGTTATAAACTTAAGTGTAGGAGAACCCGACTTTAACACCCCCGATCACATCAAGGAAGCCGCGAAGAAAGCTATCGAAGACAACTTCTCGCGCTACTCTCCAGTACCAGGTTATCCTGAACTCCGCAAGGCCATCGTAGCCAAGCTCAAGAACGAGAACGGACTTGACTACAGCATGTCCGAGATTCTCGTGTCGAACGGAGCCAAACAGAGCGTCTGCAACACTGTAATGGCTCTCGTAAACGACGGAGAGGAAGTGATAATACCGGCACCGTATTGGGTAAGCTATCCGCAGATGGTGAAACTCGCAGGAGGAACACCCGTCATCGTGAACGCAGGTTTCGACCAGGACTTCAAGATGACACCCGAACAGCTGGAAGCTGCCATAACACCAAAGACAAGAATGCTCATCCTCTGCTCGCCGAGCAACCCTACCGGCAGCGTATACTCAAAGGAGGAGCTGGAAGCACTCGCAGAAGTGATAAAGCGTCATGAAGGACTCTACGTCCTCGCTGACGAGATATATGAGCACATCAATTACGTGGGTCACCACGAAAGCATAGCACAGTTCCCCGGCATGAAGGAACGCTCCATCATTGTCAACGGCGTGTCAAAGGCATACGCAATGACAGGATGGCGCATCGGATTCATCGCCGCACCGGAATGGATTGTCAAGGGATGCAACAAGCTCCAGGGACAGTACACCAGCGGACCGTGCTCAGTAAGCCAGAAAGCAGCAGAGGCAGCATACACCACATCACAGGAATGCGTCGAGACAATGCGTAAGGCATTCGAGCGCAGACGCGACCTCATCGTAAGCCTCGCCAAGGAAATCCCGGGACTGGAAGTCAACTGCCCGCAGGGAGCCTTCTATCTTTTCCCCAAGTGCTCAAGCTTCTACGGAAAGAGCTACGAGGGCAGAAAGATAGAGACGTCAACAGACCTCGCAATGTTCCTCCTCGAAGAAGGACACGTAGCGACAGTGGGCGGAGATGCCTTCGGCGACCCTGAATGCTTCCGCATGAGCTACGCCACAAGCGACGACAACATCCGCGAGGCGATGCGACGCATAAAGGAAACGCTGGCAAAGCTGAAATAAAAATATGTTAAAAGACGGCTATCAATACGATTATTTGGTAATAATTGCTAACTTTGCGATGCTCAAGTGGCAAAAACAGTAACATCAATTCCATAATCGATAGAAACCATACTTCTACGAACAGCAGCGGCGCGGAAACGAGCCGCCGTCTGCGCGTAAAGGAATGGAGTGAAATAGCTTAAAAACCAACAAGTTAATAAAAAACCCAAACAAAAGGATAAATTTTTATAACCATTAATAACTTATTAAATTCTAAAAACAATTATGGCAACTACACAAGCTAAAGTGAATCCGAAGAAGAAGTCTTCGGGATTCCAGGGTGTTAAAAATGCGTTCTTTATCATCCTTGTATGTTTTGTACTCGCAGTGCTTTTCTTCAAGTACATCCTTGGTGCTCCTGAGCACTTCGTTAACGGAGATCCGACACAGCCGGTTAAGGACGGTAACCTCATGGGTACAGTCTACAAAGGTGGTGTTGTCGTTCCTGTGATCATCACACTTCTCTTCTCTGTAATCGCTCTCTCTATCGAGCGCTTCTTCGCTCTCCGTACAGCTTTCGGTAAGAGCTCACTCGGTAAGTTCGTCATCAACGTAAAGCAGGCCATCACAGCTGGTGATATGGCTAAGGCTCAGCAGCTCTGCGACAAGCAGCAGGGTAGCGTTGCTAACGTAGTAGGCGCTTCTATCGCTGCTTACAACGAGATGGAGAATACTCCTAACCTCAAGCGTGCACAGAAGGTGGCTAAGATTCAGCAGGCTCACGAGGAGGCTACTCAGCTCGAGATGCCTACTCTCCAGATGAACATGCCTATCGTCGCTACTATCGTTACACTCGGTACTCTTACCGCTCTTTTCGGTACTGTGGTTGGTATGATCCGTTCATTCGCCGCTCTTGCTTCAGGTGGTGGTGGTGACTCTCTCCAGCTTTCAGAAGGTATCTCTGAGGCCCTTGTTAATACCGCATCTGGTATTTTGACATCATGGGTAGCCGTAGTATCATATAACTACTATTCAAACAAGATCGATAAGCTGACATACGCTCTTGACGAAGTAGGTTACACTATTGCTAAGACATACGAAGCAAACCACGCAGACGAGGCTTAATTTTACTAACCCTTTAAAACATTTATCATTATGGGTAAAGTAAAAGTTAAGAAAGCGGACGTCTGGATAGACATGACTCCTATGTCGGACGTGATGGTCCTCTTGCTGACATTCTTCATGTTGACATCAACATTCGTGAAGAACGAGGCAGTGAAGGTCGTTACTCCGGGTTCGGTATCTGAAATCAAGGTGCCGGAGTCGAATGTCTTGACAGTACTCTGCGACAAGGACGGCCGAATCTTCGTAGGTATGGACAATCCTCGAAGAATGGGCGAGCTCGTTCAGGGCATGGCTGACCAGTACGGTGTACAGCTCACCAAGAAGCAGTTTGAAACTGCTCAGGGTGCTGCCACTATCGGTGTCAATATGCAGGATCTCGCATCCGCTCTGAACCAGGAAGACAGATTGAATGAATTCCAGGCTACAAAGGGTATCCCCACTGATAGCGTGGACGGTAAGATGAGCCAGTTCCAGGATTGGATAAAGATGGCTCGCGATAACAACGGCTCGGATATGAAGCTCGCCATCAAGGCGGACGCAGGCACTCCGTACAAGGTCATCAAGAAGATGATGTCGGAGCTCCAGGACATGAGCGAGAACCGTTACTATCTCATTACCGCGCTTAAATCAAAATCGGAGGACTAAGACATGGCAAAGAAAAAAGCAAGCAGACAGAAAAAGATGCAGACCCGCGTGGACTTCACGCCTATGGTGGACATGATGATGCTTCTTATCACGTTCTTCATGCTCTGTACATCTTTGGCTAAGCCTCAGACTATGAACCTTACCATGCCTTCTAACGACGAGAAGATCTCTGATAAGGATCGTAACGCTGCTAAGGCATCACAGACCGTCACCATTTATGTGTGTGGTAACGACAAGATCTATCACGTGGATGGCTTGCCAAAGTATGATGACCCTAACTGTCTGAAGGAAACATCATGGGGCCAGAAGGGTATCCGCTCGGTGCTCTTCAACCACATCACAGAGGACGGTTCGCAGCCTGTTAAGGATATCATGATGGCAAAGGACGCTCTTGACAAGAAGAAGCTCGCTAACCCCGCTGCTTATCCGGAGGAAGTGTATGACGCTGCTCTGACTAAGATCAAGAAGGGTGAGCTTGAGACAGGCAAGGTGCCGACAATGACCATCATTATCAAGTGTACAGACGAGGCATCTTACAAGAACATGGTGGATGCTTTGGACGAGATGACTATCTGCAGTATTGGTACATACGTCATTGACAAGATCAATGAGCAGGACGCTAAGCTCCTTGCCTCAAAAGGTATCAAGTAAATGACTATTAATTAAAGAAAGGACTAAGAAATGTCAAAAATAGATTTGATATCCAATGAATGGACTGACCTTGTATTCGAGGGCAGAAACCAGGCATATGGAGCCTATAAGTTGCGCAAGGGCACTGCCAAGCGTAATGTTTGGGCGTTAATCATCGTAGGCCTTGCTGCAGCACTCCTCTATCTCGGACTCCAACTTCAGAAAATGGCAGAGGCAAACAAGAAGGTCGAGAACACTCAGGCCGTTGAGCTTGCCAAGCTGAACACAGAGAAGAAGGAAGCCAAGGTTGAGAAGAAGGAAATCATCAAGCAAGAGCCTGAAAAGGTTGTTGAGCAGGTTAAGTCTTCAGTTAAGTTCACCGCTCCTGTCATCAAGAAGGATAGCGAGGTGAAGGAAGAGGACGAGATCAAGCTCGATGAGGTACAGAAGAGCGACAAGGCTGTCGGCGCCTTCACTGTTGAGGGTAACGACGAGGTAGGTGGCGCTGTGCTCAAGGCTAAGGAAGATATCGCTGCTCCGGAGCCTCCGAAGCACGTGGTTGAGGAGACTAAGATCTTCACCGTAGTAGAGCAGATGCCTATGTTCCCCGGCGGCGACGGAGCTCTTATGGGTTACCTCCGCGACAACATCCACTACCCGACTGTTGCTGCTGAGAACGGCGTGCAGGGTCGTGTCGTTGTGGGCTTCGTCGTAGAGCGTGACGGTTCTATCACTGACGTAAAAATCCTCCGTGGCGTTGACCCGTCACTTGACCGTGAGGCTATGCGCGTGGTGAAGAGCATGCCGAAGTGGACTCCTGGTAAGCAGAACGGTTCTGCCGTTCGCGTTAAGTATCAGGTTCCTGTATCGTTCCGTCTGCAGTAATGCAGCCTGAAACATCAAGGCTTACAACCACAATTTGAAATGAACACTACAAAATCTTACCGAAACATGTAGGATTGGAATGCGAATAGCCACCCTTGTGGCTTCCACGGCTTTGCTGAGGAAGCCGCAAGGGTGGCTCGATTTAAACAAAAAACAACAAACACCCTGAGATAAACAGTAAAACGCCGATGCGATTTGAGAAGTAAAGTATATCACCAAGAGATTAGAAAAGCAACTCATTAATCGGCACAAACAACATGGATATGAAAAGAATAGCAAATACTATATATATAATGACAGTCGCCATCATGGTTGTACTTATGGCGGCATGCACACAGAAGAAGCCAAACAAGGACGGACGTACAGACACAACAACGTCCGGTAAGATAACATTCGCTTGCGACGAAAGCTTCAGCCCCATCATCGAAGAGCAGAAAGAAGTGTACGAGGCATTATATCCTAACACCAAATTAGTGCCCAACTACATCCCCGAAGTGGACGGCGTAAACCTCTTGCTCAAGAACAAGGTATGGCTGACCATCGCAGCACGCAACTTCACAGAGAAGGAGAAAGCCTATCTGAAGGGCCTCAACCAGATACCTGAGGCTGTACCTCTCGCATACGATGGCATGGCGCTGATATGCAATAACAACAACCTCGACTCATGCATTACCGTCAAGGACGTTAAGCGAATCCTCACAGGACAGGTAACAAACTGGAACCAGGTAAACAAAGGTTCGAAGCTGGGCGAGATTTGGGTATGCTTCGATAACAAGCGTTCAAGCGCTGTAAGCTACTGCGTAGACTCAATCCTCGGTGGCAAGACCATCGACAATCCCAATATCTTCGCAGCAAAGAACTCAAAAGACGTTATTGACTACGTGGCACGCACTCCGAACGCCATCGGCATCATCGGATCGAACTGGCTGAACGACAAGCGCGACACCACCAACACGACATGGAACAAAGCCATAACAGTAATGTCGGTTTCGAAGCTTGACGTCGCCACACCAATGAACTCATGGAAGCCTTATCAGGCATGGCTCCTCAACGGACGCTATCCGTTCGTGCGCACCATCTACGCCCTGCTCAATGACGGCAGAAGAGGACTACCCTGGGGATTCGCCCACTTCATTGAGTCGCCACGCGGTCAGCTCATCATCTTCAAGTCGGGTCTGCTGCCTACAAGAGGAGAGATAACCATCAGGGACGTGAACGTCAGCAATTAAGCAAAAAGGTGCTGACAGAAGTTAAACAAAGGTAAAATCCTACATATACACAATAGTTTCGCGCAATCAGCGTTTAAACTATAACACATTCCTTGCGTCAATGCACAAAAGGAAAGAAGCGGCAATACAAGAGAACAGCAAAACTAAATGTAGAACATTCTTAAAAAGAAAAAGGAATTATGAAAACAATACAATATCTCGTAGCAGGAGCCATGATGCTCAGCATCTCAGCTCCGTCAATGGCACAGGACGTTAAGTCACAGGTAACAGCCATCACAAAAGTAGTAGTAGACGCCAAGGGTGACGTCAACGCCACAAAGGCTCAGGTGAAGGACTTCATGAAGGCCAACAAGAAGAACGCAGAAGCTCTTGCAGGTCTCGGACGCGCTTTCCTCACAGCCAAGAATTATGAGCAGGCTAAGGTTTACGCCGACATGGCTATGAAGTTCGGCAAGAACGACGCAGCTGGCTATATCCTCCGCGGCGACATTGCCTCAGCAGAGGACAACGGTGGTGAAGCAGCATCTTACTATGAGATGGCCACACAGCAGGCTCCGCAGGAACCCTCTGCATACGTAAAGTACGCCCGTGTTTACCAGAAGGTTGACCCGCAGGGTGCAGTAGCTATGCTTGAGAAGCTCCGCTCTGTTAAGCCTGACTATCCTGTTGATGCAGCTGCTGGTTATATGTACTCTTCAAACAACCAGTTGAAGTCGGCAATGAACTATTACAACAAGGTGCAGGATCCTTCTACTCTTGAGGACTACATCCTCTTCGACTATGCTTCTACAGCATACGTACTCGACGAGTTCGAGAAGGCTCAGAACCTCGCAGACGCAGGTATCCACAAGTATCCGCAGTACAGCTCATTCAACCGTATCGGTCTCTTCGCAGCAGACAAGCAGAAGAAGTATGCAGAGGCAGTGACATACGGCAAGAATCTCTTCGCCGCTACTGACACCATCAAGTACACTGCTGCTGACTACAGCTACTATGCTGACGCTCTCATCAACACTGGCGACACACAGGCAGCTGTCGACGCTTACAAGAAGATTTCAGAGGTTGACCCTGAGAACAAGGAAGTTAACAAGCTCATCGCCATGGCTTACTCAAAGGGCAAGCAGTTCCCTGAGGCTGTAGCCGCTTACAACAAGTATCTTGAGGTTATGGGTGACGAAATCACATACAAGGACTACGACAGCTTCGCAGACATCTATCTGGAGCAGGCTGAAGCAGCTACAACAGACGCAGACAAGGACGCAGCTTACAAGAACGCTGCCGACATGTACGGCAAGATTGCAGAAAAGTTCGACTATGCTGCCATCTACGCTGTAAACAAGCAGGCTACTGTTTATCACCTCATCAACCCGGACGTAAAGGCTGGTATCGCTCTCCCATACTACAAGAAGCTCGTCGAGCTGGTAGAGGCAAAGGCAGACAAGACTGATTCTGACGTTAACAAGCTGGCTACAGCTTACACATATCTCGCCGTTCACTATATCCAGAACGACAAGAAGACAGAAGCTAAGCACTGGGCTGCCAAGCTGCTTGAGATTCGTCCTGACGATCCCAACGCAACACAGATCATGAACATCAAGTAAGGTGTTGTTAGGGTTCTCAGACAGAACCGCAATGTTCAGACAGAACACTTATCATTACTAAAATAACAAGAGATTGCTCAGTTGAGGGTTATACATCCTCACCGAGCAATCTCTTTTTTGTTTACGTTAAAGGAATGGGTAAACAGGAATTTATCTAACGAAGTTGAGAGTTGAGAGTTGAGAGTTGAAATTTGAGAGTGATGATTACCTTATTAAGTGTATAATAATCAATATATTAACTATCATACATATCATAACTCTCAACTCTCCATTCTCAACTCTCAACTAAATAAACTGTAATTTATATTACAATGCAAAACGAGGAGGATATGGCATATTATATTCCCAAATAGACCTTGCTTACATTCCTATAAACAGCAAACGCGCCCAGAAACTTTCGGATTCTGGGCGCGTTGTTAGTTTGGTTGCTTGGTCAAGCCACTCGATTAGTCGAGCTGAGCGAGCTTGTTGTCAGAGCCGAGCACGTCAATGATCTTGTGCTTGTACATCTGCTCCATGAGGTCGCGAGCGGGACCGCAGTACTTACGCGGGTCGAACTCACCTGGCTTGTCGTGGAATACCTTGCGAACAGCAGCGGTGAATGCGAGACGTGAGTCAGAGTCGATGTTGATCTTGCAAACAGCGCTCTTAGAAGCCTTGCGGAGCTGCTCCTCAGGAATACCAACAGCGTCGGGCAACTTGCCACCGAACTCGTTGATCATGTCAACATACTCCTGGGGAACTGAAGAAGAACCGTGGAGAACGATTGGGAATCCAGGGAGCTTCTCCATGATCTCGTCGAGGACGTCGAATGCCAATGGAGGAGGAACGAGCTTGCCGGTCTTCGGGTCGCGTGTGCACTGCTCCGGTGTGAACTTGTAAGCACCGTGAGAAGTACCGATAGAGATAGCGAGTGAGTCAACACCTGTGCGGCTTGTGAAGTCGATAACCTCCTCAGGCTTTGTATAGTGGCATACGTCTGAAGAAACCTCGTCCTCAACACCTGCCAATACACCGAGCTCACCCTCTACAGTTACGTCGAACTGATGAGCGTAGTCTACAACCTTCTTTGTAAGAGCGATGTTCTCCTCGTAAGGAAGAGCAGAACCGTCGATCATTACTGAAGAGAAGCCGAGGTCTACACAGCTCTTGCAAAGCTCGAAGCTGTCACCGTGGTCAAGGTGAAGAACAATCTCAGGATGCTTGCAGCCAAGCTCCTTAGCATACTCAACGGCACCCTCTGCCATGTAGCGGAGAAGAGTCTCGTTAGCGTAGTTGCGGGCACCCTTAGAAACCTGAAGGATAACCGGCGACTTGAGCTCTGAAGAAGCCTTGATGATGGCCTGGAGCTGCTCGAGGTTGTTGAAGTTGAATGCAGGGATAGCATAACCACCCTTGATGGCTCTTGCGAACATATCACGAGTGTTCACCAAGCCCAATTCTTTGTAGTTTACCATAATTGTATAAAAAATAGTTTTTATAAAACGTTTATATATATCGTTTTTTTACTAAGTGCAAAGTTAACATATTAATTTGTCACTACAAAGTTAACATTCATTTTTTTACATTACATTAGTATTTCTGCTATCCCCAGTTTACATTTCATAAACATTACGATTGGAATAAAAAGCGCATATAAGTAGTAAATATCAGAACAAATGATTGGATAATCGGAACATTATCACTACATTTGCACCGTGTGGATATACGTAACCATATCATACTAAAACAAAATATCAAGAAAACTACATCATATTTTTTATAACTTAAATCAAGAAACATGGGAAAAGGTTTTTCTAAACAGAATTGGATGTGGGGCTTCTTCGGAGCCGCCGCATGTTCCATGCTATCATTTTCCTCCTCGGCTTATGCTGGCACTGTCTACAAGAAGAGCCCTGAGGTGCTTATGCAGCAGTATGGAAGCATAACCATCAAGGGTGTCGTAAAGGATGCCAATGGCGAACCTGTCATCGGAGCATCTGTGAAGATGGTAGGCGGCAAGGCAGGAACCATCACCGACATAGACGGACGCTTCGCCATGCAGGTGAAGCCGGGAGCAAGCGTAGAGGTATCATACATCGGATATCTGCCTGAGACGTTCAAGGCCATCCAGAACGCCAAAGACTTTAACATCACACTCCGTGAGGACAGCAAAATGCTGAACGAGGTGGTTGCTATCGGTTATGGCACAGCCACAAAGAAGAAGGACCTTTCGGCTGCCATCGGCGTTGTCAGCAACGTAGACGAACTCGCCGTACGCCCTGTTACCTCTACAGAGGGCATGCTTCAGGGACAGCTTGCCGGTGTGACCGTCACAGCTGACGGCGGCGACCCGACAGCCAATCCCAACATCGTAATCCGTGGCCAAGGCTCACAGAACGGCGACAACGTGCTGTGGGTGGTTGACGGAGTGCCCGGCGCTCCCATCGCTTCACTTAACGACATCGAGTCTATCGTAGTGCTCAAGGACGCCGCTTCGGCTGCCATCTACGGTGCACAGTCCGGAGCGGGCGGCGTAGTGCTCGTAACCACAAAGAAAGCCAAGAAGGGCCAGACATCCATCTCGTACGACGGCATGGTTGGCATCCGCAACGCCATGAACCTCCCCACTCCGCTCAACGCCGAGCAGGAGATTGAGATGCGCAAGCGCTCGTATGCCAGTGCAGGAATGAATCTGCCCACAGGTTGGGACGTTACGAAGAACCCGTGGGTGGGCACCACACGCACCAACTGGATGGACGAGGTGTTCCGCACCGCCTTCTATCAGCGCCATAACGTAGCGCTCAGCACCGGCAACGAGACATCCACCAACCGCCTCTCATTCGCTTACGACAACGATGAGGGAATCATGCGCTACACTTTCAACAAGAACCTCGCCCTCCACTACACCGGCAAGTATCAGCTCAACAAGTGGGTATCCATCAGCGAAGACTTCGTATGGAAGAACACGGAGAACCGCACCACAGCCACAAACGAAGGCTATACCGGACCTATCCTCTCCGCCATCTACATGCCTGCCAGCGCCACCGTATACAGCCCGTTCACACAGAGCGGATTCGGAGGCACCACAACGGAGGATCCTGCATACATAGCCAAGTACGGATCTTTCGCTGACATCCACGGCGATGCTGTCAATCCGATAAGCACTCTCTCATCTAAGAATATCTTCAACCGCACCAACGACGCATGGTCTACCACATCGTTGGAAATCGGCAACGTCATTCCTGGACTGAAGTTCGTGAGCCGCTTCACATACAATCTCCAGACCAACTACTACAAGCAGTTCTCACCGCGTCGTGACGAGGTGGGCAAGCCTGACGGTGCCAACTCTCTCGACGAGAGCACATACCGCACCGACCAGTGGAAGACGGAGAACACGCTTACTTATGACAATACCTTCGGCAAGCACACCGTAGGCGCCCTCTTCTCCACCACCGCCGACCACTACAACGTGCGCGGCTTCGAGGTAAACGGCAAGACATTCGCTGACGAGTCGGCTTACCTGCAGTATCTCGCTTACGCCGGATCAGTATCCGCCAAGGACTATCTCACCGGTCCTGACGCCAACGTCTCGCTCATCGGCCGCTTGGCTTACTCTTACGACGACCGCTACTTCCTCACCGCTTCTTGGCGTCGCGACTATGCCGGCCGTCTGCCCAAGACAAAGAACCACGGCGACTTCCCCGCTGTCACAGCTGGATGGAAAATCTCCAACGAGTCGTTCTTTCCGAAGAATGACGTAGTATCGCTCTTGAAGCTCCGCGCTTCTTGGGGTCGTGTGGGCAACCTCGGTTCCATCGGCTACAACTATCGCTCGGCTCTGCTCTCAAAGAACTCATGGCAGGAGCAGGCACAGTACGGTGTCGAGAAAAACAAGTTGTGGGATACATTCATCTATAACTCTATAGCTCTCAACAACAACCTTACTTGGGAGACATCCGAGCAGTTCGACCTCGGTCTTGACATCAACATGTTCAACGACCGCTTGGCTATGCAATTCGACTGGTACGAGAAGCGCACCTTCGACCTCATCCAGACACAATCAATGAACTGGCCAAGCTCTATCGGTCTGGACGCTATGCTCGTCAATCAAGGCGAGGTTCGCAACCGTGGCTTCGAGGCATCCATTAACTGGAACGACCGCATCAACAAGGACTGGTCATACTTCGTAAGCGGCAACTTCTCATGGCTGAAGAACTGGGTTAGCGACATAGGCGTGAAGGACGCTGAAGGCAACAAGGGCGTATGGACCGGCGACGGCTCGTTCCGCATCATTCCTTACTGCTATCAGGACGCAGAGGGTCAGCCCCTCGGATCGTTCTATCTTATCAAGAACGCAGGAATCTTCCAGAGCGACGCAGAAGCAGCTGCATACGTCGACAAGGACGGCAACCGCATCCAGCCTAACGCAAAGGCTGGCGACCTGAAGTTCATCGACAAGAACGGCGACGGCAAGATCACCGATGACGACCGCCAGTACTGTGGCTCTGCCACTCCGAAGTACACCTTCTCGCTCTCAGGCGGCTTCACATGGAAGGACCTTTCGTTCTCTGCAATGCTCCAGGGCGTGGCAGGTGCCAAGGCCATGAACGTGGCTAAGTGTATGACTCTCTCTGACGTTGAGGGCAACTTCAACCGCGACTCGCGCATCCTCGACGCATGGAGCGAGACCAACCGCGGCTCTGACATTCCGCGTCTCTCGAAGAACGATCCTAACGGCAACTTCTCTACAGCTTCTGACTGGTACTTGGAGAACGCTTCTTACCTGCGTCTGAAGAACGTGACCGTAAGCTACGACCTCACCAATCTTCTCCGCAAGTGCGCTCACCTTAACAGCCGCAGCAGCCGCCTCAGCGTTTACGTCAGCGGTGAGAACCTCTTCACCATCACCGACTACACGGGCATCGATCCCGAGTGTGGCGGATGGGACGCTATGAAGTATCCGGTGGCACGTACTTTCTCATTCGGCGTGAAACTTACTTACTAATCCTACAAAAAAGCAATATCTATGAAAGCAAAATATTTATTGACTGCCGTGCTTTCTGCGGCACTGCTTAGTTCGTGTAGCGATTTCCTCGACGTACAGAAGGAAGGCGACCCTACCACGACGCTATATTTCACTAATGACGACCAGGCCATTGACGCCGTGGACGCTCTCTATGCCCCCATCCATCAGGAGGGACTGTTCGGTCGCGAAATGTTCTGGGAGCAGGGTGGCGCATGCGACATTGTTTGGGGACGTACCCGCAACTACAACACTCTCGCCACACTCCAGTACACCGGCGAGGAGAGTCCGCTGAAGGGCACATACGAGCGTCTGATGAACATAGTGTCGCGCTCCAACTGGGTGGTCGACCAGCTTCTGAAGAAGGAATCGTCAAAGGCGCTCACCAATGTGGAGAAGCGTTCTCTCGGCGAGGCTTACTTCATGCGTGCCTTCAGCCATTTCTACGTGGCTTACCGTTACGGCACGGACAAGCAGGGCGTGCCATTCACACGCTATGAGGACTATCCCGGCGGATACGACAACTCCATCCCAAAGCAGCAGGCTTCTGTAGTGGACAACTACAAGCTTATCATCGAAGACCTCGACAACGCCATCAATTACCTGCCCAAGTTTGAGGAATACGACATTGACAATCGCGGTCGTGCACACAAGGCAGCAGCCGTGGCATACAAGGCCAAGGTTTACGCTTACTGGGCTACATGGGACAAGACACAGTGGGAGAACGTCATAAAGATGGTCAACTCTCTGGAGAGCGACTACGGTCGCGACCTCGCTCCTGAGTTTGCCGATGTCTTCTCTTCAGACTTTGCCAACTACTGGACCAAGGAGTATCTCTTCGGCATCGCCGGAACCGGTGGCGACACCCCCGGTGGTTCTGAATTCCCCGGCGTAATCCTTGAGAACAAGGGTTGGGGCATCTACAACGGTTGGGGCCAGATAAAGCCCTCTTTAGACATCTTCGAGGAAATGCTTAAGGACGGTGCCGGCAACGCCCGCATCACCCGCTCAGTCCTCGAGTACGGACAGGAGTTCCAGTTCTTCGGCGAAACACGCAAGTTCTTCTCTACGTCAGACGTCGAGTCGGGCTTCATGATCAACAAGTATATGGATCCGTTCAAGCACGAGGACGCCACAAAGGCATACGTCAGCTCCAACGGCAACTGGCCTACAGCCCGCGTAAACCTCCCGCTTGTACGCTTCGCAGACATGCTGTTGCTCCGCGCCGAGGCTTACCTCGCCACCGGTCATGCCGACAAGGCTGCCACAGACATCAACCGCATCCGTACACGCTCTCACCTCACTCCGCTCACCGGCAACGCCACATGGACCGACCTCTATCACGAGCGCCGCTGCGAGCTTGCCTTCGAGTTCACCGACCACCTCTACGACCTGAAGCGCTGGTATCACTCTGGTGACGCAGAAATAAAGGATTGCGCATCGAAGGAGCTCAACGCTCATCCGCGTGCCCGCCACTATGCAGACCGTTCTGACTGGAACAGCACCTTCACCGTAGGCGACTATGAGGACTATCAGAACAAGAGCACATATCAGGACTATATGATAGCCTTCCCCTACCCGTCAACCGAAATCACAAAGTCTGGTGGCGCTCTGAAGCAGAACGAGGGCTACACCAAGTAAGAAAACCGAGCGTAATGATACGCTACAGATAAAGACTCCACATGGCGATGAAAGATTGCCGTGCGGAGTTTTTTTATGTAACAGCCTCGTTATTCGGAATATTTTATCTACTTTTGTAAAAACAATAAAACCAGAAAGTTATGTTTATACATGTAGCCAACCCGATTTACGACTCCGTGTTCAAATACATCATGGAGGACGAGCGCATAGCCAAGACCATGCTGTCCGCTTTGCTGAAGAAAGAAGTGGTGCACGTGACGGTACGTCCGCATGAATACAGCAACACCACACGCGACACGCTCTCTATGTTCCGCATTGACTTCGCGGCTACCGTTCGTGAGTGCGAAGGCGATGTGGAGAAGAACCGTGTTGTGCTGATTGAGCTGCAGAAGACATGGCTCAACACAGAAACACTCCGTTTCCGCCAGTATCTCGGAGCACAATACAGCAACAAGAGCAACATACGCGAAGAAGACGAGAAAGGCTTTGCTTACCCGATGGTGGCTGTATATCTCCTCGGACACCGTGTCGGAAATATCAATGAACCGATAGTATACGTCAATCACGACGTGTTCGACTATAACGGCAACATCGTGAAGGAAGGCAGCGAAGAGCCATTCGTGGAGAGTCTCACCCATAACAGTATCATCGTTCAGATACCGCTTCTGCACGGCAATGTGAACAATCGTCTCGAGAAGGTGCTCAGCGTGTTCGACCAAACCCAGGTGGAGGGCAACACGCAGCAGGTGCTCAAGATAGACGAGGACAAGTATGCCGACGACAACGACATGCTGTACGTGCTGCATAAGCTCACAGCTGCCGCTGCCAACTCAGAGATGCGACAGGATATGAACGTCGAGGACGAATACTATAAGGCCATTGAGGATCGCGACACTGCCATCATGCAGCGAGACAAAATACTGAAAGAACAAGAGGAACAGCTTTCGCAGCAGAACGAACAGCTTTCGCAGCAGAGCGAACAACTTTCGCAGCAGAGCGAACAGCTTTCGCAGCAGAACGAACAGCTACGCAATATGGCTAAAGCACTATTCGCCAAGGGAATGACAGAAGAACAGATTTCGGAAATGACCGGTATCAATGTTGAAAATATAACAAAGCTTCTGAAATAAGACAATAAAGCTAATCAAAAATTTAGCAAAACCAAAGCTAAAGTCATCTTACTTCAGCTGATACACATGCTTACTTCGGTCGATGCACATGCTTACATCAATTGATACGCATGCTTACATCGACCGAAGTAAGACTACATTATAAGCCTTTCGGCATAACAATTCCTATTGTTTACTTCACATACAGCATTTCGTCTGGCAGAATGCTGCTGCCGTTCTTATCCGTTATCTTTATCTTCAGGCTTTGTCCCATATAGTCCTCGAAGTACAGTATTCTCATCTCATGGAAACCGGCTTCGAGCGCAACCTTGCCGGATACAAACTCCTGACTGTGCGAACCGTCGTTGTCTATAATCTCCTTGCCGTCGATGAAGAGACGCGAGCCGTCGTCTGAAGCTATGTCGAAGTAGTAGACGCCCTTTGCAGGAATCTTGATGTACGAACGGAAGTCGTAAGCGAAATGATCATCGCTTCTTGCCTCCGTGATGATGAAGTTGCGGAGCACGCCCTCCTTCACCTTTTCGCCATTAGCAATGTCGGCGGTCTTCTTGAATTTGCCCTCATAGTACGTATAGTTGACGCCATGCTTTGTCGGCTTCACGTTCAGCGCCGGAAGGTAAGGACCCTCCTCGTCTATGGACGTGATGCCGGAAGGATAATAATAGGTAAACTCACGACCTGCTGGAGTGGTAATCCACGTATCGAAGCGTCTCTGACCTTCGTACATCTCTATCACACGTCCGCCACGCACCAGGCCGCCGTAAGCGTCCGTTCCGGTCACACGTCCGTAAGCCAGGCAGATGGCTTTCTCCTGTCCGATGAAGTCGTTGTCGTGGTCATGCCCTACGAACACGCCCATCACATCCTTGCATTCCGCGAACGAGGCGAACATGCCGCTGTTGATGTCAGCCGCGCACACCTCGCCCTCATCACACTTTCCCCAGGTGCCCTTGCGGTTCATCAGATTGCGATATTCGGGAAGGGCTATATGGAAGAACGCCAATGCGGGCAGCGGACTGCCACCGTTGAGCTGCGTATAGTGCTTGCTCTGCTCACGATACCATGCAATCTGGTCGAAGTGAATCCAGTCGTAATGTCCCAGTTCGTCCGTCTCGGGATAATCGTTCGAGTCGATGCAGTAAAGCAGCGCCTCAGCCTTGTCCTTGTTCTTCTCTCCATACACGGGAATGACGTGCTGTCCGTGTCCGTGAATGCCCTTCGGTCCGTGCGAACCGACAAAGTAAGGTGAACGCATAAGGAGGTCATAGATGTCCTTCTTGCTCATGTATTGCGGCTCGGCATCGTGGTTGCCCATAGTGACTGCGAACGGCATCTTTGCGTCCTCGAATATCTTCACTATGGCCTCCCATCCCTTACGTGCGGGATTGTCGGTAACGACGTCGCCGGTAAGTATGGCGATGTCTGGCTTCTCCTGCTTCAGGACTGACAGAATGGTGTTTCGCGTGGTGTCGCATCCGGGCGATTTAGGGTCCCAATGGATGTCCGTGAACTGCACCACCTTGAACTTTCCGTCCTTGAATCTGAACTGGCGCTGGGCGAAAGACGTAGCCACAACCAGCAGCAGGAACAAAGTAAACAATAGATTTTTTTTCATGTGTTCTCACTATTTATTACTGTTAGATTATGATTTGTTTATCGTTAGATTATGATATGCAAATGTAACGCTTTTTCCCGAGAAAATACATACATTCCCTTTGCAATACAGCTAAATTCCACTACCTTTGTATAGCAATAATCATAAACAAACCAATCTATCCGATAATAACAATCTTCAAATTTTACACATCACTATGACATTAAGGAAAATTTTCGCAGCTGCCGCACTCGCACTTTGCGTACATAGCGCCAACGCACAGTACAACATGCCCACACAGACCTTCACATACGAACATCCTTACGCCGTGGAGAAGCTCCAGGCGCCGAAGGGCAAGAAGGTGAAGAACGTCATACTCATGATCGGCGACGGCATGAGCCTCATGCACGTCTATACGGCTTGGACTGCCAACCGCGGCAAGCTATGGCTGGAGAATGCTCAGGCTACGGGCCTGTCGAAAACGTGGGCTGTAAAAAAGCTGGTGACCGACTCCGGTTCGGGCGGCACTTCGCTTGCCACAGGCGTTAAGACCGTCTATCATGCCGTGGGCGTCGACCCAGAGGGCAAGCCGCTGACTTCGCTCGTAGACGTGGCTAAGGAGCTGGGCAAGGACGCTGGCATGGCTGTGACATGCCGTCTGTGGGACGCCACTCCGTGCGACTTCTGCTGCCATAACATCGACCGCGATAAGGAGGAGGAGCTTGTCGGCGATTATCCTACAAGCGGAGTAGACTTCGTTTTCGGCGGCGGTGCGCAGAAATTCACCAACCGCAAGGACGGTCGCGACATATTCAAGGAACTTCAGAAGAAGGGCTATCACGTGTCGCGCACGCTGGACGACTTCTTCGCCTACGACAAGAACAGCCGCATCTTCGCCGTGCCTTATGACAAGGACACTCCCCTGCCTGACGAGCGCGGTGACCTCTTGGCGCGTGCATCAATGAAGGGCATCAGCCTCATGAACCAGAACAAGAACGGCTTCTTCATGATGATTGAAGGTTCGCAGCTCGACGACTACGGTCACTTCAATCAGCTGGACCTCCTTATGAAAGAGACGCTCGACTTCGACCAGACCGTGGGCGAGGTGATGAAGTGGGCTGCCAAGGACGGCGAGACACTCGTTGTGGTGACTGCCGACCACGAGACCGGCGGTCTGACACTCGTAAACGGCAACAAGGACGAGGGACGCGTGGAGTGCTGCTTCTCCACAAAGGACCACTCGGGAGCAATGGTGCCCGTGTATGCCTTCGGTCCTGGAGCTGAGAACTTCACAGGCATCTTCGAGAATACGGATGTGTTCAAGAAGATAAAGAAGCTTATGACTGAGGGAGAATAAAGCAAACGAAAGGCTATCGTGTAGGAGAGAACCTTCAATATAACATTTATAATAATGAAGAAAACAATAATAACCCTGACAGCCTCGCTCTTCGCAATGCTGTCGCCCGCCCAGAATCTCATTTCGTCCGGTTCGCCGCTTTACAAGCTGCCTTACAAGAACACGTACGTGATGCAGACGCTGGTGGCGGAGAATACGTTCCGCACGGCGAAGGTGGAGAAGCCCAAGCCAGGCTCCTTCGAACAGGCAAAGAAGGTGCTGCCCGCACCCTATTGGGAAGGCCATGAGAAGGAGATAGAGATGTACTGGAAGGCGTGGCAGATAGGCATCAAGAACGTATGCCAGCCGCTTGACAACTCAGGCTTCGTGACGTCATACATCTCGCCCGCATACAACGGCAACATCTTTATGTGGGACGACGCCTTCATAACGATGTTCTGCCGATACGGAGACCGCTTCTTCCCGTTCCAGAAGACGCTGGACAACTTCTACGCCAAGCAGCATCCTGACGGATTCATCTGCCGAGAGATTCGCGCTGACGGATCCGACTGCTTCGGACGCTACGACCCCACGTCCACGGGACCGAACCTTCTGCCGTGGTCAGAATGGCTCTACTTCACGCAGTTCGGCGACGACAACCGCCTCAACAAGGTGTTCCCCGTGCTGGCAGCATACTATAAGTGGCTGAAGCTGAACCGCACGTGGCGCAACGGCACCTACTGGAGCAGCGGATGGGGAACGGGCATGGACAACATGCCGCGCGTGCCGGAGGGATATAACACCATCTACAGCAACGGTCACATGATATGGCTGGACGCCTGCCTGCAGCAGATAATGGTGGCGAACATCCTGCTGAAGATGGGATTCTATCTGGAGCGCTGGCAGGAGATAGAGGAGTTTGAGGACGACATCAAGAACCTCACGGCTTACATCAACAAGAATATGTGGAGCGAACGCGACGGATTCCTGTACGACCAGTTTGCCAACGACTCGCTCTCCACCACGCAGGGCATCTACGCCTACTGGGCTCTCCATACAGACGTGCTGCCAAAAGAGCGCCTCGACAGACTGGTGGAGCATCTGGACGACACGTGCAAATTCAACCGCCCGCACCGCGTGGCTTCGCTCGCAGCCGACAACCCCAAGTATAAGGCCAACGGACGCTATTGGGTTGGAGGCGTATGGCCCGGCACCAACTACATGGTTATCTCAGGTCTTGTCAATAAAGGCTACAGACGTCTTGCCCACGACATCGTCATGAATCACTATAACAACGTGCTGGACGTATATAAGAAGACCGGTACGTTCTGGGAATATTATGCACCGGAGAGCGCTTCGCCCGGCTTTATGGCTCGCAAGGACTTCGTGGGATGGACCGGACTGCCGCCCATCGCCGACCTCATAGAGTACATCTTCGGCATCCGCGCTGACATCCAGGACAATCACGTTACGCTGGACGTGCAGCTGACGGACGCTTACGGCATCGAACGCTATCCGCTCGGCGAGAAAGGCAACATCTCGTTCAAGGTGGCAAAGCGCAGCTCCGTGAACGACAAGCCGAAGGTGACCATCCACTCCAACATTCCGTTTAAGCTTACCCTCGTATGGGGCAACGGCGAGAGCGTGGAGAAGGAAGTGAAAGAAGGAAACAACGTAATCTGAAACCACTAAGACAAGACAAACAGGAAATGATAACAAAAATGCTATTCGCAGCTCTGCTGCTCTTCGGACTGTCCGCCATAAACGGATATGCCTCTGAGAAGAAGAAGGAGCCTAACTGTACGGTGGTGATAGCCGCCGACCTACATTTCGACATGCCGCCCGAAACCGACCAGTATCATCACGTGCTTGCCATCAACGCGCTTGGCGAGAGAATGCGACTGGACGGCGTGATTCTCGCCGGCGACCTCTTCGACAAGTCTGACCCGAGAATACTCGACCTCTACCGACAACGCTGGGAACGAGGGGCGGGATATATGCAGATTCATTACGACACATACCCCACTTTCGGCAATCACGACATCTCGCCGGAGAACGGACGACCCGAACAGAACCGCATCGGCATGGAGTTTAATCTGCATTATCTCGACTCCATCCTGCTGGACCTGAAGAACGCCGGACGCATAAAGAACATCCATCGCTCATCGCGCTCTTACTCGTTCGACATAGGCGGTGTGCACTTCGTGTGCGGACAGCTTGCAGCCGGCGAAACCACCTATTGCGAGAGCAACATGCAATGGATAGCCGACGACCTGAAGAAGTATGCCGCAGACGGTCGACCAGTGGTTTACGTACAGCACTACGGCTTCGACAAGTGGGCGCTCGAATGGTGGACGGAGGAGCAGCGCACGCAGCTCTTCGACATCCTCGAGCAGTATAACCTCGCCGCCTTCTTCGTGGGACACACCCACGAGGCTTCCGTACAGCACTATCGCGGACACGAAATCCATCAGGTCAACAATGCCTGGCGAGACAGCGACGGCAACGCCTCCTTCGACGTCCTGACCATCAAAGGCAAGAAGGTATCGGTGGATACGTACGAAGTGATTGACGGAAACGGCAACTTCCAGAAGGTAGAGAAGAAGTAAACTATATGTATACAGAAGCGCCACTTTAGCAATTACTAAAGTGCGCTTCTGTTATTATATCTTTCTTAAGTCTGACTTATCAGTTGGTCTTCTTCACTACGCTCCATGCGTATGCCATGACGATGGCGTAACCTGCGAGAGGGATGAAGAAAGGAAGGACGAAGCTGGAGGCGTGGTCGGCAGCAAGACCCATGATGAGGAAACCGCAACCGCCTACGGGGGTCATCATCAGGATGGACGAAGCACTCTTTGTCAGTCCGCCAAGTCCGCGCAAAGTGAGGGAGAAGATGGTGGGGAACATGATGGCCTCGAAGAAGTAGTTGCCGAGCAGGGCTGCTATCGAGACTTCACGACCGAGATCGCAAAGCAAGAGCGTGATGCAGACCACCGTTCCGACGCCGCAGATGAGCAGATACTTCTCTGCTGCCACGCTACTCATAACTGCCGCTCCGATGAAACGGGCAATCATGAATACGCCCAAGCCGATGGTAAGAATGGTGGAAGCTGACTGTGCGTCCATCCATCCCTCGCCCGTAACGAAGTTGATGAAGTACGAATTGATGCTTATCTCTGCCACCTCGTAGGCGAGAAGCGCAATGAGTCCGCAGACAAACCATCTGTTGGAGAAGAGCTTCGAGATGTTATGACCGCCCTCTTTGGTTTCGGCATCATCATCATGTGCAATCTCAGGAAGGTTTACACGTGAGAAGACAAGGGCAATGAGGAGCACCAGTACGCCCATAATGGTATACGGAACGACGGCGCTTGCTCCGTTTCCTGCCTCGCCTGAGCCCTGGAAAAGGAAGCTGCCGACAACGAGAGTGGCGAACATCGAGCCTACACCATTGAACGACTGCGAGAAGTTAAGTCGTGCCGTAGCGGTCTCTTTCGGACCCAATTCCGTTACGTAAGGATTGGCAGAGGTCTCAAGGAACACCAGTCCGCAACCGATGATGAAGAGCGCCACGAGATAGGCATAGAAGGTATTTGCCATGGAACACGGGATGAACGCCAGCGAACCGAGTCCGAAAAGCGTCAGTCCGAAGACCACGCCGCGACGATAACCCTGTCGGTTGATGAAGAGACCAGCGGGTATTGCCATGAGGAAATAGCCGAGATATGTGGTCACCTGTATCAACGATGACTGTGTGATGGTGATGTCCAGCTCGTTCTGGAAGTGCTTGTTAAGCACGTCGAGAATGGCGCGAGCAAAGCCCCACATGAAGAAGAGTGAGGTGATAAGGATGAACGGCACGGCATATTGCTTGCTGCTCAATGAAGTCTTGTTTTGTATCATGGGTGCAAAGTTAGTGCTTTTTTAGATTGTTTCGCCCTTTTCGGAAGGCTTTAATTCAGTTTAGAACTAAAAACAGCCATCCCAAGGCTTCATTGATGACCTTGAAATGGCTGTCTTATATAATAATATGTATGTGCCTATATCGATATAAGTCTAAACCGTTGGTTTAGAGAGCGTCGATAACAGCGCAGATGTCGCCGAAGATACGGGGCAGTTCGCCGAGTCCGTTGATGTGGTGATGGATGCCCTCACCAGCATACCACTCGATGAGCGGAGCTGTCTGGTTGTGATAAACGTCGAGGCGCTTCTTGATGGTCTCAGCGTTGTCGTCTGAACGACCGCTCTCCTGACCACGCTTGATGAGACGCTTCATCAGCTCGTCCTCAGGAACGTCAAGCTCAATCATGGCAGCCACCTTGTGTCCGCGCTCTGCGAGCATCTTCTTGAGAGCCTCAGCCTGCGGGATTGTACGGGGGAAACCGTCGAAGATTACGCCCTTGTGCTCCTTGCCGAAGCTGTCATATACGCTTGCGAGAATGTCAATCATCAGCTCGTCGGGGATGAGCTGTCCGTTGTCGATAAATCCCTTGGCAGTCTTGCCGAGTTCTGTTCCGTTCTTGATTTCAGCGCGGAGCACGTCACCAGTAGAGATATGGTTGAAGCCATACTTCTCGATCATAAGGTCGCTCTGTGTGCCCTTACCTGAGCCCGGGGCGCCGAAAATTACGATGTTCTTCATCTTTTTATTACTTATATTAGTTATATAATGTTATGCTATTGCGTATTTTGTAGTTATTCCTCCACGACTGTATAGATGTCGCGCAGGTTGCGTCCCTGCTGGTCATAGTCAAGACCGTAGCCGAGAATGAAGTCGTTAGGAATCTCCATTGCCACGTACTTGATGTCAAGGGGCACCTCCAGACATTCAGGCTTGAGCAGGAGCGTGCATACATGCACAGCCTCCGGCTGCTTTTCCTGAAGCATATTGAGAAGAGTCTTCATTGTAAGACCAGACTCGATGATGTCCTCCACGACGATTACCGTGCGGCCCTTGATGTCCTCATTCAGTCCGATAAGCTGCTTTACGTTGCCAGTTGATGATGTTCCGGCATAGGAAGACATCTTCACGAACGAAATCTCACACGGCACGTTGATGTAGCGCATGAGGTCGGCGGCGAAGATGAAAGAGCCGTTAAGCATGGCAAGCAAGAGAGGATTCTTGTCAGCCATATCGGTATTTATACGGTCTGCGACAGCCTTCACACGCTCAAGGATTTGCGCCTCAGGGATGGAGGTCTTGAAGGTCTTGTCCTTTACTTTTATTATACTCATAGGATTATGTGCTTAAAGTTAGTGCAAAATTAGACAAAAAAATCCGAATTACGAGCGTGTTAGTATAAAAAACAGCTATTTCGGACGCACACCTATGTTATTCCACAAGGTCATACATCTTCACCCAGTCAATCTCCATCTCTACGGGCAGCTCGCTCTTTATGGCCTTGCCCACCCACGAACCTTCGGTTTGCATGTCTATGAGCAGATAGTAAGGACGGTCAAAAGGATATTGTCCTTCCATAATGGTCCTGCCAGGTAAGTCGGTATTTAGGTTTGGCGGTCTGCGCCGTCACATAAGAGGCGCCAAGAAGAAGAGTGAGGATTATAGTAGATAGTTTCATTTGTAAGTTTGTTGTTCTGTATAAAACGATTTGTTGTTGTATATATAAACGAAAAGGCGCCCCTGACATCCTGAAAGAGGGAAGTCAGGGGCGCCTGTTATTTAAACGCCTTGATTAAAGCGTAAACGCCTTGATTAGAGGTTCGGGTTCATCTCGCTCCACTTCTCAACTGGGGGAACGATGCCGAGCTCTACGATCTCGTCGCGCATCTTGCAGAGGTGCTCGTAAGACTTAGCGAGGCTTGCCTTCTCCTCCTCAGTGCCAGTAGGCTCTACGAAGTGAACGCCAGTCTTGTCGATAGTAGAAGGCATAGCCATCATTACGTTCTTGAAGCCACACTTGTCGCACTTAACGTAGCAACCAGCGGGCAATGTGAACTTCTCACCACCCATAGCAGCCTCAATCATCTTAACAGCGTTGTAAGCCGGGCTCTGGAATGAAGAGCGGCCACGGAGCTTGATGATGTTAGAGCCACCCTGTACTGTGTGGTGCTTGATCTCTTCCCAACGCTCGTCAGAAAGACCCATCTCTGCGAGAGGCTTGCCGTCAACCTTCACCTGTGAAGCGAAGACTGCCATCTGCTCGCCGTGGCCACCGTATGTGTGAGCGCCTGTCACCTTGTCCTGCTGTACGCCGAACTCGAGGGCGAGAGCCTGCTGCAGACGTGTAGAGTCGAGAGCAGCGAGTGAGGTGAGCTGGTTGGGCTTCAGACCTGAGTGGATAAGAGCTGTGAGGGCTGTAACGTCAGCCGGGTTGAAGATAACAACTACGTGCTCTACGTCCGGGCAGTACTTCTTGATGTTGTCGCCGAACTCAGCAGCGATCTGGCAGTTACCCTTGAGAAGGTCCTCACGAGTCATGCCGTCCTTACGGGGAGCACCACCTGAAGAGATGATGTACTTAGCGCCTGTGAAAGCCTCCTTGGGATCTACGGTATAAGAGAGGTTTGCACCAGGGAATGCGCACTGCTGCATCTCGTCAAACACGCCGTGTACACCCGGCTCGTAGATGTCATAGAGACAGATGTTAGGAGTAAGACCGAGCATAAGAGCGCTCTGAACCATGTTTGAACCAATCATGCCGCCTGCACCGACGATCAAGAGTTTCTCGTTACTTAAAAATGCCATAATAAATAATGTTTTTATAAGTGTTATAAATATGAATAAGTCGTTTTTGAGCTACACTACTTCAGCAGTGGCTTAATTGACAATGCAAAGATACAATTTTTTTGAAACTTACAAACATTATGACGTATAAAAAAGAAGGCTAAATTAAAAAGACTGAAACACTTGTCCGTATGGAATTAATTGACTATCTTTGCAAACGAATAACTTTTTGGACGTAATAGGAACTGAGAATTTCGGCAGTAAGACCAATGTCGGAATTCTTGGTTTTTTATTTAGCATATACATAACAATAAAACAAACAAAAAAACAAAGATTCTTAATTATGGCTTACATGTCACAAGAAGGCTACGACAAGCTCGTGGCCGAACTCAAGCAGCTTGAGTCTGTAGAGCGCCCCAAGGCATCGGCCGCCATTGCTGAAGCCCGAGACAAGGGAGACTTGAGCGAGAACGCCGAGTATGACGCCGCCAAGGAGGCTCAGGCTCATCTGGAAGAAAAGATAAACCGTATAAAGGTAACTATCGCCGAGGCTAAGATTCTCGACCCATCACGCCTTAGCACTGACTGCGTGCAGATTCTCTCTAAGGTGGAGATGACCAATCTCAACAACAAGGCGAAGATGACATACACCATCGTCAGCGAGAGCGAGGCCAATCTCCGCGAAGGAAAGATATCCATCACCACTCCTATCGCACAGGGCCTGCTCAACCACAAGGTGGGCGACGAGGTGGAAATCAAGATTCCGCGCGGAATTATCCATCTGCGTATCGACAAGATTACAATAGAATAACTCACGTGCCAGACATCAGGCACCATACGGAAAGCAAAATCTTACGACTATGGACATTTTCTCAAAGATTGCCGCTGGTGAGATTCCCAGCTACAAGTGCGCCGAGAACGAGCGTTTCTACGCTTTCCTCGACATCAACCCTCTCGTAAAAGGACACACTCTCGTCATTCCCCGCCGCGAGGTCGACTACATCTTCGACATGGAGGACGACGAGATTGCAGAGTACCAGGTGTTCGCCAAGAAGGTGGCTATTGCCATCAAGAACGCATTCCCCTGCATTAAAGTAGGCGAGGCTGTGCTTGGCCTGGAGGTTCCGCACGCACACATCCACCTCATTCCCATGCAGTCAGAGAAGGACATGCTCTTCTCCAACCCCAAGCTGCAGCTCCCGGAAGAGGAGATGAAAGAGATTGCTGACAAGATTTACGCAGAGTTCCAGAAGCTCTAACAGCCTGTCCATAAACGACACCCACAGACAAAGCGTAAAGACAAAAACTGAAGCGCCACTGCTCCATAACGGAACGGTGGCGCTTTTGTTTTATCTAAAAAACACTATGCAAACAGTATAAAAAACGTCAAAACCACTTATATTCTAACTATTTTTGGTATTTTTGTAAACTGAACAATAATGTAAAGACGTAAACGGCACGGCGGCTAATCACAGGCGACGTGCCGACAAACAACAACGACACAATATGAAAATACTGACTGGAGCACAAATCCATGAGCTCGACAACTACACAATCGAACACGAACCAATAGCCTCCATAGACCTTATGGAGCGTGCTGCACGCGCCATTATGCTCGCCATCACGCAGCAGTGGAGCCAGTCCACGCCCATCGTGGTCTTCGCAGGACCAGGTAACAACGGTGGTGACGCCCTCGCCGTGGCACGCATGCTGACGGAGAAAGGATACATCGTCGACACTTATCTCTTCAATATCCACAGCAACCTGTCTGAAGACTGCGAGAAAAACAGAGACCGCCTCGTCAACGGCGGACTCGTACACAAGTTCACGGAGATAACCACCGACTTTGATCCGCCCAAGCTCACGCCCAAGACACTCGTCATTGACGGACTCTTCGGGTCCGGCCTCAACAAGCCGTTAACGGGAGGATTCGCCTCTCTCGTCAAGTATATCAATCAGTCGCCGTCCTTCGTTGTGAGCATCGACATGCCAAGCGGACTGCTGACGGAAAACAACAGCTTCGACCAGGGCAGCAACATCGTACGAGCTGACCTCACGCTGACGCTCCACATGAAGAAGCTGGCGATGCTCTTCGCCGACACACAGAAGTATCTTGGCAAGGTGGAAGTGCTCGACATACGTCTTTCAAAGGAATACATAGAGAGCATCCCCACTAAGTTCAACATCATCGAGGAGAGCTACATAAAGGACAACCTGCGCTCTCGTGACGACTTCGCCAACAAGGGAATGATGGGACACGCGCTCATCATCGCCGGCACATACGGCATGGCAGGAGCCGCAGCGCTTGCCACAAGAGCATGTCTGCGAAGCGGTGTGGGCAAGGTGACGGCTCTCACGCCACGCCCAAACTACAACATCATGCAGGTGGCTGTGCCCGAAGCCGTGCTCATGCTCGACCGTGAGGACTATTACTCTGAGGCTGTAGCCACAGACGACTTCGACGCCGTGGGCATCGGACCGGGACTCGGACGTCAGGAAGGCTCTGCCCTTGCTCTCATGTCACAGCTCCAGCAGACCACATGCCCCATCGTCCTCGACGCCGACGCCCTCAACATGCTCGGATCGCACGGCACATGGATAAACCAGCTGCCCGACAATGTCATCATGACACCGCATCCGAGAGAGTTCGACAGAATAGCTTCCACATGCTGCCACTCAGACAGCGAACGCCTCAACGTGGCTTGCGAGATGGCTGAAAGTCTGCGTGCATACATCCTTCTCAAGGGTCATCATTCAGCACTCTGCCTCCCAAGCGGCGACGTCATCTTCAACACCACAGGCAATTCCGGCATGGCAACAGCAGGAAGCGGCGACGTCCTCACCGGCATCATCACCGCCCTTCTCGCAAGAGGCTATTCACGCAAGAACGCCTGCATCGTGGGAATGTATCTGCACGGACTGGCTGGCGACATCGCAGCAGAGAAGATGGGCAAGGAGAGCCTCATCGCATCAGACATCATCGACGCACTGCCAGAAGCATTCAAGCGTCTCGCCCAATAAACATCCCTAACATTAAACACCCAAAAGAAAGAACCAACAACATAATGACAGCTCTTATGAAGAACATAAAAAGCATCATAGCCGCCATCTTATTGCTCACATGCATGTCGGCTAATGCAGGAGAAAAGAAGACCGAGGGTTTCGAATATTTCCTCCCGAAGACGGCTGTACGCATGTCTGTGCTTGTGGAGAAGACCACCACCAAGCCCGGAAAACTCGCTGAGTTCTCTGAACTCTACTTCCAGAAGAAAGGCATTACCACACAGCAGGACAACTATCGCATCGTAGGCGTATCGTTCACCACGACCGGCGTGCCCGACAAGGATCTCCGCTTCTTCCTCCCCGTGGACAAGAAGCACAGCATCCTCTCCATCGACTGCGACCCTAACGGCGTGCTTCGCGCCATCAACACCCGCGCCAAGCGTGTGGAGGAGCCAGCTCCTTTCACTCCCTCGGCAAAGCCAGCGCCACTCAATCCCAACGACTATATGAGTCAGGACATCCTCTCGGCAGGCAATCTGCCCAAGATGGCACAGCTTGTGGCGCAGGAAATTTACGACATCCGCGACTCTCGCAACCAGCTCTCACGAGGCGAAGCCGACTTCATGCCGAAGGACGGAGAGCAGCTCCGCATCATGTACGCCCAGCTCAACAAGCAGGAGGCTGCACTCATGCAGCTCTTCCAGGGCACCACTACCACGGACACAACGGAGACAGTGCTGACCTTCGTGCCTGAGAAGACACAGAAAGACCAGGTGGCATTCCGCTTCTCGCGCAAGTTCGGACTGCTTACCGCAGACGACTTCTCCGGCGAGCCTTACCGCATCAAAGTGGACGACTTAGGGTTGGATGAAGAAGAACTTGACGTAGTAGAAAGCGCAAAGAAGGAAGACTTCCAGCTTGGCGTCATCCTCCCCGGCAAGATGCGCATGACGCTTTCCGCTGCTGGCAAGAAGATAGCGCAATACGAGGCATGGGCGGCACAGTTCGGAGAGGTGAAGATGCTTTCAGGAATGCTGTTCGGAAAGAAGCTCACATCGAAGATACTGCTCGACTCAGCTACCGGAAGCGTCGTGTCGCTCGAAACCGAACCGCTCGAATAAGAGGCACAACAAAGCAAGAAACAAAATTATAAGAAACAGAAAGAAAATATACAGAAAGACAAGAAATGGCAGAATCAAACTTTGTAGACTACGTAAAGATATATTGCCGCTCGGGAAAGGGCGGACGTGGATCAATGCACCTCAGACACGTCAAGTATAATCCGAACGGCGGACCGGACGGTGGCGACGGCGGACACGGAGGAAGCATCATCCTCAGAGGCAACCATAACTACTGGACACTGCTCCACCTAAAATTCCAGCGCCACGTCTTCGCAGAACACGGAGGCAACGGCGGACGCGACAAGTGCCACGGAAAGGACGGCAAGGACGTATACATCGACGTGCCCTGCGGCACCGTTGTCTACAACGCTGAAACCGGCAAGTATGTCTGCGACGTCACTTACGACGGACAGGAGGTGGTGCTGCTCAAGGGAGGACGAGGCGGACTCGGTAACTTCCAGTTCCGTACTGCCACCAATCAGGCGCCCCGTTACGCACAGCCGGGCGAACCGATGGAGGAGATGACCATCATCCTCGAGCTTAAGCTGCTCGCCGATGTGGGTCTTGTGGGTCTGCCTAACGCAGGCAAGTCAACTCTCCTTTCAGCCGTATCGAGCGCCCGTCCGAAGATTGCCAATTATCCCTTCACCACGCTCGAGCCTTCTCTCGGCATCGTGGACTATCGCGACCACAAGTCGTTCGTCATGGCTGACATCCCCGGAATCATCGAGGGAGCCAGCGAAGGAAAGGGTCTCGGACTGCGTTTCCTCCGCCACATCGAGCGCAACTCACTCCTCCTCTTCATGGTGCCGGGCGACACGGACGACATAAAGCGCGAATATGAGCTGCTGAAGAGCGAGCTGGAGAAGTTTAATCCCGAGATGCTCAACAAGCACCGCGTGCTCGCCGTCACTAAGTGCGACATGCTGGACGAGGAACTTATCGACATGCTTCGCGAGACATTGCCCGACGATCTCCCCGTGGTGTTCATATCTTCTGTCACCGGACAGGGCATACAGGAGCTTAAAGACCTGCTCTGGCGCGAGCTTAACGCCGAGAGCAACAAGCTGCAGAGCATCACTTCGGAGGACATCATCGTACACCGCGACAAGGACATGACGCGCTTCCTTGCAGAGATGCAGGCTGAGGGCGAGGACGAAATTGAATACATTGACGAGGACGACATTGAGGACGCAGACGACTTCGACGACCTTGACGACTTCGAATACGAGTACGAGGAGGACGGAAAGAATGACTAAACCGTCTCTCGAACTTCTTACTTACAACATTGGGGAGGGTGCTGCGGCATTCTCCACCACCCGTTGTGGCGCCGACGAAGCCGACCGCTATTCGTCGTTCAACATAAACATGTACTGCGGAGACTGCCCCGAACACGTTTCGGCATGCCGTCAGCTGCTCTCCGAAACCATCGGCATCGCATTGCCAAACATCATCGTGCCCCACCAGGTACACGGCACCGAGACGCGAATCATCGGCAGCGAATATCTCACCCTGCCCCAGAACATCAAGGACATGCTCATCGACGGCGTGGATGCGATGATGACCAACGTGGAGGGCGTGTGCGTGGGAGTTTCCACAGCCGACTGTATACCTATATTATTGTATGACGAAGAACATCGCGCCGTCTGCGCCATACACGCCGGATGGCGTGGCACGCTGGGCAGAATAGCGCACAAGGCTTTGGAAGAAATGCGCATCGCCTATCACACCGAGCCAGAGAAGCTGAAAGCCATCATCGGTCCAGGCATCTCGCTCAAGAACTTCGAGGTGGGCGACGAGGTGTACGCAGCCTTCGAGCAAGCCGCCTTCGACATGGAAGCGATAGCCGAACATCAGATAAAGCGCTGTCCGGACGCCACCGACCCGTCAAAGGCATTCCAGCAGAAATGGCACATCAATCTGCCCCTTGCCAACCGCAACATCCTGGAGCACATGGGCGTGAAGCCCGAAAACATCATCCAGAGCGATGTCTGTACGTATGACAGTACAGACCGATTCTTCTCAGCACGCCGCCTCGGCACTGAGTCGGGCAGGATTTACACCGCCATTTATTTAAAGTAAAAATCCAGAAAATCAAGTCATTGTGAAAATCAGATCTCTCCTTCTTTCTTTCGCCGTTGCCATCACAACGACAGCTTCCACACCTGTAAAGCAGCAGTTCTCCGCTGCCGAACAGCAGCAGATATCCATCGCCACGCCCGGACTATTCAAAAGTTATGACGCGTTCAACTTCGACTTCGGCACGCTGCGCGATAACGATTACTCGTTTCCGCTGCCCGTAGGCAAGGCCACTGCACGCAAGAACGGCTCCGTGGAGATTGTCACAAAGGAAGGCGACGCCGTGAAAGCGATGTTCGAGGGAACTGTGCGCCTCTCACGAAAAACTCCAGACCTTGGCAATGCCATAGTCATCCGCCACCGCAACGGACTGGAGACCGTCTATGGCAACAATGCCGAGAACCTCGTTGACGTCGGTGCGCACGTCAAGGCAGGACAGACCATAGCCATCGTTGGCGAACGCGACGGCAAGGTTTATTGCGACTTCAGCATCATGGTGAACGGCGGACGCATCAATCCTACGTCCGTTGTAAACCTCAAGAACCATCATCTGAAGCGCCAGACGCTTCTCTTTGAGAAGGACGGCGCTTACGTGAACGTAACGGCTCTCGGCGACAAGTCGGAGTTTGAGGAGACGAAAGAGGAGATGAAGCTGGACGAGCTGTTCGCCAAATCCAACACGTTCAAGTGGAACTTGGAGAAGATGCGTGAGGAAGCATGGGCTTATCCTTTGCCCGGCGCCAAGGTCATCAGCCCCTACGGAGGCAAGCGTCGCCACTCCGGCGTAGATCTCAAGACCAAGCCTAACGACGAGATACATGCCGCCTTCGATGGTGTGGTGATGCGTTCAGGTCCTCACTACGGCTACGGCAACTGCATCGTCATCCGCCACAGCAACGGACTGGAGACGCTTTATTCTCACCAGTCGCGCAATCTCGTCAAGGCAGGCGACAAGGTCAAGGCAGGTCAGGTGATCGGTCTGACGGGCAGAACCGGCCGCGCCACCACTGAGCACCTCCACTTCGAGACACAGTTTAAGGGTCGCCGCTTCAATCCCAATCTCATCTTCGACCACAACTCAAAGCAGCTGCAGAAGTCCACCATCACCTTCACTAAGGGCGGAGGAGTGACATCGAAGCAGAATTAAGCCGCACCACCAGCAAAAGCAAGAGGGTGTCAAAAGAAAAACACAAATAGGAGGCTATGGCGTCTCGCCGTAGCCTCCTAAGTTTGCCTCGTCTGCTGTAATTCAAAATTCGGTTCAACGCACTGATAAATTCCTGTTTATCGGTTAGTTTGCCAGACAATATTTGCATTTCTAACGCTCAATACTCCCAGTTGAGCGCACAACAAAATCTTTGGTGCGAAATTCTTGAGTTTTGAGCGTGCAGCGATAATACGTTGATGTGTAGCTGGTTATACGGTTGTGGGAAGAAATGTGCAATGAATAGCGGAGCCAAACAAGCATCATTGGTTGCAATAGCGCCACTTTTACACTACAATAGTGGCACTTTTATCATGCAATAGTGCCACTTTTACTGTCTAATAGTGGCACTATTGGAGTGTAAAAGTGGCGCTATCGTATGGCTTGGGTGCTGTTTGCGCAGCAAAACACCGTAAAAACAGCCATCTAAATCTCTAGAATCAATTTATATTTTGTAACAAGTTTTTACCGTCTGTACGATATTTGCATGGCAGCAAGATATCAGAAAACAAAAGCAAAAGCCGCTGGTGACAGTTCTGTCTCCAACGGCTTTTTTTCTTGGTTATCCCAAAATTCAACTAACCTCATAATCTAACTAAAACCTACCACTAAAGATTATTCGCATAATTAATAAGTGTGGGTGTTTTTCTATACCAATATCTATAACTAAAACTTCTAAAAACTTTATCTATAACTTACGCTTGCAAAGTTAGTGAGAATCCAAGATTTTGAATTTAATTTATCGTTCATCGGATATCAGAAATGTTTCTCTATATTTTTTTTGCTATATTCCGTTCATAAAACGAATAAAATGTGTAATTTTGGCGTATCATACAACATACACCCAACAATAAGGTATTACGAACAACGATAATTACTTAAAGACTAACTTTCATGAAAGGTCATTCGCATAGACGGCTCTATGCCATATATTTATTATTATTCACGACAACATTCACGTTCCTCTTCAGTTCCTGCTCCACGAAGGAAAAGAAGCGGTTCGTCATCGGTGTGTCACAATGTTCGGAAGACGTTTGGCGAGAGAAGCTGAACGAAGAGCTGCGCATCGCAGCACTATATTATAACAATGTGAAACTTGACATCAAGTCAGCCAATGACGATGTCAAGATGCAGACGCAGCAGATTGACGCCTTCGTTAATGAGGATGTCGACCTTCTTATTGTGGCGCCTGGACAGGTGAGCATATCGCCAGCCATCGACCGTGCCTACGAGAAAGGCATTCCCGTGATAATCTTCGACAGACGCACACGATCGGACAAATACACGGCATACATCGGTGCAGACAACCGTAAGATAGGTTCTGACATGGGACGCTTCCTCGCTTCAGCGGGCGTAAGCGACGTGGTGGAGCTGTGCGGACTTTCGTCTTCGTCGCCAGCCATTGAGCGTGCCGACGGTTTTGAGAGCATCGCAAACGGTCAGAACAAGATCAACCTTGTGAAGAAACTGTATGCCGACTGGACGGAGAAGGGCGCCTATCACGTGGTGGACTCGATGCTTTCCGCCACCCCACCCCACTTCACGTGCATCTTCGCACATAACGACCGCATGGCAGTGGGCGCACGAAAGGCTTGCCAGAAGCACGGTTTGGACATCAGCCGCATTCGCTTCTGCGGCATAGACGCAATGCCCGAAGAGGGCGGCGGCATGCAGCTCATAAGCGAGGGCAAGCTGTTCGCATCCTACACCTACCCCACACGTGGCGACGAGGTGATGCAGCTCGCCATGAACATCCTTACGGGCAAGAAGTATGAGCGCGAGAATCTGCTGGCTTCAGCTCTCGTAACGCACGAAAACGCAAGCGTGCTGCTCATGCAGTATGACGAGACCGTAAGACAGCAGAGCCGTCTTGCTACGCTTCGCTCGAGAGTGGACAAGGCTGCAAGCGACTTCCAGACTCAGAGAGTGTACCTTATAATACTTGTCAGCTTCCTCATATTGCTGATTGTGGCATGTGCCCTTGCCGTCAACGCATACCGCACAAAGGCTCTCATAAACCGAAAACTGAAGGAGGCAGTAAAGCGTCAGGAGCAGCTGACCAAGGAGATAGAGGACATGACGCAGCGCCGTCTGCAGTTCTTCACCAACGTCAGCCATGAGCTTCGCACGCCGCTTACGCTAATAGCAGGGCCGACGGAGCAGCTGCTGGAAGACCCTACAGTGAAGGCACCGCACCGATCAATGCTTGAGATGATTCATCGCAACACGCATCTTCTGCTACAGCTCGTGGGCGAAATCCTCGACCTGCGTAAGGTGCAGACCAACAAGGCGGAGCTGGTTCTCAACCGTTTCGACCTGCAAAAGGCTCTCACGCTGTGGTCGGAGGACTTCCGCACCATCGCCATCAGACGCAAGCTCACCATCACAGTGGACACGTCAACAGTGAAGGAGGAACCTATCATCATTGCAGACCGCGACAAGATTTCGCACGTCTTCTTCAATCTGATGTCCAACGCCCTCAAGTACACACCAAAGGGAGGAAGCATCAACATATCCTTGGCATACACCAACCATACATACACCATCAAGGTGAGCGACACGGGAAAGGGTGTGGCGAAGGAGGAACTGCCGCGCCTCTTCGAGAGATTCTATCAGGCTCGAGGAGCAGAAGGCGGCACGGGCATAGGTCTGTCCATCGTCAAGGCGTTCGTGGAACTGCATAAGGGCGAGGTGCACGGCGAAAGCGAGGAAGGCAAGGGACTTACCATCGTGGTCAGCCTGCCCGACTCACAGCCGGGTTACGACCCCGCAAAGGACGTGGAAAAGGAGAAGCCGACAGCAGAGGCAGGGCTTATCGACGACAATTACGTGACCACCAGCATCAGCGCCAAGGAGTCGGCAGAGCGCATCACCAACGCCGAAGACTTCGACCATGACCGTCCGCTCGTGCTCATCATTGACGACAACGAAGGCATGCGCTCATACCTCCACTCCATACTGAAGCAGAAATACAACATCTCGGAGGCTGCCAACGGAAAGGAAGGACTGGAGAAGGCACGCCGCGAGGTGCCCAAGCTCGTGGTCTGCGACGTTATGATGCCGGTGATGGACGGACTGGAATTTACGCGCCAGCTGAAAGCCGACACCGCCACATGCCACATCCCCGTCATCCTGCTCACGGCTCGTTCGCTGACCGAACAGCGCGAAGAGGGCTACGGCACGGGTGCCGACTCATACCTGACGAAGCCGTTCTCAGGTTCTGTATTGCTTGCCCGCATTGACAATCTGCTGCGTTCACGCTCCATGCTGCGCTCCATCTTCTCCGGTTCCACCGAAGAGAAGGAGGAGGAGAAGAGCCTCAACACGCTTGACCAGACTTTCATCGGCAGACTGCGCGAGGTGATGCAGAAGAACATGGGCGACTCAGAATATTCCGTAGAACGCCTCGGCGCAGACGTCGGACTCTCACGCGTGCAGCTTTATCGCAAGGTGAAAGCGCTCACGGGACAGACTCCCGTGGAACTTCTGCGCAAGGCTCGCCTCGAAAAAGCCAAGAAACTCCTCCTCAAGACCGAACGTTCCGTAGCCGAAATAGCCTACGAAGTGGGATTCACATCACCCTCTTACTTCAACAAATGCTTCAAGGACGAGTTCGGAATGAGTCCTGGAGAATCACGTTAACATTAACAAGGACATATCATAAAGAGTGTGCCGGACGGAAGGAAATACCGTCCGGCACTTTTTTGTTTTTGTAGCAAGCAGGAATTTACAAGCTTACAAGGCTAACATAGGAGGCTATGGCGTCTCGCCGTAGCCACACAGCCTCCTATGTTTGTACTGCTGATTCATATTATATATTACCGACAAGCTGCAATTTTCATTCATTTAAGCAGATAGTTAGAGCAAATTTGTTTCATGTAACGTATATGTAATCCGTTGAACGATTTGTGTATTATGTATTACTGCACATTCACTAACTTTGCAATGTAATCAAAAGAAGAAGTGATTCTCAGATAGATTTGTTTTAGTATTAAGTTAGTAATAAGATTGTTGTTTTAGTTAGTTAATTTAGTAAGAGGTTTTAAATGAGTTAGTCTAAATAATTTAATGATCAGAAATAACACAAAAACGAGGGACAGGATTTATTCTCCTGCCCCTCGTTTATTTTTTATATCATCAGTAATTTTTGTTCTGCTTATACAGTCCCGGCACATAATAGAGCTGGTTGTACGGTATCGGATAGAACTCGTTCTTGCCTGCCGTGTAATGGGCATCCTTCAGGTATGTGGCATAGGTCTGTCCGTCATACACATCCTTTTGCTCATTGGCGAAGTAAGCATTGAGCGTCTTGGAAGCAATGCCCCAGCGACGCAGGTCGAAGTAGCGTCCGTTCTCCATTGCCAACTCCAGTCGGCGTTCCCAACGCAGACACTTGCGTGCAGTCTCCTTGTTCTGGAAGTAAGACTCAGGATAGAGGGCGATGTCACACTGGTCCTTGGCGTATGCGATGTGCTTGTCTATGGAGTTCTTGGCACGCTGACGGATATCGTTGATGATGTCACGAGCCTCCATGAGTTGGTCTGTCTCGATAAGAGCCTCAGCACGCATAAGCATCACGTCGGAGTAGCGGAACACATAGTCGTTCATTGCGAAAGCCTGCCATGATCCGTTGTAGGTCTCGCCCTTAGAGCGCTGCGGCACTTCCTTCATTGAGCAGTAGTAGCCGTAAGTGTTAGGCGTGCGGCTGTTTGCCTTTGTGAGCGTATATTCCTTTTCATACTTGTATGGGAAAGTCGGCATACCGACAGTGTGGAACAAGCGCGGATCCCATTTCTGGTTATTCGGCTTGCCGTTAACCGGATAGGCGATGGTCTTGTTGTAGTCATCAAACTCAGGCAGACCATCCTTTGTCTTGAATGCACTCACAAGGTCCTGTGACGGTTTGTGGAAATCCCATCCGCATGACCACATACCCCATACACCATTAAGCACATTGCTCCAGTTGGCACGACCGAATGTTGTGTTGTCTTCCTTATAGTCAGAAGTCTGTACGGCGAAGATGCTCTCCTTGCTGTTCTTCTTTTCGGGAAGGAAGATGTCGCCATAGTCTTCCAGATAACCATAGTTGGGGTCGTCCTTCACCACCTTGGTGTATTCCACCACCTTCTGCATATATTCCTTATTGATGTGGTCGTAGCCGTTGGTAGCCTCGTAGCCGTCGCCGTATGCGAGGGTGAGGTAACACTTGGCGAGGTACGCTGCAGCAGCAATCTTGTTTGCGCGGTTCTGATCCTTCTGCACATCGGGCAGCACGTCGTAAGCCTCCTTGAAGTCATTAATGATCTTACCGAACAGTTCTTCGTACGTAAACTCGTCGTTGCGTGTCTGTTCCTGAAGTTTGTTCTTTGTGACGTTCTCGTCTATCCAAGGCACCTGACGGAACATGGTGATGAGCTTGAAGTAGAAGTGTGCGCGGAGGAACTTCACCTCAGCCACACGCTGCTTCGTCAATTCCGCACCAAGCTTGCTGTCGCCATACTGCTCAAGCGAGAGCAATGCGCGGTTGCAGCGGCTCACAGCGCAATAGAGGCGATACCAGAGTTCGTCAAACTCGCCGGGCGTGGAAGTCATTGTAGACCATATCTCCATGGGATGATAGCCCGTGTCGGTGGTTCCTGAACCACCCTTCAAGCAATCGTCTGACGACAAGTCGCCGTAAGGCCAAAGGTTGAACGGATAAGAGTACCAGCAGTCGCCGAGCATGGCGTATGCTGAAGTCACCATTTCATCGGGACGGCTAAAAGCCTTGTCCTCGTCGATGACTCCCTTCGGTGCCTCATCGAGGAAATCGCTGCATGATGTTGTAGTGCCGAGAGTCAGCATCGCTGCGAATATGTATTTATATATATTTTTCATTGTTTATGCTGTTTTTTAATGTTTGGATTTCGTGTGATATCATTCTCTACTTAGAAGCTAACCTGCAGTCCGAACGACACTGACGAAGAGTGAGGATAAGCCCAGTTGGGATTCTCGGGGTCAGAGATGGTGAAGCTGTTGCTCTTCCATGTGAAGACGTTCTGAGCAGACACATACACACGTGCCGATGTCATGTTCAGTTTCTTCAGCAGCGAGTCTGCGAAGTTATATCCCAGCTGCAGCGAACGAAGCTTCATCCAGTTGCCATGCTCCACGAAGTAAGACGATGCACGTCCCTCGTCGCCGGTGTTGTTTGTGGTAAGAGCAGGGATAGAAGACGAAGTATTGTCCTTAGTCCAAGCGCCGAGCATGCGGTTGCCCTTGTTGCTTCCGGCATCGGTGATGCTCCAGAAGTCGGTCTGGAATTTCTGGTTGTTATATACATCCACACCGCAGACTCCCTGGAAGAACATCGAGAGGTCGAAGTTCTTGTAGCCGAGCTGTACGTTCAGACCCCAGTTGAAGTCGGGTACCGGATTGAAAATCCAAGTCTGGTCATTGGCATCTATAGATTTGCTATTGTCGAGGTCAGCATATTTCAGACCGCCGACACGTGCGTTAGGCTGTCCGGAAGCCTTCACTTCCTCTTCGTTCTGAAAGAGTCCTTCCACCACGTAGCCCACGATTGATCCATAAGGCTGCTTTGACTGCACGAGGTTCTCCTTCATTGTGTGTGCATACGAGCCGGTGGTTGTGGAAGGCAGGTATGTAACCTTGTTGCGGAAGAAGTCGAAGTTGGCAGACACGTCGTAGCGCAGACCGTACTTTGTGGTGTGGCGATAACCTACGTTTGCCTCCATACCCACGTTGCGGAGCGACGGACCGTTCGACCAGGTTGAGCCACCCTCACCCACAGCGCCAAGGAAAGCCGGCGAGATGAGCATGTCCTTCACATCCTTGATGTATGCGTCCACGTTTCCATAGAGTTCCTGATTCAACAGCAAGAAGTCGGCACCCACGTTATACTGTATTGTTGTCTCCCACTTCAGATTATCATTTCCAGTCTGTGTTGAGCGGAAGCCTGAAGGGAATATGCCCGTGCCTTGACGATAGAGGTCGTAGGCTGTAGACGTTACGCGGTCTAAACCGTAGTCAGCGACATAGAGTCCGTAGCGGGCTGTGTTGGATATCTCCTGATTACCGGTCTTACCCCACGATGCACGAATCTTAATATCGTCAATCCACGATGCCTTGAGGTTCTTTGAAAGACGATAACCGAGTGTGGCAGCCGGGAAGTTACCATAGCGGTTGTTCTTGCCGAAGCGTGAGCTGCCGTCGCGACGTATTGTGAACGAAGCGAGAACGAGGTCCTGCCAGTTATAGTCCACCTTTCCGAAGAACGAAGCCAATGTATATCCTGATCCGACACCTGTGGCACGCTCGATGCCCGTAGCAGCATCAGGCCACATATAGTCCTTGTCCTCTATCACGAAGGTCTGGGCGTAGGCACCCATATCCTCCACTGTCTGCTTGTGAAACTCCATACCGGCAAGCACCGTGAAGTCATGGTCGCGTGCTATCTTGAAGTTATAGTTGGCCGTGTTACTCCATGTCCAACGCACGTCGTCATGGGCAGAGAGAGTGGTGCTCGGAATATCATTGTTCACAATGTCCGACTTGAATGTATGGGTCATTGAATGAATGAACGAGTGATAATAGTCGAGTCCGAAGTTGGAGCGGAGCACAAGACCCTTCAGTGGTTTCACGTCCACGTAAGCATTGCCGAAGACACGCCATATCTTCTGGGCGTTGTCGCGATTCATATACATCTCGCGCAGAGGATTCTGACGGTCGCTCATGCCACCCACCGGACCGGCGAACGTCGTGCCGTCCTCCTCATACACGGGTACGGTAGGCGACATCTTCAGTGCATTCTCCATCGGTGCACAGTTCACCTGCTTTGAGTAAGTGACAGTGGCGTTCTCGCCGACGCTTACAATCTTGTTGACATTGTATGTAGAATTAAATCGGGCAGAGAAGTTCTCGAAGTTTGAATACTTCAATATACCGTCGTTTTTCTTGTATCCAGCAGAGAAGAGACCCGTGAACTTATCAGTAGCTCCAGAAAGAGAGAGGTCGTAGCTCTGCATGAAACCAGTGTGCGAAATCTCGTCAAGCCAGTCGGTATCGGACAGTCTCATCGTCTTCTTGGCATTGATATATCCGTCATAAGCTCCGTTTACGGTATATGTGTTGTAGCTATTGGTAGCCGGATTATATGCCTTGATGGTGCGTCCGGTGGCAGCATTGAGGTCCAGACCGTAGTTGCGGGCATAAGCCACGGGGTCGATGCCGTCATTAAGGGCAGCCTGAGCCATGGCGGTTGCATATTCAGTGGTGTTGCAGAGCTTCATCATAGACTGCGAGTTGTAGAACTGAGCCGTAAGATTTGTTGAGAAATCAACGTTCAGCTTGCTACCCTTCTTGCCACGCTTTGTTGTGATGATGATAACACCGTTGGCTGCACGCGAACCATATATTGAAGCTGATGCGGCATCCTTGAGCACCTGCATGCTTTCAATATCGTTCATGTTAAGCGAATTGAGGGCTGTTGTCGTAGGTACGCCGTCAATGACGAAGAGCGGATCCTGCGAAGAATTGAACGAACCGATACCACGTATGCGGACTGTTCCTGCTCCAATGGGCGAACCGTCTGTGGTGATGGTCATGCCCGGCACCTTACCCTGCAGCGAGCGCATAGGGTCTGTATCGGCAGACGACTTGAGGTCTTTGGTGCTTACCACCGACACCGATCCCGTCAAGTCTGCCTTACGCTGTACCTGATAACCGGTCACCACCACCTCATTGAGCACCTCAGAATTGTCCTGAAGCACAATCTTGAGATTTTCGCCAGCCTTTACTTCCTGATCCTTACATCCTATATAAGAGATGACAAGGGTCTCGCCGGGCTTTACATTCAGTTTGAAGTTGCCGTCAATATCGGTAACCGTACCAATGTTGGAGGTTCCCTTCACCTTTACAGACGCGCCGATGATCGGCTCACCCGTATTATCGGTCACCGTTCCGCCGATGCCGTCAGTCTGAGCATAAACGCCAGAGCCTGCGAGCATGAGCATACTTACTAAAGCGACTTTTGCCTTTTTCATAAGATATACGTTTTATGTTGTGGTTTAAGTTATTTTATTTTCTAATTTTTATCAAAATTGGTTTTTAGCCTTTCAAGAAGAGCGGCTGTCATGAGCTGCATCTTCTTCTCGCTTGCAAAGTTAGAAAACATAAAATGAGTGATATTTCATGAATCGTTCACAAAATATCACTCATGTAACATGTAACAACCGTTGACATGATAGTCAAAAATGTTGAGTTGATAATCCCTAATCAGGTTTTCCATTGAGCAGGTTTATTGTTTCAGTAAATTCTGATACTAATTCCACGAAACAAGGATTGTCTTTTCTAATTATTAAAGCGGCATAATTCTCATTTTCTTCTTCATCATACACCACTTGAGGTAGGAATAAATATTCTTCTTTTTCGTTATATACACTAAACCAATATTGGAATAATCGGCTGCGCATCTTTTGCATGCCATCACCAATCTCACATATATAAAGAAGTGCAGCCTTGTTCTTATTGAAAAATTCTTCAATAATTGCCAATATCGTTATGCGAACTTTATGGTCGCGAGGAGATTTTTTTCCTTGCGGATTTGAGATGCCAAACTGATAGACAATACCAGACCGTAATATGTCATCTTTTTCAAAAGAAATGAAAAATTCTGTCATATTATCAGTCATGAAACTATACGTTCCTTCATCGTCTTCTTTCTTTACATAGTATTCGGATTTTGCATTTATAGCATCCAACGACAGTTTTTCCATTACCATATTTCTACACTAATAGAATTATTGTCAGCTATATCCTTACAACGTTCACGCACTAAATGCTCTAATTTCTCAGACATTTTGCGTTTCAGCTCTTTTGAGGCATTCCAGCGTCGCAAAGCTTCCTCTCGTGTCAGTTTCATTCCTTCCATATCTATCTTATTATTAATACATTCTTTCTTTGTATATGATAATTCTCCACTCTTAATCATCTGCCACAAAAATAGCTAAAATTTCAATAAGAAGCAAGTTTTTCTTTGTTTTCCGATGAAAATTTAGTTGTCTTTTATCAGGAAACTTATACCCTTAACTCCTCTCTTATGTCTGTCGGATACTTGTCATACTGCTTCTTAAAGCATGACGAGAAGTAGCCTGGGGTGGCAAATCCCACTTCATTGGCTATCTCCGAAACAGTCTTGTCGGTGGTCTTAAGCAGCTGCATGGCTCGCTTGAGGCGTGTTTCGCGCAGAATCTCCACTGGTGTCATTCCGGTCAGCGCCTTCACCTTGCGATAAAGCTGCACACGGGAAAGTCCCATTTCATCGCCGAGGTCTTCCATTTTGAGGTTGGTATTGCCCATGTGCTTGTCCATTGCCTTGAGGAATGTGTCAAGGAAATGGCGGTCAGGCGACGGGGCTTTGTCTTCAACGACAGGCTTGTCGGCTTCCTTTTCTGCCTTGAAGAGCTGGCGTAGCTTCTGTCTGTTGGCAAGAAGCGAGGCTATATTGGCAAGAAGCAGGTCCACACTGAACGGCTTTGTCATATACATGTCAGCCCCCGTCTGCAGTCCTTCGATGTGTTGTTGCTCGCTGCTGCGTGCCGTAAGCAGCAACACGGGGATGTGGCTTGTCGCTTCATGCTGCTTCAGCCGCGTGCAGAACGTCAGTCCGTCCATCACGGGCATCATCACGTCAGACACGACAATGTCGGGCACGCTCTCCACGGCAAGCTTCAGTCCGCTCTGTCCGTCAGCCGCCTCTATAACGTAATAGCGGTCGAGCAGCAGCGTGCGCAGATAAGCACGCATATCGGCGTTGTCGTCCACGATGAGCACGGTGGCAAGTTCGTCCGTATTGTCATTTATAAGCGAGTCGTGCCGGCTTTCCTGCACCGACTTCATACTTGCCAGAATCTGCTCTTCTGTGACAGCGGTGGTGTCGTCTACGACGTTGCGGTTCTCACGACGGAACTGCAGGACGTCCCCCACTAGGCTCTGCAGCTGCTCCACATTGCGCTGTATGATGCTGATGAGCTGCCTTGCGTCGCCCTTTCCTTCAGCAAGCTGACCCACTGGTCCGGCTATGAGCGTCAGCGGAGTGCGCAGCTGGTGTGAGGCATTGGTGAAGAAGCGGGTCTGCTCGTCGTTCATTTCGCGCATGCGGCGGTTGGCACGACGCACTGCACGCACAGCTCGCCAGATGGTAATGACAGCCACTACCAAGAGCAGGATTACGAGCAACGACACCACAAGCAGCTTACGCTGTGTCTGATAAAAACCGAGATAAGCCTCCAGCTTCGACTGGATGGTGGCAAGATACTGGTTCTGCTTCATCAGCGAATGGCTGGTCAGCGATATGTCCGCCACGTTCTGCGGCGTTATGACAATGCTCTTCATATTGTTGATGCGCTCGTAGGGCTTGCCTTCGAGTATACGCAGCGCGAGAGCTATAACCTCCTCGCCATGAGTAGGATATATGTAAGAAGCGCTTAGTCTGCCCTGCTGTACGGCGTCAATGCCCTCTCCTGGCAGTCCGTCGATACCAAGGAAGCGGATGTCACGCTCCTTGTGCAACTCTTTCGCTGCATCGTAAGCGCCCATGGCAGCAAGGTCGCTATGACAGAACACGATGTCCACATCCTTGCCATCCTTTATCCACTGTCGCATAATGCGCTTGCAGTCGTCATACGACCATAGGCTCGGCACATGACGATAATCTATAGAAGAATGGTTACTGACGGCATTGCTGAAACCTGCGTGACGTTGCGTTGCCGGTGAAATTTCCAGCGGGCCGGTCATCTCCAGCACCACGGGCCGTCGTCCGTCCGTCACAACACTGTCGCGGCAGAGCATAGCGGCATATTCGCCCATCATGCGTCCTGCCTCCACATTGTCTCCACCAATGTAGGCGGCATAATCCTTCATGGCGGTGATACGGTCAAAGAACACTATCGGAATGTTCTTCTTGCGGGCACGCTGCAGACTACGGTCAAGAGCATGATAGTCGTTAGGCGACACCACGAGCAAGTCTACTCCCTCATCCACAAGACTGTCTATCTGCAAACACTGCCGCTCGTTGTTGTTGTCCGCATTCTTGATAATCACCTTCACGTCATTGTCGTAAAGATGTTGGGCTGAGAGCATCTCGTTGTTGGCTTTTTCTCGCCATCTTCCGCCAACACACTGCGACACACCTATCTTATATTTATAATGTGAAGAACAGCCCGTGAGCGCGAGAATGGCCACAAGTATTATAAGTAATGTATTATAGGTTTTATGTATCATATATGAATGTAAGGTTTAGTTGCTTCTTTTCTTCAAGTAACAAAGTTAATGATTTTCTCAATATATACACTTCAAAAAAACAGACAAATAATTCAATTATTGTTTCATTAGGCGATATCTATAAGTTTAGGAAACATAAGTAACATGCACATTCCAGCAGATTACGTAAATTTGCACACGGAAAACCTAAGCCTATAATAGGGCTAATGCGATTCTGATTATTCTAAAAACCTACAAATAATATGAACAAGACATTCCTCAGTCGCAATGCGGCAGCATCGCTTCTTCTTGGGGTTGCCATGACAGCCTCAGCTCAAGCAACCAAGTTTCTCAGTAGCAACCATTGCATTTATCGCGTGGACAATTCGCAGAAAGTCCTGCTCTTACCGGTGCAGGAGAAGGCTGAGATGTGCAACGTCAAGGTGATTGACGGCAACAGTCAGGTGAAGGCACTCAACATCCGCCTCGCTTCCAACCACATCGACTATTATGTGCCGCTCTACATCAGCGAGTTCAAGGACAGCAAGAACATCTCGCTCGACATCCATGTGAATGGCACATATCGTAACGACGGTGGCATTTCGAGCTTCACATGCTGGAATAACATGAGGTATGCCGACTCATACGACACGACAAATACAGAGCAGTATCGTCCCGTTTATCATCACACACCGACATACGGATGGATGAACGATCCTAACGGCATGTTCTATAAGGACGGCGTGTGGCATCTCTACTTCCAGTACAATCCCTACGGATCGCAGTGGGAAAACATGACCTGGGGACACTCTACATCAACCGACCTTATGCACTGGAAGTTTGAGGGTACTCCAGTTCAACCCGATGCTTGGGGCACGATATTCTCAGGTTCGGCTGTTGTGGACCACAACAACACTGCCGGATTCGGCAACGGAACAGTGGTGGCTATGTATACGTCGGCTGGCGAAAACCAGACACAGAGCCTGGCATACAGCACGGACAACGGCAAGACATTCACAAAGTATGACGGCAACCCAATAATTACAAGCAATACGCCCGACTTCCGCGACCCGCACATGTTCTGGAACGAGGACATCAAGAAATGGAACATGATTCTCGCAGAGGGTCAGCACATGAACATCTATTCGTCTGACGACCTCAAGGCGTGGAAGCTCGAAAGCCAGTTCGGTGCAGAATACGGCAATCACAGCGGCGTTTGGGAATGTCCGGACCTTATGAAGTTGCGTGTGCGCGGCACTGACAAATACAAGTGGATGCTCATTTGCAACATCAATCCTGGCGGACCGTTCGGAGGTTCGGCTACACAATACTTCGTGGGCAACTTCGACGGCAAGAAGTTCACATGTGAGACAGCTCCCGAGGTGACACGATGGATGGACTATGGCAAGGACCATTACGCCACCGTAACCTTCGACAATGCTCCTGACGGACGCCGCGTGGCTATGGCATGGATGAGCAACTGGCAGTATGCCAACCAGGTGCCAACCAAGCAGTATCGCTCGGGCAACTCCATCCCGCGCGACCTTGACCTCTACGAATATGAAGGCAACACATACTGCGGCGTAACTCCCTCACCTGAGTTGAAGGCTGCACGTCCCAAGAAATCCACAAAGACGCTGAGCGAATCATGCGAAATGGTGGTTACGCTCAAGGGCAATGCCACCATCACACTCTTCAACGAACTTGGCGAGAAAGTGGTAATGACGTATGACGACAAGATCCGCACTTTCTCAATGGACCGCACAAAGAGCGGACAGAAGGACTTCAGCGACGACTTCGCCGCACTGACCACTGCTCCCGTACACGGCAAGATGACACAGCTGCAACTCTTCATCGACCGCAGCAGCATTGAGGCTTTCGACGCTGAAGGACGCATGGCAATGACCAACCTCGTGTTTCCAACCAAGCCTTACAACAAAGTAAGCATCAAGGGTAAGGGCAAATACGTGGTATATAATCTGAAATAATGACCGAATCGCTCAGAATATAGTATTGTTACATTGATTGCATAAATGTTGTATGATACACTTTTTACAATCAGATGAAACATTTTTTATATTCTGAGCGATGCTGAATATATAATTTTGCAGCAGATTTGACAAGCAAAGCTAATAACTAAATAAATACATATTCAACAAATGGGAAACTCCAACTCAAGCAAAATAACGCTTATCCCGGTGATGATCGCATTCTTCACCATGGGCTTTGTCGACTTGGTCGGCGCAGTATCAAATAACATGCAGGAAGACTTCGGTCTGTCTGATTCGGCAGCCAACTTCTTCCCCTCGCTCGTGTTCTTCTGGTTCCTTATCTTCTCCGTACCCACGGGCATGCTGATGAACAAGATAGGACGCAAGAAGACCGTGCTCCTCTCCATCATCGTAACAACGCTGGCAGTATTCCTGCCGCTCTTCGACAGCTTTATGCCTACCAAGGAGAGCCAGCTCTGGCTGATGTATATCTCGTTCTCGCTCCTCGGCATAGGCAACGCCATCATGCAGACTTCCATCAATCCGTTAGTGACAATGCTCGTCAAGGGACACTTGGCATCCACTCTCACCTTCGGACAGTTTGTCAAGGCCATCGCATCGTTCATCGCTCCGCTCATCGCAGCATGGGGCGCCACCACCACAGCTCCGATTCTCGGACTCAGCTGGCGCATCCTCTTCCTGCTGTTCTTCGTGATAGGCCTTATCGCCACACTCTGGCTCGGCATGACACGCATCGAGGAAGAGCCTCTCGAGGACAAGGCTTCAGGCTTCGTTGACTGCCTGAAGATGCTCGGATCGCCCATCATCCTGCTGTCGTTCATCGGCATCATGTGTCATGTGGGCATCGACGTCGGCACCAACGCTGTGGCTCCGCGAATCCTCCTTGAGCGTCTCGGCACTGACACCGACACGGTGAGCAAGTTCGAGTATGCCACCAGCATCTATTTCGCATTCCGTACACTGGGATGCTTCACCGGATCTATCATCATGCGCAAGCTCAACATCCGCACATTCTTCACCATCATCGTCCTTATGATGGCAGTGGCAATGGTGGGCCTCGTATTCGGTACAGAGCAGTGGGAACTTTGGGCTGCCATCGCCCTCGTAGGCTACGGCAACTCCAACGTCTTCTCCATCGTCTTCTCACAGGCCATGCTTTCAGCACCCGAGAAGAAGAACGAGGTGTCTGGTCTGATGATCATGGGACTCTTCGGCGGCACCATATTCCCCCTCTTCATGGGATTCGCAAGCGACGCTGCCAAGGCTTCAGGCGCACAGTATCCGCAGGTTTGGGCTGCTGTAGTAATGGCAGTAGGCGTAGCATACCTGCTGAGTTACATCCCCAAGGTTAAGCAATAAAAAAACTAAAAGCCAAATTATATTATGGAAAAGAAATATGTAGTAGGACTCGGCGAAGCGCTCTGGGATGTGCTTCCCGAAGGTAAGAAGCTCGGTGGTGCACCTGCCAACTTCGCTTTTCACGCAGGTCAGTTCGGCCTCAACTCTATAGCTGTCAGCGCTCTTGGCGAGGACAAGCTCGCAGAAGAGACCATACAGCAGCTCGAAGAGAAGAACTTGCAGTACTGCATGCCGCGCGTGCCCTACCCCACCGGAACCGTGCAGGTGACTCTCGACAACGAGGGCATACCCACATACGACATCAAGGAGAACGTGGCATGGGACAACATCCCCTTCAACGATGACGTGAAAGCCATTGCAGAGAACGCACGCGCCGTCTGCTGGGGTTCGCTGGCACAGCGCAACGTCGTAAGCCGCGAGTCAATCTACAAGTTCCTCGACGCTACGCCGAAGGACTGTATGAAGATTTTCGATATCAATCTGCGTCAGAACTTCTACACAAAGGAAGTGATCTGCGAGAGCATGAAGCGCTGCAACATCCTCAAGATCAACGACGAGGAGCTCGTACTCATCGGTCGTATGTTCGGCTATCCAGGCCTTGACATCGAGAACAAGTGCTGGCTGATTCTCGGCAAGTACAACCTGGACATGCTCGTGCTGACCTGCGGCACCAACGGCAGCTACGTCTTCACACCTGGATCGATGTCGTACCAGCCCACTCCGAAGGTGGAGGTGGCTGACACGGTAGGCGCCGGCGACTCATTCACAGGCACATTCTGCGCATCCATCCTCGCCGGAAAGCCCGTAACGGAGGCTCACAAGCTGGCGGTAAGCGTAAGCGCATACGTCTGCACACAGAACGGCGCAATGCCCATCCTGCCTGAGGAAGTGAAGGAAATGAAAGATTAGGAAGCCCATACGTAAAAGGTTATTATTGATAAAGGAGTTAGGACAACGAATAATAAAAAGTCGTTCCTAACTCCTGTTTTTTTCCTATCAATAAAAAGAATAGGGTTATCTGTTTCTCTTATTCCGGCTTGATGCACGCTATATAATAAATAGGAAGATAAGTGACACCGTTTTTTGTTTCCACATTAATCCACCTCACCCGTCTTATTGTTGTCGTAATAATAGAGATTGAATCCGTGCCAATATAAGTAAACTTACCATCCTATCGCAAGAATTTCAACAATGTGAGAAGATGGTCATACGCCTGAATTTCGTTGATAAAGTATAGCATAATTACACTTTTCCTATGTTTTTACTACCGCAAAAATACACTTTTCCTACGAAATAAGCAAGCAAAAACTACACTTTTCCTATATATTCGGCGCCTAAAAACTACACTTTTCCTACATAGCCCTTGGGGCATGCGCACGAAAAAGGCTGTCTCGGAAATACATCCAAAACAGCCTCTGATCTATTTGTTTTTACTTTTTTCAGTATTAATGTCGAGAACTTCATCGCGTTCGACGCACGCTCCATCCTCTCCTTGTGGGTAGCTCAGGCTATTTGCCGTCGCCATCTCCCCACATTCCTATTGCAGCGCTGGCTGCGAATAGGGTCATCATCATTGTCATCAACATAACCTTTTTACCTCTTTTTTGACTAATAAACCATTTACCTGACCTTTTGCCTAAGGTCTAATCACCTAATTGTCGACTTGAAGCATCGACTAAATACCATTGAGACGCTTGAGTTACCCTAATCTTTTTTCCTTTACCTTACTGACTAATACATTCATTGTTACCTTGTCTCAATCTTCATACCTTCTCTTCTTACCTGTATTCACTAATTACCTATCGTTACTAATCTCTTGCTAATCGTCTGTGTTATCCTTGATAATCCTTTCTACCTTCTGGCTAATACCTTTCTCTTTTTACCTTTTTGTCATCCTTTCACTATACAATCTCAATACCTTCTGTGTTGTCATCCTCAATCTCTATACCTTACTATTAAATTACCTGATTACCTTTTTACCTTCTTTTTTACCTTTTCTCTCAAAGTTCTCTTATAGTCCTTTGTCTTCGGATGCCTCACGGTATCCTTGTTTTGACGATGCAAAGGTACTACTGTTTGGGCACACAAACAAGCTTTTCCGCCTGTTTTATCGTCTTTTCGCTGTTAATTTGACCTATATCAAAGAATATGTGTACGTACACACACAAATATAGTGTAAGAAGAGCGCAAATTTTGTGAATACATAGCAAAACCATTGTTTATGTCCTCCAATATCTTATATTTGCCTCTCTAACGCTCAATACTACGAGCTGAGCGGACAACGAAACACTTGATGCGAAATTCGTGAGTTTTGAGCGTGCAACGGCAGTATGCTTACGCACAACGAGTTAAGCGGTTAGCAGACCGAGTGTGCAATCTTTGGAAGAGCCAAACAGCCTTATTGACGTTGCTAAAGAGGCTCTTTAGCATTGCCATAGAGCCTCAACTAAGGAGCAAAAGAGGCTCTGTAGGCTTACGAGAGAGCCACTATGAGAGTGCTAAAGAGCCTATAAGGACAGGCAGATGTGTCGTTGGCGCTGCAAAACACCGTGAAAACGCCTTCAGAAATCTCCAGAATCAATTTTCTTTTTGTAACAAGTATTTACCGCTTGTACGATATTTGCATATCGTAAAAACACCTGCATCCCTTGCTTTCACAAGAAGATGCAGGCTGAAGCGGCATGGGGTATTATTATATTATGGATATGACCTGGTTCCTCCTATTATGCTACGTCAGGAGTAACCTCAGCTTTTGTGGTGTCCACCTCTGTTGAGTCAGAGAACATCATCATGGCTGTGTCGTCAGCGCTGGTTGCGCTTACTGCTGAATCCTCAGCCTCTACGGGAGCGTCTGCCGGCTGTTCTGCGGGCTGCTCAGCGGGCTGTTCTGCAGGTGCCACGGTGTCCACAGTTGTTGTGTCCTGCGGGAGAGCGTTGTTGAGACCTGACATAGAGTTGTTAGCGAATACGTTGCTTACTGATACCATTACGATAGCTGCGATAGCTGCAAAAAATAACTTCTTCATATGCGTAAATTTTTAAATTGTTAATATTTTTATTGTTTACTGTTTAATGAACCCTGCCTGAACCATTCAGTTCGTTGCGTCGTTCGATTAATATAATGCAACGGGCGTGCCAAAACAACGCACAAAAACTTAAATCATTGAATATCAACAATGTAAGAAAAATATCGCAAAAATAAAGAAGCGTGAAAGTGGGGAAAAGTGTGGAGCAAGTGGGGAAAGATTCCACACTTGCTTGACAGTATTATGCAATTTGCTTTTTATGAAAGTGTTGCGTATACTCAACACTTTTGATAAAATCATCGAATCTGTTGCGTATACTTAACATTAGAGCAAAAACGAAAGCGCCCTGCAAGGGCAAAAGCGTTCTGATAAAATGCTTTTACCCTTGCAGGGCGCTTATATATTATATAATGTATATACGCGCTATGCTGCTTACTCGTATATCCACTCTGCCTTGCTCACGGCCTTGGCGCCATTGGCTGCAGGAGCCTGCGCCGGCGATGCTGCGCGGCAGTAACCCACGAGCGTAATGTCGAAGATGAGCGTCGAATAGGCAGGGATGCTGCTCTTTGACGATGAAGCATAGCCTAACTGCTGCGGAATGGTCACCGTCCATCGGTCACCGATGTGCATGCTCTGCAGGGCGGTGGCGAAACCGTTCACTACGCCGCTGACGGCAAACGTCGAGGGATTCATGGTGGAGAGATTATAGTCGCCGGTCCATGACTGGTCGAACAACAGGCCCTTCGGGTAGCTGGTTGTGGGGATAAGGCGTCCGCTGTAGTGCACCTTCACGGAGTCAGTAAAGAACGGGCAGCCTGATCCTTTGCCTTCATTCTTCACCTCCACCACGACATGGTCGTACGTATGCTTTGCCACCTCGCTGTTGAGCGAGTATGAGCGCAGCACCTTCCAGTCGGTGTTGCCTGCGTCAGCGAGTTGCTTGGCGGAATTGTATTTAGCATCGAAGTAAGTTTCGTTGCGGCTCTGCCAGTTGTCGAACTCGTTATCCTCTTCCTTTGTCTCGCTGCATGACGACAGCCCTGTTGCGAGAGCTGTGGTAATGGCGAGCGTTAGGTATGCATATATCTTCTTCATTATCAAATGTTAAGTACGTGTATATAAGTGGTGGGGCTTCACGCCCTACGTCTTACTGGAGCTTCTTCAGGAGGCTGGTGATGCTCACCTTGTCCTCGATGATGGCCTGGAGCTGGTCGATGCTTACGCGCTCCTGCTCCATTGTGTCGCGGAAACGGAGAGTAACGGTGTTGTCCTTCAGCGTGTCATAATCGACGGTCACGCAGTAAGGAGTGCCGATAGCGTCCTGACGACGATAGCGCTTGCCGATGGTGTCCTTCTCGTCGTAGTGAGTGTTGAAGTGGAACTTCAGGTTGTTTACAATCTCGCGAGCCTTCTCTGGCAGTCCGTCCTTCTTTACGAGGGGCAGCACGGCGAGCTTTGTAGGAGCGAGTGCCGGCGGAAGGAGCAGGACAACGCGTGTCTCGCCGTTCTCGAGCTTCTCCTCACGATATGAGTGACACATTACGCTGAGGAACATACGGTCTACGCCGATAGATGTCTCGATGACGTACGGAGTGTACGATTCCTTTGTCTGCGGATCGAAGTACTTGATTGAGCGGCCTGAGAACTTCTCGTGCTGAGAGAGGTCGAAGTTGGTGCGGCTGTGTACGCCCTCCACCTCCTTGAATCCGAACGGCATCTTGAACTCGATGTCCGTAGCGGCGTTGGCGTAGTGAGCGAGCTTCTCATGGTCGTGGAAGCGATAGTTCTCAGCGCCGAAGCCGAGAGCCTGGTGCCACTTCATACGCAGCTCCTTCCATCTCTGGAAGTATTCGAGCTCGGTGCCCGGCTGTACGAAGAACTGCATCTCCATCTGCTCGAACTCGCGCATACGGAAGATAAACTGGCGAGCAACGATCTCGTTACGGAAAGCCTTACCGATCTGAGCGATACCGAAAGGAATCTTCATACGGCCGGTCTTCTGCACGTTGAGATAGTTGACGAAGATGCCCTGTGCTGTCTCCGGACGGAGATACACCTTCATTGCACCCTCAGAGGTTGAGCCCATCTCTGTAGAAAACATAAGATTGAACTGACGAACGTCGGTCCAGTTCTTTGTGCCGCTGATGGGGTCTACGATTTCCTCGTCCTCGATAATCTTCTTCAGCTCTGCGAGGTCAGGACCCTGCATAGCCTTGGTGTAACGCTCGTGGAGTGCGTCGCGCTTCTGCTGGTGCTCCAGCACACGGGGATTGGTTGAACGGAACTGAGCCTCGTCGAATGCGTCGCCGAAGCGCTTGCGTGCCTTAGCCACTTCCTTGTCAATCTTCTCCTCGTACTTAGCTATCTGGTCCTCGATGAGAACGTCGGCACGATAGCGTTTCTTTGAGTCGCGGTTGTCAATGAGGGGGTCGTTGAAAGCGTCGACGTGTCCGCTGGCCTTCCATATAGTAGGATGCATGAAGATGGCTGAATCGATGCCCACGATGTTCTCGTGAAGGAGCACCATGCTCTGCCACCAGTACTGCTTGATGTTGTTCTTAAGTTCAACGCCGTTCTGACCATAGTCGTAAACTGCGCCCAGACCATCATAAATCTCGCTGCTCGGGAATACGAAACCGTACTCTTTGCAGTGACTAACGATTTTCTTGAAAACGTCTTCTTGTGCCATTTCTTTATATATTTTTGTTATTCTGAGTTTCCGTTATTTGCCTGTTGCTATCCTTAAGAATAGCTTATAGATTGCAAAGTTACGCTTTTTTGCCTTATTTTCTATCTATAATGTAGTTAAATGTTATAAAACAAAGGGTTTAACAGTTGAGAGTTGGCGTTCGGTTTTGTCTTTCCACTTTTTTTTATTACTTTTGCGAGTTAGCCGACCTGTTCGGCTATTTTAATAAAAATCCCTAAACCACACGATATACATAAAGATATGGACGACGAGATAAGAGACAATGAAGAAATGAGTGAGAAGGACGAGCAGACACTTGAAGGCAACGTTCCTGACGACGCTGAAGGCAAAGAAGCCGACGGCGAGTCAGCTCCTACGCAGCACTCCGACTATAAGCCGGTGAACCGTTTCGACGCATCCGCCGTACATCATCTCAGCGGAATGTATCAGAACTGGTTTCTCGACTACGCCTCCTACGTAATTCTTGAGCGTGCCGTCCCCCACATCGAGGACGGTCTGAAACCTGTGCAACGACGCATTCTCCACTCTATGAAGCGCATGGACGACGGTCGCTTCAACAAGGTGGCTAACATCGTGGGACACACCATGCAGTTCCATCCGCACGGCGACGCTTCCATCGGTGACGCTCTCGTGCAGATGGGACAGAAGGATCTGCTGGTGGACTGTCAGGGTAACTGGGGTAACATACTTACCGGCGACCGCGCCGCCGCACCGCGTTACATCGAGGCACGACTCTCCAAGTTTGCGCTCGACGTGGTGTTCAATCCCAAAACCACTCTCTGGCAACTCTCTTACGACGGACGAAACAAGGAGCCTATCACGCTTCCTGCAAAGTTTCCGCTCCTTCTTGCACAAGGCGCGGAGGGCATTGCCGTGGGCCTCAGCTCGAAGATTCTGCCGCATAACCTCGTGGAAATCTGCGACGCAGCCATACATTACCTGCGCGGCGAGGACTTCCAACTCTTCCCAGACTTCCCCACAGGCGGATCCATTGACGTGGCACGCTACAACGACGGTCAGCGCGGAGGCATGGTGAAGGTGAGGGCTAAGATAGAGAAGCTCGACTCGAAGACCATCGTCATACGCGAGATTCCGTTCTCAAAGACCACCACCACGCTCATCGACTCCATACTGAAAGCCATCGACAAGGGAAAGATAAAGGCAAAAAAGGTGGACGACAATACGGCTGCAGAGGTGGAAATCCAGGTGCATCTCGCTCCTGGCGTATCCTCAGACAAGACCATTGACGCTCTCTACGCATTCTCTGACTGCGAGATAAACATATCGCCCAACTGCTGTGTGATTGAGGACAACAAGCCTTGCTTCCTCACTGTCAGCGACGTGCTGCGCCATTCCACCGACTCGACGATGGGACTGCTGCGCCGCGAGCTTGAGATTCGCAAGTCGGAACTGGAGGAACAGCTTTTCTTCTCGTCATTGGAGCGCATCTTCATAGAGGAACGAATATATAAGGAGAAGAAGTTCGAGCAGGCGAAATCGCAGGACGAGGTGGTCAGCTTCATCGCTCAGAAGCTCGAACCGTTCAAGAACCAGACATTCAAAGTGCCGTCAAAGCGCACCGACGCCGACGGCAATACGGAGCAGGTGATGGTGGAATACGCCTTCCATCGCGACATCACACGCGACGACATCCTGCGCCTGCTCGAGATAAAGATGCAGCGCATCCTCAAGTATAACAAGGACAAGGCGGACGAACTCATGGCGCGTATCAAGGCTGAACTCGCCGACATTGAGAACGACCTCCAGCACATGACCGACGTTACGATACGCTGGTTTGAATACATACGCGACAAGTATGGCAAAGACCATCCGCGCCGCACCGAGATAAAGAGCTTCGACACCATCGAGGCGGCAAAGGTGGTGGAAGCCAACCAGAAGCTGTATATAAACCGTCAGGAAGGTTTCATCGGAACCGGACTGAAGAAGGACGAGTTCGTATGCAACTGTTCTGACATCGACGACATCATCGTGTTCTTCAAGGACGGCAAGTATAAGATGGTGAAGGCGGCTGACAAGATATTCGTGGGCAAGAACATCCTGCACGTGCAGGTGTTCAAGCGCAATGACAAGCGAACCATCTACAACGTGGTTTATCGCGACGGAAAGGGCGGCGCATGCTTCATCAAGCGCTTCTTCGTGCCCACAATGACCGTGGGCAAGGACTATGACTGCACGCAGGGCACACCGGGTTCGCGCATACTCTACTTCACTGCCAACCCCAACGGAGAGGCTGAAATCATCAAGGTGACGCTCGAAGCCAACCCGCGCCTGAAGAAGATATTCATCGAGAAAGACTTCTCCGAGATAGGCATCAAGGGACGCACGTCGAAGGGCAACCTCGTGACACGCAACCCCGTGCATCGCATCGGACTGAAGAGTCACGGCCATTCCACATTGGGAGGCCGCAAGGTGTGGTACGATGCCGATGTCAACCGACTGAACTATGACGAGCACGGACGACTCTTGGGCGAGTTCTATGACGACGACGCAATACTCGTGGTACTGGACGACGCCACCTACTACACGTCTTCGTTCGACGTTAACAACCACTACGAGGACAACATACGCATCATCGAGAAGTGGAATCCGAACAAGGTATGGACTGCCGTGCTCTATGACGCCGACAATGACAACAATCTCTACATCAAGCGTTTCCGCATGGAGGCGATAAAGCGTCCGCAGAGTTATCTCGGCGAGAACGATAACAACCGTCTAGTATTGCTTACCGACACGCCGTTCCCGCGCATAGAAGTGAGCTTGGCTCCTGCCAAGGCTCCCGACGGAACCGAACAGCCGCGACAGCCCATCATCGTTGACGCGGAGGAGTTTATCGGCGTGAAGGGATATAAGGCGAAGGGCAAGCGTGTCACCACGCTGGACGTAACGGACGTGAAGGAGCTGGAACCGACACGACAGCCCGAGCCAGAACCGGAAGACGACAAAGAGGAGCGTCATGACGACACACCGCAGGAGAATCTCGACCCCGATGCAGGCAAGAGCCAGCAGCAGGTGATTGACGAGATGACCGGACAGCTCCGCCTCTTCTCCGACGAAGAAGACATGTAGGACTATAAATATATATAATGTAGTGCTATGAACATAATCAGGACCATACTGGCGGTGGCTGTCATTCTGCTGACAGCCACGCCACCAGCCAAAGCCGAGTCGCCGGAGAAGCGCAAGACCACCTCGCTGCTTCTCGGCGTAGGCCATACCAACATCCTCGACACATATCTCTCGCCGGAGAAATACAACGGCATCAACCTTACGCTCGTCTCACACACCATGCGTGAGAACGCCTCATCGTGGGCACGAACCATACACCACGAGGGCAACATAGCCTTCGCGGACAACCGTTCGGGCAACGGTGGCGAGATGGCTGGCTCATACACGTTCCGCTATGCCATGCTCCACAAGTGGCGCTTAGGCATAGGACGACGCACGCTGAGAGTGATGGCGGGTGGCGCCGTCAACACCAATCTCGGCTTCGTATATAACACCCGCAACGGCAACAATCCAGCCAACGCACGCTTCTCGCTCGACATAGGACCGATTGTGGCGTTCGACCTGCCTCTTGGCGCACCCGGACATTTCCGCGGAGTGTCAATAAGCCCCGGCGACTGCGCCCACTATCCAGCCGTTATCCGCTATGAGGCGTCGGTTCCGCTTGCAGGACTGATGTTCTCGCCCAACTACGGACAGACTTACTACGAGATATTCACGCAAGGCAATTATGACCATAACGTCGTGCCCACCACCATCGGTTCCACGCCGTCATTCCGACAGATGCTCACCGTTGACTTCCGTCTGGCACGCACCACGTGGCGCATCGGATATCTCGGAACCATAGAGCAGGCACACGTCAACAACCTCAAGCAACACACTTACACGCACTCGCTCGTGATAGGCTTCGTAAAGAAGTTCAACTGGAAGCCTATCAGATAAACAAAGTCGTCAAACGTACGGTATTTCAGGCGGAACGCTGAGTATTTCTCGGCGTTCACTGATTATATTTCATTATTATGTAATACATCTCTAACTTTGTAAATGGAATATACAATGACCACACACATGAACTACCGCAAGGAACACATTATCTATACATCCATCTGGCTTTTGCTATACCTATCGCCACTGGCGAGTCTGTATATGCGTATGTCGTCAAATCCCAACATCGCTTTTTCATGGCATGAGATCATTAACGCATGGGAGTTTAATACCGTCTGGCTTGTGCTGATGATCATCCATAACTTCCTGCTGCTGCCCATCCTTATCCTTAAGCGCCGCACGTGGCAATACCTGATATTGGCTTCGGCGCTGCTAATCTCATGCACATTCGCCTCTTACCTTATCCGCCCCGCCGGACCGAGATGCTACGATATGGATAAGAGGATGGAGATGAGCGACTGCAACTATTATATATGCGGCGAGTCTGACTCGTGCCATGCTCCCGGACTGTGCCAGAAAATGGAGCACGACCCTAAGGAGGACATGTGCCGCAAGCCTATACACGGCGGGAAACCTTTCCCCAGACCAAGATATAATCCCGAAGAACTGCGCCCCATCAATCCCATACCGATGCTCGGACCGGGAGAGGCTGTGGCGTTCTTCGGAGGACTGATGCTCATGGGCATGAACCTCGGCGTAAAACTTTACTTCAAGACGCAGGAAGACCGCGAACAGCGGGAGCGACTGGAGAAGCAAGACCTTGAGCGACAACTCGAATATCTGCGTTATCAGGTCAATCCCCATTTCTTCATGAACACCCTGAACAACATCCACGCACTCGTCGACATCAATCCTGAACGAGCCAAGACCACCATCGTGGAGCTATCGAAGATGATGCGTTACATCCTCTATGAGGGCGACAAGAAGCTCATCCCCGTACAGCGCGAGGCGCTGTTTCTGAAGAACTACATCGAGCTGATGCGCCTACGCTATTCCAGCCGCGTGAGCATCAATCTTGACATACCCGAGATGATGCCGGACGTGATGCTGCCACCGCTGCTGCTCATCATCTTCGTGGAGAACGCTTTCAAGCACGGCGTCAGCTATGCCGCACCGTCGTTTATAGACATCAAGGTGGAGGTGGACCAGAAGAAGCTGAAGTTCAGATGCCGAAACAGCCGACAGGAACAGAAGCCGGACGAGAAGAAAAAGAAGGGAGGCGTGGGACTTGCCAATGCACGCCGCCGACTTGACCTGCTGTTCCCCAATCAGTACAACCTCGATATAAAGGAGAACGACAAGGAATACGACGTGCAGCTCGAAATTCCGCTAAGCAAGAACAACAGCTAAACAAACACCAAACACATCATATATATGATCAGAACTCTCGTTATCGACGACGAACCGCTCGCCCTGCAACAGCTGGCAGCTTACGTCGGAAAGATACCATACCTCACTCTCGTCGGCGAATGCCAGAGCGCCCTTGAAGCACGCGACATCATAGCACGCGAGCAGATTGACGCCATATTCATCGACATCAACATGCCTGACCTTAACGGCATGGACTTCGTGCGATCGCTCGCAGCACCGCCCATCGTGGTGTTCACCACCGCCTACTCAGAGTATGCCATCGACGGATATAAGGTGGACGCCGCCGACTACCTGCTCAAGCCGTTCTCATTGGACGACTTCCGCAAGGCGGCACAGCGCGTAAAGCGACGTTACGACATGGAGATGGCGGCTGACCTGTCACTTCCGCCAGCCGATGCGCCCACAGAAGAGAAGCCCTTGCATGACGACGACACCATCTTCCTCAAGACCGAACACCGCGTAGTGCGTGTCAACATTGCGGACATACGCTACGTGGAGGGAATGTCCGAATACCTAAAGGTGCACCTCGAGAACGAGCGCCCCATCATCATGCTCCTAAGCATGAAGAAGATGGAGGAACGCCTGCCCTCCTCTTTCGTACGCATCCACCGATCATACATCGTCAACATGAAGAAGGTGAAGGAGGTGACAAAGAACCGAATAGTGATGGACGCCGACACCTATCTGCCCATCGGCGACATATATAAGGAATCACTCACAAGCTACCTCGCAGACAAATACTTGGGAAGATAAAAAAAACTCCTAATTCCTAATTCGGACGCCTTCCCGTCCGCTATGCAAATATTGTACAAAGAGTAAAAACCTGTTACAAAATAAAAATTGATTATAGAGTTCCGGTTTGCTGTTTTTTCGGTATTTTGCTGCACAAACAGCACCCACACCATACGATAGAGCCACTTTTACACTACGATAGTGCCACTATTAGAGTGTAAAAGTGGCTCTATTGCATGATAAAAGTGGCACTATTAGAGTGTAAAAGTGGCGCTATTGCAACCAATGATGCTTGTTTGGCTCCGCTATTCATTGCACATTTCTTTCCACAACCGTATAACCAGCTACACATCAACGCATTATCGCTGCACGCTCAAAACTCAAGAATTTCGCACCAAAGATTTTGTTGTGCGCTGAGCTCATAGTATTGAGCATCAGAAATGCAAATATTGTATTCGGCAAATACCTTTATACACAAAAAAATAAGCTATTAAGGAACGATTGAGCGTATTTTGTTATTGCATATATAAAATAAGTAAAAAAAGATGTGTAAATTTGCCGTAAGAATGAAGAAGACAGGATATAACACACTATAATAAACTGAAAGAAATATGAAATACCTCAAGACAGTAAGCCATCTGCTGCAACTTGTGATGACTCCGCTGCGCAGCAACTGGGCGTTCTTCACGTTCATATACCTGCTTGGATGTATATGTGCATGGGTGACGCTACCTGACGCACGCGGTGCGAAACTGTACGACAACCTATATCCGGAACTCTTCCTTGACGTATACGTACTTGCCACGATACTGACGATACTGCCAAGAAGAGTGAAGCCTTGGATAAGAGGATTCTTTTATTTTGTGCTCTATACAGCAGCCGTCGTGGATGTCTACTGCTTCGTAAAGTTCCAGTCGACGCTAACGCCCACCATGCTGCTGCTCGTAGGCGAGACCGACTCAAGGGAGGCGGGCGAGTTCATACGCTCATGCGTGTCACCTGACATTCTTATGAGCGGCGTGGGATGGGTGTTGCTGCTCATGGCTGTGCACATTCTTACAGCCATAAAGCTGCGCTTCCCCCACTTCGTGCCGCGCAACTGGTGTAGGCTGGTACGGTCAATCCTCGTGCAGTCGCGCTTCTTTCTCCATCGTGTCCGCCACGTAACGGAGTTTGCTGTTCTGGCGTTGCTCGTCTTCTCCATCGTTATTAGTGCGCACAACAAGGCTGCCACCTTGAAGCTGATGACAGGAAAGACCATCGGCGACGTGGAGCACACGCTGACGGAGAAAGACCATGCCGTGCTCTATCAGCCCATCTACCGACTCGTGTTCAGCATTTACGCCAATACGCTGACCGCCAAGCAGGTGGACAAGCTCATTGCTACAGCCGACAAGGTGAGAGTGGACTCATGCTCGTTCACATCGCCAAACATCGTGCTCATCATCGGCGAGAGCTACAACCGCCACCACTCGTCGCAGTACGGCTACGTGATGCCTACCGCACCGAGGCAGACCAAGCTGGAACACAAGGGACGACTCGTCAAGTACACGGACGTGGTAAGCCCGTGGAACCTCACCAGCTTCGTATTCAAGCATATCTTCTCGCTCTACACCGTAGGCGACAAGGGAGAATGGTGTGACTATCCGCTCTTCCCCGAACTGTTCAGAAAGGCCGGCTATCACGTCACGTTCATCACCAATCAGTTCCTGCCAAAGGCGAAGGAGGCGGTGTACGACTTCAGCGGCGGCTTCTTCCTCAACAATCCGAAGCTCAGCGCGGCTCAGTTCGACACACGCAACACCGAACTCCACCAGTACGACGAGGGTCTGCTGGAAGACTATGACAAGCTGCAGTCGCAGAACACAGAGAACAACCTCATCATCTTCCATCTCCTCGGACAGCACGTGGCTTACCGCCAACGCTCGCCGAAGGACCGAAAGAAATTCAAGGGAGACGACTATAAGGAACTGAAGCCGGGACTCAACGCGAGAGAGCGTCAGATTCTGGCTGACTACGACAACGCCGTGCTCTATAACGACTCCATCGTGACGGAGATAGTGAAGAAGTTCGAGAACAAGGACGCCATCGTCATCTACGTGCCCGACCATGGCGAGGAATGCTACGAGGGCGACATGCACTTCTTCTGCCGTATGCACTCGGCAAAGGTGGACGCACGTCTGGCTCACGCCGAGTTTGACATCCCGATGTGGATATGGTGCTCACGCAAATACATCAGACAGCGCCCCGAGATATTCCGCGAGGTGATGGCATCCCGCAACAAGAGATATATGACGGACGCCCTTCCGCACATGCTGCTCTATCTTGCCGGCATCAGCTGCCCGGAATATAAGGACCGCCTCAACCTGCTCTCGCCGGCGTATGACGAGACCAGACCGCGCATCCTGAAAAACTCTGCCGACTACGACAAGCTGAAGTAAGAGGCATAATAAGGACAACAAAGACAAGAAACAAGAAAAGACAACATAACAGACAACAATATCAACATGGACAAACCATTACTCTCGCGCACGGAATGCGCCGCTCTCAGAGGACTTGCCATCATCGGCATCTTCCTCCACAACTATTGCCACTGGCTGGGAATGGCTGTAAAGGAGAACGAATACACCTTCACCATGTCAAAGAGCTCGCAGCTCATGCAGGTGATAGCTTCGCCGGACATCTATCTGCCCGTACACCTCGTGTCCTTCTTCGGACATTACGGCGTGCCGGTGTTCCTCTTCCTCTCGGCTTACGGACTGGTTATGAAGTACGAGAACCGCGGTTCGCAGAAGCCGTCGCCGAAGCAGACCGCCGTCATACCGTTCCTCTCCCATCACTTCACGAAGCTCTTCAAGATGATGATAGTGGGCTACGTGATCTTCACGATGGTGGACGCCATAACGCCCGGACCTCACAAATACCAAGTGATGGACATCATCAGCCAGATGTTTATGTTCAACAACGTGATGCCCGACCCTGACCACATCATCTGGCCCGGACCCTACTGGTTCTTCGGACTGATGATGCAGCTCTACATCGTCTATCGTCTGCTGCTGTGGCGCCGCGGCGACATCTTCCCGCTGCTGCTCATCGTGGCGTGCTGGGCATTGCAGGCGTTCTGCGATCCCGAGGGCGACACGCTCAACCGCATCCGCTACAACTTCATGGGTGGCGTGCTGCCGTTCTGCGCCGGACTGCTCTTCGCACGACGCGGCAAGCAGATGAGTCGCGGATTCCTGACCACGCAGACCGTCATATCCATAGCTCTCGTGTTCTTCTTCAGCTTCAACTTCCAGACATGGCTGTGGGCTCCGCTCTTCGTCTGCACGGCTTCCGTAGGCATAGCTAAGCTTACGCCGGCAAGGATAAACAAATGGATAGCATGGGTGGGCAACATATCGGCAGCCCTCTTCGTGCTCCATCCCGTCACACGCAAGATATTCATCCCCATATCGCGCCACGGCGACATCTACACCGGACTGCTCCTCTACATCATTGCGTCCATCGCCCTCGCATGGTTCTATCATAACTTCTCGAAGCTGCGCGCAGAAAAAAAATAGGAGTTAGGAATTAATTCAAAATTCAGAAAGAATGCTTATACCCGATATCGAACTGAAGAACATTTCGCGCTACAGAGCCGAACAGATGGGAGCTGCCATGCTCTTCGTCATCCTCTTCCACGTGGCGCTCGACCGTGGCGACCCGTTCTACGGGTTGCGACGTTGCGGCAACGTGGGTGTAGACATATTCCTGTTCCTTAGTGGCGTAGGACTATGGTTTGCATGGAGCAAGAATCAGGACATCCTGCATTTCTATAGACGACGCCTGCTGCGCATCTTGCCCACATGGCTGGTGTGCGCCACGGCGTTCTATCTGCCTGACTATCTCGGTCCGAGGAAGTTCTCACGGTCGCTTGTCGACCTTATCGGCGACATAACCATCAACTGGGACTTCTGGCTGCACGACGAACTGACGTTCTGGTATGTGCCAGCCATTATGCTTCTCTATCTGCTTGCACCGCTCTACATGAAGCTGATATCGCGCCACAGCGAATACAGATGGACACCGGTGCTGATGATAGTATGGTGCATAATGGTGCAATGGGTGCTGCCCATCCATCATGCCGTGGGACATCTCGAGATATTCTGGAGCCGCGTCCCGATATTCTTCATCGGCATCAACTGCGGCGAAATGGTACGAACCGAACGGCGCATCGAGGGCAGCGCGGTGTGGATGCTCCTCCTCGCCTTCGCCATGACCTTCGGCACAAGCCTCTATCTTGAGCAGGAAAGGCACGGCATGTTCCCGCTCTTCGTGGAGAGAATGCTCTACATCCCCTTCACCATCTGCTCCGTTCTGCTCATGAACCGCATCTTCCGCCGCACGCCGCAATGGGTGAACCGCTCGTTCCGCTTCGTCGGAGCATTGAGTCTGGAGGCATATCTCATCCACATCCACTTCGTCCTCGTCTACATCGAGCCACACCACCTCGGCTACTGGCCTACGTTCCTTGCAACGGTGGCGATAACGCTGCCCATAGCATGGGTGCTCCAGTGGATAGTGACCAAGTTGCCCGCAATGATAATGAAAAGGAAAAACCAATAGGAACCCCCTAAAACTCCATAACTATGATAAAGAACATACTAAGACTGACGCGTCCGAAACAATGGATAAAGAACTTCTTTGTCTTCATTCCGATGTTCTTCGGAGGCGAACTCTTCGACCTTCACTCAATATGGCTCGCCACCATCACATTCGTGGCGTTCAGCCTCACGGCATCGTCCATCTATTGCTACAACGACATTGTGGACGTGGATGCCGACCGTTGCCATCCCGTTAAGTGCCTGCGCCCAATAGCATCGGGTGCCCTCTCCATCCGTATGGGCTACATACTGATGACGGTTTGCTTCCTCCTTTCAATGGCTGTGCTTATGGCGCTGCCGCCTGAAGTGATGAGTCCGGTCATGGCGGTCATCGTCTTCTATTATATCCTCAATCTCTCTTACTGCTCCAAGCTCAAGCAGTTTGCCATCCTCGACGTGTGCATCGTGGCGTTCGGCTTCGTGCTGCGCATCCTTGCCGGAGGCTTCGCTTGCGAGTTGGCGCTGTCAAGCTGGATTGTCATCATGACCTTCCTCCTCACGCTCTTCATGTCGTTCGCCAAAAGAAGGGATGACGTACTGAGGATGAACGAGACGGGAGAGGCTCCGCGTAAGAACACCGTGCGCTACAATCTTACGTTCATCAATCAAGCCATCACCATAACAGCCTCCGTAACGCTCGTCTGCTACATCATGTACTGCGTTTCGCCGGAAGTGGTGGAGCGATTCCAGACGCCTTACCTATATCTGACGTTTGTCTTCGTTCTGCTCGGACTGCTGCGCTACATCCAGATAGCCGTGGTGGACAAGAAGAGCGGCGACCCTACGAAGGTGATTCTGAAAGACCATTTCTCACAAGTGATTGTCATAGCATGGATACTGACCTTCCTGCTTATGATTTACGTCATATAAGATCAGAGCAGAAGTTTTTCTTAACATGCTATACGTTGAGGTTATCTTACCATTACCACTCGAAGGTGTCTTCACTTACTCCGTGCCTGACATAATGGCGGAAAAGGTGAAGATGGGGGTACGTGTGCTCGTTCCGCTGGGAAAGTCGAAGACTTACACGGCTATGGCGGTAAGGACACACTCGCAGAAGCCCGACTTCCAGACGCGCGACATCCTTCAGGTGATTGACGCCGAACCGGTGTTGCTGGAGAAACAGCTGAAGCTGTGGCAATGGATAGCCACGTACTATATGGCACCGTTGGGGGATGTCTTTAAGGCGGCGTTGCCAGCCGGACTGAAGGCGGAAGAGAACTATAAGCCGCGAACCGTGCGGTGCGTGACGTTGGCTGAGAACCTTCGCACGGAGCCTTCCATGCAGCTCGCCATGTCTATTCTCGCACGAGCCTTGAAGCAGCAGCAGACCTTCGCCACTTACCTGCATCTCTCGCATTGGGACGAAACGGACGGCGAGACGCCGCCACAACACATCGAAGAGATTGCGTGCGACGAACTGCTTAACGCAGCACACGCCTCGGACGCCGTGCTCCGACAGCTTATCAACCGTCGCTTCCTGACTGTCTATCAGCGTGAGGTGGGACGACTGAACACCACGGGCGAGGCTCATCCCGAGAACATCCTTCCGCTCAGCGAGGCGCAGCAGGACGCAATGAATCAGATAAGGACGGAGTTTATGCGTCATAACGTGGTGCTCTTCCACGGCGTGACGTCAAGCGGAAAGACGGAGATATACATCCATCTCATCCAGAGAATGCTGGACGAGGGCAAGCAAGTGCTCTATCTGCTGCCCGAGATAGCTCTGACGGTGCAGATGACGGAAAGACTGAAGCGTGTGTTCGGATCGCGATTGGGCATCTATCACTCGCGTTACAGCGACGCAGAACGTGTGGAGATATGGAAGAAGCAGTTGTCTGACAATCCTTACGACATCATTCTGGGCGCACGCAGCGCCGTCTTCCTGCCTTTTACGCGCCTCGGCATGGTGATAGTGGACGAGGAACACGAGACTTCCTTCAAGCAGCAAGACCCGGCTCCACGCTATCATGCACGCTCGGCAGCTATTATGCTTGCCCGAATGTACGAAGGGGCACACGTGCTTTTAGGCACCGCCACGCCCTCAATGGAGAGCTTCTATAACGCCTCAACGGGCAAGTACGGCTACGTGAAGCTTACCACACGATTCCGCGACGTGGCTCTACCGGAGATACGAGTGGTGGACGTGAAGGACCTTTACAGACGAAAGATGATGAAGGGACCGTTCTCCATGGAACTGCTCAATGCTATACGGGCTGCTCTGAAAGCCAAGAAGCAGGTGATTCTGTTCCAGAACCGGCGTGGATTTGCACCTATGGTGGAATGTCGTGTATGCGGTTGGGTGCCGAAATGCAAGAACTGTGACGTGTCATTGACTTACCATCGCTCGCAGAACCTGCTGACCTGCCACTACTGCGGTTTCACTTACGCCGTGCCAAAGCAATGTCCCAACTGCGAGAGCACCGAGCTCACGGGGCGCGGATATGGCACGGAGAAGATAGAAGACCGCGTAAGAGAACTCTTCCCCGGAGCAAGAATAGCCCGAATGGACCTTGACACTACGCGTTCCACCGGGGCATATAGCCGCATCATCGGCGACTTCTCGTCCGGTAGGACCGACATTCTTATCGGTACGCAGATGATATCGAAGGGACTTGACTTCGGCAATGTGGCTGTCGTGGGCATCCTCAATGCCGACACAATGCTCAACTATCCCGACTTCCGTGCATACGAGCATGCCTTCATGATGCTCTCGCAAGTGAGCGGAAGAGCAGGACGAAGGGGCGACCGCGGACTGGTGATTCTGCAGACAAAGAGTGCCGACCTGCCCGTCATACGTCAGGTGGTTGACAATGATTTCGCGGGATTCGCACACGATCTGCTTGAGGAAAGACGCATGTTTCATTATCCTCCCTACTGGCGGTTGGTGTATGTGTTCCTCCGCCATCGCGACGAACACACCGTTGAGTCGGCTGCCATCGAGATGGCATCGCGCCTAAGGCAGTCGTTTGCCGACCGCGTGCTCGGACCGGACAAGCCTTCCGTGGCAAGAGTGAAGACGGAGAACATAAGAAAGATAGTACTGAAACTGGAGAACGGCATCGACCTCAATCTCGCAAGACAACTGATGAGGGAGGCACGTGAAGGACTGCTAAGCGACAAGCACTACGCCGCCATGAACGTATACTTCGATGTTGACCCGTTATAAGAAAAACGGCTGTATATGATCCTAAAGCGAATCGTATACAGCCGTTTTTATTATATTATATAATGTGCAACCAGCGCAGCACGTCGTTCAGATTTGCCACCAGCATTAAGAGCATTAGCAAGCCGATGCCGATGTATTCAGCCCAAATCATGAAGTTCTCCGAAGGCTTGCGGCGTGTTATCATCTCGTAGAGGAGGAACAATACGTGTCCGCCGTCGAGAGCCGGGATGGGGAGGATGTTCATGAAGGCGAGGATGATGCTGAGGAATGCGGTGAGAAGCCAGAAGCGGTGCCAGTTCCATGTGTCGGGGAACATGCTGCCGATGGCTCCGAAACCTCCGAGCGACTTGGCGCCATCAGCGCTGAAGAGATACTTCATGTCGCCTACATATCCAGAGAGGACGTTACATCCGTACTTGATACCTGCCGGGAAGCTCTCGAAGAAGCCGTAGCTTACATGCGTAACCTTATTGTCGGGCATTGTCGGAGTGAAACCGAACTTGAGGTTCTCCTTCTCATTGTCTGAAGTCTTGAGTATGCCCTTGGTCTTTATGGTGCAGAGCTTGCCGCCGGCATTACGCTCAAGAATGAGGCTTACACTGAGTGCCTTAACGCTGTCAGCGTGTGTCTTGGCACCTGCAAGCATGTCGCTCACGCGTCCTACCTCGAAGTTGAAGTCGTTGAACGAACCGATTGCCTTGCCGTTGACGGCTACGATGCGGTCGCCCTTTCTCATTCCCATGTGCTCAGCAAGCATGCCGGGAACTACGCTGTCAACGCGAGCCTCAACAAGGGGAGCCACGAAAGGCGGCACCGACTTGAACATCTGCAGCAGATCGAGATCGCCGGGCATGTCCACAGTCATCTGCTTGCCGCCACGCAGAACGTAAGCCTGACGTGCAGTAGCCAAATCGCGGAACATATCAGCACCGAAACTCTTGAATTCGCCCTGGTCTGTTCCTACGAGGATGTCGCCGTCGCGGAATCCGAGAGCCTTAGCCTCCTGGCTGAACTTCATGCCGAGCTTCATGTCCTTGGTCTTCACATAATCGTCGCCCCAAGTGAAAAGACACATGGCGTAAATGAAGAGAGCGAGAAAGAAGTTGACCAGCACGCCACCTATCATAATAAAGAGACGCTGCCAAGCCGGCTTCGACCGAAACTCCCACGACTCTGCGGGCTTAGCCATCTGTTCCTTGTCGAACGATTCGTCTATCATGCCCGATATCTTGCAGTAACCGCCGAGGGGCAGCCAGCCAATGCCGTAGCGTGTTTCGCTGTTCTTCGGCTTAAACTCGAAGAGGTGGAACCAGGGGTCGAAGAACAGATAGAACTTCTCCACTCTTACGCCGAAGAGCTTGGAGAAGAAGAAGTGTCCGCCCTCATGCAGTAGCACCAACAGCGAGATGGCCATCATAAACTGCAGGACCTTTAACAGAAAAATTTCCATGAAAATTCTTTAGTGTTTATTTGTTTTAATTGTTTTTTATTCTTACTTATCCCAGCATCTCTGCTGCTATGCGGCGCGCCTCTGCGTCCGTAGCCACATAATCGTCGTATGTGGGCTTTGTTATGAATGTGGCCTTCTGCATGGTAGCCTCGATGATGTCTGCCATCTGGAGGAAACCGCAGCGGTCATGACGGAACGCCTCGTTGACAATCTCGTTGGCGGCGTTCACCACGCACGGCATATTGCCACCCTGACGTATCGCCTCATAAGCCATAGCAAGGCATCTGAACTTCTTCATGTCAGGCTCGAAGAACTCGAGGGGCTGCTTGAAAAGGTCCAGTCGCGGAGCGTTAAGCGAAAGGCGGTCAGGATAAGAGAAGGCATACTGGATGGGGAGGCGCATGTCTGGAACGCCGAGCTGAGCCTTCACGCCACCGTCAGCAAACTGCACGGCGCTGTGTACGATTGACTGCGGATGGACAAGCACCTGTATCTTGTCAGCCTCCACGCCGAAGAGCCACTTCGCCTCTATCACCTCAAAGCCCTTGTTCATCATCGAAGCCGAGTCGATGGTTATCTTGGCTCCCATGTCCCACGTGGGATGCTTGAGGGCGTCGGCAGCCTTCACGTCAGCCATCTGCTCCAGCGTGAACTTGCGGAAGGGACCTCCCGAAGCCGTGAGCAGGATTTTCTCTATCTCGTTGTTGCCCTCACCCACCAAGCTCTGGAAGATGGCAGAGTGTTCGCTGTCAACGGGAAGGATGTTTACGTTATACTGTGTGGCAAGGCGGCATATCAGTTCGCCAGCCACGACGAGCGTCTCCTTGTTGGCAAGGCAGATGGTCTTGCGGGCACGGATGGCATGGATGGTCGGCGAAAGACCGGCATATCCCACCATCGCCGTGAGCACCATGTCCACGGGTCCGGCCTCAACTATCTCGTCCAAAGCCTGCGCTCCTGCATACACCTTTATGTCGGGCATGTCAGCGAGCAGCGCCTTGAGGTTCTCGTAATAGTCCTTATTGGCTATAACGACAGCGGCAGGTCTGAACTTGCGTGCCTGCTGGGCAAGCATCTCGTAGCGATTGTTTGCCGTGAGGCAATACACCTCATAAAGGTCGCTATGCTGTTCTATAACATCCAGGGCCTGTGTGCCGATACTACCGGTGGAGCCAAGGATACATATCTGTTTCTTCATAAATACTCTTTTTATTGTCTTTAAAGGGAAAGCAATCCTTCCGGCAGATTCATCTCAATGATGCGTTCCTCGGTGTTGATGTCGCTTATCAGCTCGTCCGTAGCGGGGATGAGCAGGTCGTCGCCTTCGGGTGTGACCAGCTCGAAGAGCGTGTTGATGGTGGAGTCGTCCACGGAATGTATCTCGCCGACCACCTTTCCTGTTTCCGCGTCGCGCACGCTGAAGCCCACAATCTGCGCCCATGAGAGCTGACCGTCGTCCGCTTCGGCATGCTCACGGGGGAAATAGACCTCAGCTCCTGTTAGCTGACGTGCCTGTTCCTGCGTGGTGAAGTCGCAGAACTTGACGAGAGCCGTCTCGTCGTTCTTGAATCTGTATTCGTCCATGAAGAACGGCACGAGTATGCCGTCAACGTCAAGGATGAGGTATTCGGCGTCTGTACGGTCGAAGACGTCGTCGTCGAAGTGGAACGACACCTCGCCGTCCACACCGTGCGGCTTGCCGATGCGTCCGATGCGATAGACTGTTTCTTTACGTATCATCAGTCTCTCTCCCTTCTTATATGTGCTCCGAGAGCATTGAGACGTGCCTCAATGTCCTCATAACCACGGTCAATCTGTGCGATGTTGTCAATGCGGCTGGTGCCCTTGGCGCCGAGAGCGGCAATGAGCAGCGCTATGCCCGCTCTGATGTCGGGGCTGGTCATGCGTCCGCCTCTGAGCTGCTTCTTGTTGTCGTGTCCGACGATAACGCAGCGATGCGGGTCGCAGAGGATGATCTGCGCTCCCATGTCGATGAGCTTGTCCACGAAGAAGAGGCGGCTCTCGAACATTTTCTGATGCACGAGTACGGATCCTCTCGCCTGTGTTGCCACTACGATGAGGACAGACAGCAGGTCAGGCGTCAGTCCGGGCCACGGCGCGTCGGCAAGGGTCATGATGGTGCCGTCGATGAACGAGTCAACCACGTAGTGCGGCTGCTTCGGGATGACGAGGTCGTCGCCCTCCTGCTTAATCTTGACACCAAGCCGACGGAAAGCATCGGGGATGACACCGAGTTCTCTTACGGCGCAGTCCTTGATGCGGATGCCTTCTCCCACCATTGCCGCCATACCGATGAACGATCCCACCTCTATCATGTCGGGCAGGATGCGGTGCTCGGCACCGTGCAGACTCTTTACGCCGACGATGGTGATAAGGTTGGAGGCGATGCCGGAGATGTTCGCACCCATAGAGTTGAGCAAGTGGCACAACTGCTGGATGTAAGGTTCGCAGGCAGCATTATATATTGTGGTGGTGCCCTCGGCGAAGACAGACGCCATGATGATGTTGGCGGTTCCAGTAACCGAAGCCTCATCGAGGAGCATATACGTGCCCTTCAGATGCTTTGCCTCGATGGTGAACACCTTGCGCTCGTCGTCGCTGATGAACTTCGCCCCGAGATTCTTGAATCCGAGGAAGTGGGTGTCCAGTCTGCGGCGACCAATCTTGTCGCCGCCCGGCTCTGCCACCGAAGCCTTGCCGAAGCGTCCGAGCAGCGGACCCATAAGGAGCACGCTGCCTCTGAGAGCTGAGCACTTTCTGATGTATTCGTCGCTGGAGAGGAATCCGAGGTCAATCTGGTCCGCCTGGAAGGTGAACACGCCCTTTCTCTCCGACGTAACCTTTACGCCGATGTCCTTGAGGAGTTGTATGAGGTTGTTGACGTCGAGGATGTCCGGCACGTTAGAGATGGTAACCGGCTCGCTCGTAAGCAGCGTAGCCGAAATCACCTCCAGCGCCTCGTTCTTCGCTCCCTGCGGCGTAATGGTTCCCGAGAGCGGATGTCCTCCTTCAATGATAAACGATTCCATAGGCTGATGTTAGTTTTTTCTTCTGCGTTGTTTCTTCTCGTTGTTGCGCGGCTGCGGCATCTCCGTACGGTCAAACTTGAACGTGGAGAGGTCGAGTTCCACGGTGCCGTGGGTATAGTTGGCAATGTCCGACGCCACCTTCTCGTTGTCGCTCGAACCGTGTCCCCACTGCATGAGGTCACGCTTCATCTGGTTGGCGGCAAGGCGGATAAGCTCGTTGCGCTCCGCTCCTTCGGGAAGAGTCTTGAGTTTGTCGAATATCTCGAACATCATGTTGCCGTAATGTCTTACGGGGATGCGCTTCATGGGATATGCCATGGGCTTGGGCTTCTCCATCATGTGGTGAGCCTGGCTGATGTCGAAGGGATAGTCGATGTCCAGACGGAATCCGCTCATCAGCGCCAGGTGGTCCCATAGCTTGTGGCGATACTCCTTGGCATCGCCCACACGCGGCTTCATGCGCTCCATGATGGCCACGATGGACTCTGCGCAGCGCTGGCGCTCCTGTCGGTCCTTGAGGTCCATACAGTAGTCAACCATCGATTGCACCTCACGTCCATACTCCGGCAGGACGAGTTGCTCACGCTGGGTGTTATAGTCCAGTCCTTTTATTTTCATTCTATATGGGTTGTTTTTTTATTGCGAAATAATAATTGAACTTTCGAAAGTTCAGAAGTTAATGGTATTAAAGAAGTATGCTTAGAGCAGCTTCTTCGATTCCTTTGCCACGAAGTCCTTCAGATAGAACGGCACGAAGTAAGCCACATCCTCATACTTCTCCTGCGCAATGCGACGCTCCGCGATGGGGAACATCCACTTTGCAAGCGGCTCCACGCCCTTGATGAGGCGGGCGTTGGGATGATTGATGGTCTCCATGCACTTCTCCGCTCCGTTGCCGAAGAAGTAGACGGGTCCGCGGTCGAGGTATTCGCGGTAAGTGTCGGCGTCCACTACGTCTGCCTGCACCTGCCTTACTTCACGCAGAGAGCGGTCGTAAATGGCGGAATAGACCTCCATGCGGCGGGCGTCAATCATCGGGCAGAGCAGGGCGCCCTCCTCCACCTCCTCGCGCAACAGCACGGGCACAGCCATCAGCTCCAGCGTGGGCACGGAGATGAGCTTGAGGTCCTGACCGAAGCAGATGCCCTTAGCCATCGACACGCCGATGCGCAGGCCGGTGTACGAACCCGGTCCACAGCTTACTGCCACAGCGTCAAGCGGAATGGCGTGCGAGTCGGCAAAGGACATTGCCTCGTCAACAAAAACGCCAAGCTTTACGGCATGGTTAGGACCCTCATGACTTTCCTGTGAAAAAATGCAAGCACCGTCCTGACTGACGGATACCGAGCACACATCTGTGCTCGTCTCAATATTTAAAATACACGACATGCTAAAAATTATAATTTTACAATTACAAAAATACAACTTTTCGCTCAAAGTCAACCCATTTGTGCCGTTTAAATTCATGTTCGGGCGTATTTTCATCCTCATAGGGGGATTTTCGGAAAATAATAAGTACATTTGCACTTTGGTAAAACGCCAAACCATATACTTTAACATCAAGCATAAACACTTACATTAAGACAATATGATACTATCAATGACGGGCTACGGCAAATCTGTCGCAACCTACAAAGGAAAGAAAATCAACGTCGAGATAAAGTCGCTTAACAGCAAGGCTCTCGACCTGTCAACACGCATCGCACCGCTCTACCGCGAGAAGGAAATGGAGATACGCCAGACCATCCAGGCACGCGTAATCCGCGGAAAGGTGGACTTCGCCATCTGGGTGGAAAAGGATGCGGACGCAGACGCTACGACCGTGAACGCCGCACTCGTCAACAACTACTACACACAGCTTCGCGCCATCTCCGAACAGTACGGCATACCCGAACCGCAGGACTGGTTTCAGACGCTTCTCCGCATGCCGGACGTAACCTCAAAGACTGAGGCTGAGACGCTTACGGACGAGGAATGGGACGTGGTGCGCGGCGCTGTGGACGACGCCATCACGCATCTCGTAGACTTCCGTACGCAGGAAGGCGCTGCCCTTGAGAAGAAGTTCGGCGAGAAGGTGGACAACATACAGCACCTGCTGGAGAGCATCGAGCCGTACGAGAAGTCGAGAGTGGAGAAAATCCGCGCACGCATCGTGGAAGGACTCAAATCCATCCCCGACGTGGAGTACGACAAGAACCGCCTGGAGCAGGAGCTTATCTATTACATCGAGAAGCTGGACATCAGCGAGGAGAAGCAGCGCCTCGCCAACCATCTCCGCTACTTCCGCGAGACAATGGCGGAAGGACACGGACAGGGCAAGAAGCTCGGATTCATCGCGCAGGAGATGGGACGTGAGATAAACACAACCGGATCGAAGAGCAACAACGCCGAGATGCAGAACATCGTGGTGAAGATGAAGGACGAACTGGAGCAGATAAAGGAACAGGTGCTGAACGCGCTGTAAAATTCGTAATTTCTAATTCAAATATGGGTAAACTTATCATTTTCTCCGCTCCAAGCGGCAGCGGCAAGAGCACAATCATAGGCCGTCTGATGCAGCGTCCCGAACTGCATCTCGCATTCTCAATTTCATGCACGTCGCGTGCGCCCCGTGGCACGGAGCAGAACGGCGTGGAGTATTTCTTCCTCTCTCCCGAGGAGTTCCGCCAGCGCATCGAGAAGGGCGACTTCCTTGAGTATGAGGAGGTTTATCAGGACCGCTTCTATGGCACGCTGAAGGAGCAGGTGGAGGTGCAGGCAGCCCGCGGCGAGAACGTCGTATTCGACGTGGACGTAAAGGGCGGACGCAACATCAAGGAGTTTTACGGCGACCGTGCGCTCAGCATCTTCGTTCAGCCGCCATCTATTGACGAGCTGCGCCGCCGTCTCGTTGGACGCGCCACGGACGCTCCGGAGGTAATAGAACAGCGCATCGCACGCGCTGAGTTCGAACTGTCGCAGGCTCCCTACTTCGACCGCGTTATCATCAACGACGACCTCGACCGCGCCGTGGAGGACACTTACGCCGCCATCAAGGAGTTTATCGAGAAATAAAAACTCACACGCATGGACAAGATAAAGACCGGCATCTACGGCGGTTCTTTCAATCCCATACACAACGGACACATCGCCATAGCCCGCAAGATGACTGAACTTGCGGGGCTTGACGAGGTGTGGCTGGTGGTGTCGCCGCAGAATCCGCTGAAGGAGCGTGGCGACCTCCTGGACGACCGCCTCCGTCTGGAGATGACCCGCAAGGCGCTCGCCCCCTACCCCAAGCTGAAAGCCAGCGACTTCGAGTTCGCCCTGCCGCGTCCTTCATATATGTGGAACACGCTGCAGGCGCTCTCCGCCGCCCACCCCGACCGCGAGTTCACGCTCCTCATAGGAGCCGACAACTGGGAGGTGTTCAGCCGTTGGTATCATTACGAAGACATCATCGCCCACTACCCCATCGCCATCTATCCGCGCACGGGTAGCGACATCGACGTCACCACACTTCCCCCGACCGTCCGCCTCTTCAACACCGGACTCTATGACATCAGCAGCACGCTCGTCCGCAACACCATAAAAGCAGGTGGCGACATCTCCTCGCTTGTGCCGAAGGAGATAGTAAGGATGGCGGAGGAATGCTATGCAAATATCGTCTAAAGAGTAAAAACCTGTTACAAAATAAAAATCGGTTTTAGAGATTTTGCGAGCCGTTTTTCTGCTGTTTTGTTGCGTTTGTGACACCCTGATTTATCAATACAGCCTCTTTTGTACTCCAATAGTAACCCTATGAGAGTGCAAAAGAGGCTGTATTGCATGACAACAGTGGCTGTATTGGAGTGTAAAAGAGGCTCTATAGCAACCCTATGAGTAGAGTGTTCAAAATTTAGATATAAATCTGACATAAAAAGTGCAAGAATTCAGCTCGTTAAGTTGCTGACATTTAACACTTTATATTGCGAAATAGTTCTTTGAAAAGTTGCATAACTCGTTGATTTTTAGTAACTTTACATAAATAAAGCATATGAAGGTTATGAAAAAGTCAGCCCAAGATAGAGAAATAGAAAAGCTTAAAAAGCAGGTGGAAAAACTCAAGAAAGAGAAAGAATC
>NZ_NOVE01000060.1 GCF_002265625.1 Prevotella sp. 885
GATTATATAATTAATTGATTATTAAGTAGTTATATATATAAAGAAGCAAAGCGCAACCCATTGAAAATTAATTGGAAGAACTGGAATTGGAAGAATCGTCACACCCTCTTTCTTCTAAAAGGCTCATTATCAACGGTTTAATCTTTAAATGACAAGATGAACATGAAGTACGATATCAGTAAAACCATTAGGCGATGCAAGCAATCCGCATTTTTCATATCAGCATCTACCGTTAATATTTCTTAATCAGCCGATTTTTCGTTCTCCGCGATGTCTTTTTGTTTGGATGTCCGAAGCATAGTGAGTAACTTTGTGAAAAGAAATAAGTAATAAGAAAACTATATGGAACCAAAGAAATACGACATCAACATTGAACAGCTGTTTCGCGACGACCTTCATCAATATCTGCTGTCCATCGGAATGGTGGACGAAAGGCTACCGGAAGCGCAGGACATCGAGGAACTTTGGCTGAAGATCGGCGAGAGCTATCTGCCCGACGGCATGAGAGAGTTCCGCGACTACCCTACCGTCTCGCTCGGATGGATGATGTTCGTGGGAATGGCGATAGCGAAATACTGGGATACGGACTGGGAGCTTTACAGCAAGGTGGACGACCTGTATAAATACCTGCGTGACCAGCGCGACTTCGACCATATGGACGAATATGTCTGCGAGAAGGTGCTTCTGCTGGACGAGGAGCAACAGGCGGCAATGGCAAAGACGGTGGGCGAATGTGCCTCACGTACGTACAACCTGCTCTGTCATCGCCACCTTGAGCCTGGCACTTCCGAAGCCTTCCGCGCATACGTGGCTGCCCTCCACCAGATGTATCTGATGGGAATGGCTATGGAGCTGAAACGTCTCGGCTATCACATGACTAAGCTGAACTAAAAAACATACTAACCTAAATAAAGAACTATGAACTGGAAAAAATTACAGAACGGATCTGACATTAGAGGCGTGGCTCTCGAAGGTATCGAGGGCGAAAACGTCAACCTTACTGAAGAGGTGATCATGACAATCGGCAAGTCGTTTGTCTGCTGGTTGAGAAAGACAATGGGCGTGGAGAATCCTACGATTGCCGTAGGTATGGACTGCCGCCTCTCTGGTAACGCCATCAAGGGTGCCTTCATAAAGGGTGCTGCTGAGGCTGGTGCCAACGTCGTGGACTGCGGCTTGGCTTCTACTCCTGCCATGTTTATGACCACCATCAGCGACACGGTAAAGGCTACGGCTTCGGTTATGGTGACGGCAAGCCACCTGCCGTTTAATCGTAACGGCCTTAAATTCTTCACTCCCAAGGGTGGACTTGACAGCAAGGACATCGCTGCCATCCTTGAGATTGCCGAGAACGGCGAGTATGCTTACGACGGCGCAAAGGGCAACGCCACGGTCATGGACTTCATGTCAGTATATTCACGCCACATTGCCGACTATATCCGTGAGGGCGTGAAAGCCGATGACTATGACCATCCTCTAAAGGGCATGCACATCATCGTGGACGCAGGCAACGGCAACGGAGGCTTCTTCGAGAAGATTCTGCGTTCGCTCGGAGCCAATACGGAAGGCAGCCAGTTTCTTGAGCCGGACGGTCACTTCCCCAACCATATCCCCAATCCTGAGAATGCTGAGGCTATGGCTTCGGTATGCAATGCCGTGGAGATCACCAATGCTGACCTCGGCGTAATTTTCGATACCGACGTTGACCGCTCTGCCATCATCGGACGTAAGGGCGAACCCATAAACCGCAACTCGCTCATAGCGCTCATCTCTGCCGTAATCCTGGAGGAGCATCCGGGAAGCACCATCGTTACAGACTCTGTAACGTCTGACGGTCTGGCAGAATATATCAGCAGCAAGGGTGGCAAGCACCATCGCTTCCGCCGTGGATATAAGAATGTCATCAACGAGGGCATCCGCCTTAACGAGAACGGCGAAGAGTGCTGGCTTGCCATCGAGACTTCAGGACACGCTGCCCTTCGTGAGAACCACTTCCTCGACGACGGTGCATATCTCGCAGCAAAGCTCATCGTTCATGCAGCAAAGATGAACAGAGAGGGCAAGCAGGTGCACGAAATAATCGCTTCGCTCAAGCAGCCTAAGGAAAGCAAGGAGATAAGAATAAAGCTGACCGATCCGGACTTCAAGGCTTACGGAGCAAAGGTTCTGGAGGACATGAAAGCGAAGGCAGAGGAAATGTCTGGATGGACAATCGTACAGCCCAACTATGAGGGTCTGCGTGTCAGCTGCACCAATGCTGACGAAGACGGTTGGTGGCTGCTGCGTATGTCGCTCCACGATCCCGTAATGCCTCTCAATATCGAGAGCAACGTGGAAGGTGGCGTAGAGGCTATAGAAAGAAAACTTAAAGCAATGGGACTGCTTTAAGAAAGTTGACAGTTGAGATTTGAGGATTGAGAGTTGTGATTACATAATATCGACCGGCTTTGCCGCCTGCCTTAGCAAAGGCTCTCAATTCTCAACTCTCAACTGTTATATTACTTGAACATTCCGTACAACGCAGAATCTATCTTGTCCGTAATTTTTCGGAATGCCTCAGGATCCGACTCGAACTTCTGGGTGTCGCCGTCCACTATTATCAGCTTTCCCTTATAGTCCTTAATCCATTCCTCATATCTCTCGTTCAGACCTGTGAGATAGTCGATGCGTATGGTCTGCTCGCACTCACGTCCTCGCTTGCCAATCTGATTCACCAGATTCGATACCGTGGAGCGGATGTATATCATGAGGTCAGGCAGCTTCACGAGAGTCATCATCGTATCGAAGAGATCCGAATAGTTGTTGAAGTCGCGGTCTGACATATATCCCTGTCCGTGAAGGTTGGGCGCGAAGATGCAGGCATCCTCAAAGATGGTGCGGTCCTGAATGATGTCCTTGTCGCTCTGGCTGATTTCCACCACCTCCTTGAAACGCTTGTTAAGGAAATAGATCTGGAGATTGAACGACCAGCGCGACATATCCTTATAGAAGTCGTCAAGATAGGGATTGTGTTCAACGGGTTCGAAACGGGGCGACCAGTTATATCTTTTTGCCAACATCTTGGTTAGTGTGGTCTTGCCACTACCGATGTTTCCGGCTATTGCTATGTGCATTTATTCTTTTGTTTTTATTGGATTGGTAAGATTAAATGGATAATACGGAGTCAATCTGGTCCGTTATCAGCTTCAGGTCTTCGGGGCGCGTCTTATAGTCGAGTTTGTCCACATCGATGACCAGCACCTTACCCTTATATTTGTTACGGATGAAGTCATCGTATCTGTCGTTCAGTCCTTGCAGATACTCGATGGGGATTTTCTGCTCATACACACGTCCTCGCTTCTGGATGTTCTCCACGAGGTGCGGCACGGAAGACCTCAGATAAATCATGAGGTCAGGCAGCTTCACCTTCTCCACCATAATCTCGTAAAGCTCCATGTAAGTCTCGAAGTCGCGGTCGCTGATGTTGCCCTGCGCGTAATTGTTGGCGGCAAAGACGAAGACTCCTTCATGAAGGGTACGGTCCTGGATGATGTTGTTCTCCGATTCTGAAATCTGAAGAACATCCTTGAAGCGCTCCTTCAGGAAGAACACCTCCAAGGCAAACGACCATCGATGTAAGTCCTTGTAATAATCGTCCATGTAAGGATTGTCGACGACTGTCTCGTAGCGCGGTTCCCATTGGTAATGCTCGGCAAGCATCTCCGTAAGCGTGGTCTTACCACTACCGATATTTCCTGCTATTCCTATATACACTTGTCTGAAAAATTGTATTTTTTAGTGATTCCTTTTTTTACTTTATCTTGCTATACTTATACTTGCCGCCGGTTATCTCCTTCAGAGTGAGATTGCGATAGAAGATGCTATACATCTCCGTTGACTGGCTGCCAAGTCGGAAGCGCACGCCGTCGTCCTCATAGATGAAGCAGATGTTGCCTTTGTCTCCGATTGCCATAGACGAGTAAGCCGAATAGCCGTCGGTTATCTCATATCGCTTCCATCCGTCTTTCCAGTTTTCGGGAGAAGCCCAGTCGGCTGCAGAACGGAATGCTTTCCAGTATACCGACACGTGGCTGCGGCGCTCAAGGTTGGAAGGATGATTGCCGGGGGTGCCGCGGGGTACGGACTGAAGGGCTACGTACACACGACTGCCGTCCTTTGCCTTAGCCGGCACAAGGAGAATCTCGCCGTTGCAGTTATTGTTGATGGTGGCTGTTCCTCCGTCAGGATTCTCTGAAGCCACAGGCTGTGCCCAGCTGCCCTGACCATAACTGTTGTCCCCATAGCTGAAGACATTAAACCATCTGCCGTCCTTTCCGCTACGACGGCAGCTCAGCAGCACACGGCCGTCAGGAAGTTCCTCCAGCTTCGCCTCGTCGCCCTCAGGAGCAGGACGTGCGTCTGCACCACCAAGCGGAGTCCAAGTATCGCCGAAGTCGTCCGAATAGACCACCAAGCTACCCTCATTGGTCACCACAGCCGAATAGATGCGATAATATTCTCCACGCTTTATCATGCGGCTCTGACATATACGACCGCTTGTGAAGAAAAGGCGGAAAATGTTGCCATGACCACGATAGAGGTCGTAAATCTGAGAGGTCACCTCTCCTCCGTTCCATGTGTTTCCGTTGTCATCGCTATAGTAGCGTCCCACCTTCAGGGCTTCGCTATAGTCGCCCGGAACGGTAACCTTCGACCGTCCGTAGCCCACATCGCCCGAACCCGTCATTATGAGCATGCGTCCTGTCTCGCGGTCACGCACCACGGCAGCATCACCATGACTCTGGTCGTAGCCTCCGTTGCCGAATCCCTTTACGGCACACTTTGGCGAAGTCCATGTACGTCCTCCGTCCTTGCTGTGGCGCACCTCTATGCTGATGTTGCCCACGGATCCCACGTCGCCCCAACTGGTGGCGTCCGTAACACCCGAACGGTTATCAGCAAAGGCTATGACGTTTTTGCCGTTAGCAACGATGGCAGGTATACGATAATATTGGTGGCGCGTGGTGTCGGTCTGCCAGAGCATGGTCTGTGCCCAAGAAGCCGAGCAGGCAAGCGCCAATCCAAAAGTAAGAGAGAGCTTCTTCATTTGTTTTAGTGAAATGTTATAAAGTTGAAAAAGCTCTATTTATTGATATAGTCCAGAATCTGCTCTGCATGAATCTTCGTCTTGATTTCCTTCGGAGTGAATATCTTCTGGATGATGCCGTTTTCGTCAACGAGGTAAGTGGTGCGAAGAATGCCTATGGTCTTTCTGCCGCATGCCACCTTCTCTCCCCAGCAGCCGAGTTCCTGCAAGAGCGTAGTCTCCGTATCAGCGATGAGCGGAAACTCCAGTTCCTTCGCTTCAGCAAACTTCTTCTGCGCAGTCTGCTTGTCCTTGCTGACGCCGATGATGTCGTATCCTGCCGCAGCCAGTTCGTCCTTATGTGCCTGCAAAGAGCATGCCTCTGCCGAGCATCCGCTTGTATTGGCTTTTGGATAACTGTAAAGCACTATCTTGCGTCCACGATAATCACTTGCCTTAATCTCACGTCCGTCCTGGTCAACACCCAGAACCTCAGGTATTTTATCTCCGATTGTCATAATATTAATAAGATGTCTGTAAAGTTAACAATACTGAACTTTCAGTAAATAATTATGCAAAGTTATAATAATTCCTGTGCATTTGCAAGCCTCAAACCACTCTTTTGCTATCCAATAGTTGGTTAAATAGTATTTAAAGGCCGAAATGTGACATTTTTTTTGTAACTTTGCACCTGCTTTGTACTATGCGTATACAAATCGCAGCGCGGCACAGCACTTAAATCAAACAGTATGGCACAGAAAATTTTATTTGTCAATCAGGAGATTTCTCCGTACGTACCCGAAACCGTATTGTCCGTAATGGGACGCGACCTTCCGAGCAAGATGCAGGAAGAGGGTCTTGAGATAAGAACATTCATGCCCAAATGGGGCAATATCAACGAACGCCGAGGACAGCTCCATGAGGTTATCCGCCTTTCTGGCATGAACCTCGTGATTGACGACACAGACCACCCACTTATCATTAAGGTGGCATCAATCCCTCAGAGCAGACTTCAGGTCTACTTCATCGACAACGACGACTACTTCATGAAGCGCAAGATGACATGCGACGAGAACGGCGAGGAATATGAAGACAACGGCGAAAGAGCCATCTTCTTTGCACGCGGCGTACTCGAGACAGTCAAGAAGCTCAGATGGGCGCCGGAGGTAATTCATTGCCAGGGTTGGATGTCTTACGTCGTGCCCCTCTTCACAAAGGCTGTCTATAGCGCAGAACCCATCTTCGCACAGTCAAAGATTGTTACTTCTGTATTTAAGGAAGGTCTCACAAAGGGATTCGGCGACAACTTCAAGAACTGCCTCGAATTTAAGGACGTCACCGTGGACAGCCTCGCTGCCTACAAGGACGACTTCGACTTCATGGAGTTCAGCAAGCTTGCCATTGACAACAGCGACGCCGTAGTGGAGGCAGAAGCCGACGCTTGCCCCGAGCTTATCGAGTACGCCAAGAGCAAAGGCATACCCGTACTGGCTTATCCTGGAGAGGACTACACCTCTGCATATAAGGAATTCTACGCAGCTCTCTAACTAAGAGCCTGATGCGTAGATATATATAATATATTGTAACAGGTTAACTTATGAACATCAAGTATATGGCAGGCATTGCGCTTGCCGCTTTAACGCTCTTCTCATGCGACGACACCACCGACACCATCGGTGGTTCGCTGACTGACAATGTGGACAAGCTCGAAATTTCCACAGACACATTTCAGGTGGAGACACGCTCCATTCTGGCTGACTCGGTTCTCTCACGTTCCGTCACAGGATATCTCGGCAAGGTGCGCGACCCCGAAACGGGAGCTTACATGACCGGCGACTTCATGACGCAGTTCTATACGCCTGAAGGATTCAGCTTTCCTGAAAAGGACAGCATCGTGAGCAAAAAGGACGGACTGATAGTGGCTGACTCATGCGACCTCCGTCTTTACTATACCGGATTCTACGGCGACTCGCTGGCGACGATGAAGGTTACGGCAATGGAGCTCAACAAGCCCGTGGACGAGCAGAAGTTCTTCTATTCCAACTACGACCCCGAGAAAGAAGGCTACGTGAAGAGCGACTCTAAGGCAGGCAGCCGAATCTATACTCTCGCTGACCTCAATGTGGACGAGAGCACAAGAAAGAAAAGCGACTATATGCCTAACATCCGCATTGCGCTGGACAAGCCCTATAAGGGCTATGACAATTTTGGTTCGTACATCATTAATATGTATTATGAGCATCCTGAATACTTCAAGAACTCATATTCGTTTATCCACAATCTTGTGCCGGGCTTCTTCTTCAAGACGCAGAGCGGACTGGGATCGATGGCGTACGTGACGCTCTCACAGCTGAACGTATACTTCCGCAACAAGACCACCTACACCAGTAGCGACGGCACAAAGCGCGATACCATCATCAATGCCATGGCTTCGTTCCCCGGAACTGAGGAGGTGCTGCAGACCACGACCATCAACAACGATATGTCTACGCTCCGTCGACTTGTAGATGAGGATCGTTCATGCACATACCTCAAGTCGCCCGCCGGCATCTTCACGGAGATGACACTCCCCGTTAACGAGATTGTGGCAGGACATGAGAACGACACCATCAATACGGCTAAGATAACGCTGACACGCATCAACGACGGCGTACAGCAGAAAGCTTACCGTCTTGGCATCCCGCAGACCCTGCTGCTCCTGCCGAAGGCTGATATGTATAGCTTCTTCGAGAAGAACCAGATAGCCGACTACAAGACGTCTTTTCTGGCTTCCTACAACAGTTCGAGCAACACATACACCTTCAACAACATCGGAGGTCTGATAAAGCACCTCAACGAGACGGCAGACAAGACAAAGGCTGACTGGAACAAAGTGGTCATCATCCCCGTAACCGCCACCTACACCACCATCGACCAAAGATCGGTTCTCACAAAGGTGACGCACGATATGTCGCTCACGTCCACAAAGCTGGTTGGAGGCCCCAACACCAAGAACCAGATTACTGTCATATACAGTAAGTTCAAGTAACTATGGCAGACAATTTCTTGGAACGTCAAAGACGCGACTACGAAGAGAAAAAGGCTGGTACAGCCCGACGCCCTCAGATAAGGAGCGTTAAAGAAATTCTCCAAAGAGCAAGACAGAACTTTAACAACGACTGATCACTCAGTCTGCATACAACAAGAAAGCAGGAGGAAGAATCCATATAACCCCGGATTCTTCCCCCTGCTTTCTTTATATTGTCGATCGATTCACTCCGAAGGCATCATATTCCACGTTTCCTTCTCATTCACAGACATACCCAGATGCTTGCGTATTTCCTTTACGAATATCGTGCCGAGCGTTGCTTGCTTATGCGCACCAACACCCGAGACAGTTCCGAACGCCAATCTCGTCTTGGGCTTTGTGGTGGCAAGCTGATGCAGCGTGCGGTCACCGAAGATTACGTATGGCGGCACTCCCCTCTCTGCAGCCAACTTCACACGCAGCTTACGCAACTTCTCGAACAACTCCATGTCCTCCGTTGCACCGCCGAGGTCCAACCCCACAAGCGGCTGCTCACGGAGCTTCTGCTTCCGACCCTTCACAGTCAGGTCTTCATGCACTACCACAGCCAGTTGCGCCTGCTTACGACCGAAGAGCACATCCTCACCCTGCGGAGTCACCTTTATGTGCGAATTGTCCTTATAGTCAATTTCTATGTAGCCCAGATGCAGCATCTGCAGCAGATAGTCCTGCCAGTCCTTGAACGGCACATCCCTGCCACAGCCGTATGTCTTCAGCATATTATATCCCTTCTGATAAAGCTCCTGATTGGACGTGCCACGCAAGATATCGATTAGGAGGCGGAAACCTATCTGCTGTTGAGTCCTCATTACCGCCGACAGAGCCTTCTGCACCAATATAGTGCCGTCAAACCTCCGTGGCGGATTCTTACAAACGTCGCAGTTGTCACAGTCATGATCCATCGTCTCGCCGAAATAGTTGAGCAGGATACGTCGACGGCACACCTGACTCTCCGCATACTCCTGCATACGCTCCAGTTTCTCGTTGTTGATGTCCTGCTGTCCACTCTCCTCCGCAAACTTCCTCAGCGTGATGATGTCGCCGACCTGATAGAAGAGCACCGTCTCGCACGGCAGACCGTCACGTCCGCCACGACCAATCTCCTGATAATAGCTCTCAATGCTCTTCGGCAGATTATAGTGCACCACGAAGCGCACATTACTCTTGTCGATGCCCATACCGAAAGCAATGGTGGCACACACCACATCTATTTCGTCGTTGATGAAAGCCTCCTGCACCCTATCACGTCCCGACGCAGACAGTCCGGCATGATAAGCCATCGCCCTCACTCCCTTCTCCTGCAACTTGGCAGCCACACTCTCCGTGGTCTTACGACTCATACAGTATATGATGCCGCTCTCGCCCGGATGACGAGCTATGAGTGCCATGATGAAGCGTTGCTTGTCCTTGGCGGAATATCCCCTGCGAACGTCCAACGAGAGATTAGGACGGTCAAAGGACGACACGAAAATCGTAGCCTCTCCCCTATCGTCCTTCGTCAGTCCAAGTTGCTGCACGATGTCCTCCTTCGTAATCTTGTCCGCCGTAGCAGTAAACGCAGCCACAGGCACACCAGGGAAAAACTCCTTCAGCTTGCCCAGCTGCGTATATTCAGGACGGAAGTCATGTCCCCATTGCGAGATGCAATGAGCCTCGTCCACAGCAAACATGCTCACCTTCAGCTTTCCCGTAGGCGACGTGCCCGACGAGTGATGTAGCACACCGAACTGAATCTCCGACAACAGACGTTCCGGCGAGACATACAGCAACTTATATTCGCCCCTGTAAGCCCTCTCCGCTATCTCTCTGTTCTCCTCCTCCGAAGCGTTGCTGTTAAGCGCAGCCGCCTCGATGCCGTTGGCACGCAGGTTCTCCACCTGGTCTTTCATGAGCGAGATGAGTGGCGACACCACCACAGCCGTACCCTCCATCATCAGAGCCGGAATCTGATAGCAGATGCTCTTGCCGCCGCCTGTAGGCATCAGCACCAAGCAATCCTTCCTCTCAAGTATATGCCTTATGATATCCTCCTGCAAAGGACGAAACCGTTCATATCCAAAATATTCTTTAAGCGTAGCACGCATTGACAATTCATTCATAAGGCAAAGTTACGCAATAATGACGGAATAATAAAAAAAGAACAGCCCTTTATCCCCAACAAATAAATTGTCAAGGATAAAGGGCTGCTCAATAATCACTACCCACAAATCACTATAATTAGTCTTTCAGGCTCTGCTGATACCACTCATAGAGTTTCTCTACTCCTTCCTCGATTTCCACTTTGTGTGTCCATCCGAGGCTGTGGAGTTTGTCCACGCTGATGAGCTTTCTTGGAGTGCCGTCGGGTTTGCTGGCGTCAAACTCCACCGTGCCCTCGAAGCCTACTGCCTTTACCACGAGCTCTGAGAGCTGGCGGATGGTCAGCTCCTTGCCGGTGCCGACGTTGATGTGGCAGTTGCGGATTTCTCCGAGACTTGGGATTGCTCCACCTCTGCCCTCTGAGTTGTTTCTGTCCACAGCGCCGTCCACCTTCGCACCATAGAATACTGAGGAATATTTCTCGATGCCGATGATGTCCTTGAAGTCTACGTTCAGGAGAACGTGGACGCTGGCGTCTGCCATGTCCTCACTCCATAGGAACTCACGCAGCGGAGTTCCAGTTCCCCAGAGCACCACCTTGTTGTCGTAGATGCCGTAGAACTCCAATGCTTTCAGGATGCGCTCATGAGAGTTGCTGCCGTCCACATTGCCCTCGCCGATGATGGTGCGGAGCTTGTCATCGGGGTTGATAGGACGCTTGTTCATGTCCACCTCAATGCTGTGCCAGTCGCCGTCGTGGATGAGCTTGGCAAGATAAATCTTGCGCATCATCGCCGGCATTACGTGACTGTTCTCCAAGTGGAAGTTGTCGTTAGGACCATAAAGGTTCGTCGGCATCACGGCTATATAGTTAGTGCCATACTGAAGGTTATAGCTCTCGCACATCTTCAGACCCGCAATCTTTGCGATGGCATACTCCTCGTTGGTATATTCCAGAGGCGAAGTCAGGAGCACGTCCTCCTTCATAGGCTGGGGAGCATCCTTGGGATAGATGCAGGTGGAACCGAGGAAGAGCAGCTTCTTCACGCCGTGCGAATAAGCATTGCTGATGACGTTACACTGCATCTTCATATTCTGCATGATAAAGTCAGCACGATAGAGCGAGTTAGCCATAATGCCACCCACGAAAGCAGCAGCCAGAACCACAGCATCAGGACGCTCCTCATCGAAGAACTTCTCCACGGCATACTGGTCAGTAAGGTCAAGCTCCTTATGCGAACGGCCCACCAGATTGTTATACCCTCTCTTCTTAAGGTTATTCCATATAGCAGAACCCACCAGTCCATGGTGTCCCGCAATATAAATCTTTGAATCAGTTTTCAACATACTACTTAACGATTACTTAACGATACCTTTTTCGAGATATTCTGCAAGATTGCAGCGAACCTTCATGCCGGCATCCTCTGCTGCTACCTTAGCCATATCACTCTCCACCATAATCTTCACGAGATCCTCGAAGCTTGTGGTGTTAGGATTCCATCCGAGCTTTGCCTTAGCCTTTGTCGGATCACCCCAAAGATTCACCACGTCGGTGGGGCGATAGAAGTCGGGCGATACCTCCACGAGCGTCTTGCCGATGAGTTCCTCAGGACCCTCAATGCAGACACCCTTCTCGTTCTCGTCCTTGGCTTCCCACTTCAGCTCAATGCCTACGTAGTGGAAAGCCAACTGAGCGAACTCACGAACCGAGTGCTGCTTGCCGGTGGCAATTACGAAGTCCTCCGGCTTCTCAGCCTGAAGGATGAGCCACATACACTCCACGTAGTCCTTAGCGTAGCCCCAGTCACGGAGCGAGTCAAGATTGCCGAGATACAGCTTGTCCTGCTTGCCCTGCTTGATGCGAGCTGCAGCAAGCGTAATCTTACGAGTCACGAAAGTCTCGCCGCGGCGCTCACTCTCATGGTTGAAAAGGATACCAGAGCAGCAGAACATGTCATAAGCCTCACGATACTCCTTCACAATCCAGAAGCCGTACTGCTTTGCAACGGCGTACGGAGAATAAGGATGGAACGGAGTGTTCTCGTTCTGCGGAACCTCCTCCACCTTGCCGTAAAGCTCCGAAGTGGAAGCCTGATACATGCGGCAAGTCTGGACCAGTCCGCACTGGCGGATTGCCTCAAGAATGCGGAGCACACCAGTGGCATCCACGTCAGCAGTAAACTCAGGAGAGTCGAAGCTCACCTGCACATGGCTCTGAGCAGCAAGGTTATAAACCTCAGTAGGCTTCACCTTGTTCATCACCTGAATAATACTCATTGAGTCGCCAAGGTCAGCATAATGAAGGTGAAAGTTGGGGCGACCTTCCAGATGAGCGATACGCTCACGATAATCAACGGACGAACGACGGATTGTTCCGTGTACGTCATAACCTTTCTCCAACAACAGCTCAGCCAAATAAGAGCCATCCTGTCCAGTAATGCCCGTAATAAGGGCAACATTTCTTTTTACCATAGATAATTGTGTGTTTTGTTTAAATTAAACTTAGTTTTGAAGATTGATTATTTAGTTTGATTAGCTCGTTCCATGCTGTTTGTATCCTTACTTTAAAATGAGTTACTCCTTCGTCATGTTCCAAAGAAATAAGGTGTTGCCAATAATGTATCGGCGCCACATACGTTTTGGTTCCTTTAGCAGACGATAGAGCCATTCCAGGCCATGACGCTGCCACCACATTGGGGCACGCTCCACGGTTCCGGCGAAGAAGTCGAAAACGGCACCGATTGTTCCTACATGGCAATGGATGTTCAGTTCCTTCCAATGTGAGTAGGTCCACTTCTCCTGCTTCGGTGCTGTCATGCCAATCCACAACAGATCGGGATTTGCAGCGTTAATGGCATCAATGATAGCTTTATTGTCCTCATCCGAGAACTCCGCCTTATAAGGAGGTGAATAAGTCACCACTTTAAGATGGGGATAAACCTTAGCAGCACGTTTTACTATCAAGTCAAGCACCTTCTTTGAGCTGCCCATAAACATAACGGTTCGTTGACCCGAACCGAGTTTTGAGTTTTGAGTGTTGAATGTTGAGTTGTCGGCTGAAGCCGATTGTGAATTATCCAATGAAGAATTATTCACTCCACATTCCTCATTCCTAATTCCTAATTGTTCGAGTTTGTTCATTTCAAACTCGAACAAATCCCATCCTGCAATACGCTCCTTAGGTTGGCTCTTGGCCTTAATCCTTCGGCACGCCTTCACGATGCTAACTCCGTCAGGAATAAGAGCATCGCCATAGGTCAGCGCCTCTGCAAAGAGCTTGTCCTTCTTTGCCGTATTAAAAGAATGAGCATTAATCGTATTAATGAGCAATTTGCCCTCAGGCAGCAAGGCTAGATCCGCCTTACTGCCAAGTATATTTAAATCTTTTAATCGAAACATATCAGTATTTAAATCAAACACATGTTTTTAGAATCTCCGCCATCCTCTTCTCAAACACCTCAAGCGTAAACTCCCTCTCAAATTTCTCTCTTCCTGCCTTACCCATACGCTGGCGTAAGGCGGAGTCGGTGAGGAGGGATTCTATCTTGTCTGCTAAATTTTCTGCGTCATGCTTTGGAACGAGGAAGCCAGTCTTGCCATCATTTATGATACCGGGAATTCCTCCTTCTGTGGTAGAGACACACGGTAGGTGATGCTGCATAGCTTCCAGCAGAACCAACGGGAAACACTCATTGGGATAAAAAGTTGGAAAGACAAACATATCTGCGGCATTCAGAAAAGCCTCCTTATCACTACCATATTTCCTGCCATGATACACCACCATGTCTTCCAAGCCACGCTTTGCCACCTCATTCTGGAACATAGCAGCGTCCAGCTCTACAGTTTCACCTCCAACAAAGTCACAGACAAAGCAGCAGCCCTTCTCCTTCAATACCTTTAAGGCATCGAGCAGCACAACCACACCTTTGCTTATCAGAAGATTGGAAAGAAACAACACATGAGGAACCTTGCCGTCAATATGGCCACTTGCTACAGTATCCGGACAGGTAGAATGATTTGTGATATCTGGAATACCATTACCACATACAAACACATCCTCCCTGTTCACATACTTCTTCACATCCTCATACAGGCATTCAGATAAAAGGATTACCTTAATATTTTTAAAGAATCGCTTATACAAAGCGTTGTCCAAATGTCTATTTTGGCGAGTTGAGACACCTTTGTTATGGTAATGTACTATCACTTTACATCCCAAGCGTTTCAGCATCTCAACCACAACAAAATCCTTATAGAAAGCACCTCCACAAGCGTTTGGAGTTACATAAACCAATTGTGGTTTAACATTCTTTACTGCTTTTCTGATTTTCTTCAGCAGCTTAAAGAAGTCAAAGAGTTTTCTCATACCAACCTTACCAATATCCTGCAAATTCTTCGCTGTAGTAAGATTGATGTAATGAATCTCAAACTCCCCATTGATCAATTCACTATCGTGAATATACTGCCCCACCATAGCCGCACCATGCACGGGAGGTGGCATGTGCATTATAAATAATATTTTGGGGTTCATCTATAATACCATCCTAATTAAATATTCTTGTATAATATTTCATATTCCTTTTGCATCTTCTCCAAAGAGAAGTGCTCAAAAGCAAACTTATAAGCTTTATCTGCTAACTCTTGATAATCAAGCGACAGCAATTTGTTCTCAAACAAAGCTACGAAATCATCCATCTTGTTATCTAATACTTTTAGCGGCCAATCTTCAGGAAGTGTTTCATCAATACCTGCACACCAATTTACAATAACTGGTGTTCGAGTTAATGATGCCTCTACAGAAGTCAAGCCTAAACCTTCATGATTTGAAGGCATAAACAAGAAATCGAAAGAGCCCATATATTGAGACAGACCATACACCTTGTCATATAAAGATATGTAATCTTTATCTCCCAATGATTCTTTAACCTTTTGCTCCAAACTTCCACTTCCGACAATATGGAAATGATAACGTCCGTCATTCTTCAAAGCAGTAACTACCGCTATCAGCTGGTCAATTCCTTTTTGTGGTTCAAGCCTTCCTGCAAACAAAACATTCACTTTTCCCTTAACTAAATGAGGAAAAGTCTTTTGCTTCATTTCCTTAATGCCATTATATATCAAGGGAATATCGTGTTGTCCATACGATTTCTCATAAGCGTCACGTACAGCTTTTGATATGGCAACATTACAATTATGCTTCAAGTAGAAACGTTCCACCATACTTCCTATCCTTTTCCAACCATTCCACAATTCTGTATTATGAATTGTACGGACATATCTGGTTTTTATCCAGAAATACATCCATGACAGTTTTCTAAACAAGCACAAAGACAAGTCTGGAATTTCCGTATGAGAATGAATAATATTGGGTCTGTATTTCAAATAGATAAAAGAAAACCACAAGGGAAACAAAAGGATACCCAACTTGCTATGAATCACAGGAGAAGTATGATACTTTATACCATGCTCTTCCAACTCTTGCTTCATCTTCTTTGTGAACTCCGAAGTTCCTTTTATCACTTCAATAATATGGTATTCGATATTTTTATTTGAGGATTCTGCAACGTTAAGAGCCACTCTTTCCGCCCCCCCCAACTTCAAGGTGACTTATCACATGAAAGACTCTTAACACTTTTCTGTTAATTTCTTCTTCCATAGACTTCATGGCATCTGCAAAAGTTATGAACATCTTGGATAATCTTGCTGAATCTATGGGCAATTGGCAAGCTTTATCTATTTGCTTGGCAATATCTTCCACAGAGTAAGGATCTGTAAGAAACCCGTTTACACCTTCCTTTATCAGACATGCGGATCCTGCAAGCTTAGAAATAACACAGTTACAACCACCAAGTAACGCTTCATTGGTAACAGCGCCAAAAGCCTCCATTGTACTAGGCAATACAAACACATCAGTGCAACAATACCAAGCAGTAAGGTTAATACCATTTTTACGACCTACAAACTCAACATTGACATTAAGCTCTTTTGCCTCATTCTCAAGACAGTCTCTCAATAAGCCTTCACCAACGATTATCAACTTGTATTTAAAAGAAAGCAACGAACAAGCCTTTAACAGGCTGGATAAGTTTTTAACGTCAACCAAACGTCCCACAAACAGGAGCGTTTTCACACCATCAAGCTCATAATGTTTTTTATATTGTTCTGCTTTTGCTCTTACATCGTCATTAATACAAGCCGTGTTATCGTCAGTCAATAAAGGCATGAATATGCCTTTGTGATAATGTTGCTGATACCAATTCTGTGCACGAGAATCCAACAAAATCAAATTGTCCATAAAAGGCATACATAATTTACGAGACCATGCATGAAAGCGAGAAAAGCCTTTACCTTCCAACATAGCATAGCTATCATCACATTGTGATATTATCTTGTATTTATATCCAAATAGTTTCTTTATCAGTATTACCTGCATTGCAAGGAAAGAAAACTCAGGAACCATTATAAACTCCGGCTTATTTTCCTTTATCAGTTTTCGAAGTCCCCATACTACTTGACGGTCACCCATCAGTCGAGTAATTTTCAAATATTTTGGAATAAAAGTACATTTCTTCTCCAGTTCTTCTGTGGAGAAAAGCTGACCTTCAAAACCTTTTAACTGGAAATAAATATTACAATTCATATGCGTAGATATATAATTATAATAATCCAAGCGGTATGGTGCCAGTAAAACGCCTAAATATAGATTTCGCATATATAAAAAAGATATAATTACTCGGTACCCAAATTGATAC
>NZ_NOVE01000061.1 GCF_002265625.1 Prevotella sp. 885
GTCAAGGAGTCCTGCCGGAAGAAATAAGGACAATACGGATTTGTAATCTATGGGCTGAGTTCTATTCATGACGCAAAGATAAACAATAATATTGAATTGTTAAAAACACAACAATATTATTTGATTCGATTAACCCTACACTGCACCCACAAAAAACAAACACGGGTATTTCGGACTCGGCGGATGCTGCTTGTGAGCAGCTATATCCGCGTATGTCCGAAATACCCGTGTTCTGTTATTATATTATGATAGCCTTATTTAAGGATATCCTCTATACCTTATTATAATTAAAGGTTAGCCTTAGCGGATTACAGGTTAGCCAGCTCCACTACCTTATCCACGGCAGCTGACAGACCGTCAGCGTTCTTGCCACCAGCCTGAGCGAAGTGGGGCTGACCGCCACCGCCACCCTGGATGAGCTTGGCAGCCTCGCGAACCATCTTACCTGCGTTGAGAGAGTGCTCCTTAACGAGGTCGTCGCTCATTGCTACGTTCAGCATCGGCTTGTCGTGCGATACGGTTCCGATAACGGCGAGCATATTCTCCGTTACTGCCTGACGCAGCTTGAACATGAGGTCCTTGGCAGCAGCCGGCTCCATAGGCAGCACAGCGGTGATTACCTTAACGCCGTTCACCTCGCGAGCCTTCTGAATAAGCTCTGTCTTGGTGCGCTCCACAGCCTGAGCCTGGAACTGCTCAATGTTCTTCTTCATTGCGTCGTGCTCCTCAATGTACTTGCCGATAACAGCCTGGAGGTCCTTGGCGTTGTTGAAGAGGGCGCGGATGGCCTTCAAGCTGTCCTCGATGTTATAGAGAAGCTCCTCACATTCCTTACCGGTCTTTGCCTCGATACGGCGGATGCCGGCGGCAACGCTGCTCTCAGAGATAATCTTGAAGAAACCGATACGACCGGTTGACTTGACGTGAATACCACCGCAGAACTCGCAGCTCGGTCCGAAACGAACCACGCGAACCTTGTCGCCATACTTCTCGCCGAAGAGAGCGATGGCACCAAGCTTCTTGGCTTCCTCGAAAGGAGTGTCGCGATGCTCGTCCAGAGCAATGTCCTGACGGATCATATCGTTGACGATACGCTCCACCTTGCGCAGCTCCTCGTCAGTAACCTTTGAGAAGTGAGAGAAGTCGAAACGCAGAGTTGTCGGCGAAACGAACGATCCCTTCTGCTCCACGTGATCGCCGAGCACCTGCTTCAGAGCATAGTCGAGAAGGTGAGTGGCGGTGTGGTTGGCAGCCGAAGCGTCGCGCTCGTCGGTGTTGACGCAAGCCATGAAGTCAGCCTCAGGGTTCTTCGGCAGCTCCTTCACGATGTGAACAGACTGACCGTTCTCGCGCTTTGTGTCGGTGATGGTGACAGTCTCGTCCTCGCTGACGAGCACGCCGGTGTCGCCCACCTGACCACCCATCTCGCCGTAGAACGGAGTATAGTCAAGCACGATTTCGTAATATGTGTTCTTCTTCTGCGTAACCTTGCGATAACGAAGGATGTGACACTCATATTCTGTGTAGTCATAGCCTACGAACTGCTGCTCGCCCTCGCGGATGTTCACCCAGTCTGAGTTCTCCACAGCAGCGGCGTTGCGTGCGCGGTCCTTCTGCTTCTTCATCTCAGCATCAAATTCTTCTGCGTCCACAGTGAAACCGTTCTCGCGGCAGATAAGCTCAGTAAGGTCGAGCGGGAAGCCGTAAGTGTCGAACAGACGGAAAGCCTGAACACCGTCCAGCTTGGTCTTGCCCTGCTTCTTCAGCTCTTCCATAGCGGCAGAGAGGAGGTTGATGCCCTTCTCAAGAGTGCGGAGGAACGAGTCTTCCTCCTCCTTGATAACGTGGAGGATGAGGTCGTGCTGAGCCTTGAGTTCGGGGAAAGCCTCTCCCATCTCTCTTGTGAGCACGGGGATGAGCTTATAGATGAACGCTTCCTTCTGTCCGAGGAACGTGTAAGCGTAACGAACGGCACGGCGAAGGATGCGGCGGATGACGTAACCTGCCTTGGCATTGGAAGGAAGCTGTCCGTCAGCGATGGAGAAAGCCACGGCGCGGAGGTGGTCAGCGCAGACACGCATAGCCACGTCAGTCTCCTCGTTTACGCCATACTTCAGACCGGTGATGTTCTCCTCCTCCTTGATGATGGGCTGGAAGATGTCGGTATCGTAGTTAGAGTGCTTGCCCTGCATGGCGCGAACAAGACGCTCGAAGCCCATACCGGTATCGATAACGTGCATTGGAAGCGGAACGAGCGAGCCGTTGGCCTTGCGCTCGTACTGCATGAACACGATGTTCCAGATTTCGATAACCTGGGGATCGTCCTTGTTTACGAGTTTGCGTCCGGGAGTCTTAGCCTTCTCCTCGGGAGTACGCGAGTCGAGGTGAATCTCAGAGCAGGGACCGCAAGGACCCGTATCGCCCATCTCCCAGAAGTTGTCGTGCTTGTTGCCGTTGATGATATGGTCAGCTGGAACATGCTTTGCCCAATATGATGCAGCCTCATCGTCACGCTTCAGTCCTTCCGCTTCGCTTCCCTCGAAAACCGTAACGTAGAGGTCAGCGGGGTTGAGCTTCAGAACGTCCACCAGATACTCCCATGCGTAGTCGATGGCTCCCTCCTTGAAGTAGTCGCCGAACGACCAGTTGCCGAGCATCTCGAACATGGTGTGGTGGTAAGTGTCGTGTCCGACCTCTTCAAGGTCGTTATGCTTGCCGCTCACGCGGAGGCACTTCTGTGTGTCGGCACGGCGGCGCGGTTCGGGCTCGCGTGTGCCGAGGATGATGTCCTTCCACTGGTTCATACCAGCGTTGGTGAACATCAATGTTGGGTCATCCTTGATTACCATCGGTGCAGAGGGCACGATGGTGTGTCCTTTCGACTCAAAAAACTTCTTAAACGAGTCGCGGATTTCGTTAGCTGTCATCATATTTAAAATATTATGTACTTTGTATTTAAATTCTTACTAAAACGTTTGCAAAGGTACGCCGTTTTGGTTATTTTTGCAAATAAATTCGAACATTATATAATAAAAAACGGTTTCGTCGATGGCACGGACCGTATTAAAAAACATATATCTATTCCTCATGGCACTAAACACAGACAAGAACGTGAAGCTATATTACTCCATAAAGGAGGTGGCGGAGATGTTCGACGTGCGCGAAAGCACACTCCGATATTGGGAGACCGAGTTTCCGCGACTCAAGCCCAAGACCGTAGGCAAGAACGTACGCCAGTATACGGAGGCTGACATCGAGCAGATCAGAGCCATATACAATCTGGTGAAGGTGCGGGGATTCAAGATATCCGCCGCACGAAAGATGCTCAATCATAACCGGGCCGGCGTGGACAAGAGCTCGGAAATACTGGAAACGCTCATCTCCGTGCGCGACGAACTGAAGGAGCTGAAGAGACAACTCGACTCATTGGTGTAGGACCAACAAAATAAGAAACCAACTAAAACTCTACGTCTATGAAATATGCAGAATACATCCAACAAATTGAGATCGACTCATTGTGGAGCGGAAAGCGACACGTGGTATGGAATCTCGACCGGCAGGTGAACATACTGAGCGGCATTAACGGCGTCGGAAAGAGCACCATACTCAACAAGGTGGTGAAGGGACTGTCTGCAGGCGGCGAGTTTCCCAGCCACATGCTCAAGGGCGTACGCCTGAAAGTGGTGCCTGAGGATGCGCGTTGGATACGCTATGATGTCATCAGATCGTTTGACCGTCCGCTGGTGAATCCTGTCTCTGCCGACAAGCTCAACACATCGCTTGCCGACCTTGCAACGGAGCTTGACATACAGCTGTTCTTCCTTCAGCGCAAGTATCTGGACTATCAGGTGAACATCGGCAACCGCATCATACAGTGCCTGCAGGAGGCAACGCCCGACGCTGCACAGAAGGCGCAGACCATTTCGGCTCCGAAGAAGCGCTTCCAAGACCTCATTGACGACCTCTTCGCCGACACAGGCAAGACCATCATACGTACGGAGAACGAGATTCGTTTCTCCCAGATAGGCGAGACGCTCACGCCGTACCAGCTCTCAAGCGGCGAAAAGCAGATGCTCGTAATACTGCTGACGGTACTCGTGGAAGACCAACGACCCTACGTGCTCTTCATGGACGAGCCGGAAGTGAGCCTGCACGTCGACTGGCAGCAACGCCTCATCGACCTCATACTCGAGCTAAACCCCAACGTACAGATAATCCTGACCACTCACTCGCCAGCCGTAATCATGAACGGATGGGCAGACCGCGTGACCGAAGTGAGCGACATCACGGACAATCAGTAACCCCCTATAACCCCTCACCCTATTAACCCCTAAAACCGAAAGCACTATGGCAAGACGTCTTCGCGACAGCATAACGTCGCAATACATCGAGGCTGCCAACCGGCTCAACTCACGCCAGTCGCGCCGACGCATCGTGGCTTACGTCGAGAGCTACGACGACATATTCTTCTGGCGCTCCGTGCTCTCACGCTTCGAGAACGAGGAACGCTTCTTCGAGGTGATGCTGCCATCCCGAAAGGAGCATCTGGAGCGGGGAAAGAAGGCTGCCATAATGAGCCTCATAGAGGACGGAAGAGTGGGCAAGAACATGATAGCATGTGTGGACGCCGACTATGACTACCTCGGACAGGGAGCCACAAAGCAGTCGGACGTCATCCTCTCCAGCCCCTACATCTTCCACACTTACGCTTACGCCATAGAGAACATGCAATGCTACGCACCGTCGCTCCACGATGTCTGCGTGGCGGCGACCCTGAACGACCAGGCAGGATTTGACTTCCGCCGGTTCCTCGCCGACTTCTCCGTGGCCATTTTTCCGCTCTTCGTGTGGAACATCTGGTCATACCGCACGGGAGCCACGCCCCACTTCACCATCTCCGACTTCCTCCACACCATCGAAATGGGCAACATTTCGCCGGAGAACGCCTCCGCTGCGCTCGACAATCTGCGCAAACGGGTGGGCAGAAAGATTGTGCAGCTGCAGAAACAGCACCCTGACGCAAAGCCGTCATACGCCGAAGTGAAGGAGTCGATGAAGAGTCTTGGCGTAATGCCGGACCAGACATATATGTATATACAGGGCCACTTCCTCTTCGACAAGGTGGTGATGCCGCTGCTGAAGAAGACGTGCAACCGCCTGATGCGCGAACGTGAGAGAGAAATTACCCACCAGAGCCTACACACCACGCAACGCCACAACGAGCTGTCATGCTATTCTTCTAGCGTGGCTGACGTGGAATGCCTCATAAGGCGAAACGTGGGATACGTGGGTTCACCACAGTTTGCAGCCGTCATAATGGACATCGAGGCGTATATGAATCCGCCGAAGCCTACGCAATCCGAGCCGCAAGAAGCTCCGAAAGAGCATAATGAAGCTCCGCAGGAGCCTGAAGAAGCTCAGCAAGAGCCTAAAGACGCGCAGAAAGAAAACCAACAACAACATTCTTAAAAATAAAAAAATCAAATTAATCAGTTAAATGAAGAAAACCACACTCACGGGCATTTGCCTCGCGCTTGCTTTGACAGCCGGCGCACAGACACGTGGCGGAGGTATCTCTGCCGAAACAATGCAGAAGATTGAGAAGATGCAGACTGCCACACCGAAGGCTGTATTCAACGCAATGGCAAGCAACAAGATTGACAACCTTGCCAAGAACTTCTCTAACCGCACCACCTTCGACAACCACTTCAGCGTGGAGACACCGTCACAGAACATCCACGACCAGAAGAGTTCGGGAAGATGCTGGATGTTCTCCGGCTTCAACGTGCTCCGTTCTGACTTCGCTCGTCAGCACGCAGACAGCCTCGTCGTAGAGTATTCGCACGACTATCTCTTCTTCTACGACCAGCTGGAGAAGGCAAACCTCATGCTCCAGGGCATCATCGACAACGCCAAGAAGCCCATCGATGACGTGCGTGTGCAGTTCTTCTTCAAGAACCCGCTCAACGACGGCGGCACATTCTGCGGCGTAGCCGACCTCGCTCCGAAGTACGGACTCGTGCCCAAGCAGGTGCAGCCCGAGACTTTCTCAGCTGAGAACACATCCAAGATTTCGTCTCTCATATCTTCAAAGCTCCGCGAGTATGGTCTGGAGCTTCGCAAGATGGTGGCTGACGGAAAGAAGCATAAGGCCATAGAGGACCGCAAGGCAGAGATGCTCGGCACCGTTTATCGCATGCTCGCCATGACAATGGGTGAGCCGGTGAAGGAGTTTACATACCAGTTCCGCAACAAGGATGGCAAGCCGGTCGGCGAACCGCGCAAGTTCACACCGAAGCAGTTCTACGACTACACCGTTGGTCGTCCTCTCGAGGGCACATTCATCATGGTGATGAACGACCCGCGCCGCCCCTACCACAAGACATACGAGGTGGAGTATGACCGTCACGTCTACGACGGACAGAACTGGAAGTACCTCAACCTCCCGATGGAGGACATCGCCAACCTCGCCATCGCTTCTCTCAAGGACGGCAAGAAGATGTATTCTTCTTACGACGTAGGCAAGCAGTTCGACCGCGAGCTGGGCTACCTCGACACAGAGAACTATGACTACGGTTCGCTCTTCTCTACAACATTCCCGATGACAAAGGCTGAGCGCATCTCTACATACGACTCTGGTTCGACACACGCCATGACTCTCTCAGCCGTCGACCTTGACGCTAACGGAAAGCCAATCAAGTGGAAGGTGGAGAACTCATGGGGCCCGAGCAACGGCGACAAGGGTTGTCTGATCATGAGCGCCAAGTGGTTTGAGGAGTACATGTTCCGCCTCGTAGTAGACAAGAAGTACGTTCCCGAGAACCTCCTCAAGGAGTTCGACCAAAAGCCGGTAATGGTAATGCCGGAAGACCCGCTCTTCGGTGTTGACGAATAAGCGTAGTTTTTAAAATACACAACAACTTAAAAAAATTGGCGCAAATCCACCGCGAGATTACGGACGGATTTGCGCCAATATTTTTTATACCTTACTCAAAGTAAGACAGTCTGACAATCTATCAAAAGTCAGCAGCCAATCCTACCATATAAACATTGCATGCATCGCTTGCAGCGGCTATTTTCACTCCACCATTAACAGTAACACGTCCTATGCGCACAGCGGCACCTGCAGTTAACGCATTATCGTTATCGCCAATATGAGTGCCGACACGCAGCGTATAGTTGTAGAGGAACGTGTAGCCAATACCTGCCGCCAACTCAGTTTTGCTCTTGACATTGCCAGAGGCGAGATACATACCTACATCAACATTCGCACTTATATTCTGTCCGTGACCTGTAACAAGCCCAACATTTCCGCCTGCACCAATACGAGGCGACAGCGATCCGCTGTCATCACCGCAACTATAACATCCAAGATTAGCCACACTGACTCCTGCTAAATATTTGGCTTCAAGACCTAACAACTTACCTTTATATGTATAGTCAGCCCCTATAGTTCCGCGCACAGCGCAGACCTTTGCCAACGCCTTTTCCGACACATAGCCCACAGTGGCGTATGTGTGAAAGGAACCGGATAAAGCAAAAGCATATCCTGCGTCGAACGCATATGAGCGTATCGTAAGATGAGGTTCGGATGTCTCTTTCATGTTTTCATCCACAAATATATCCTGCTTGCCCATAAGCCAATAACGACCTCCCATAAGCACCGCGTGCCGTCCTTTGTGCCAAGCTGCCGTTAACGTATGCAGAGTCTGCGTATATTCGTCAGACGGTATTATGGCTACAGAATAGTCGGCACAGAAGCTGCCGTCTTTTTCAAATGCCGCAGACGGTAGCGTATATACCAGCGCCTCATCGGCTGCATAGCGCGACCCTCCTGATGAAAGAGCAGATGTCGATGCCACCATATCGTTAAGCGGCAACATACGACTTTGTGCCATGGCTATGTCGAGCGACACAGCGAGCAGTATTGTTATGATTATCCGTTTCATTTACTGATGTTTATTCCTATTTCTTAATGAATTTCTCCTTATATGTCTTTCCGCCGTTCTCTATTGAGACTGTGTATTGTCCTGGATAGAGCGATGAGACATCAAGCATAATTGTGCGCTTCAATGCATCGAGTTGCGCAGTATCGTACGATTTTTCAATTGCCAGCTTATTTGCTGCATTGCGCACGCGCAGCACAAGCTTTCCTTTCACTTCCGTACCGAGTTTGACGTACACCGTGTTTTCGGCAGTTGTGGGAAACAAACTGTATATGCCTTTGTCCATATACACAAACATATCGAGAGAGAAGCTTACTTTTTGGTTGTGGCAGTCTGTCACCTCAAAAGTCTGCCTCGCTTGCCCATAGCCGAGAGCCGTCACCTTCAGCATATAACCGTTGAGAGCGGTCGACACATTAGTGCCTGTCACATTTCCGGCAGCAAATGTCAGCGAGCCGCTGTCCTCATCGTCCACATACTGACGCAGGTCTATGCTGCACGTTTCGCCCCGCGCCAAGCCCACCGGCTCTATCGGAGTCTTCACCACCGGCGGATTGTCTGTGGTCTTCACCACGTTTATCACAGCCGTAGCCGTAGCGCCATATATGTCAGTGACAGTAAGCGTGAACGACTTCTCCCCTATCTGCAGACGCGATGCGAACACACGCACATTAATATTGTTGCCACTACGCTCCACATTGAGCAATGCACGGTCGGTAATGGAATAAGCGAGTTGCTGTCCTTCAGAATCGTCAATACGAAACACGATGTCATGCATGTCATTACCAGCCAAATGTATAGGATTATCACCGCCAGACACAACAGATACTTCAGGAGCGTGATTTACGGTGGTGGCAAGCATGCCTCCATAAAATGTCGGAGCTGACTCGCGTCCAGAACGTGCCGTGGCTGTGAGCGCCGCATAATAGCGCGTGCCCGTAGGCAGTCCGGACAGAGTCCGCACCACCTGTGCACCTTCTTTCAATCCACTTGCAGGAACGATTAAGCGTGCCACTTTAGCGTCTGTCATATTGTCCGCTGTAAAAGGTGATGCAGAATAATAGAGCGTATACTTCAGTATTTGTCCTTCCTCAAGCAAGCGTGCTTTCCATCCCAAGGTGATTGAGGTAAAGTCAGTATGTGTGAGCGACTCGTCAAATGACGGCTCCATTGGCTTCACCGACTCGTCAATGGATGCGAGAGCCGCTGCTGCATCGATGTAACCCAAGCCAAGACGGTCTGCATACTTGTTGCCGTCAATGGCATTTACGGCGTTGATGTCATTCCCTTTAATGCCAGCCATAAGGTGTCGCCAAAGGTCGTCACGCACAAAACCGCTGCCACCGTACTTCGACACCACAAGCGCTGCCACTCCCGAAACGTGCGGACACGCCATTGACGTGCCTTGCATGTAACCATACATTGACTTACCGTCCTTGACTGGCAGCGTGCTTACTATTTCGGAACATGGTATGCCTTGCGAGTTGCGCGGATATTTGTAGCCGACAGGGGCGCTGCCGCCTGGCGCACAGATGTCCACCCAGTTATCGTAAACCGTGTAATATGCAGCCTTTAAGTCAGGAGCGTATGAAGACACAGATATCACATTGTCGAGCGCAGCCGGATAATACCTGCCGGTTCTGCCGCTGTTTCCAGCGGCGAATATCGCCACACCGCCCTTCATTGGCGCTCCGTCATAATTGCCCGCATTGGCATTAAAATATGCTATGGCTTCCTCCACAACCTTTGATCTGGTATCGGGCTGACCATATCCCCATGAGTTCTGGCTTATCACAGCTCCGTTGTTAGCCCCGTATACGATGGCAGCCGCAATGGCATTGTCATCAGCTCCTATATTGTCCGGCGAATCAGGATCGTTGGGATCGTAGTCGGGATTCACCTTGAATATCTGGCAACTCATAATGCGTGCTCCTGACAGCTCGGTGCCGTTGCCTCCAGCCACTCCGCAAATGCCCTTCGAGTTGTTGTTGCGTGCTGCCATTATGCCGGCGACGTGGGTGCCGTGGTCTACGGGAGTTATGGTGCCAGTGTCGTCAACGAAGTTATATCCATATACATCGTCAACATATCCGTTGCCGTCATCGTCAATGCCATTACCTGGTATTTCCCCCTTGTTCACCCACAGACTGCCTTTTAGGTCTTCGTGGTTAATGTCTATGCCACCATCAACTTCGGATATTATAACATCCGGTTCACCCGTGGTCTGCAGCCAAGCCTCAGCCACGTTGATATCACCACCAGCCACGCTACTGACAATCTCCTCGCCAAGCGAGTTAGTATAGTTGCCGATAACACCTGAATTGCTCAATCCCCATTGCAAACCGAAGAACGGGTCGTTGTACGGTGCTTCAGCCATTGCGCGTGTACCGTCACAATCCACCTCGCTCACCTTGTAATTACCGAGCGAAGCGCGATGTACGGGTTCTGCCACGTCGGTCACACCGCCAGACGGCAACATCACAGCTCGAGTAGCATTAGAACGACACGTGTCTATACACACGGTATACCAGCGGTTCAGCCCATCTTCAGACATGCTTTTCTCAAAGCGTTCTGAGTAGGCGAAGACGCGCTTCATACTCGTTGCTCCTATTAGACCGAGATAATCGTCGAGCCTGCTGTTGCCGGTCGGCACTGTCAGCGTGTTCTTGGTGTTGTCTATGGATAAGACGATGTCCTCAGAAAGTTTTACGTTCAGCCGGTCGGAGGCATCAGTCGGCACTGCAGAGACCACGTCACGCGATTCACCTCCAACAATATCATTGTCGCTGCACGACGCACATATAAGCACTATGGTTGCAGCAAGCGGTAAAAATCTATTCATTCTGTTTTTTATTAATCGTTCAAGAAACTAAAAAGCGTAAAACACGCATACGCTTACAAGTCGTTCGTCGCGGCTTCCGCATACGGGGATGGCATATTCCTCGCGGTATGGCGCTGACGTGCGCCGTGCATAACCGGCACTGGCGTTTACGCCTATTTCGCCATGTTTCAAGGTGTGGGCAGCAATGAGCGACGCTTTTATGCTCCATTTCTCTTCGCCACGGATAAGATATGGTATGTAAGCCTGCGCATGCTCTGTGGATGACGAAGCTTGCGTCACCGTGTATTCGTTGCCGACCGCCTTGCGCATACTGAACGACGCATCCCAATCCAGACGGTTGCGCCCATACTTGAAGCGATAGCCAAATCCTACGGACGGCGTGACCCCTGTATTGCCAATAACCATATATGGCATGTCATAACGCTCATGATGACGGTCGTAGGAAGCTCCAATGTTGACCGTGGCGCAGCTGTTGTTTCCAGTAACAACGACAAGGCGTGCGTCAAGGTTCTCCATGATGTCCGAACTATGGTAAAGCTTGTTGGTGCCAACATGCACATAGTCGTAAAGCGACTGCGACGCATCCTGCTTCTGATTCTCGTATATGTTCTCGTCGCCCTTGCGCCATGCCGCTTCACCCGAGAGGCGCAGATGAATCTGCGTGTTGCTGCCTAAACGGCGTGACGCCACAATGTTATGTGTAGCCCTGTGCGTGGATGTGAGATACAGATTCTTAAACGACGACTCCTCGGTCTGCATGCGACGGAAGTTGTAGCCGGCATTGACAATGACATCCCACGCGTCAGTTTCGTCTGCGTACTTACGCAAGACGACATCGCTGCCAATACCGAGCGTCTGCATCTGACGACGATACGAATAGCCAGCCGAACTCTCCTTGCGGTTCCATTGTCCGAATCCGTAAAAAGCCAGATACTTGTATGTCGTGACGGTGCTGGAAGCCGATATCGACTGCTTGTTTATCTCGGGATAAACCTTCAGAGCAGCAACCCACCGCGGGGTGTTAAAGGCAGCTCCGAAAGCCAGCCTGAACCAGTACGAATAAACCGAGCGGCGCGGCTGGTCTTCCTTGGCAGCCGCAATGCCTTCATAGAAGCCACTCACTCCGTAACGGAATCTTCCACTGCCCATGCTCAGACCGCCATGGACAACATAACGCTCGTTCTGTACGCTGCCCGTAGAAACGGTGTCGCCAATAGTGTATGGGGCGTAGTCGGCAGGACGTACTGCATAGTTCTGGTATGTGCCATGTTGCCGAGAGCGCTGATATGTGGCACTTCCGTAGAGCAGCCCTACGCCTTTGATTACAGCCTCGCTTCCAGCCATGGCCTCTAAGGAAGCCGTGCGGTTGCCGTTGTAGTGAAGCCAGTCGCCGTGAGTGCGCCAATAGTCGTAGCCAGCGCTCAGAACAGTGTTACGACGCGTATTACGGTATGCGAGTGCACGCAGTTCCGGATGACGCGCGAATATGTAGTCGGCAGAACATTCTATGTCTGTCTCAGTCTCGGCGCGGTCTTCCTGCGACTGTACGGGAGCAGCATATCTAAGATAGTCAGAACGATTCTGTGCCGAAGCCGCTACGCAAGCCGCCATGACAAGCGCCTGTGTCAGGATAAGTCTTGTATGTGTCATAATAAGCTGAGTGTTAGTTCGGCACCGAAGAACGGACGTTGCCAGTCGCGGATGGTCTGCAAGTAGTTGTTCTTGTATTTTGGCGACACCTGCAGCAGGTTGTCCGCGAAAAAGGACAAGCGTGCGTGCCGTCCGAACTCCTTGGTGAGTTTGAGATTCAAGAGCAGCGACACGGGGCGGCGCAGCTCGTTGTAACGTGCCGAATTAAACTTGCGGCGCAGTGTCTCGAACGTACTGTTGGCAGATATCTGCTCCGATGTGAGAATGGCCACTTTGCCGTCCGTGTCCATATAGCGCGAAGGATATTCGTTGACATCGGTGCATAGACGCGACTTCTCAAACCACACGATTTGTATAAAGTTGGTGAATATGAGTTTCAGTTTTGGCAGATGGGTGTTTATCCAAAAATTGGTGTTGAAGTTTTCGGCACGTGTCTTATCGTATCCGTTGTATATTCCTACGTATGGATAAGGTTCGTCGTTCTCCATTATCTGCGGCCAGTACATCACGGGCACACCGCTCGAGTATTCGGTGCTGTAGTAAGCTCCGTTTATCTCCACCTCGGTGTGCAATGGTATTATGGTGGGTACGTGAATGCGATATTCCACGCCGCGCTTGGTTACGGCTGCGCTGTTGGTCGGCACGTTCAGCTGCATGAACGTGTGGCGTTCGCGGCTGTAGAAATCATCCTTGGCAGGACGCCCGTCAACGGGATTCTTCAACTTATAATAATATGTGTACGATGCCGGTGTGTACTGCGTGAAATACTCCACACCGCCTTTCATCTTCTCATAGAATCCTGTGACGGAGAAGGCATAACCGTCGTAATTGAAGTCTACACCAACCTCAAACTTGCTGTTGCGGTTCTCGCGCAGTGCAGGATTAGTGGGGTCCTGTATCTTGGTGTTGGTTATGAGCAGGCGTTTCTCCGGTGCATCGGAATAGGCGTTGAGAGCCGTGAAATCATGATAGACCTTGTCAGGATAGAGAAAATCCGCCGATGGCAGCTTGTTCTCTATGCCAAATCCGGCTCGAAGAGACACGTTGCGCACAGTGGCACAACCCTTCGGTGCAAAATTGTATGTATATGACATCTGCAGTCTCGGCTCGAAGAGCGCCTTGCCGTGCAGAGCGTAGTTATGCGGCAGATTGAGCATCATCGTCTCACGCACGCCCCACTGCGAGTTCACCTCACTGCGTCCAAGCTTACAGCGCAGCTTCAACTCGGCATAGGTGGCATGATGGACAATGGCAGGAATGTCGCTGTTGGCACGCGGACGTATGAAGTCGCTCGACGGATAAGGCGGCCTTTCCTGATCCACCACCGCTCCTTTTCCGAAATTCTTGGTATAATTGAGCGATGTTCCGAGCATTGCTGCAAAATTGAGGAACGGCGTTACGTTGCCATACTTATTGGCTGTGAACTGTGTGAAGAGTGTGAACGGCTGGTTGTCCACGCTGTAATACGTACGGTATTTGCTCGGCAGATACGTTCCCTCGTGCTCGCCCTCCTCAGTGGCATGCTGCAGCGGTGTTACCGTACGGTTCTGTACGAGCTTGTCATACCGCAGCACGTCGCTCGTGTAATTGGCAGATGCTATAAGCTCGAGGTCGTCCACAAGCTTCATCTCTGTACGCATATTGAATTTTGCAGAGAGTGACGCATTCTGATAACGCGTGTTGTATTTCTCTCCGAGCGTCTCGGTGAGGTCGTCAGTGCGGTTGTTGTTGAACGATGTGATATATCCGCCACGCACGCTCATGTCCACAGCCTTGCCCCACCAGCGCATCTGGTTGTTCCAGTTGAGCTGTCCGGTCACACGGTTGTAGGCTCCGCGTGTGTCCTCAATGCTTGTGGCGGACCTCACTATGTCAGCTCCGGCATACAGAGTTCCGAGCGATTCTGACAGTCTGATGCCCTTACCCACATAGGCAAGCTTGTTGAGCGGATCAAACTTGATGCGCACTCGCATCGGACTGCTGCCTTGCTTGGGCGTGACACGTATGGTGCCGCTGCTCAGATTGCCCTCCTTGGCAGACGCAATGCCGCGGTTTACGGTGACGCTCTCTATGTGGTCTGTTGATATGGTGCGCATGTCCACGCCAGTGTTGACGCTGGTGTTGCCTTCCTGGTCGCCGCCACCCGTTCCTGCCGTGATGCCGGTCATCTGTATGCGCTGGCCGTCGTTCTGCACGGGCACACCGTCTATGGAAAGTCCCATACCGAATGCGGTCGACTCATCGCTGCCCACCTGCCGTGACGATATGAGCGAGCGGCTCTGCATGTTGTTCTGACCGGTCTTTCCTCCTGGCAGAAGCTGGAATATGTCCTGTATGGAGGTGGGCTGGATGTATTCGAGAGCTTCCTGTCCTATGGTGGCATCGCTGCCTGTCTTGTCATTATACTTGGCAGTTACCGTAAAGTCCTTGAGCGCCACACTCTGCTGTTCGAGCATGACGCTTATGTTCTTACGTCCGGATGTTGTCACCGTAAGCTCCGCTGCCTGATAGCCAAGGCTGCTTACCTTGAGGCGCACTTTTGCGTTACGTCCCACCTGAATACTGAAATTGCCATTTATGTCGGCAGCCACTCCACGGGCAAGGTCGGGCAGGTATATGGTGGCAAACGGTATAGGCTCGCCACTGGCCTTGTCTGTCACTTGTCCGCTCAGAATCTGTACCCGCTGTCCGTCGTGCGAGGATGTCGGCATAACGCTTTCCGGCGATGCCGAACCGGCAGACGCCGCAGTACAGAGAGGTGTGTGCGACACGGCAGCTATAAGCAATGCTGCGGTTATGTTCATACGTTTGTGCTGTATTGTCTTTTGCTATTAATGTGTGTACGAGAAAGAAAAAACGCCGGACGGCGAACACTCTTAGGAATGTCCTGACCTTTCCAGCGTTAGAATGTTTGGGGGTGTTACGCGGTGAGAGAGCTACTTCTTGGGATAGCTTTTCTGTCCGTGTGGGATTATCTCAAAGTCGTCAGTGCTGTTGTTAGTGTCGACAACAGTCTCCTTGCCACTTGCGTCAGTCACGCGCTTGCGCTGTACGAACTGGCCGCAGAAGCCACCGTAAAGGCCGTCGTCCTGTATGAGCACCGAGCCACGGTCGATACGGTCTGGCAACACCTTATGGAAAAGATTGTCCACGCATCCTGTCTCAGCACCGTCTATTACGGCAGACATTGGCAGCAGCAGGTGATCCATCTCCATCGAACTGCTTGTCGGCAGAGGCAGCTTCACCTTGCCGTTGAGCATTGCCGTCTTCTGCGCATCGGTAAGGCGCACGAGCAACATAGGAGTGCCGCCGGAGTAACCCCAGTTGAACGCCTGATTCATGGAGTAGTCAACGATTAGGTTGGGCACATCCTGATTGTCGGTTGTCATGCTGTATTCGTAGGGAACGTATATCTCGAAGTTGGCTCCGCTGAGGTCAATGCTGTATGGCTTATCCGGGTCCACCTTACCGTCCTCACCGAGCTTGTGGTTGATGGCGGAATGCGCAATGACAATACTCTCGCCGGGATTCACCTTATATGTATGTCCGTTGCCGGGGATGGTATACAACTGTGTCACCACGATGGAGTCCTTTTTGAGGTATGACGGCATCGGGTCTGATTCGTCATTCTCGAGATTGTTATAGTCGCCACAGATGGCTATGGAGAGTCCGTCGGCGTAAAGCGCACGATCACTCACATTACGTATGGTGAAATAGCCCTCGTAGTAAGTGCGCGAGAAGTTGCCGTTATCGTCACCGTTGAAGTAGAGCTCGTCAAGCACGAATGTCTTCTCAAGCTGACCGAACAGTCCTGCCACCTTTACGCTGACAGTGGCCTGATAAGCCGAAAGGGTGTAGTTCTCGGTGTGTCCGTACATGGTGCTCACACCGTCATAGCTGTCCTCAGCCACAATGTCATACTGTCCCAACGGCAACGAGAATGTGGCCTTGCCAGAAGCGTCAGCCTGAGCTGTGAATGCCGTGCCCGACTTCGACTCTGTCACTTTAACCTGAAACGCTGTAAAGTCGGTTATGGTCTGGTCAGACGTGATTTGTACTGTGAATGTGGAAAGCTTAGGCTCGTTGTCGCTTTCGCCGCACGAAACAAAAATCAGTGCTGATACGACAATGGCTAAAAGGGAAAAGATTTTTCTCATTGATTTGTTTGAACTTTAATGTGTAAAAAATATATGCATAAAAACACGTTGTTTTTTCTGGCTACAAAGTTAACGCTTTCCACATTGTCTCCCAATACCCAATATTCAGTATTCTAATAACCTCTCAGCACATGTCTTCTTGCCTAAAAACATGTTCTTCATGTCTTCTTGTCAAAAAACATGGCTTCATGTCCGTCATGCAAATATCGTACAAAGAGTAAAAAGCTGTTACAAAATAAAAATCAATTCTAGAGAATCAAAAAGCTGTTTTTATGGTGTTTTGCTGTGCAAACAGCACCCGCGCATAACGATAGAGCCACTTT
>NZ_NOVE01000062.1 GCF_002265625.1 Prevotella sp. 885
ATCAGGGAAGTGGCATACTTATTTTGCAACAGAAGCCCAAAGCGACGGAACGCAATGGAACACCCCACAATTTCACTTAGCCATGCAATGGCTTGTCCTCGCCACCGAACAATGCACCGCCGGAGCTGCCAGGCAATGAATTCGGGAGCCTGTGACCGAAATGTCGTCGTCTGCAGGCGAGATAGCGACGGATAAAGAAAATGACGGCTACTGCCGTTATCATCATCAGGACGACAATAGCGAGTTTTGCCGTGAAGGGAACAGAAGACCTTGACTTGATGATTTCCTGCGACTTGTCGGATGAAGACTGCTTCGCTATTGCGATGCTGTCTTCCACTTGCTGTGCAGCTGTGGACTCCTCCTTTTCCTCTTGGGAAAGGTGAAGTCCGTAGAGCCTGAGAGAGGACGGCTTGCCGTATCTTATAGCTGACGGCTTGCCGTGGTAAGATGGAGGCTTTGCCTTGTCATTGGACAGGGGCTTGCCCGATGGATAGCTGAGGTCGGAACATTGAGGGGTTGCCGACGTGTCGACACCCCCGAATGTGAAGACGCAGCTATCGATGGAAAGGGCGGTGAGGCGCTGTAGAGAACTGAATGAAAAATTCTGAGCGGATCGCCATTGAGCTTGTGAAACGGCGTTTCGCTCACTTTCATTGGATGACGATACTGTCTTTGTGCTCTTGCACGCCAGTACAAATGCACAAAGAATAAGGATTAGGATATGTTTCATATCGTATGGTTTAGATGTTTGCATACTCTGCCGTGGCATCGAATGATGGGCACGCTTTGGCAGCGAAGTCGCGATGTCCTCGGATTTTGGCATTGGGGAACTGTACCCGGAGTTTGCGAAGAAGTGCCACCAATGCGGACTTCTGCTCTTCCGTGCGAGAGTCCTTAGGGTGTTTGCCGTCGGCGGTCAAGCCACCGATATAGCAGATTCCTATGGAATGGGCGTTGTGCCCTTGGCAGTGCGCTCCCACTTGTGCGAGCGGTCTGCCATGATGCACAGAGCCGTCGCGGTAGATGACGAAGTGATATCCGATGGAAGCAAAGCCTCGCTGCTGGTGCCAGCGGTCGATATCTGCCGTGGTGAAGTCCTTGCCTTCAGGCGTGGCAGAGCAATGGACGATGATGAGGTCAATCTTGCGCATCCTTCTCCTCCTTCCGTTTCAGTTTGTCATCGAGGTACGAGCGTAGTTCTGCATACTTAGTCTGTATGTAGATAGTGACACCGAAGATAGACCCGGCGTAGATTAGACACTCTGCGAATACACCCAGGACAGACTCGTGAATTTGTCCGGTGGGCGGTACGATGAATCCTGCGACAGCGAGGAGGAATCCACCGATGAGCATAGCTATGGCAGATACAATCTGCACGTTTTCCTTAGTTTCTTTTGTCATAATGAATTGTCTTTTGAGAGTTAATATGATGTGGTTATCTTTGCGATTGAGTTGTGGTCGATTGGACCATTGCTCTTTGGCAGCGTGGTGTCGCGAACACCATTTTGCATCCGAGCTGTGGTGGCCTCCTTGCGGAGAAACCATGGCTCTTTTCGTTTACATACTGAAATTGAAGGTGAGTTTGTAATTGTTGCTACCATCAACTCTATCAGCTCTTGCAATTACCCTGAACTCAGCGAGGTTAGTTCGGAGTTCTCCGAACTGGAACGGACCGTAATCTTTGGACTTCTTGTAAAAGCCGATGGCGAAGCGAAAATGGCGGTTGATGCCGAGAATGTTAAATGAGCGTTTGCCAAAGTAAATGCGGACTTCTGAAAGCCTTTGCGTATTGGGGTCGATGACGGCACGGCAGTCGCTGAACAACACACCAGGCTCAGTAAAAAACTTGCCTCTGTTCTGGTCGCCCTCCTTATCCAGTCGGAAAGAAATCTCGTCGCCATTATTCACACTAATCTTTCGGTCGTCATAAAAGCGGTTCCAGCCACGTCGCCGTGGAAGATACTCACGCACACCGTTTTCATCCTCCTGCTTGCGACTTGTACGCACCGAGTGTCGGAAAATGACCGGTGTAAGCCCTTGCCGGATATAACGGTAGGCATCCTGTATCACAAGAGTACTGTCAGTGATGATACATTCAATGTGCATCTGCGTAGCCTGCTTCATTGTGGCAAACTTCTGAATGTCAGTTTGCAACGATTTTATCTGCGACGCAAGCGACTTGATATCCGTCTGTATCTTTAGGATATCTTCAGCGTTGACAGTGGTTGCTTTGGTGTTTCTGGAAACACGGAGGCTGATGGATGCAATTCCCTTTTGAATGTTCAAGATTGTTTCCTCCATATTTGCGAGCGAAGAGAAGTACTTGGAAATGTCAGCCTTGCATTTGTTCAAGTCCTGCACCTGCTGCGCACGCATGACACCGGCACGCTCGGTAGTGGCTTGGCGGATGAGGATGGAATTGGGTGCGAGTTGGTTGATGCCAGTGGAGAGGTTCGCCTTTCCCAACGTGAAGTACACGTTGTTGCGGTCGTCCGAGCCGATGGTGAACGATGTCAGCACATAGCCGATGCGTCCAAGAGCCGAGCGCCAATTGTCAAGGCGACTCATGTCCGTCTGCAGAGCAGCTTTGCCCAAAAGGTCAGCGATTTTCTGCAACAGTGCGCCCAGAACTTCGGGCGTTATAGCCTCTTCGCGCGTCTCGCTGCGGAATGAGGTGATGAGAGATGTGATAGATGAAATGTCAGCCATACTTTTGCTTGTTTTTAGCAAAGGTATAGAGCGGTAGTAGTTAGGGAAAAGACATAAAAAAACCTCGACTGCAATAGTCGAGGTTGTATATTATTATAATTAAAGCTTACTTCTTAAATCATCAAAACAAGCTTCTGCTTTTAATGTGTAATTATCTCCTGAGTCTTCAATCAGAGAAGGGGCTCTATTGACTTTTGCATTGCTACTATCCTTTTCATACTTTTGATATCCAATAGTATAATACCAACTGCTTCCAACCTTCATTGGCATGACAATAACCAAAATCTTTTTATCTGGAGTTATTAAGCCGATATATTCATCTGTATCTGTAACATATACATATCTTTCTGCTACCCAATTTGCCACTTCTGTAGAATATGAACTACTTGTTAAAATCCATGAATACTTTAAAGCTGAATTCTCAAAGCTATATAAGTAACCAGAAGTATATCCTGTACCTTTATAGGTTAACGATTTACTATCCTCACTTATCAATGAATAACCTTTCATTTGGTTTTTTACACTTTGCATTGAAGCTCCAAAGTTAAGATTAGGCTCTGTATAGTATGAGTATTGAGGAGTAACTTTTACCATAAAAGATCCCTTGTCACTTGCAACTCGAACTTCTCCGACCCTGTATGCTTTAATTGTACCATTTTCCACTTCGGCAATCAACTTATTTTCTGATTGCCAATTGATACCATTTGAATTGGCGATTTGTTGAGAAGAACCTGCAACTAAGGTTACATCATTAAATTTAGGTGAGTCGTCATCATCACTGCTACATGATGAAAGCCCTCCTACTACCAATGCTAACATTGATAGCAGTAGCAATGTCTTTAATTTTTTCATGTTTTTGAATTTAGTTAATGATATTTTAGCGGCAAAAATAACATTTATTCATTACCCCCCCCAAGCGATTAACAAACATTAACTTGTTTCTCAGTGATTATAGCGCACATACTTGTCGTCAAGAGCCTGGGCGACGACACCGACGAACTCGTGAGCGATGTTGTCGGAGAGGAAGTCACGGAGGTTCATGACGGAAGCGTAGTACTTACGGCTGAACCAGGGCTTCTTTTTGCGCTTGCGTTCACGTCCGATGTCGCCCTTGTTTCCACGAGGAATCTCTTTGCCCGTACCGAAGTTCTGCCAAAGGCCATATTCGAGGAAGGACTGTGACAGTCCGAGTTCGATAAATCGTCCATCCGCTCTTACGGGGAGGGACTTTGGGCTGTGTAGCAAACGTCCGGTGTCGATTACACCGAGGAGTGTCATTTGCTCACGCCATATTTTGAGCATCGTATCGTTGAAGGCAAGAACGAACTTCTCACGTTCTTGCAGTTGTGGGTCATTGCCATTCTGTAGGGTCATAACGTAAATCGGTATAAGTGTCAACGGCTATTTGGAAGATAGCACAGGCGCAGCCTGAGAAAAAGTATTGGTCGATTTCCTGAAAGGAAATGCGAGAGTCGAGATAGATATTATGCTGCTCCTGCTTCGTCTTTTCGAGGATTAGCTTGCTCATAAACTGGCGGAACAGCTCGCGCATGGTGTCCATGCACTGCTGGCGTGCTGCCATATCATCAATGGCGTGGCGCATGGCGAGGAAGACCGTCTTCACTCTTCGAGTGTGCGGACTGTTGTTCACCTCGATATACCCCTGACTGATGTCGCTGACAGCGATGATAGCCGTGGCGGACTGCAGCTGCTGCAAGGCTTCCTCGAAGCCGTCGAGTCCGCTGACCTTGGCGAATACAAAGTCATGGGCCTTGGCGAACTTGTTTGTTTCTGTAAGGGATGCGAAGAAGGCGGTAGCATCCCAATTGATATTCTTGTCTGTCATTTCGTTTGTCGTTTGATGTCTTCTACTTCTTTAGCCTTAGCGTCGAGTTCTGTGAGAGCTCGCCATGTGTCCATCGAGAGCACCGCTTCCTCTTTGGTGATGTCTCCACCAGTGAGCGCACGGATCTGTGCATTCATGGCAGTCCGTAGCACCTCCCCGATGGGCGGTACGTAGCCCAGGAGGTCTTCAGAAGAACTGGACATTGGCTGCAGGAAGTGCGGGAACAGTCGGGCGAAGTAATGCTTCAGCGACGAGAACCAATAGAAGGCGTTGAGCAAAAGCGGTGTTGTCAGGTGGCGCGACTTGACCTTTGGGTACAGAAGCGTGGTGAGGTGGCTAAGCAAAGCCTCGTTCTTAGTGTGGAGAAAGCCCTGATAGTAGTTGTCGGCAGAGATGAACGTCGAGAACGGCACGCCCTGGAAGTCGGCTTCTATGGCAGTGGCTCTTCCGATTTTAGTGATGCGAACCGGCAATGGAGCGAATTGCCGTAAGAATTCCAAAGATGCCGTGGCTGCTTGCACTTGTCTGATGGTCAGCGTTGTTTCATGCTTGGGCGCTTGGCGGTGCTTTACGAGATAGTTGCCGTCATGCGTCTTACACAACACTCTTAGGTCTGCCCATTTGAACAGACAGAGAGTGAGAATTTCTTCCATTGGCAGATCGTGCGAGAGCTGCGTGAAGAAATATTGGAGTTGGCTGTCAGATAGTGACTGCCAATCTTTGGGGACTGATAAGTTAAATGTGTGTATCATGGCACAAAAATAACATCAGATTAGTAATTCGAGAAAGACAAAAATGACAAATAGTATATATAAACAATGGATTTTTTGTCATTATATTGGCACTTTGGATTTTAAGCAGTAATTTTGCAGATTATGAATCAGAACTTAAAGTTTGCCACTAATATAGAAGAACAAATCACCAAACTTGTTGAGAGAGGAATGGTGATAGAGGACATAGAGAAAGCCAAAGAAAACCTGTTGGATATAGGATATTTCCGATTAGGTTTTTACTGGTTTCCTTTTGAGAAATCATACCCACGTAAACAAAAAAGAGACCATATATTTAAAGATGGAACGAAGATTGACTATGCAATTCAGTTGTATTATTTTGACTTTGATTTGCGTAATTCTTTTCTCCGTTACATAAGTCGTGTAGAAATAAACTTCAGAACGAAGTTGATTTATATGGCTTCAAACAAGTATAAGGAGGATCCTTTTTGGTATGTTAACAGCAAATATGTTGAGAAGAGTTTCTTGAATAGTAAAGCCTTTCAAGATGCCATTCGTGATGCAAATACAGAAACGATTGTAAAACAAGACTTGAACAGATATTCCAGAAGCCACGCTCCTGCATGGAAAGTTCTTGAATATTTATCTTTTGGAGTAGTCATATCTCTGTTTGACAATCTTAAGGACGGTGGATTAAAACATGCAATATCAATGGAATATGGTATGGGCTCTTCCACTCAGTTCTCCAACTATATGAATACCATTCGTCGTTTGAGGAATTTCTGCGCCCATGGCAAAGTCCTTTACGATACAAACCTTCCTGTAGCAATAAGTAATGGACCTGCAGGAGATTTGGGCAGTCGTAAGACCATGCTATCCGGAGCATATTATATACTGAAGTATATCCTCGGTAAGGTGTCAACCAACCGTCAGCACGATTTAGTAGACGATATGCGTAGGGCATTTGACAATGTTGAATTTGAAATCGTAAAGAAGATAATTTGTGATAATTCAGGATTTGATATTAACACGTTATAAGAAAAAAATAGTTTAGTTGATAAACAAAGATATAAAAAGTTTGTTATTTCAAAAATTCGTTGTATCTTTGCAACTGGATTAAGCCAGTGCACTTGATATGCTATATGCTATCATACTGCACTATAAAAGAAACTGACAAGGGGATTGGCAATGCCAACCCCTTATTTTTTTGTTTAGAAAAAGTAGCCTCCTGCTTGCTTTTTATTTTTATATCCATGGTCTTCAAAGAGTTTGGCGGTGTCAGACTGTTTCCATTCAGCGAATACGTTGCCCTTGGCTAAACGTATGCTGTTCACGATGTCGATGATGCTTGGTATCGGATATTCACCGATACGGAGGATAGAGAATTCGATGGCAGAGACACGCTGATACATCCGCTTGTATTGAGCGGTGTCGAGCGTCATATCCCATTTGTTGAGAGCGTTGGCCGTGCGAAGCATGTCCATGAGTTCCGGACTGAAGAACTCCGTTTCGAGGCGGTGCTCAATGGTGAGCAACTTGGTACGAGTGTCCTGGTATCGCAGCCAGATATGGTCAGCAAAGCCCAGTTGGTGCACGATGTCGAGCGTGGGAAACATTGTGGCAGCGAAGTAATTGAACTGCTCTGATGCAGTCCAATGGTGAGCATCCGGAAGCATGGTGAGGATAACGGCAAGCGCATCGTCGCGCTGTTTTTCGAGAGAAAGAAGAAGCCTCTCGATGCGCTCCTTAGATGCCGGTATTACATTCTGATTGCTAACTATACCGAAACCGTTAGGCGTAAGGATGAGGTCGAGCTGTGGTACGGCGTGCAGCATCGCCTCTGCAGCCGTGATGATACGGCAGTAATGCAGGAGCGGTGTGCTGTCAGAGTATGTGCGGATGCGACTCATTGTGTCGGATGAGACGAAAGTGTCGGTAAGCCATTGCTCAGCCTGTAAGAGGTGATACTGTATCTTGTCGAAAAGAGAAAGTTCACCAGTAACCGCTTTGAGGGTGTTGGGGACGTACTTCTTTAGGGTATCGTTGTCATTTATCAGCATTGCCATTGTCTTTAGATTTATTGAGTGAAACTTGCTTTGCGTCCTTATTCTCATCGAGCGTGGTGAGCTGGATGAATGGACAGTCCGGCTTGACCGCTGTCCACTTGTTGAAACGGATAATCAGTCGGTGAACGGAAAAGAGAAGGTCGTGGTAAGGTTTCTGTAAAGCCTGGGCGATGGTGTAAAGCTCCCGCTTGTCGCTGCCGGAGTTATTGGTCTGCGACTTGCCTGGCACCGAGCCTACGAGGTTAGAATGTACACGCATGGTGAAGCACATCATGTTGATGGCTTCGACAATGTCCGTCGCCCAGTCGCCACCCTCCTTATCCGTCTCGATTTTGTTGATTACCACGTCGTGTTGCTCCTCGCCATTCGGTGAAACGTAGAACGTGGAGAAAAGCACCTTACCGCTGTTCTCCATGCCAGTGAGGAAGTTGATGATGTTGTCCTTCTCCTCGTTGACACGTTCCTGCTGCTTGACACGGTCAGTTATGCCCTCGACCTTGAAGATGTTGTTCCAGAACGAGTTGGCAATCTCGATGTGGTATTTGATGGGCGCTGAGTTTCGGAGCTTCGCTTCCTTAGCGATGCCAATGAGCTGCTTGATGTTGAACCACTTTCCTTTGAAAAGAGCTGCATAGTATGGTATCGGATAATACGTATTGTCGGGCGTAGGAATACGGCTGACGACAGCGAACTTCTTGATTTTCTTCCCTCTGTTCTGAAGGTCGGTGAATGGCGACTGTGGATTGAGAAGTTCGATGCGCTCAATGTCCTCGGGACTGACCGTATTACGCCAGTTGGCATAGAGGATGTAAGGTATCACGCCCGACTTGTCGGCAGGAGCAAAGCGGACATAGCACGCCTGTTTGCGGACGATGCGGACAATACGACTGGCATCCTCATTGAGGATGATCACGCTGACGCAAAAGCCGAAGTGCTTGAAGTCCTGGCACACGCCGAGGAAGTAACTTGCGAGGTCGTTGTCCAGCATGAAGTCATCCACTTGCGCTTGCACTTGTGCGGTGGCAAGTTCTGTGTCATAGACAAGTCCGCTGCCATAGCAGACTTCAGCATTGAACATCTGGCAAGTGCTCATTGTCTCGTCAGACTCGATGAGATCAATGATGTTGTAAGGCATCTGATTGTCACCTCCCCATGGGATGTACCTCATCTTGTCGTTGATGATGATTGGTGCGATGTTGTGCTCCTCCTTGAAGACTTCACTTGTCTTGGAGGTGAAAGCTGCGGAGGCGTGGGCATCGGGGATGTTATGGACGGATGTAAATGTTAGTGTATCGGGCATAATATGCTGTTTTTGAGGCAAAGGTATAGTAGAGAGTCGTTTGAAAAAAAGACAAACCTTTTCTCGATGAATTTACTACATAAACATTCCTATGCGATACACAAGAGTAATGGATAGTACAAAATGTATTGCTTTTAAGAATTTTTATATTGATAATTTATGTTAAAAGAATAAAATATGATAATTTTGCAAGGAAGTGTACTTTCTGTACGCGAACACTTTACGATAGTAAATTACAATAACTGAAAACTAAGTATTCTGACGATATGGCAAGAATATACGATAACATAGAGGTTAAGTTCAAAGAGGGCTTGCAAGGCATTATGGCCTCAGGCGGTGTAGAGCGTGTAGATTTCTGTGTAGGATACTTTAATCTTCGAGGATGGAATATGATAGTCAATCAAGTAGACGAACTTCCTGGAGGTTATGTATATGAGAATGACGAACAGAAATATCGCGTTTGCCGTTTGCTGGTGGGTATGCATAGACCACCTGAGGAACTAATCCGCAACATATATGGACAATCGAATAATTATGTAGATGCAGATTACGCCAATAAGTGCAAGTTGCAGATAGCTGCCGATTTCAAGAAGCAATTGCTGATAGGATTACCTACAAAGCAAGATGAATGGACACTTCGTCGTTTATCAACCCAGCTAAAAGATGGCAAAGTAGTAGTAAAACTATATTTGAAAGAACCGCTCCATGCTAAACTATACCTTGCCTATCGTCCAACCGATTTCTCAAGTAAAATTATTGGCATTATGGGTAGTAGTAACCTTACCTATTCTGGATTTACAGGACAGGGAGAACTTAATGCTGATTTCACAGATAGCGACCATGTCAAAAAGTTGGCAAATTGGTTTGACGACCGTTGGAATGATCGTTTTTGCCTTGACATCACCCAAGAGCTAATTAAGGTTATAGATGAGAGCTGGGCAAGTGAACAAATCATACCCCCATACTACATATACCTTAAGACAGCATATCACCTCAGTCAAGAAGCACGTTCAGGTATAAAGGAGTTCACTCTAACCCCCGAATTCCGTCATGAGCTTTTTGACTTTCAGCAGACAGCCGTAAAGATAGCTGCTCGACATCTACGTAATGAAAAACGCGGTGGTGCAATGATTGGAGATGTTGTGGGTTTGGGTAAAACCATAACAGCCTGTGCCATCGCCAAGATATATGAAACAACATACGCCAGCAGTACTCTTGTTATTTGCCCTGCAAATCTTCAGGATATGTGGCGCAAGTACGCCATCAAGTACGACTTAAAGGTGGATATAATGTCTATGTCAAAGCCTATTGATGTTGACAGTGCTCGTTATTACCGTTTGATAATAGTGGATGAAAGCCATAACCTCCGCAACGGAGGCAAACGCTATAACAATATTAAGACGCTTATTGAGCATCAAGACAGTAATGTCTTGTTGTTGACAGCTACGCCGTACAACAAGGATTTTTCTGATTTAGCAAATCAGCTTAAATTATTTATAGGTGAAGACCAAGACCTTGGTATTCGTCCGGAAGAATATATACGTCAATTAGGTGGTGAGCGTGCATTTATGCAGCGACACAGTGAGATTTTCATCCGAAGCATCCGAGCATTTGAACAAAGTCCATACGCTGAAGATTGGAATGAACTGATGAAGCTATTCCTTGTACGTCGAACACGTACATTTATAAAGGAGAATTATGCCAAAGTAGACGAAACTGATGGCAGAAAATACCTATTGTTCAACGATGGAAGTAGGTCTTATTTTCCAGATCGCATACCTAAGGCACTGAAGTTTGAAACAGTAGAAGGCGACCAGTATTCACGACTGTATTCATCTTCCATGATTAGTATGATGGAAGATCTTCAGTTGCCCCGCTATGGATTGGTAAAATACATCAATGAAAAGAAAACTATTGACGCAACGACAATAGAAAAACAGTTGCTTGAAAATCTCTCTCGTGCAGGCAATCGAATGATGGGATTCTGCAAGAGTACATTCTTTAAGCGTATTGACAGTAGCGGTTTCTCATATTTGCTGACACTGTATCGTCATATCCTGCGTAACATGGTATTCGTATATGCAATAGAGAACAAGTTACCATTACCGATAGGAGATGAAAACACCCTGCCAGACGAATACATTGCTGATGAGGATAGTAATCTTCAGTTCTTCTCATCTGAGGAGGACCGCACTATAGCAGAGGGTGCAACGATAACATTTCCTACAGACATAGATGTATATCGTAAAAAAGCCCAGGAGTATTATCAAATCATATCCACTAAGAACAATCTTGCCTGGTTAGACAGCAAATACTTCAAACGAACTTTGAAACAGCATCTTTTAGCAGACTGTGAGAAGATCATCGATATGATAAAATTGTGCGGTGACTGGAAACCCGCAGATGATCAGAAGCTCTTGGAGTTAGAGAAGCTGCTGTCTGGCATCCATTCCAAAGAGAAGGTTATAGTATTTACCCAATACTCTGATACTGCACTTTATATTTACAAACAGCTTAAACGCCGTGGATATGATCATATAGGATATGTCACTGGCGGATATAAGAATCCGACAGAGATGGTCGAAAGGTTCTCGCCTGTCAGCAATGGCAAGAGCAATCTATCGCCCGAAGACGAAATACGAGTGCTGATTGCCACAGATGTTCTTTCAGAGGGTCAGAACTTGCAAGATGCCCATGTCATAGTAAACTATGATTTGCCCTGGGCTATTATCCGACTCATCCAGCGTGCCGGACGTGTAGACCGTATCGGTCAGAAAGAAAACAAGATATTCTGCTATTCTTTCTTCCCTGCCGAGGGTGTAGAAAGCATTATCCGTTTGCGCTCGCGTCTAAACGAGCGTATCAACGAGAATGCCAATATCGTAGGTAGCGATGAAATATTCTTTGAGGGTAATGAACAGAATTTGCGTGATATGTTCAATGAGAAGAGCGGTGTGCTTGACGAAGAAGACGATGGCGATGTTGACCTTTCATCACAGGCATATCAGATATGGAAGAATGCAACAGATGCCAATCCTAAGCTCAAACAGATAATTCCGAGCATCCCTAATATTGCATATTCCACCAAAACTGTTACAGATGCAGGAGAGCAAGGAGTAATAACATACGCCCGTACAGCCAACGATTTCGATGTGCTGTCATGGCTCTCACCAGACGGTTCGCTTGTGAGCCAGTCGCAACGTCGAATATTGCAGGCTATGTCTTGCAGTTCAGATACCCCAGCAACGATGCCAATAGACAACCATCACGAATTGGTGGCAAAAGCCGTTGAAGGAATTGCAGAGCAGTCTACCACTTCAAATATTGGTGGTATTCTGGGCAACCGCTTCTCTACACGTTATCGCATCATACAACTTTTGGAGCATGCTTATGAACGTCCTATAGATTTGTTCTACACTGAGGAGATAAAGACAGCGTTGAAACTTGCCATAGATGATATATACAATAACCCGCTACTTGAAAGTACCAAGACGATACTCGGTCAGATGCTTCGTCGCTCCTCACAAGAGGAAATCGTAGACTATGTACTTGAATTGCGACGCAACGGCACATTCTGCCGCATTAGCGAGGATACCAATCAGCAGCGTGAGCCCCAGATAATATGTTCTATGGGACTCAGTTTAAACTAATTAAACCGACTTTATGAATAGAAATACATTCAACCAGTTGATACAGCAAGGCTCTTGGCATGAGCTGTTCATTACGGAAATGGGATGGAATGCTCCCCAAGGGCAGCATTTCTTGCCAGCCATAACTGTCGATGATACCGACTATGATTTTACAGTTGTGGCACAACGTAATGGATTTCAAATCCTCACATGTCAGGTAGCTGTTATACCCAACATGTCAACGTGCCGTAAGATAGACCTTAAACTCCGTCGTCAGGCAAACGATTATATTGCTATATACACCTTGCCACAAAGTGAACACCACTTATGGGCGTGTCCGCTGAAACAGAATGAGAAACGTGACATGGTGGTCGTAGAGTATGCCACTGCAGACCAAGCTGACTTTCTGTTCTCAAAATTGGCTGCCATCACTTTCGACATTGGCGAACTCACCACTATCATAGACGTGCGACAACATGTAGCACAAGCCTTCGCTGTCAATTCAGAGAAAATCACCAAAGATTTCTATAACGGATTTCGTAAGCAACATAAGGAGTTTGCCACTTTCATTACAGGCATAGATGATAACATACCTCTATATGACAGTAAGAAGAAAGAGCAAAACCGCAATAAGCTATGGTATGCTTCGGTGATGCTCAATCGATTGATGTTCTGCTATTTCATCCAGAAAAAGGGATTCCTTAATGGAGACGTGGATTACCTCACCAACAAGCTAAGACAGGTACAGGCGGAAGAAGGCGATAATCAGTTTTATCGCTCCTTCTATCGTGACTTCCTTGTGTCGCTATTCCATGAAGGCCTAAACGCCCCGCATCATACTCCGGAGTGGGAACACCGCTTCGGACGCATTCCGTATCTCAACGGTGGTATGTTTGATGTCCATATCATTGAACAACAATACGATAATATCGACATTGCTGACGATGCGTTCATATCACTGTTTGCATTTTTCGACACTTGGCAGTGGCATCTCGACACACGCATTACTGCAACAGGCAAAGATATCAACCCTGACGTTTTGGGTTACATCTTTGAGCAGTATATCAATGACCGTGCAGCAATGGGTGCTTACTACACCAAAGAAGACATAACGGAGTATATCTCCAAGAACTGCATCCTGCCCTGGGTGTTTGACCGTGTGGCAGAATCTTCTTCACGCAACTCGTTCAAGCCGAATGGATATGTTTGGTCAACCCTGCGTGAGAGTGCTGACCGCTACATCTATGATGCCGTGAAGCGAGGCTACTCCGCCGACTGGCAGCAACGCATTCCTGCCGATATCGCAGTAGGTATTGACACCTCGAAGCCTGATTTGTTGGAGCGCCGTAAGCAATGGAACCGGCCTACTGCCGACCAGTTTGCCCTACCTACAGAAATATGGCGTGAAACGATAGAGCGATTGCAGCGTTGCGATACTCTAATAGAGAAGATATCAAGTGGAGCAATAACCCACATCAACGACTTCATTACGCTCAATCTCGATATACGCTCATTCACATACGACTTGCTTTCGCATACCACCGACCATCGTCTGGTGGCAAACTTCTATCATGCTTTGCAGAACGTCACCATCCTTGATCCCACCTGTGGCTCAGGAGCGTTTCTGTTTGCAGCCATGAGCATACTCGAACCGCTCTATGAGGTATGTATATTGCGAATGCAGGAATGGAATGTTGAAAATCCGAACTTGTTCCAAAAGGAGTTAGGTGAGATTGCGTGCAAATATCGCAGCAACATCCAATATTTCATTTATAAGAGCATCATTTTGCGCAACCTCTATGGTGTAGACATCATGGTCGAAGCCACTGAGATAGCCAAACTGCGCCTATTCCTGAAGATGGTGGCTGTGGTAGAAGTGGACAAGCGTGCTGACAATATGGGACTTGACCCATTGCCTGATATCGACTTCAATATTCGTTGTGGCAACACATTGGTTGGATATGCAACAGAAGCACAATTGGAAAAAGACCTTATGCAGGGCGACATGTTCGCCAAGCAGGAATTTGAGCAGAAGATCCAGGAACGCCTTGTGGTAGTGTCCGCAGCCTATGAGTTGTTCCGTCAGGTACAGCTCACGGGAGCAGACGACCGTGCTGAATATGCCAAGGCGAAGAATGACCTTCGTAAGCATCTTGCAGATCTCAATGAATTGCTCAATCGTCATATGTTTGCATCTGTTGGCTCTAATAACGAGGATGAATATGCAGATTTCCTATCCTCACATCAGCCGTTCCATTGGCTTGCAGAATTCTATAACATCATTCACGGAAATGGAGGATTTGATGTGGTGATTGGTAATCCGCCGTATGTTACTTTTACAGATAATTCTTTACCATATGAAGTTAAAAATTATAAGACATATGAGTCAAAAAATCTTTTTGCCTTAGTTGGAGAAAGATGTATTACGATATCCAATAAAAAGTCAAGCATAGGCTATATTATACCATTAAGTGGAATGTCTATAGATGGTTTTGAATCTTTTCAAAAAGAAATATACAAGAATAGATTTAGTTGGAACAGTTTCTATTCAGGAGATAGAAATCCATCGGAATTATTTACAGGTGTTAAAATTCGTGCAGGAATCTATTTGTCAAGACCGAAATATTCAGAGAGCTATTCTAAATATGTTTGTAGATATATTAAATGGTATTCAAGTGAAAGAGAACATCTATTCAGTAAAGTAATATATGTTGAATGCTTTGATACATTGAATGCTCCTAAACTTGCTGGAAGATTAGGAAAGAATGTTATAGAAAAGATTGCAATAAATAAAGATTCTCTTGCAAGTAAATTTGCAAGAGAAGATACTATTTATTATCATGCAGCCCCTATATATTGGAATAAAGGTCTTTATGACCTTTCCGTTTTACAAAGTAATAAATTAAATATTGCAGACTCATATAAAATATGTCCAATATCACACCAATTCAAGGGTGTACTATATGATATTATAATGTCTTCACTATTCTTTTATTTTTGGATATCAATGTCAGATTGTTATAATTTTACGAAGAAATACTTTTCTTTGTTTAAAATCCCCAAGATAAATGATTTTGAGAAGTTTGACAATTTGGCTGTTATGCTAAATGCTGATTTAGAAAAGAATATGATACCAGCAGAATATACATATAGGAATAAAGGCAAAGTTAATTTTGCCCAATTCTTTCCAAGATTGTCAAAGTCTGTTATCGATGAGGTCGACAAGGTACTTGCAAAGCATTATGGTTTTACAGATGAGGAGTTAGACTTTATCATCAACTACGATATCAAGTATCGTATGGGCGACGAACTAAATGCCAACGATTAAAAGCAATAATGACAAACACACAACAACAAATCGGCAACGCCACTTTGTTGCAAAAACACAAAGTGGCGTTTCTCGCTGCAAGCCATATCTCCACGCTGTCTGTGCTGCCCACTCTCGAATGGGCGGCACAGTTGGCGCGAAGAGAAGATGTGGCTGTAGTGAGCGGTTTCTCCTCGCGTATGGAAGAAGAGGTGCTACACATATTGCTCCGTGGCAAGTGCGGTATCATCCTTATGCTTGGTCGCCAACATTACAAAGTACTTCCTAACGTTTGGCAAAAACCATTGGCAGACAACCGACTCCTAATTATCTCAACAAGCAAGCAAACAAGGCAAAGTCGCCAGGCTGCAGCAGAGCGTAATGCAAAGGTATGTGATATGGCAGATGAGGTAGTGATGCCATGCACACCTCCAGAAGATAGCAGCCTACACCGACTTTATGAAATACATAGAAGTAACTTAAAGTTGCTGTTAACAAAGTAAAGTCGTAGGCGTCTTTCCAAAATATTTATGACCTAAAAGGTATTGGTGAACATACAACATCAACATCAAATCCTCTGGATTTTAAGAAAGACTGAATCGTTTCTTTAGACAACACTTTATTTTGTGTTGAGGGGCCTAACCAAACGGATTTCAAAAAGTCTTTGCTGAAATATTCTTTTACGTATGGAATCGGTTCACCATTACGCACCCTGAAGAATTCGGTTTTGTCTTCTTGATCAAATCCCATCTTATTGCCAATACCAACAATACGAACTTCGTTTTCATACTGATAGTAATCGTTTTTTATGATACTTATAAGCAAACTGGTATGTAAAGAAATCATATAAACTTTTTCTTCCTGTGTTAAAGCAGAGAAATTATCAATATATTCAAAATTGATGAATTTTGATATGATATCATCAAAGAAAGTAGAATCTTTATATAGGCATGGAAGAAATCGATAGTTGTATTTATCGAATAGCTTTTGGCGGTCAAACTCCAACATTATGCCATTGCCATAATGTCCATACATATACCACATAGGAAGATAGTCCTTTTGTAAAGAGAAACTGATAGAATGATTGTTGTCAACCATTTTTTGAAAACAATCTTTAGTCAGCTTATCCATGTTACTGGTAAATAATTCCAGACCTGCTTTTAGTTCAGACGGATCATTAAAATGTGACCATTTTGTA
>NZ_NOVE01000063.1 GCF_002265625.1 Prevotella sp. 885
TGCAGAATCTTTCAATGCAAAAGTCAAGCATTTCAGAGCACAACTTCGGGGTATCATTGACAAGAAATTCTTTCTCTTCAGACTAACAAGATTGTATGCTTAATCCACACACTTTTTCAGGTGAGCCGAATATCCATGATGCTTAATGAATTCGGCTTTTTAAAAGTAACTGCTCTGCACCCCTATAGGAGTAGCTATGTATGCTGAGAGGGGACAAATAAAGCCCCTATGAATTATACAAGCTAAATATATAATCAAAAGCTTTCATTTACGGATTTTTTTTCTTTACTTTGCAAAGGAAATCAATAAAATCGAAAAACTTTAACAACATATATGAAAGAACATGGAGCTGTCCGTGTTCTTTTATTGGTTTAAGTAAGATATATATCAAAACTAATTAATTACATACATGCAAAAAAAGCTAAATCTTGCAGTGCTTGCTATGTGCTGCGTTCCGGCTGCTTACGCTCAGACTGACTCGCTCAGTATGAACACGATAAGCACGGAAGCTGCCATCACTTTCACGGAGGCGCAGCTGGGTGAGGATGACGACATGTCGCAGAACGTGACCATCGTCAGCTCCAACAGCAACATCTACGCCAGTGGAGTGGGCTATCTGTTCTCGCCGGTGCGATTCCGCTATCGTGCCTTCGACCAGAAGTATAATGATGTCTACGTAAACGGACTCTCGCTCAATGACATGGAGTCGGGACAGTTCCGCTACTCTCAGGTGGGCGGACTGAACAATATGACACGTAACGTGGAGTTCGCACTGCCTTTCGAGCAGAACAACTTTGCCATCTCGGGCATGGGAGGTGCCAATAACTATAACTTCCGTCCGTCGGCAATGCCTGTGGGACAGCGCCTCACTCTTAGCGGCGCCAACCGCAACTACACGCTGCGCGGAATGTATACGTACAGCACAGGTCTGTCCGAGAAGGGATGGGCTTTCACTGGCGGCGTAAGCTATCGCTGGGCAAACCGCGGATACGTGGAGGGAACATTCTACAACTCGTTCTCTTACTTCCTCGGACTGCAGAAGGTGTTGTGCGGAGGACGTCACAGCCTGACTCTCTCCACATGGGGCAATCCAACGGAACGCTCTGCGCAGGGACCTGGTACGGACGAGGTTTACTGGCTGGCTAACGACAGATACTATAACCCTTATTGGGGTTATCAGAACGGCAAGAAGCGCAATTCGCGCGTCGTGAACGACTTCGCCCCGTCTGCCATCTTCACATGGGACTGGAAAATCTCTGACGACACAAAGCTTACCACATCAGTGCTCGGACGCTACTCGATGTATAAGGGCACGAAGCTCAACTATAACAACTCGGACAACCCGCAGCCTAACTACTGGAAGAATCTGCCCAGCAGCTACTTCGATGTGTGGTATGAGAACGACAAGGCTTACCGTACAGACCAGGCTTTCGCCGACTGGCAGTACACATACAACTACTGGCAGGCTTCGAAGGCTAACCGCCAGATCAACTGGGACCGCCTCTACTATGCCAACAAGAACGCCAACCTTGCCGGCAAGGACGCCATGTACTACCTCCAGGCAAAGCATAGTGACAACCTCACCATCTCGCTTGCGTCTACGCTCAATCACCAGATTGACAAGAACAAGCAGATAAACCTCGGCGTGATGGCTGCCACAAACAACGGCAGCCACTACCAGACAATAGAGGATTTGCTCGGTGCCAACACATTCCACAACATCAATACGTACGTCATCTCTGACAAGTATACTGCCGACTCTGACCAGGCACAGTACGACCTCAACAACCGCAATGCCGTTGTGGGCGAGGGCGACCGCTTCGGCTTTGACTATCGTCTGATCGTAAACAAGGCAAAGGTGTGGACATCATACTCTGAGAATTTCGGACCGCTCAACTACACCATCGCCGCAAAGCTCGGCTATACGTCTATGCAGCGTGACGGCAAGATGCGCAACGGTCTGGCTCCGAACAACTCGTACGGCAAGAGCCACCACGCACAGTTCCTTGACGGTGGCGTGAAGTTTGCTTCCACCATCTCTCTCGGTCGCGGCAATACGCTCTCGTTGGGTGCTGCTTACGAGTATCGTGCACCGGAGGCTTCCAAGTCTTTCGTAGCTCCTGAGGTCAACAACGACTTCGTTTCTGGTCTTAAGAACGAGCGTGTGTTCAGCTCTGAGCTGGGTTATCAGTTCGACAATTCTTGGTTGCACTTCAACATCAGCGGCTATTACTCACGCCTTACCAACGTGACCGACTGGCAGAACTTCTACAACGACGACGTAAACTCATTCACATACGTATCGCTCACGGACATGAACAAGGAGTATTACGGTGTTGAGGCTGGATTTAAGTTTAAGGTGACGAGCTTCTTTGACGTGAAGCTTCTCGGAACCATCAGCGACGCCAAGATCATCAACAACTCGAAGCTCTGCTACATGAAGTCTGTAGACTCACAGTTGCTCGGCAGCGATCAGACCGGCAACAACTACGACGAGGTGTATAACAAGGGCATGCGTGACGCCGGCACACCGCTCACAGCGGCAAGTCTCGGACTCAGCTATCATCAGGGCGGATGGTTTATCGACCTCAACGGCAACTACTATGACCGCATCTATCTGAGCTACTCGCCCAGCTACCGCTTCAAGTCGGCTGTCGAGGCACGCAACAAGGTTATGTCGCAGTATGGCGAACCCACCATCAACGACGTTACCGGCGAGATTCTTCCCAGCGCTCTCAAGCAGGCTAAGGGCAAGGGCGGATTCATGCTCGACGCATCCATCGGCAGAAGCATCTATCTGAAGCACGGATCGCTCTCCATCAACCTCATGGTTACCAACGTACTCAACAACCGCAACATCGTAACAGGCGGCTTCGAGCAGAGCCGAAGCGACTACAGCGGAGCCAGCGTTGACAATCCTGAGCAGAGTAGCGTGAAGAAGCGTGCCTACTCGTTCGCAAAGAATCCGTATAAGTTCTATGCTTACGGCACTAACGGCATGCTCAACATAACGTATAAATTCTAAACCCACACTTCAAGAAAATGAAAAGTATTAAATATCTGAAACTTGTCATCATGGCGCTCGTCATCTCTTTCGGCGCGGCATCATGTATGAACGAAGACTGGAGCGACCCGACTGGCGAGACTTCTCCTTTCGGCAACAGCCAGTTGCAGGAGACCAACGTCGTTTCCATTAAGTCGCTCATTGACGAGTATGGAGCAAAGCAGAAAGACAAGGTGAACGACACGGTGCGCATCGCTGACGGCGTGCAGATAAAGGGCGTCGTGACAGGCAACGACATGGAGGGCAACCTCTATAATCAGGTTACCATCGACGACGGCACGGCAGGTATGATCATCTGTGTGGCTCAGGGTGGTATGTTCGGACAGCTTGCCGTTGGTCAGGAGATTCTTGTTAACGTAGGCGGACTCTATTACGGCACGTATCGCACGCAGCCGCAGATTGGCATTCCCTACACCAACTTCGAGAAGAACCAGACTTATCCGAGCCGTATGAACCGTAACGAATGGCAGTCGCGCTTCAAGGTGATAGGTAAGGCAGACCCGACGAAGGCCACTCCCATCGTCGTAGAGAATGCTTCCGACCTCAATATTGAGGCCAATGCCTACGCTCTCGCTGGTCGTCTTGTCACTCTGAAGAACGTGGAATTCAACGAGCCTGGCAAGACATTCGCTCCCGAATCGGAGGGTTACACCACAGGTTACGGCGTTACACGCTACTTCAAGGGATTCACCGCACAGAAGAAGCAGATAGGTGTGCGCACAAGTTGCTACGCCGACTTTGCCGCTGAGACGGTGCCTTCAGGCAAGGTGAACGTCACCGGCATCCTTACTTGCTACAAGACCAGCCTTACAAGCAGCTACGGCAATACCGTACAGCTGGTGCTCCGCAGCAGCAAGGACATTGAGGCAGTGAAGTAACAGAGCCTATACATTATATAATATATAAGACAAACAAAAAGATAATCCCCAAATAAACATTAAAGACAATATGAAAAAGATTCTTTATACAATGCTTGTCGCTCTTATGACAGCATTCACTTTCACAAGCTGCGAGGACGTTCCCGCTCCTTATGACATCCCCAACGGCGGCAATGGCGGCGAGACCACTACTGAGGTGGCTGAGGGTAACGGAACCGTTGACTCTCCCTACAATCCTTTAGCAGTCGTGCAGTACATCAAGTCTCTTGAGGCTGGCGTAAACTCTTCTGACTATGTATACATCAAGGGTATCGTTTCTTCCACAAAGGAGATTTCGGCTCAGTTCGGCAACGCTTCATTCTATATCTCTGCTGACGGCACTACCACCGGCACACAGTTCTATGTTTACCGTGTGAAGGGTCTTGGCAACAAGAACATCGCTTCTGACGACGAGGTTAAGGTGGGCGACGAGGTCATCATCTGCGCAAAGGTGGTGAACTACGGTGGCAACACTCCTGAGACAGTACAGGGCGAGGGCTACATCTATGCTCTCAATGGCAAGACAGAGGGTGGCACCACTCCTTCTACTGGTCAGGCTACTGGCGACGGTTCAAAGGAGAATCCGTTCAACAGCGTGGCTGCCAACCAGATGGCAAGCAAGCTTGCTTCTGGCGAAAAGACAGACAAGCAGTACTACATCAAGGGTAAGGTGGTTTCTGTAAAGGAGGCTTTCAGCGCACAGTTCGGCAACGCTTCTTTCTATATCTCTGACGACGGCAAGGAAGACAACAAGTTCTACGTATTCCGCACTCTCTATCTTGGCAACGAGAAGTGGACAGAGGGTAAGACCAATGTGGCTGTAGGCGACGAGGTTGTGGTTTGCGGTTCGCTCATCAACTATATGGGCAACACTCCTGAGACCGTTCAGGGCGAGACTTATCTCGTAAGCCTTAAGAGCAACGGCGGTGGCACAGAGACTCCTGACACCCCGGGTGATGATATCAAGGGTGACTTCGAATATGTTGTAGCTAACTGCGGTCTTGAAAACGCTACAAAGCTTTCGACCCTGACTCTTACAGATGGTCTTACACTCACATTTGACGGTGGAGGCAACAATAGCGTTCCCAGCTTCTACACCACTGGTAATGCCATCCGTATCTATCCGAAGAACACCATCAAGTTTGAATCTGCAAAGAGCATCGAGTCGCTGGTATTTGTTTGTGACGAGTATAACGGCGCACTCTACAATGCCTCTGGCGATATTTCAAGCACTTCAGGAAAGACTACAATCAGCGGATCAAACCTTGTCATTTCTGGTATCAACAGCAAGGAGTTTACGCTCACCAATACCAGCACTGTGACAGGTGCGCCGTCACAGCTTCGTTTCACCAAGGTGATTGTGACTTACAAAAAGTAATAATATATCATATTTCGCTTTTTACCTATAAATTTTTGGCGGTATGCAAAAAAAGTCGTACCTTTGCAGCCGCTGAAAGTTATAAAGCGACATTATCAATTTAATAATAATAACAATTTAATCAAAATGAAGAAGGGAATTCATCCAGAAAACTATCGCCCCGTCGTATTCAAGGATATGTCCAACGGCGATATGTTCCTTACAAAGTCTACATGCAAGACATCAGAGACAGTAGAGTTTGAAGGCGAAACTTACCCAGTAGTTAAAGTCGAAATCTCAAGCACCTCTCACCCGTTCTATACTGGTAAGAGCAAGCTCGTCGATACCGCTGGTCGCGTAGACAAGTTCATGAGCCGTTACGCAAAGGTTCGCAAGTAAGGAAATAGGAAATAGAATAAACATATATTTCTATAGAATAGGCGAAAGCCTGTTTCTTTGACTATGCACATCGAAAGTGTGTTCTAAGCGTAGTTGCATATACGTTTGGAACACACTTTCTTTTTTTTCATACCTATAGTTCTTTCTCAATTACAATCCATTAATATAATTCCAATCCATTTGATTATAATGAATCTTTATCCAAAACAACTGTTCAGGCTCCTTGCCCTCTCCGTTGTGGCGTGCTTCACTATGGCTCTTGTGGGCTGTGGTGACGACGATGCTCAGTATATCGGCAACGACAACTCTTCGTCTTCAGGAAACAAGAACGCCAATACCGTAACGTCAGAACGCGCTGTAAGACGTCTTGAGTTTCCGGCTCTGAAGAAGACGGGCAATCAGAAGCTCATCGTGCATCGCCTTTCCAATACGTCGTACGATTCTGAAGCCATCAATTTCGCCACCGAATGGGACTGTGACAAGAAGTCGCAGCGCTGGTCGTGCTATCAGCTCCACAAGGGATTCACGGGCAATTACTCGCGTGTGGCTGACTTCACCTTCGATCCGGCGTTGTCGCCTTCAGAGTATTGGTCAGAGTTCAGATATTTCCCTGGTTACGACCGTGGCCATATCTGTCCGAGTGCAGACCGCACTTTCTCACACGAAGCCAATGAGCAGACCTTCTATATGTCGAACATGCAGCCGCAATATCATGAGTTTAACGGATATCAGGATGGAACGTCCAACCGCGGACTGTGGGTAAGAATGGAGAGCCAACTACAGAAATGGGCTAAGAATCTCTCTTATACTGACACCATATACGTATGTAAGGGAGGAACCATCGACGACGAGAAGAACATCATCACCCGCATCAACGGCAAGATGATCGTACCGAAATATTTCTTCATGGCCATCCTTCGCAAGAGTCAGTTCGGCTATGCCGCCGTAGGATTCTGGAGCAACCAGACCAAGGCATGGCGCACCGAAGAGACTCTTCTCTCTCATTGTATGTCCATAGAGAAGCTGGAACAGCTCACTGGCATCGACTTCTTCTGCAACCTTCCCGACGACATCGAGAAGCAGGTGGAGAAGACATTTAATGCTTCGAGCTGGGCTGACTTGAAATAAACATTCCTACGAATGTCAGCAAGCCGTTTATCATCAGCAGTTCGTAGCCGAACTTATAGCCCAACCATTCCTTCGATGCCGTGTCGAGAGCGAAGCAGAGGAGGGGAGAGGCAATGGCTATGTAAGGCACGATGCGGTCGTTAGTGGCGCGTCGTGTCAGCAGACCGTAGGCGAAGAGACCTAACAGCGGACCGTAAGTGTAGGAGCACATCACGTATATGGCGTCAATGACGCTCGTGCTGTTCAACACCTTGAAGATAAGGATGAACATCACGAAGACGACAGCCATGCCGATGTGCACCTTCCTGCGCAGACGCTCGTCCTTCGGTCGTTCGCATACGTCCACACAGAAGCTGGTGGTAAGGGCTGTAAGGGCAGAGTCGGCACTTGAGAACGACGCTGCCACAATGCCTATCGTGAACAACACCGTCACCGCCGTACCCAGACTTCCCGTAGCCGCAAACATCGGCAGAAGCTCGTCGCCGCTTGCGGGCAGCGCCACACCCTCTATCCCGGCAAGCATCATAAGCAGCACGCCGAGCGCCATAAACAGCAGATTGGCAGGAACGAAAGCGAAGCCGTACGTGCATACGTCCTTCTGAGCCTCACGCAACGACTTGCACGTAAGGTTCTTCTGCATCATGTCCTGGTCCAGACCGGTCATCACTATGGCGATGAACGCACCGCTGAGAATCTGCTTCCAGAAGTTCTGCGTAGACACCCAGTCGTCCATGACGAACATTCGGCTGTGGCTGTCTGCGGCAATGGCACGCAATGCCTCAGGCACGCTGAGTCCCAGTTGCGTTATCACATTATAGGTTATCAGGATGAGCGCAGCAAACATACACGTGGTCTGGAACGAGTCAGTCCACACCAATGTCTTTATGCCACCGCGTCTTGTGTAAAGCCAAATCAGCAACGTCATTCCCACTACGGTGGCGGGGAATGGAATGCCGGCTTCGTCCATTACGAAGCTCTGCAGTATTATGCACACCACATAGAACCTCACCGCCGCTCCCGTCATCTTCGATATAAGGAAAAACCACGCTCCCGTCTTGTAGGAGCGCATGCCCAGCCGTTCTTTCAGGTATGAATAGATGGTGGTCAGATTCAGCTTGTAATAGACGGGCAGCAGCACGAAAGCTATGGTGAAGTAGCCGAGAATAAATCCGATGCACGTCTGGATGTAGGTCATGTCCGTGCGCATCACCATGCCCGGAACGCTGACAAAGGTGATGCCCGATATGGAAGCACCCACCATTCCGAACGCCACCATATACCATGGCGAACGACGGTTGGCACGGAAGAACGTCTCGTTGTCAGCGCCGCGGCTTGCCGTAAGGCGACTGAACAACATGAGTGCCGCGAAGTAGACGGCGACAGTAAGGAGTATAATCATTGTTTATTTGTTTTTTAATATATATTAATTGGAGTTGCAAAATTAGCTATTTATGTTTATTTGGGCTAACTTTGCAATATTAAATGTGGCTGAACCTTTCAGCTTCTATATATATTAATGATATGGTAATGAATATGAAAAGACAGAATCATACCTTTGTGAAGACCAAAAAGATATTGCGTATGAGCTTTAGAGTCTTCATGGGGCTATTGTTGTTTGTGGGTCTGGTGAGCGGTAAGCCGGCTGACCGACCTCTGATGTTGAAGGGCGTTGTCGTGGATGAGGAAGGCAAAGGCATCGCCGGAGTAGTGGTAAACAACGGACGTGAGTTCTGTAAGACGGACCGACGCGGCGCATGGCAGCTTTCCACCGACACCACGGTCAGCAAGTTTGTCTCCATCTCCACACCGCGAGAGTATCGTCTGCCAGAGAAGGACGGCATAGCTTCGGGCTATTACATCCCCGTCGGAGAGGCTGTAGCCAATCGCAACGGCAACACTTTCCGCCTCCATCGCCGCGACTCCGTGTCTGACCGTTTCCATTACATAGCCATCAGCGACCCGCAGATTCTCAATGCCCACGACATGAAACGCTGGCGCAACGAGACCATGCCTTCCATTCTCCGCACTGCCTTGCAGCTGCGCAAGACGGGCGACGTGGTGGGAATGACGCTCGGCGACGTAGTGTTTGACAATATGAACATCTATCCGCAGTACGTGGAAAGCATCAAGAACCACCGAATGACCTTCTTCCAGTGCATCGGCAATCATGACTTCGAGAAGGCGTATGCCGACCTTCACAATTCGTCTGTCGGTGCCGAGCGTTACGCTGAGCAGATGTTCGGGCGCTATTTCGGTCCGATCAACTATTCGTTTAACATAGGCAACGCTCACGTCGTGACCATCAAGAGCATCAATTATCGCGGAGGTTGCCATTACGAGGAGGAGATAACGGACGAAGACGTGCGCTGGCTGGAGCGCGACCTTAGCTACGTGCCGAAGGACCGCCTCGTCATCCTTAACATGCACGCGCCGGGATGGAACGCCATGGAACCCATCGACAACATCCTTAACGCCAAGCGTCTGGAGGAAATACTCGCCCCCTACGATGCCCATGTCTTCGCCGGACACACCCACTTCTTCGAGAACGTGGAGGTGTCGCCGCGTCTTTATCAGCACAACATAGGTTCGGCTTGCGGAGCATGGTGGACGTCAAACATCTGCCGTGACGGTTCGCCGAACGGATATATGGTGGTGACAGTGGACGGCAAGAAACTTCGTTGGAAGTATCGCTCCGCCAACAGCAAGTCGGATGTTCAGATGCGTGTGTATAAGCCGGGAGAGTTCCGCACGCAGAAAGACTTTATCGTAGCCAACGTATGGGAGTGGGATCCTCACTGCCGTGTGGTATGGTATGAGGACGGAAAGTATAAGGGACTGATGCAGCGCTTTGTAGACAATGATGAGGCTTTCCTCAGGACAAAGCCAAGAAAGCACCAGCTCGCCAAGACAGGCCACCTCTTCCGCGCCCGTCCCACATCAAAGAAATATCGTTACATAAAAGTGATATTCGTCAACCGTTTCGGCGAGACATTCACATGGAAATGGGAGAACCGTAACAATCGACCGTTCCTCCTGGACAAGTAAAACAAGTTGAGAGTTGAGAGTTGAGGGTTGAGACAAGTTGAGAGTTGAAAGTTGAGGGTTGAGAGTTATGATATGTTTTTATAGATAATACATAGCTAACAATGTAGTTATCAAAAGTAATCATAACTCTCAACCCTCAACTCTAAACTCTCAACTTTTTAAAACTTTCAACTTTTATATTCAGTTCCTAACTCGTAATTTTAAAGGAGCTTCGCTCTTCACCCTCTTCTGTTCCTTAGCCGAACCGAACGAGCGAGTGCTTGTTGTCGTGCTGTTGTTCTTGTTAGGAGCGAGGGCCTTTGTCACGCGCTCACAGTCGAAGAATACGTATTCGTCGTTGTTCACGCCCTCCATCACGCCGCTGAAGTCATTGTTGCTAAGTGAGAAGCCTGAAGTCTGGCTGTTGCCGTGAGAGTCGAGCACATAGCGCATGCCGCTGGCGTATTCCACGTAGATGTTGTACGTTCTTGGGTCGATATACCACTTAAACTGCAATGTCTGCGAGTCGTAGAGCACGTTACCGTCATCGTCGCGCAGCGGCTTGCCGTACTTGTCAGTCTTTGGAACATAGTCTGTCTCGAAGCCGTTGCCGTTGTTCGAGTTGGCTGTATACTGTATAAAGCTGAAGTCCACGTACATATTGGCTTGATAGCGGTTGCCGTCCTCGCCCGTATATTCGTTTGTCAGCTCACCCGTCCACGAACCGTTCAGCATCTGCGCCATAGCTACGAGGTCGTCAGAACCGTCGTCGTAAGGACGGTCATACCACTCGTCCGGGTCGTCATACCACCAGTCGTCGTAATACGGGTCGTCACAACTTGTCATTGCCAGAGGTGCAAGCACCATCACGGCGAGTGTAAGGAAATAGTAAATGCGTTTCATAATATTCTGTTTTTTTGATTTTTCACTTATTCTTGTTCTTTACTTTCACGTTGCAAATTTATCAAAACATAACATAATAAACAATATTTTTTCCATATTACAGAGTAGGGATTTCCCTATTTCGGAATTTAAACGAACAAAAAACGTAAGTTTATATTGACGTCAGATTCTTGTTTCTCAATATTTTTGCCTAATTTTGTATCTCATTATATAAGGTAAAAAGAAAACCGAACAACAAAAACATAGAAAAGGAGAAAAATGAGAACTGTATACGATTTCTCTGTAAAAGACAGAAAAGGGAAGAACGTGTCCCTGAAGGAGTATGCCAATGAGGTGCTGCTCATTGTCAACACAGCCACAAAATGCGGATTCACACCACAGTATGAAGAGCTGGAGAAGCTCTATGAGAAATACCATGCACAGGGATTTGAGGTGCTCGACTTTCCGTGCAATCAGTTCGGAGCTCAGGCTCCAGGCACGGACGAGTCAATCCACCAGTTCTGCAAGCTGAACTACGGTACGGAGTTTCCGCGCTTCAAGAAGGTGAAGGTGAACGGTGCCGATGCCGAACCGCTCTATGTCTTCCTCAAGGAGCAGAAGACATTCGCAGGATTCAATCCCGAACACGAACTCACACCCGTGCTTGAAGAGATTCTCTCAAAGGAGACACCTGACTATAAGGAGACAAGCGACATCAAGTGGAACTTCACAAAGTTCCTCGTCAACAAGCGCGGTCAGGTAATCGCACGCTTCGAGCCGACAGAGAGCATCAGCAACATAGCAAAGCAAATAGAAGAACTACTATAAAAAACAGACCAACAATGGAAAACAGAGAACACGTACGCTGCCTTATCGTCGGTAGCGGTCCTGCTGGCTACACAGCAGCCATCTATGCAGGAAGAGCAAACCTCAGTCCCGTGGAGTACTGCGGCATTCAGACTGGAGGACAGCTCACACAGACAACTATCGTTGAGAACTTCCCGGGCTATCCCGAAGGCGTAGAGGGCAATCAGATGATGGCTGACCTCCGCAAGCAGGCAGAGCGCTTCGGCGTGGACATGCGTGAGGGAAGCATCGCCAAGGCAGATTTCTCAAAGAAGCCTTACGTGCTTACCACCGATACGGGTGTGGAGATTGAGGCAGACACCGTGATTATCGCAACAGGTGCCAGCGCCAAGTATCTCGGACTTGACGACGAAAAGAAATACAACGGACAGGGAGTAAGCGCATGTGCAACGTGTGACGGCTTCTTCTATCGCAAGCGCACTGTGGCTGTGGTAGGTGGCGGCGACACAGCATGTGAGGAGGCTCTCTATCTCGCTGGCCTTTGCAAGAAGGTATACATGATTGTGCGCAAGCCGTATCTCCGTGCTTCAGACGTTATGAAGAAGCGCGTGGAGGACAACGAGAAGATTGAGATTCTCTATGAGCACAATACCGAGGGTCTCTTCGGTGAGGACGGCGTAGAGGGTGCTCACGTCGTTAAGCGCAAGGGTGAGGCTGACGAGGAGCATTACGACATCGCCATCGACGGCTTCTTCCTCGCCATCGGTCACAAGCCCAACACAGACGTATTCCGTCCTGCTGTTGAGTGTGACGAGACTGGCTACATCAAGACTCAGGACGGTTCGCCCCGCACCAACGTTGACGGCGTATTCGCTGCCGGTGACTGCGCCGACCCCACATACCGTCAGGCCATCGTAGCCGCAGGTTCTGGATGTAAGGCAGCTCTTGAGGCAGAGCGCTGGCTCGCAGAGCACAACCTGTAAGATACACATAATCAGCATAAATAAGAAAAAAGACAGCTCGAAGGAGAACAATCCCCTTCCAGCTGTCTTTTTTTGTTTGCTTACTTTCAGAAAAAACTTTTGTTTTATTTTGCCAATATCTTCAAATAGGCTACCTTTGTGGTATTAGTAACCTAATACTTGATATATGAGGAAAATATTCTTCTTTCTTCTTTACATGCTTCTCGGCACTGCCGTGCAAGCAATGGCAGCGACAGCACCAGACAGCGTGTTTGTCGTGAAAGACGGACGCATCGTTTCCGCCTACGAAATAGGTAAAGATGTAGACAACATCACGTTCCTTCACAAGACCGTGCTTACGGGCAATTGTGTCCGCATAGGTGACGAAACCGTAGAGATGAAGTCGGCGGTGGTCACTTACAAAGGATCGTATGCTTACATCTATCTCTCTCCGACAGCAGGGCTCACCACTGTGGAGCAGATTGCTGAAGGCAGTTACCTTCAGGTGGCGGTTACCACCGGATTGCTCGGAAAGAATGTCCATCTGAGTAAGTTTGCCGATGATTACACAGACAATGATTTCCTTCAGGTCATGTATCTCGACATGGATAAGTTCACCAATGACGACAATTATGAGCCGGTGATGTTCTCCACGGACGACTGGTCTGACTATTTTGCTGACGGAACGGCTAACATATCCATGGAGGACGGACAGCTGTCTGTCAATTTTGACTGTCTCCCTATTGACGGCGGACAGGCTTTCTTAGGACAGTATAAGGGCGGCTTCACGGATATAGCCCAGAGCCCGTACCACTTCACAGTCGACGGAAAGCGCATGGAGATGCGTGCTGCGTTCGCCGAGAAGGTGGCTGACGGCACAGCGTTCTATCTTACACCGGGCAATATCGACCGCGCCAACGACCTGGAGAACTGCTATTATTACGTCCGCCTGTTCGTGCCGGAAAGCAATATGGACGGCAGCGAGATTGACATCAACGGACAGAAGCAGTACGAACTGACCTTCGTTGACAATGCCACAGACGTAAACAATCCGCAGACCATCAGCATTTCCAACGGAAAGACAGGAAACGCTACAGGTTCCGTGTCAGTTCTCAAGAACGCCGACGGCACGTATGACATTACCATCGACGTGGAAGGTATGGGAAGAACTGCCGACCGCCAGCTGCAGGTACGCTATAATGGCGAGCCCGCTCCTTACGACCTCAGCCTGCCTAACGAATTCTCGGTGGCAGGAGCTGATCCCGTCACTCTGAAGGGTGCTGCAATCAAACATTCCGATGGCTTATACACCATCTATCTCTCTACGAAGAGTGACGCCATGACAGCTACGGACGTTCTTGCTGCCGACATCGTCGTGACGGTTCCTGATGGTTTCGCTAATGACGATATGGTTCACGGATTCTCTGGTACCAGTGAGAATGCGATGATATCCATCACATATGAAGGCACGAAGTACTGCCAGAGCACAACGTCAGGCACTGCAGCCGTAGCACTTGGCGGCAATGCCAAGCTGACTGTTGATGGCGGTAAGATAAATCTCGACTTCACAGTCTTCAGTGCAAAGAAATATAGCGGTAGCATTATGGGCCACTTCGAGGGCAACGCCGCACAACTCTAAACATATATTATATATATAGGAGAACCATACGTATGAAGATATCATTATTTTCTATATTGACACTTGCTGCCGCATCGTTCGCAATGCCGTCGATGGCGCAGCAGACCGTTTACCTTAATAAGGGAGAACAGAAAGTGGAGACCGTCGATCTTGGTCCGGACGACTATCTTTCCTTCGGACGCCCCGAGGGAGTAAGGGAGCAGGCGAAAGCAGAGATAACGGACGTGAAGACTACGAAAAACTCCATCAAGTATACCGTCACCACTAAGACGCAGGATCAACCGTATTATCACATGGTGCTGAGTGAGGCGTATATGAGTCTCTTCGTGATGCAGTATATGGGTGGCAAGGACCTCAGCAAGATGACCGATGAGGAGCTTAAGTCAGCTTTCGTGACGCTTATGTCGACAGGATACGGCGAGGGAGCTTTCGGTACGAAGACTTACAATGTGCAGGACGGTGTGAAGAACGCATCGGGCGAGACGCAGTACGTAGGTGGCGGACTCGGCTATTATCTCGTTACGTGCGACCTCGTAGAGAACGACGGTAAGTACAGTCTCGGTACACAGATGAAGTATCAGAAAATCACTACACCCGAACCGGGAGAGAGTTCTGCTACGCTCGATGTGGAGTATAAGGGACTGGACGCTGACGGACACGCGCTCTTCTCCGTAGTTCCAGGACAGCAGATCAAGACGCTGCACATGGTTATAGGCACGTCGCGCAGTATCGACGAGTTCATAAGTCTCTTCGGTTACGAGTGGCTTATGTTCACGCAAGGCTCCGACTTCACCGCCGACCAGTGGAACGAGCTGACCGACGAAGACAAGGGATGGAACATAGAAAGCGAGGACGACTATTCGTTCTACGTGCTCGGAGTGGACGCCAACGGCGACTGGGTGAAGGCAGAAGTGGAGAATGTCCACATCAAGCCGGTTGCAGCCAACGACTGTGCCGAGGTGGATCTAACCGATTATTCGTGCGTGGACGGCAGTCTTAATGTCACCTATAACGTGAAGACAAAGGCATCCAAGATTGACAAGGCGTCCATCCTCGTCATGAAGGAGAACGATTGGGACGACGCTCTCAACGAGATTGTGAAGAACAAGAACTACGAGAATCCTTACGAGGCATGGCCGGAAGAGGTGGCTGCTGCGGCAGAGGCAAAGGACGTGACCGCTGATATAAACGCTGACGGCAAGCTCGACTTCTCACGAAACTTCACACAGAAAGAGCGTGGATGGTACGTCGTGGTTCTTGGAGTGACTGACGCCAACGGCACAACCGTAACACGCGCCGCATTCCACACCCACATCGAAAACGCCGAATGGTCCATCCTCTCGCGCACATATCCTAAAGAAGCCAAGGCACCCCTGAATGGAAAGGTAAGGCAGATTAAATAGAAAGTCAATCTGAATAAATAGAAAAAGCGAAAGCGTCATTATCGTTTATGATAGCGGCGCTTTCGCTTTTTTATTATGCTTTTTGCGTGTTCATTCAGTAATAATCCCGCCACTATGATGATACCAAACTCTCAACTCCAAACCGTCAACTCTCAACTTTCAACTATATATAATTAATGTGTTGCTGTTATCGAACACAGTTTTTATTTGACTAATATCAATTTCAACCCTAAAAGTGCAGCTTTTCTTAACTTTTTTACTTAAAAGTTTTGGAGATACGGAAAAAAGCTATACCTTTGCATCCGCTTTCGAGAACGAACGAAACCTCAAGCAAAACGAGATTGAGAAGAGTTCGAGAAAAGCGAATAAAGAAAGAGTTCTTTGAAAAG
>NZ_NOVE01000064.1 GCF_002265625.1 Prevotella sp. 885
TGCAGAATCTTTCAATGCAAAAGTCAAGCATTTCAGAGCACAACTTCGGGGTATCATTGACAAGAAATTCTTTCTCTTCAGACTAACAAGATTGTATGCTTAATCCACACACTTTTTCAGGTGAGCCCATTTTTCTTCTTGGAATGCTTTCATTGTCTAAAAGTCCCATAGCTGTAAATATTAAAATGTTATACAATAATCTGTTAAATAATCACGCCTTTTATGGCACCGGTCAAATTGACTTTCAGTCCTGCTTTTACAGGCATGGCCATGTTGGGGTCAACTGATCTTATCTTTCCTGAAGGAGTCTCTACAACCCAATTATTGGTTGTGATATTCCTCAACTGTATAGGATAACGGTCTCCAGGCACATTTATTACTTGAATATCTGGTTTATTGTCCATATCCACGTAAACTTTCGTGTTTGGTGTCAAAAGCACCTTACGGTCGTTGATTTGTAATGTACCGGCTATATCGAATGGTTTACCGCAGCACATGCACTTTGGTGTATTAGCATCCTCTACAAACGTCTCGTCTTTACATTCTGGACAAACAACCAGCATATCTCGTATTTGTTGGATAACATTCTGCCATTGTCTTTCAAGTTTTCGTTTGTTAGGATCACTAAGACATTCAGAACTGAATTCCTGAGTGAATGTTTCTCTCAATATTGCAGGAAAAGCATTCCAACGACGTAAGACATTATTGTGTACTCCACGAACTGGTCTATTGTTGGCGTTGACCTTATCATATATAAAGATAGGTTCACTTCCATAGAACTGTTTTTCGTACTTTTCTGTCATACATGGACAAGCTAACACGCGAGCACCTTCAAGTGGATGATTTGCATAAAACAACAGGAACAAAACTACAGAAAGAGAATATCTATCGGTCTGTTTGCTTGGCATTGCTTTACCCGTAACCACTTCTGGAGCCATATATCTGGCCTTGCCGAGAATACCTGAACTTACACCTTCTGGAGCAACATTGTCGTTATCACAGATTAGTACATCACCTGTATCAGGGTGAATAAAGAAGTTACCATCATTCAAATCCTGATAGCTCAATCCGGAAAGGTGTAGAGCTTTGAATCCCTCACAAATCTTCATCGCAGCATTTACCATCGCTTCAAAACTCTTGAATTTTGCACGAGCAAGAAGGTATTGCCCGAATTCATGATAGCCTTGTGGACGGAGTTTCATAATATAGCCATAGGTACCTTTCTGTTTCGTTGTTAGGTATTCTGGCCATAGGAACGCCTCGGATGGAGCTCCCTTGGTTACATTCTCTTCCAAATTGCGGTAGAACCAGTCTCCCATATTGTTGAAATACCATTTCAAGGCCATATTTTGCCCATTTACTTCAACAAGGTAAACAATTCCTTGTCCTCCACGACCAAGTTCTTTTATAATCTTAGCCTGTGCACCGTTAGTCAAACTAACGCTTTCGCCGATTTTTAATTCTATCATATCTTTAGTCTTTTATTATCATTAGAAACCACCACCAGATAAATCTACACTATCAGCTGCTTGCAGTGTGCTAGAACTACCACAGTTTGGACATGTGACAACTTCCTGCCCATGATAGCAAACTACTTTACCGCATCTATTGCAGATATAGAAGTTCTTCGATCCACAATAAGGACAGCCATTGAAGTTTTCGTCAAACATAACGGCTCCTCGAACATGGGTCTTGTCGTAACCTTCTCTCTTCGCTTGTTCCTTTTTTATTTTAAATGCCCAAGCGAAAGCGTAACTGCCTTCACGAGGATCAACTGTGATGCCGAAAGGCTCTTTTGTATTCTCACACATCGCCATTATTGCGAATGCATTTTTACTTAGCTTTGACATATCGTTATACGTTTTTTGTTTTCATGAATGTTGCAGTAAACTCCTTGCACTTACGCATGTCCTGTTTTGATGACGCAATCGAGTAGGGACTATATTTTTCAAACATGTCAAGTCCACGACCAAGTGTAATTGTCCATCCTGTATCTGTTTTGATACATCTGTCATGGAAGTCTCTGAATTTGTACGTAAACTCAATACCATAGGAAGCAAGATCATCCTTGATCTCATCAAGTTTGTCTATCAGATCTGGAATTTTTTCTTCCTCCTCATTAGTGATGAGATTGAGTTTCAAATCATCCACTGGGCGTGTATTGATAAGCATCAGAGCAAATTCCATAAAGTTCTTTACCTGCCAAGGAGCTCTAATATATGGATCTTCGACTGTAATTTCATTTGCTGTAGCCATGTATGGAGCGAAGAGCTTCTCGTAGCTTACACCTGTCTGTCCCATTCGGAAACTCATACTCTTCTCTTGAAGTACAGGAATGCGAGGGCGTTTGCCTACATGAGTTGCTGTTTCTGCTTGCTCATGCGCTGTAGCTTCTGGCATACCTTCATTCATCGGTTGTGTATCAGCATCTGTCAACTCTCCATTTGGATTTGTAGGAGCGTTGATTGGTACAATAAGCTGATTGCTCACTTTCTCCAAAGTCTCCACACTCATCTCTATACCTGTTTTCAGGTTGATGTACTTGAACTTTGCAGGCTCTGCCATGAAAGTTTCATCAATCACATAGAGCTGATCCTTCACACGTTTACGACCTTCTGCAGCAAAGTCAACCAACTCATAAGCCTCCTGGTCTGTCATCTTACCATCAGGATAGATAAGTTTCATCATGCCAGAGAAAGTCTTACGGATAGCAAGGTGGTCACGCTCTGAGAGTGAACCGTCAAACTTTGCATAGTCATTCAGCACTGCAGTTCTGTCATCATTGCGCATCTCGTGAAGCACGGCTGCAATGTAGTCTGTTATAAGACCATATCCCTTGGAGAAACTGTTCTTCTTCAACATCTTGATTTCCCAACCTGGATTATAGAGATGGATTCGGTCGAGGAACGCACCCTTGATGAATTGGGTAGGAATACTCTCAAACAGATGGCTGTTCTTCAACATGTATGGAACAGTATGTTTAGTATTACCTACGAAAGACATGGATGCACTTGCCTCGTGAGTTCCCTTACCACGGTTGAACGACTTGTTGGCAAGATAGTTCTGCATCGTGTCGATGAGCACAGCATCCACATTACGGCCTTTCTGCTGCTCAAACTCGTCCCATGCCACTACATCCCAATAGCCTACCAGTCCGAGAATCTCCTTGTTTCCCTGGATTTTCACGAAAAGTCGGGCTGAGGTTACGTCACCACCGCTGACAAGTACGCCATAAGGAGACAGTTCCTGGAACACATGAGACTTACCTGTACCCTTTGGACCCAATTCCATAAAATTGAAGTTGTTCTCAACATGAGGGAGAAGACGAGCCAAAGTGATGAACTTCTCACGGCGGTTCATTGCCTCAGGGTTCAGACCCACGGTGTGCATTAGGAAGTCAATCCACTCCTCTGTAGTGAAGTTTTTACGTTGGTCGATATATTCCTGCAGGTCGATATTTGAAATCTGGATAGGCTTCAATGTCTGGATTTCCCATCTCACCTTGACGTTTTCACCACTGATATAGCCAATGGTAACGATGCACCAAACTCCATTGCCACTAAGCAATTTTGGGTTCTTACGTACGTAGTCTGTACCGATAGGCACTCCTGTCAATCCCAGGTTGGCAAATGTAGCCTGATACTCATCGTTTTTCTCGTTGAGTACAACGGTCACTTTATCGATGATGCGATGTCTGCCGTTCTCACGTATGATACCTTTTACCGATTCTGCTTCAGCACGGTGAACATAGTTGTTTTGGATCACTTGCTTCACCTTTTCCAAACCTTCGTTGATGATTTCTTCATCATCACTGGCGCAATACTGCCCCAGCAGGTATTCCAACACGTATGTAGGAACAGGCAGGCCTCCCTTCACGAGGAAAGCCAAATCCTTTCTTACCACCTTGCCGATGAAGGCATTCATTACTTTCTGTTGTAAATCCATATGCAGTATTCCTTAAAAATCTTGTTCTATCATTGTATTGTTCTTCACTGTCTCACGCACAAGTGGGTTCAGTTTGTCATCCACATCGTAGATTCTAAGCTGTAACATACTTGCATTGACAGATTTATTCAAATTGAGTGTCACTTCAAATACACGATTGTTCAAGTTCGTTGCATCGGTGCTATTCAGTGTCACTTCCTTTTCCTGGGTTACAGGATCGTCACCATTATAAATACAGCAAACAACCTTACGCTCCATCACGGTCATGCTTACAGCTTCCGACTGTATCATCTGGAACTTCAGGCGGCTACTTACCATATTCAGGTTGTGGCTCATCAGAGCTACGCCCACCTTTTCTGTCTTGTTTGTTTTCTTACGCACGCTCTTAATAATAGGAATAATCATTTCCTGAAGTGAAGCGCCACCATGAGCAAAATTGTAGCCACCTGGTGCAGCCAGGCGGTTAGTCCCGATAGGCACTGCAACCTGCAACGGCGTGGTACTCTTGATAGAAGAAACTTTGTCAAGAGGAAATTTTACAATATCCTCAAAAGTATCGTTACTATCTGTAAGATAATATCTTGTCTTTTTCTCTATAGCAGAGTCTGTAATGCTATGCTTGTCCTTATCTTCAAACTTCATATCATTATAGAGGAATCCATGATCTGCAGTAAGAAGTACATTTGTTACATTCCAAGTTGCATGCAGACGTTTTATCAATACTGTCAGTTGCTCAATGGCTTTTCTGCAAGCACTGATTACCTCAAACGGACTTTGGGAATGTCCGGCTTCATCTATCGTATCATAGAAAATATACACCAATGGACGTTTAAAGAGTTCACGCATGGATTGTGCGTCGCCGTTCATCACGTCTTCATAGCGTGTACAGATGGCTCCTTCCCGATATTTGCCCAGATGGGCAGTCCGCTGTTCAGTAGTTGTCAGCAGGGTTCCATCCACCATCATATCTGTGCCATTCAATTCCAGCGAGTGATGAGGGAGGAGGGCAGGCTTGCAATACTTGGTTTCCGTAGGAAGCATTGCCTGGTATGCATCTATTGTAGCAATATGCTTTTCCTTTGCCAGTTCCTGCATCAGTTCCTTTGCCACCTCATATCTCAGCGCATCGCATACGATGACAACCTGCTTCACGCTGGTATCTGACTCATTCTTGTAGAAATCTTCCTGACGCTTTAATCCGGTCTCAGTAAACCATGCGCCTTTTTCTTCGACGCATGTCAGCCATTCGAGGTTAAGAACGTTAGTCATCTTAGCATATTCCAAGTCCAACTGGCGCTTGGCAGAACTCAATGTCTGCTCTATAGGATTCTCCTTCGTGATGAGTTCGTGGTATGCTTCCAGTGTACGGCGATAGTAGAGATCTACAAGATAGAACTCTTCTGTATATTTTTCTATATACTCCTTGGTGCTGTTGAGTTTCAGCGTTCCAAGACCTCTTACCTGAGCATAGTATAAAGCTGACTGCTCTATGAATCGGATGGCAATCTGAATGTCACTATCTACAGGAAGCTTCAATGACAACTCACGCATGCGGTCGTTCACCTGCTCCGGGTCTGCCATCAGCTTTTCTTCTACAATCTCTTTCAGTATTGGCCAGCAGAGTGACTCTGTAAGATAGTAGTAGTTGGCATCAATACCATAGATATTGATGATTTCCTCTTCCTTGATGTCTGCTGCCAAAATACCCATTGCCTGGGCAAACTTCTCTGACAGTTGGCGGTCGTGGGTACCCAACTCATAGATTTTGTTCACCTGGTCAAGTACTACAGAATTGCTGATTTTGTACTGTTTGTAGGTGTCTCCCGGTACTGCGTCTAAAAGCTGAGTGATGCTATTGTACTTCAGGCTCTCTGCAACGTTTTTCATCTTGATGGCAGCGTTAAAGTTAGGAGTTAAGCCAAAGAGCTTATCCAACTTTTCTGATAAAGCCTTTGAAGCATCAAAATTCTTGCTGAGCTTATACCAGAAATCAGTACGCTTTTTCTCTTCTGCTATTCCATCCAGAATAATCATCTTGATGATGAGCTGTTCCCATTCCTGCAGCTTCTTCTCGCCAAGATAATTGGAAATGAAGGCACGACAAACCATATCCTCGCTGAACGATGTACTGTCGATATGTCCATTAAGGATGTTGCTTACCTTAGACGACATGATTTCGCCAATATTCTTCTTCACGAAACTGCGGAATTTTTCAGGAAGATTATACTGCTGCATGAAGCTGGCGTAGTCTTCTTCCTTATATTCCATGTTGGCTTTCAGCATGTCGAGTAGAGGGAAGCTGAGCTGTTGTTCCTCTGTATGAGGATAAACCTGTTCCGGGAAGAGCAGAACCACATGCTTGTCCTTCCAATCATTCTCGATGGCATACTTGGCATTGAACCACGCTCCATCAAATACCTTATATATATAGTCGTCATTCCACTGCTTCATCTCATCCAGTTCGTTCTGGATGATGTTCATCCTGTCGAAGATGAAGAGCACATGAAGTTGAGGATTGCGCTCGAAGTAATTGTATATTCTATCTTGTACCATATTCTTGAATGCTTTTATGCGGATAACACTCATTCTCTTATTGAGAACATAAGATATATATTCTATATTGTATTGATTCCTTCATTTAAACACCAAACAGCATTTGACCGAGTTCCTCTTGTTTGACTTCCACTCTTTCTGTTGGAAAGATTGTAGAAGTAGCAAGAGAAGTTTTTCGAGACAACAAATCATCTAAAGTTTCATCAAAAGATTTGATGTCTGCTCTTACTGCCATTGGATAGTAAACGAATACATCTTTGGTCTGTCCAATACGATATGCACGGTCAGTAGCCTGATTTTCTTTTGCAGGATTCCAATGTCTGCTATAATGGATAACATGATTGGCAGCAGTAACATTGAGTCCCATACCTGCTGCTACAGGTGACATAATAATCACGTTAAAACCATCAACAACTTGAAATTCGTCTATACTTGATTGTCTTGACTGCTTGTTTGGCATATTCCTCTTAACGATAGATGGCGTATCACCATTTATGATTTTAGTAATGATGCCATATCTTTCAAGGCAAAGCTTCTGAAGCATTTTTTGTGTCTCCTTGCGTTCCACGAAGATAATAACTTTCTCTTCTTTTTTCTTAATTTCGTCAAGGAACTTAATTGTAGCTTGCAATCTTGCACTGGTTTCAACAATCTCATCAGTTTCGTGATTGAGAAGAGTTGAATCATAAAGATACGGATGCTCTGAAACCTCACGTAGGTGCATGATTGTAACGAGCATATTGGGCTGTATGCCACTCGTATAGTCATTCACAACAGAGGCATAGGTCTCCTTTTGTACAGGTGGCATAAGCACTTTTTCTTTTAATTCGATTTTGTCAGGCAAATCCTTTGCGGCATCTTTTTTCAGTCGTCGCATAAAGTATACACCAAGTTTGTCATGAACTTCGTTGCCTAAAGCTACAATATCTGTATCTTCCTTCTTTAGAGGATTCTGGTATTGAGCAGCAAATGCCTTTGCATTACCTAGAAGACCTGGCACACAGAAGTCCATAATACACCACAAATCCAGCAGAGAGTTCTCTACAGGAGTACCTGTCATGGCTATTTTGAAGTTACATTTTAAAGCCTTAGCTGCATTCGTGACAAGTGTACCTGGCGATTTTATTTTCTGTGCTTCGTCCAAAGCAACCACATCAAATTCTACAGCACAGAAGTTTAATTGAGAGATGCGCAGTGATTCATAATTTGTAAGAATGATATCCATCTCTTGCATCTTATCTACTATGCTCTTATCGAACTTTCTTGTTACATCTTTTGATGTAAGCATATTGATTTTCATGCGAGGTTGCATGAAGAATCTTTCATACTCATTCTTCCAGTTTTCTAATAGAGATATTGGTGCAACAATAAGATACGGCTTATGATTGGCATACTTGCGTGAATGCCAGTCTATAAAATAAAGTATCTGTAGAGTCTTACCAAGTCCCATATCATCAGCCATCAGGCATCCACTGGCTTTACTCTGATAAAGGTGTTGCAACCATGCCACGCCCTCTTTTTGATGGTCTTTAAGAGAGAACCCTTCTTGAAGGAACGGATCTGTGAAAAGCGTATATTTATCACCTTTCTCTATAGTTCTTTCCTTTACCGCAAATCCCAACTCTTCGGCATTTTCTTCAATAATGAGTACATTTCTCGCTTCATTGCCATTCTCACTTTCAACTTTTGCTGGCTGTGAAGGATCCTTCAGCTGCTTTTCTGCAGTTTGAGCTAGAAACATTGCATCTTCGATATCAAGTTGAGTATTGTTGTATTCGACAATGCCTTTTTTGTTTTCTTTTGCTGATTGGATTTCTCTCTTCAGTTTTTCTAATTCTTCTTCACTGTTAATGGTGACTTTTGTTGTGCCATTTTGGGGTGTTTCAACAGTAGCACCAGCAATCCAGCAGGATTTATATGGACAAATGAAAGGATAGAACTTTGGCTTATATACACCTATTTCAATCACTCTGTCACTATACAGTTCAGATAAATCAAAAGAATTAGGGTCAAAGAATTCAGTTGGTTGTTCTATCATCTTCTGAATTTCTTCTCTGGTCTTGTGCTTTCCGCACTGTTCTTTCAGATAGTGCAGGTTTTCTTTCTGTTCCTTATTGAGCACAATACGAACACGTTCACCGTTTTCACGCTGAACTGGATATTGAGCTTGTACTTTACGCATTTTGTCAAAATACGTTTGGAATTTATCATTTTCTTCAATATTAACAGCTGGTTCTACTGTAAATCCCTCATCATCTCGTCCGATTTCAATCTTAATACGCTCTGGCGCATATACATTTTCGTTTTCAAGATAACTGTCCAATTGACAACCAGCCTGTTCTGCAAGCGCTTTAATCTCTGCAAAACAGCGAAGATTATAATCTGTTGTTTTATCTTCTTCTGGTGTAGAATTGAAAGCATCAACTCTGTTGAGTAAAGCATACTGAGCTTCATTGAGTAAGTATTTGTCACGTCCTTTGACTAAGATATTACCACCTCTCTCACATACTATCAATTCTCCATCAGGAACATAGGTGAGAAACTCCACTTTATATTCAAAGTCAGATAAGTTGAGCATACTTGTGCCAACGAGACGCATAGCTTTATCGTATGGCTGTGGTACTCCAAGAAGTATTCTTTCATCCTCATCCAAAAGATATATATTCTCGTAAGGTAACAAGCAACCTTCCTTAGAAGCATAAGCATAGCCATTATCTACCAATGTTGCAAGAGGCAAATAGTAGATACAATCATCCGTGGCCTTCCATTCTTGAAAATGGAGGTCGTGACCATTGTAATTGACAATGAACATGATGCCTTTACTGTTTATAATCTGACTTAACATAATTGTTTCTAAATTTTTACTCTAATAAAATCATTTTTATTATATTCTTGTTTATACATGAGACCGCCACCAGCTTCTTTTATGTAGCCGATAGAAAATTCATTACCACTTTTTGAATGAACGATTTGTTGCCATCCATTTGTGTTCGGTCTTTTTATCCAAATGCTACCTGTAGGCTTGGCTCCACCAACAAGAGGGCGTATATGAACATATTGTTGTCCTTTTGAAATGTTTATATAGAAACCTTTATGGTTGCATACAATTCTACATTTGTCATGTGCTATCCATTTACTGGAAACTGACCATGAGATTTTGGTTTCATAAACAACTTGCTTGTTATTTGATGGTGGTGGAGTAGTGGACTTAGCCTCATTTCTGACATTCGGCTCTTTGTTCTCTACTCTTGCCGATGGTCTCAAATATTCTGGGACATCATCAAACAATGTTTTTTCAACAGGTTTGGTCTTTGGCTGATATTTTTCTTTTGGAATAGGCTTTGCCTTAAACAAATCATTGTCCTTTGATTCCAAGAAAGATACACTCGTATTACTTGAAGATAACACCATTTCTTGCATCCAACCATTCAAACGATCCTGCCAATGACCCTGATGGGTCATACGTCCCTCCTTGTAGTGAGTTTTATAGCCCCAATCACTAATTTCGATAAGATTATTCATTGAAGGAATCTTTAAATCGGCAGTACTGTTAATCAGTCTTCTGTTATTAGTAACCAGTTTAACCTTTTGATGCTTATGATTGTAAACATACAAGGCACCTGTATCAGAAAACTCTACAATCATTTTATCCTTCATGAACAATACAAGAGCTGAAGTTTGCGAAGTGCGAGACTCTGTCTCTATATAAAATTTTAAGAATATACCGCTTACACGGCTATCTCCTTGCAACAAGCGTTTTGTGGCAGTTGAACCTACAATTCTAAAGGCGCTGACAGATTCAACATACTTGAGCCAGAAGATTTTACGGTCTCTGTCTTGCACACAAACTTCAAAGAAAGTTTCGATAATCTTCCGATTGAACCAAAGATTTACAAGTTGCTTGGCCTTTTTAAGCTTCTGGGCTTCTTTTTCTGTTGCTCCAATAAACGGTGCCCATGTAGAAGTCAATGTAATATCACCAAGTATTCTGTTGGCAAATTTGCATAATTTTGTACGTTTCAATTCGTCACCGCTTTCATTAACACGCGAAACTAAATCTGCAAATATCAGTTTCTTGGTGCGATCATTATCATGAAGTTCAATAACAGACTCAACATAGTCGAAATCGGTTATTTTGTTGGCTTCAAAGAAGTTAACAATCACATCAGAATAGTAAGATTGACTAATAGAAGCAGACTTGTTGCAAAAGTATGATGGTGCATCTTTTAAATCCTGTTTCTTTTGAGTCAACAAAGCACATAAACGTCGTGGACCAGCTTCATCAAAGAGATTGGCATGATTCTTCATCGCCATATACTTTTTGTTGTTGTCCTTATAAGCTTGTAACTTCTTTCTGAGAAGCTCACATGTCTGCGCACGAAATTCTGGATCTATCATGTTCCATGTGTCAAGGCAATAGAATGACAATCCATTGAAAAATAAGTCTCTCCAGTTTGTATCAAGAAGAGTTAATGCATACTGATAAGCGCCTTCATTGCCCTGCAATTTCATGAGGTAATACGATACAATGCGAAGTTCACGAATACTCCAGATACTCATATCCTGATTATTCTCCTTTGCATTCTTGATTACCTTCATGATGACTTCGTCAATCGTCTGTTGGGAAACTTTTACTGTTGTGTCTGTCATCATGCGCTCCTCAATTTCTTTTAAGGTACGCATGTCGCGGTTGATGGCCAACTCTGTTTGATGGTCAACAGCACGGTCTGCTTGCAAGTGGAAATCCTGCAAGATACCTTTATTGATATTTAAGAGTGCATATATATCTTCCATTATTTTTTCTTATTTATTAATCGCTTGTTAGCAATATCTTCCAACTGCTTTTCTGCGTTTGTTCTTACTCGAAACTCAACACGTCGAGACAGAAATTTATCTTCTTCACCATTTTTCTTGTAAATCAGATGGCTTGATGATAAGCCGTTGGCTGTTACGAGTTTCTTCATCCAAATAATATCATTTGGTGGCATCAAACCAAAACAATATTGGAGTACAGATCTTGTTCTGTCCTGTGACAACTCCATGTTTGAGTAGTAGCCTCCATTACTATTGGTATGCCCCTCGATACGTATCTCAACTATGTTGTCGCGATATTCCGGGCGTTTCAGAACTGCGATATATCTAGGAAAGAAATCATTTAGAATCTCCTTGAATCTTGGCTTCAATTCCTGTTTGCCTTCATCAAACAACATTGACGGTTCTTGAAAACGTATGCACAGTGAAGAGTCGATGGTTGCTCTCCATGTTGCCAAATCATCTTTGAACTCCTTTTGAAGGTCTATATATAATTGCGTCTTGGTCTTATCGTATTTCTTGACGATTTCTTCATCTTGTTCTGCATTTTTTTGCACCTGTAAAAGTGCTCCCATCAGCAGCAGAATAAAAATGAATAGAAGACCAGCCATCAAGTCACCTGTAGAGAGTGAAAATGCATTTTCTTCTCTGCCTTCGTATTCAATATGTCTTTTCTTCATTATTTCTTATAACGTGAAATTGTATCAGTCAACATTTCTGTAACTTCATTCTGTCGTTCGATAGTTGATGCCAAGGCACCTGTTGTCTGAGTGAGACTAGAAGTGTAGCTTGCAAGATACTTGTCTGTGGTATCTTTAACAGTGCGACTATATTCTGTCAAGCCACTTTGCAATTGAGAGAAGATAGAACCAAGTCCTTGTTTGATGAGATCGAACTTTTGTACATACTCATCTGACAACTCCCCAGAGTTTTTGAGCATTTCAGTAACTTGATCAATACCTTTTTGACTTGCAGTCTGGAGTTGAGCTAGTCTTGCAGCATAGTCGTTTTGTCCCTTATTGAACAATTCGGTTGCAAGCTTCATATCACTACTGATAGTACGAAGATTGCTGGTACTTACAGTTATCTCACCCTGAGCTTGTTTGAAACCATTCATTGTGCCGGTTACATACTCATTCATCTTTTCCAATCTCTCCAAACCTACATTGAAATTCTCAAGCAGCTTCTTTGTTTGAGAGGTTGTATCTTCCTGGAGAGCAATAAGGTCTGTTTGCTTGCTGTTGATGTCATCTGTGATACCCTTGACAGATTGCTGTACCGAGTTAGAAAGGGTAGAGATAGTACCTGTAAGGAATGATCCCATCTTTTCTGCAGCATCAGCAAGTTTGCTAACCATTTGATTGCTTTGCTCTTGTGATGATTGAGAGATTCCTGACATGACTTCTTTGACCTCTGTGATGGCATTACTGATAGCTCCTGTAGCATAAGTAATCTGCTCTTGCATCTGCTGCATAGCTGTTGAATTGGCATTCGCAGAGGTGTTTGAAATCTCAGAAATAGCATGTTTGACTTCTTCGATAGTAACTTGCAGTGTAGCAGATATATTCTCCATGTTTTTAGGGAAATCTGCCATTGCTTGTGTTGCGGTACCAAGCTGCATCGCAAGATTTTCAAGTTCTGATGTTGCAGACCCAGAAAGACCCGTACTAAACTCATTTAAGAGTGATTGCATGCTTTGCTTCAACTCATCTACCACATTCTGCATCATATCGGTAGCTGGAGATGAAACCGTATCTGCCATCTTATCGATATGTTCTACAACAGCCTTGGTGGTGGCATCAACACTTTCCATAAGTGGTACAATCTTTTGTTGCATCTGTCGTGAGAGCGTCTCATCAAAGCCCTGGTTTAGTTCCATTGCCAAATCGGTAGAGAATGACATGAGAGCTTTTGATTGCTTAGTATTCTCAGTAAGAATCTCACGTATAGCATTACCTATTGTGACATTTTGACCTTCTGCATTTGTATAAGTAAGTTTATTAGCTATTTCTAATGTCTGCTGCTGAAGATCATTTTTCAAAGCTTTATATAACTGGTTGACTATATTCTGTTGATTAATATTTGCTAACACGAGGTCATCTATATAATACTCAGAATCCAACTTGTCTGTTAGTTCTTTGACATCTTTATATAGTCTATGTCTTAATGCTTTATCAGCAGCTGTAAATAAAATAGAGAATGTCATACCGAGCAATGATGTCAAGAATGCAGTACCCATACCAGCCAATAATCCTTGAATACTTTCATTGATTCTTTCTGTATTGCTACTATCAAAACCTTTAATACCCAATGTCAAACCAAGGAACGTACCAAGGAGACCTAAACCAACGAGAGTTCCTGCTGCAGTGTCGAGCATTCGTAAGTTAAGTTTGTTATATTTACACACGCTATAGTCATTAATATACTCAGAGGCAGGAATATTAGATTTCTTGCCATCGTGTGTCTCAATATTGATAGTTTTACTATAAGTCTCCGCAAGGGGAGCAATCTTGGTTTCTTTGAGAGAATCCAAGATGTTGTCATTATTAAGGAGCTTTTTTATTGCTTCCTTAATATTGTACAACTTATACTCTTCCTTACAAAATAGCAGGAAGACGATTATAATGACTGCGGCCGAAGCCCATGTTGTAAAATCAGACATAATCTATATCTTTCGTTTTAATATTCAAATGTAATAATCTCTTTAATATTTACTTTGCACTCATCTTCATCGGTAATATACCAATAAGATAGAGAGTTTGAATAAGTGCGTTCTGTATCGATAATACAATTGTTACTTTATTTTCTGTAAAATATCTCCGAACTTGGCGTAGTTCACTACCACACCATCATCAAGGTCGAAGCTGATGGCTTGTTCGGCTACTACCTGCAGGCGCTCGTGATACTCACGGCACTCGTTGAGTTGCTTCTGCAGAGCCTGCAGTTGCTTGGACTCTTTGGTAGAGAGTTCGGCACGGCGAGCATCGAACTTGTCGATTTCTGACTCCAGATGTTCGATGTAAGGGAGGAGATACTTCGAGCGCACACGCTCTGCGGTGTAGGCATTCATGCGATGCATGTAGGCGATGACCTGGAAGGCACCCTTCTTGGATGAGAACAGCCAGTAGATAGGGCGGTTCTGATACATCTTCTTGTGGTCTTTCCAGAAGTCCTTTACGAAGTATTGCTCCAGCGGCTTGCCCAGGCATTTCTCCACGTAGTTCAGGTTCTCCACATGCTCCTCGTTGCCCAATGCCACACGGATGAAGTCGGCAAAGCGGGCTGAGGCGTTGTCTGAGAAGCCACAGTCGTTAGGCATGAGCGGCATAATGCCGTCGTCGTCTATTTGCCACTGTTCACCCTTGTATTCGTAAGGAGCAATCTCCTCATCGGTTGGGTTAGGGTGGGCAATGTGAAGTCCCGGTTTGTCGAGACGGTAGCGACCGAGCATACAGCCCACAGCGTAGCTGATGAGTTGTTTGGTCATTACATCCTCGTTCCAGGTAATACAATCCTCTTTAACATTAATCTCACCCTGCTGAAGGATGGTGATTTCATTCAATGGAACATCAGGAGTCAGCTCGTCTTGCAGGCCATAGATGTCGATGAACTGGCGGTTGAGCTCTTCCTCGTTCTTATGCAGCTGCATGAACTTGCGCTCCCACTTTGTCTTGTATTGCTCCATGCGCCATTCCAGGCTGCCTAACTTTGGGGCAGCAGGGGAGAGGCTGATATGTTCGCCCGTCTCCTCGAAATGCTTCTCTATCTTGTAATCGATGTTCTCCATGTAGGTGGAGGTGTCGATGGATAGAAGCTCGTTGCGCTGGAAATCCCAGGAAGTTTCGTGGGCGTCCCAGTCGGATTTGCTGATGGCGATATTTGTCTCGACTAAATCTGACAAATTTGAGTCTTCGATATCCATGTAAGGTATTCTGCCCATTGGACCTTCATGATAATCCAAAGTAGGGGCTAATGTCTGAAGAAAAGCAGATACTAATGGACTATTTAAATAGCCCATAATAATATTGTTCTTCTTTTCATCTTCAGGGAAACATACAGAACCTTTAGTTTCAAAAAGCCAACTTTTATCAAAGTATCTGAAAGATGGCTTTCCCGATGCAATAGTGGACCAAGTTGCTCCGCATTTAGTAAAATATCGGCTCATCCGATAAAGTCCGTGGCATCCCTACCCAAATATATCAACGATACATGATAGATTTTCCGTAAAGATGTTTACCTTTGCTGTATGAAAAATGATGTCAGCATTAATATGTACAAGGGACTT
>NZ_NOVE01000065.1 GCF_002265625.1 Prevotella sp. 885
CGAGCCGTTTTTTGCTGCAATAGCGCCACTTTTACACTCCAATAGTGGCACTTTTATCATGCAATAGTGCCACTTTTACTGTCTAATAGTGGCACTATTGGAGTGTAAAAGTGGCGCTATTGTTAAGCATGGGTGCTGTTTGCACAGCAAAACACCGTAAAAACAGCGAACCTGAACTCTAGAATCAATTTTTATTTTGTAACATGTTTTTACTATTTTGACAATATTTGCATTAGCAGACATCAAGGCATGAAGGACATGATTTTTGACAAGAAGACTTTTCTAATGACCGATTCGGGTTTAATTCTATAATTATCTGATTATAAGGCTTGTGCTGCGGAGGCCGGAGACCTCCGCTACTATTTTGCCGCAGTCAGCCTAATGCGCTTCCAACCAATTCTTACCCCATCCTGAGTCTGCCACGAGAGGCACCTGAAGAGGATAGGCGTTCTGCATTTCCTCCAGCACAATTCTCTCCACCTTCTCCTTTTCCTCAGGTACGACGGAGAAGTTGAGTTCGTCATGCACCTGGAGAATCATCTTCGACCTTATTCCTTCCTTGCGGAAACGCTCGTAAATCTTCACCATTGCAATCTTGATGATGTCAGCGGCGGAGCCTTGTATGGGCGCGTTGATGGCGTTGCGCTCGGCGAAGTTGCGCACGGTGGCGTTGTGCGAGGTGATGTCCGGCAGATAGCGGCGGCGATGGAAGAACGTTTCGGCGTAGCCGTGCTCGCGGGCAAGCTCCTTAGCCTTCTCCATGTAGGCGTGTACGTCGGGGAACGTCTCGAAGTAGCCGTCGATGAGCTGCTTGGCTTCGTCTCGGCTGATCTCCAGTCGTTCAGCCAGACCGAAGACCGTGATGCCGTAGATGATGCCGAAGTTGGCTCGCTTTGCCTTCGTGCGCTGGTCGCGGCTTACGTCCTCTATCTTCTCCTTATAGATGCGTGCTGCGGTGGCGGCGTGGATGTCATAGCCTTCGCGGAACGCCTCTATCATGTTCTTGTCGCCGGAGAGATGAGCCATTACGCGCAGCTCTATCTGGGAGTAGTCGGCAGAGAAGAACAGCTCGCCCGGTTCGGGGATGAAGCACTTGCGAATCTCCTTGCCGTCCTCACCGCGGACGGGGATGTTCTGAAGGTTGGGATCAGACGAAGAAAGGCGTCCCGTAGCCGTAACTGCCTGATTGAAAGACGTATGGATATGGCCCGTACGCGGATTGATAAGCTTCGGAAGAGCGTCGACGTAGGTGCCGAGGAGCTTCTTCAGGCCACGATGTTCGAGGATGTCAGCCGCGATGGGAGCCTTGGAGCGGAGCTGCTGAAGCACCTCCTCAGACGTGACGTACTGTCCGGTCTTGGTCTTCTTGGGCTTCTCCACAACCTTCATCTCGCCGAAAAGCACCTCTCCCACCTGCTTCGGCGAGGCGATGTTAAACTCATGTCCGGCGAGTTCGTAGATGTTTCGCTCTATCTGCTTCATGCGTTCGGTGAGCACCTTGGACGTTTCGGCAAGGGCTTCGGTGTCCAGACGGACGCCCGTGGTCTCCATGTCGGCAAGTACCGGCACCAGCGGCATCTCTATATCGTAGAACAACTGCTCCACACCAGCTTCCTTAAGACGTGGCTTCAGCACGTTGTAGAGGCGCAGCGTGACGTCGGCGTCCTCAGCGGCATAGTCGCAGACTTGGGCAGGGGAGAGGTCGCGCATGCTCTTCTGACCTTTTCCCTTCGGACCGATAAGCTCGTCGATGTGGACAGTCTGATAATTGAGCAGAGTTTCGGCAAGGATGTCCATGTTGTGCTTCTGCTCGGGTTGGAGCACGTAATGGGCAATCATCGTGTCGAACATGGGCGCTGAGAGGCGAACGCCGTAATTCATGAGCACCTCCATGTCGTACTTGATGTTCTGTCCTATTTTCAGAATTTCGGTACTTTCGTACAGTGGTTTGAATATATTAACAATTCTTTCCGCTTTTTCACGTTCAGCCGGAATTGCCACGTAAAATGCCTTTCCTTCCTCCGCTGCGAAGCTCAAACCCACGAGTTCGGCGTCAATCGGGTTGACAGAAGTGGTCTCCGTGTCTAGACTGAGAATTTGTTTTGTAACAAATAAATCAAACAATTTGCGTGCATCCTCTTCTGTTTCAATGAGTTGATACTCGTGTGGGGTGGTTTTTAGGCTCTCATACTTCGAAAATTCCGCGTCAACTGAATGATTGGTCGGATTTTCTGCAAATAAATCGAGTTGAGCGTTAACAGTTTTTTGCGGTTGTTGAGGCTTCTTTACAAATTTGTCAAGCAGACTCTTAAACTCCAATTCCGTGAAGATTTCGGTGAGTCGCTTCATGTCCGGCTCCTTCAGCTTGAGCGCATCAAGGTTGAGCTCCACGGGAACGTCGGTTCGGATGGTTGCGAGGAACTTCGACATGCGGATGTCCTCAACGGCTCCCTCCACCTTCTCGCGCAGCTTGCCCTTAATCTTTGACGAATTGGCAAGCATGGCGTCGATGCTGCCAAACTCGCTGATGAGCTTGGCGGCAGTCTTCGGACCAACGCCCGGACAGCCGGGGAAGTTGTCAGCCGAGTCGCCCATGAGCGCAAGGAGGTCGATGACCTGCTCGGGGGAGGAGAGACCGTACTTCTCGTTCACCTCCTTCGGTCCCATTGTCTCATATCCTCCTCCGTGACGCGGACGGAAGATGAAGACATTGTCGCGGACCAGCTGACCGTAGTCCTTGTCAGGCGTGAGCATATAGGTCTCGATGCCGGCGGCGCCAGCCTTGGTGGCGAGCGTGCCGATAACGTCGTCTGCCTCGAAGCCGTCCGCCTGCAGCACGGGAATGTTCATGGCAGTAATGATATCCTTGATGACGGGTACGGAGGCGCGGATGTCCTCAGGCGTCTCCTCGCGTTGCGCCTTATAGGCAGGGAAAGCCTCGTCGCGGAACGTCTTGCCATGGTCGAACGCCACGCCGATATGCGTGGGATGCTCCTTGGTGAGAATCTCGTTTAGAGTGTTCACGAAGCCCATGACGGCAGAGGTGTTCATACCCTTGGAGTTGATTCGCGGGTTCTTTATGAACGCATAATAAGCGCGATAGATGAGCGCGTAAGCGTCGAGAAGGAATAATTTGTCCATTTTGTTCAATTAGTTGACAAGTTGGCTGGTAGACACATACACTCGTATACCAGCCAGCTTTATTTATATTTATTAGGTGTAAAATTACAAAAAAAATGTCACTAATAACGGCAAAATAACTAACTTTGTACGAAATATTATAACACAATGGATTATCTGTCAATCATTAAGCACCCGATAGAGGCGGAGCTCGCCGATTTTGTTAGTCTTTTCAACCAGTCGCTCTCACATGAGGACGGGTTGCTGGGTAGTGCGCTCGAACATATTCGTAAGCGTGCAGGCAAGCGTATGCGCCCGATACTGATACTTCTTATGGCGCGTAATTTCGGACAGATAACTGATGTCACGCAGAACGCTGCCGTAGGTTTGGAGCTGCTTCATACCGCTTCGCTCGTACATGACGACGTGGTGGACGAGAGTGAGGAGCGTAGAGGACAGGCTTCGGTGAATGCCACGTACGATAACAAGGTGGCTGTGCTCGTGGGCGACTATATTCTCTCCACGGCTCTCCTTTGTGTGGCAAGAACTCATTCAGAGCAGATTGTCACTTATCTTGCCGAACTCGGTAGGACGCTCAGCGACGGAGAGATTCTGCAGCTCTCCAATATAGGACGTAAGGACATTTCAGAGGACGTCTATTACGACGTGATAAAGCAGAAGACAGCGGCGCTTTTCGAGGCGTGCGCCGGCATCGGAGCCTTGTCGTCAGGAGCGTCTGAGGATGACGTGATGGCTGCCAAGCAGTTCGGTCAGAACCTCGGAATTATCTTCCAAATTCGCGATGACATCTTCGATTATTACGATTCAAAGGAGATTGGCAAGCCCACCGGCAACGATATGGCTGAAGGAAAGCTGACGCTCCCCGTCATACATGCTGTGAACAATGGTGGTGATGAGGACATGAAGCGCCTCGCCCTAAAGGTGAAAGACCATTCGGTTACGGCTGAAGAGATAGCAAGCCTCGTGGATTACACGAAGAGAATGGGTGGCATTGAGTATGCCGAAAAAAGAATGTGGGAGTTTCACGCCGAGGCGCAGAGATTCCTGGACGAAAGGGTAGGGCAGCAGGAAATAAAAGAAGCCCTGCAAGCTTACCTGGATTTTGTGATTAAGAGAAATAGCTAAGAAAAGCCAAGAGGCTGCATAGAGGCTGGGCAATCGCCCTCCTCTATGCAGCCTCTTAGCTTTAGAAGAACTTTATCTGCTCGCCTTTCAGCTCGCTGAGGAGCATGTTGGCGAGGCGTGAGGTGCCGAGGCGGAGCCACTTGTTGGTGAGCCATTTCTCGCCCAGAACCTCTTTTACTATCGTGTAGTATATAATTGCGTCCATTACGGAATTGATGCCGCCAGCGGGCTTGAAACCTATCTGTATGCCGGTTTCATCGTAGTATTCCTTAATGGCCTGGCACATTACGTAGGCTGCTTCGGGAGTTGCGGCAGGCTCCATCTTACCGGTAGAGGTCTTGATATAGTCTGCACCGGCGTACATTGAGAGAATGGAAGCCTTCTTGATGTTAGATGCGGTCTTGAGAGCACCGGTCTCGAGGATTACCTTCATGGGAACAGACTCTCCACATGCTGCCTTCATCTCGGCGATATCGTCGCAAACGCCCTCGTAATCGCCGGAAAGGAACTTGCCTACCGGCAATACGATGTCTATTTCTGTGGCGCCGTCGGCAACGGCAAGTGCGGTCTCTGCAACCTTTACCTCGATGCGAGCCTGAGAAGAAGGGAATGATCCGCTAACGCAAGCAATCTCTACGCCGTCCACCTCCAATGACTCAGAAACGGTCTTGGCGAAGCAGGGGTAAACGCAGATGGTGGCTACGTGGGGAAGGTCAGGATACTCGTTGTCGAAGTCGTTCACGCGCTCTGTGAAGGCGAGAACGCTTGTGTCAGAATCGGTGGTCTTGAGGGTGGTGAGTTCGATGCTGCCGAAGAGAAACTTCTTAACGTCCATAGTGTCGTTCTCGGGCACTTTCTCGGCGATGATCTTACGTACAGCCTCACGTACGGCTGCGTCGTCAAGGTTGGTGTTGTACTTTCTGATGGCGTCCTCGTACTTGTTAGGCTTCTGCTGAGCCTGCTGGTTGTCCTCTTCGTTGAGGATAATGTCTTTGATGATTCCCATAATTGTTGGTTTTTATTGTTTGTTGGTGATTTCTTTAAGGAGGGTGTTGTTGGGCTTTACTGAGCCTTTTTAAGCCTTACTGGGCCTTTCTAAGCCTCTTTATGCTTTTAGCTTGGGGTTGTTTCTGTGGCGGTCCTTATCGCGCTTGGTCTTCTTCTCAAAGCTTTTCTGTAGGGCTTCTGTAAGATCCACGCCGGTCTGGTTGGCAAGGCAGATAAGAACCCATAGGATATCCGCCATTTCTTCGGAGGGATCGTGGCTTTCGCCTTCCTTAAAACTCTGGTCGCCGTAGCGTCGTGCCATAATGCGGGCGAGTTCGCCCACCTCTTCAGTAAGGCAAGCCATGTTGGTCAGTTCGGAGAAATAGCGCACGCCGTACTCCTTTATCCAACGGTCTACCGCCTCTTGTGCTTCCTTTATTGTCATTGTTAGATGTTTTTTAGACGTTAACGGACTGCCTCTTTGGTTTCTTATTCCTTGTTCTTTGTGTCCATGCAGATGGTCACGGGACCGTCGTTAAGCAACTCCACCTTCATGTCTGCGCCGAATTCACCGGTGCCGACCTGACGTCCGAGGGCGTCAGAGAGCTTGCGGCAGAACTCCTCGTAGAGCGGTACGGAGATTTCGTGGCGGGCTGCGCGGAACCACGACGGGCGGTTGCCCTTCTTGTAAGATGCGTAAAGCGTGAACTGGCTGACGACCAAAGCTTCGCCTTCTACGTCCAGAATGGAGCGGTTCATAACGCCGTTCTCATCGTCGAAAACGCGCAAGGCTGCCACTTTCTTTACAAGCCAGTCGACATCTTCCGATGTGTCGGTTTCCTCTACGCCAAGAAGCAGAAGAAATCCCTTGCCTATGCTTGATTTTACTGTACCGTCAATGGTGACTGATGCGTGCTGTACACGCTGTATGACTGTTCTCATTTTAATGGTCTGTTAGTGATGTTTCTGTATTCTACAAAGATATCATAAAAAAACGATACCTACAAGTATTCTTTATTTAATGGGTGTTCTCGGAGCCGCTTTTCTGACTGAAGTGTTCGGTAATGGCTTTTGCCTTCGCCATGCCTACAGCTTCTGCCAGTTCTTCGAGCGTTGCTTCGCGGATGCGTTTCACGCTCTTGAACGTCTTGAGCAGCTTGTCGCGTGTGGCAGGACCGATGCCTGGTACTTCGTCCAGCGCACTGTGAAGGGCGTGCTTTGATCGTTTGTCGCGATGGAATTGTATGGCGTAACGGTGTACCTCGTCCTGGATTTGCGTCAGGATATGGAAGAGTTCGGAGTCAGTCTTGAGTGCAATGGTCTGCGGAGGATTGCCGAAGAGCAGTTCGTTGGTGCGGTGACGGTCGTCCTTTGCAAGTCCTGCAATAGGGATATTCAGCCCTAATTCGCCTTCTACGACCTCGCGCACCACGCTCATCTGACCCAATCCACCGTCCGTAATGATAAGGTCGGGCAGGGCAGAGCCTTCCTCCACCATGCGCGAATAACGACGTCTGACCACCTCCTGCATAGAGGCGTAATCGTCGGGACCGACCACCGTCTTGATGTTATACTTGCGATAATCCTTCTTCGATGGCTTCATACCCTTGAAGACTATGCATCCTGCAACGGCATCCGTGCCCGAAATATTCGAGTTATCGAAACATTCTATCTGATAAGGCAGCTTTTCGAGGTGGAGTTTCTGCTGCAGCTCCTTCATAAGACGTGTCTGTTTCTGCTCCGGATTGAGTTTTTCTGCCTGCTTAAGCCTATCGAACTTGTACTGTCGGCAGTTCATTTCGCCAAGCTCAAGCAGGTGCTTTTTGTCGCCACGCTGCGGTATAAAGAACGTAGCACCGCTGAGTTGCCATTCCATTTCGAATGGAACGATTATCTCCTTAGCATGGCTTTGGAAGCGTTCGCGAATCTCAGGGATTGCAGTAAGGAGAAGTTCCTGGTCGGATTCATCCAGCTTTCGCTTATATTCGAACGTGAAACTCTGATTGACGCTACCGTTCTTTACATGTATATAATTGATGAAAGCCGTTCTTTGCGCTTCGTCGTCAATGATGGAGAATACGTCAACGTCCGTAATAGTATGGCTGACCACCTCGCTTTTGGCGCAGAAATTCTCTATAAGAATGTACTTCTGCTTTAGCTCTTCCGCCTCCTCAAACTTCAGTTCCGCCGCCTTTTTCTGCATTTCCTCGTAGATATGCTTGCTTAGTTCGCGCGTATTTCCTTTCAGAATCTCGCGTGCTTGAGCTATTGCAGCCTGATAATCCTCGAGGCTTTGCTTACCGCAACAAGGTGCTTTGCAGTTGTGGATGTGATATTCAAGGCAGGGCTTGTACTTGCCTTGTTCGATTCCTTCCTTGGTAATAATCATACGGCATGTCCGAGGCTTGTATAGTTTATGGATAAGTTCAAGAACTGCGAACATGCTGCCCGTATGCGAGTAGGGTCCGAAGAAGGTGCCGAAGCGTTTGTTTATCTGGCGGGTCTTGAATATGCGGGGCAGATATTCGTTCGTAACGCAGATGCTGGGGTAGGTCTTTCCGTCCTTGAGAAGGACGTTATAACGGGGATTGTATTTCTTGATAAGGCTGTTCTCGAGCAGCAATGCGTCCTCTTCCGTGTTGACCACCGTGTAGCTGATGTCCTCAATCTTAGATACCAGCACCTTCGTCTTAAACCTATCCACCTCTTTATGAAAGTAGCTTGAGACGCGTTGCTTGAGACGCTTCGCCTTGCCTACATATATAATAGTATGGTCGGCGTCGTAAAACTGGTAGCTGCCGGGCTTGTCCGGCATGTTAAGCACGATGTTCTTAAGACGCTCGATGCGCTTTGCGTTTTCTTCTTTTGTCATAATGGTGGACTGTAAGTGGTTTGAAACTAAGTGGTTTGGGACGGTTTGTTTCACGTGGAACTGAAAGGCGCGGCAAGTGTTGTTGCTTGCCGCGCCTTTATAGCTTTCCTCTTGTCGGGTCTTTAATGTTAGATCTTGATGAGAGATGTTATCTCGATGTCCTCATCGAATCCCTCACGTCCGTTCAGACCTTCGTTGACAAGCTCGATGATGAAGTTAGCGTAGACCTTCTTCGGGTTGAACTTCTTTACGAGGTTGCAAGCTGCCTTCATTGTTCCGCCGGTAGCAAGGAGATCGTCGTGGAGCAGAATTACGTCGTCTTCGCCGATGGCGTCCTTATGAATCTCGATGGTGTCCTTGCCATATTCCTTAGCGTAGCTTTCCTGCACGGTGTCGCAAGGAAGCTTACCGGGCTTGCGGCAGAGCACAACGCCGGCTCCAAGACGGAGGGCGAGGGCAGATGACATAACGAAGCCGCGCGACTCGATGCCGACAATCTTCGTTATGCCCTTGTCCTTGTAGAGCTCGTACATCTTGTCACAAATCTCCTTCAGACACTCGTTGTTCTTGAAGAGGGTGGTGACGTCGCGGAAGTTGACTCCCTTCTTAGGCCAATCTGGTATGCAACGCAGATTGTCAAGCAATAGTTTGTTGTTCATTTTCAAATGTTTAATGTATGTTTGTTATTGTATTTGTTTCACGTGGAACTCTTAACTCCTAACTCCTAATTCCTAACTCAAGCTATCTCTTCATCAGCACGAGCAGGACGTTTATGTCGCTGGGCGACACTCCTGGGATGCGGGAAGCTTGTCCGAGGGTTTCTGGATTGATGCGTGAGAGCTTTTGTCTTCCCTCTGTGGATATCTCGTGAAGCTCCTCGTAACGGAAATGTCCCTTGATTCGGATGTCTTCCAGTCGGTGCATCTTGTCCGCAATCTGTCGTTCGCGTTTGATGTATCCGTCGTACTTGATGAGTATCTCTGCTGCCTCCACGATTTCGTCCTTGCGATCGTCATTCATGTCAAGGGCGGCTTGTAGGGTGGGGATGGCAGAAGCGAGTTGCTTGATGCCGAGCTGTGGTCTTGCAATAAGACTGGCTATCGGCGATCCGAACTGTAAGGGTGTTGTGCCAAACGATTCGAGAGCGGCGTTGATGTCGCGTGGCTTTACGTTCGTGGAATTGCAGAAACTGATGATGCGGTCTATCTCTGCTTTCTTCTTTAGCCATCTGTCGTAACGTTCGCGAGTGGCAAGTCCGAGATTGTACGCCTTCTCTGTGAGTCGTGCGTCTGCATTGTCCTGCCTTAGAAGTATTCTGTATTCTGCTCTTGACGTGAACATGCGATACGGCTCGTCCACTCCCTTCGTCGTCAAGTCATCAATCAGTACACCGATATATCCTTCGTCACGCTTCATTATATAAGGATCGCTGCCGCTGCAGAGTAGGGCAGCGTTGATGCCAGCCATCGTGCCTTGTCCGCCAGCTTCCTCATATCCCGTCGTTCCGTTGACCTGACCGGCGAAGAAAAGTCCCTTTACGAGTTTCGATTCCAACGACGGCTTCAGCTGTGTCGGATCGAAGTAATCGTACTCGATGGCGTATCCCGGTCTGTATACCTTTATGTCTCGGAACGCAGGAATCTTCTTCAGAGCATTCAACTGTACCTCCATCGGCATCGACGAGGAGAAGCCGTTAAGATACATCTCGTTGGTATCCTCGCCTTCTGGTTCGAGGAAGAGCGGGTGCTGGTCCTTGTCAGGGAAAGTCATCAGCTTTGTTTCGATGGAAGGACAGTAGCGTGGACCCGTAGACTGAATTTGTCCGTTGTAGAGAGGCGACTCAGCAATGGCTTCGCGAAGCGTGTCGTGCACCTCCTTATTAGTGTATGTGGTCCAGCATGGAAGTTGCTCCAGATGACGCGGAGCGGTCATGTATGAGAATCCGTGGTTGTCGGTTTCGCCAGGCTGACACTCCATGTCCTCGAAGTGGACGCTGCGTCTGTCGATGCGAACCGGCGTACCCGTCTTCATTCTCTCCGACGTTATGCCGTGGCGTGTGATGCTCTCCGTGAAGTTAAGGACGGCTGGTTCGGCGCATCTGCCTCCCGGTACCTTCTTCCTTCCCACATGCATCAGTCCATTTAGGAATGTGCCCGCTGTGATGATTACCGCCTTTGCTCGGAATGTCACGCCCCAGACCGTCTCCACGCCTACCGCCTCTCCGTTCTCGACAAGCAGCTCGCAGGCTTCGTCCTGCCAGATGTCGAGGTTGTCCACACGGTCGAGACGGGTGCGCCATTCCCATATAAACTTTCCTCTGTCGCATTGTGCACGCGGGCTCCATACTGCCGGACCTTTACCGCGGTTGAGCATACGGAACTGTATGGACGTGGCGTCGGTGACGAGAGCCATCTCGCCTCCAAGAGCGTCAATCTCGCGTACTATCTGTCCTTTGGCGATGCCGCCCACGGCGGGGTTGCAACTCATCTGTCCAATCTTATTCATGTCCATCGTCACAAGGCACGTCTTCGCTCCCATTCTTGCAGCCGCGCATGCCGCTTCACATCCGGCGTGACCACCACCAATGACTATAACGTCGTATTTGAAATTCATATATCTGTTTGTGATTTCCGCTGGTTGTCTACATTTATAATTAACCAGCATTGTTTGTCCTCGCAAAATTAAGAATAAAAAATGATTTTTGGAGTGAAATAGTTTGATTTATCATCTATTTTCAGTATTTTTGCAGATTGTTAGAGCACCCCTTTACCTATTATATAGTAAGGAGCGTCGCTGTGACTTATAGCTGTGACCTTAAAGACTAAATATTGGATATGAATTTCTATAATTCTAACAGTTAATAATTTAAATTTTAAATCATTTATGTGGTTAATCAATTCATCCATCGGTAGAAAGGTGGTGATGGCCTTGACCGGCATCGCGCTTGTTCTATTCCTGACATTCCACATGTCAATGAATGTTGCTGCGCTCTTCTCAGGAGACGCTTACAACATGATCTGTGAGTTCCTCGGCGCCAACTGGTATGCCGTAGTTGCAACAATCGGCTTGGGCGCCCTCTGCGTACTCCACTTCGTGTTTGCCTTCTGGCTCACGATGCAGAACCGTGCCGCTCGTGGCAATTCTCGTTACGAGGTAACAGCTAAGCCTCAGGGCGTAGAGTGGGCATCTCAGAACATGCTCGTTCTTGGCATCATCATCGTTCTCGGTCTGTTGCTCCACCTCTTCAACTTCTGGTACAACATGATGTTCGCCGAGCTCGTAGGTTTCGAGGGTGTATGTGCACCTGCTGACGGTTTCGGTTGGATTCAGCAGACCTTTGCTAACCCGGTTTACGTAGTTCTCTACATCGTATGGCTCGTAGCTCTCTGGTTCCACCTCACACACGGTTTCTGGAGCGCAATGCAGACATTCGGCTGGAACGGTAAGGTATGGTTTAACCGTTGGAAGGTCATCGGTCAGGTTTATTCAACCCTCCTCGTCCTCGGTTTCCTCATAGTAGTAATCGCTTTCGCACTTGGTTGTGCACCGAGCCTCTGCTGCTAATTAAAAACTAAAAATCAAATATACATAATTCATATTATGGCTAAGACAATTAATTCAAGAATCCCTGAAGGCCCAGTGGCCGAGAAGTGGACCAACTATAAAGCTCACCAGCGTCTGGTGAACCCCAAGAACAAACTCAAGCTCGACATTATCGTTGTAGGTACAGGTCTTGCAGGTGCTTCTGCAGCAGCCAGCCTTGGCGAGATGGGTTTCCGCGTGCTTAACTTCTGCATCCAGGACTCTCCCCGTCGTGCTCACTCTATCGCAGCTCAGGGCGGTATCAATGCTGCCAAGAACTATCAGAACGACGGTGACTCAGTATACCGTCTGTTCTACGATACAGTAAAGGGTGGTGACTACCGTGCTCGTGAGGCTAACGTATACCGCCTCGCTGAGGTATCAAACGACATCATCGACCAGTGTGTAGCTCAGGGTGTACCTTTCGCACGTGAGTACGGCGGCATGCTCGCCAACCGTTCATTCGGTGGTGCTCAGGTATCACGTACATTCTATGCTAAGGGTCAGACCGGCCAGCAGCTCCTCCTCGGTGCTTACTCAGCACTTTCAAAGCAGGTAAATACAGGCCGCGTTCTCCTCTACACTCGTTACGAGATGGAAGACGTAGTTATCGTTGACGGCCGCGCTCGTGGTATCATCGCCAAGAACCTCGTTTCAGGTAAGCTCGAGCGTTTCTCTGCAAACGCCGTTGTAATCGCTACTGGTGGTTACGGCAACGCTTACTTCCTCTCTACTAACGCTATGGGCTGTAACTGTACAGCTGCCATCCAGTGCTACCGTAAGGGTGCTTACTTCGCTAACCCCTGCTACGTACAGATCCACCCGACATGTATCCCCGTACACGGCGACAAGCAGTCTAAGCTTACTCTTATGTCTGAGTCACTTCGTAACGACGGCCGTATCTGGGTACCGAAGAAGATTGAGGACGCTAAGGCACTTCAGGCTGGCACCAAGAAGGGTAGCGACATTCCTGAGGAAGACCGCGACTACTACTTGGAGCGCCGCTATCCGGCATTCGGCAACCTCGTTCCGCGTGACGTTGCTTCACGTGCTGCCAAGGAGCGTTGCGACAAGGGCTTCGGCGTTAACAACACCGGTCTCGCCGTATTCCTCGACTTCTCTGAGTCAATCAACCGTCTCGGCATCGACGTTATCCGTCAGCGTTACGGCAACCTCTTCGACATGTACGAGGAGATTACAGACGTTAATCCTGGCCAGCTCGCCAACGAGATTAACGGCGTGAAGTATTACAACCCGATGATGATCTATCCGGCTATCCACTACACAATGGGTGGTATCTGGGTTGACTACGAGCTCCAGACCTCTATCACTGGTCTGTTCGCTATCGGTGAGTGTAACTTCTCTGACCATGGCGCTAACCGTCTTGGTGCATCTGCTCTTATGCAGGGCTTGGCAGACGGCTACTTCGTACTGCCTTACACCATCCAGAACTACCTCGCTGACCAGGCTATCTGGCCGCACCTCTCTACCGACCTGCCCGAGTTTGCAGAGGCTGAGAAGGGTGTTCAGGCTGAGATCGACCGCCTCATGAACATCAAGGGTAAGCGTTCTGTTGACTCTATCCACAAGGAGCTTGGCCACGTACTGTGGGAGCACGTAGGTATGGGTCGTACAGCAGAGGGCTTGAAGGAAGGCATCGAGCTTATCAAGAAGCTCCGCAAGGAATTCAACACCAACCTCTTCATCCCTGGATCGAAGGAAGGTCTGAACGTAGAGCTCGACAAGGCTATCCACCTCCGCGACTTCATCCTTATGGGTGAGCTTATCGCACACGACGCCCTCTCACGTGAGGAGTCTTGCGGTGGTCACTTCCGCGAGGAGCACCAGACTCCCGAGGGCGAGGCACAGCGCGACGACGAGAACTTCTTCTATGTAGGTTGCTGGGAGTATAAGAACGACGACGAGACAGCTCCTGAGCTCATCAAGGAGCCGCTCGAGTACGAGGCAATCAAGGTACAGACACGTAACTATAAGAACTAATAAAGATTATGGCAAACATATCATTCACACTGAAATATTGGCGTCAGAACGGTCCTCAGGACAAGGGCCACTTCGACACACGTGAGATGAAGGATATCCCTACGGATACCTCATTCCTTGAGATGCTCGACATCCTTAACGAGCAGCTCATAGAGGAAGGCCACGAGCCTTTCGTATTCGACCACGACTGCCGCGAGGGCATCTGCGGTATGTGCTCACTCTACATCAACGGTCATCCCCACGGACCTAATCAGGGTGCCACAACCTGCCAGCTCTACATGCGTAAGTTCAACGACGGCGACGTTATCACAGTTGAGCCTTGGCGTTCGGCTGCGTTCCCCGTTATCAAGGACTGTATGGTAGACCGTACTGCTTTCGACAAGATTATGCAGGCAGGTGGTTACGTAAGCGTTCGTACTGGCCAGCCCCAGGACGCTAACGCCATCCTCATCCCGAAGGAGGACGCAGACGAGGCAATGGACTGCGCTACATGTATCGGTTGCGGTTGCTGCGTAGCTGCATGTAAGAACGGTTCTGCTATGCTCTTCGTCAGCTCTAAGGTCAGCCAGCTCGCTCTCCTTCCCCAGGGTCGTCCTGAGGCAGCTAAGCGTGCTAAGGCTATGATCGCCAAGATGGAGGAGCTCGGTTTCGGTAACTGCACCAACACCCGCGCTTGCGAGGCTGAGTGCCCGAAGAACGAGTCAATCGCTAACATCGCTCGCCTCAACCGCGAGTTCATCAAGGCAAAGCTCGCTGACTAATTCAGTCAACAGTAAATAAGCTAAGCGGATGCGAAGCACTCTCAGAAGTGCAGCGCATCCGCTTTTTTGTATCCCTAAACGTCTCGTCCTGCCTTCTTTTATTTCCTAATAGAGTAAATTAGGGGAATTTAGGGGAAATTAGAGGAAATTTTCCCCTAATTTGTTTCTCTTTTATTATCTTTGCATATATAAATAAAGGTATATGATAGAACAGACTCCTAATTTGTCAAACACCGACATACATAAAGCTATAGAATTGCTTAACAAACCTGAATATAGCATTGTGCTTAACAAGATACACGATGAATATCTATATTGGGATAAAGCAAAGTATATGGTTCCAAAAGATGTTGCTCCGGATGTGTTTTGGTATGCAATAAAACTGAAACGCAACATGAACCGTATGAACATAGTTTTTGGAAACATTCAGTTTCACTTTACCGTAACGGGTAAAATGCAGCAGATGCTGCATGAATTTGATCTCAACTTCGGTGGTAATCTTGAATCAGGAGGAATTATTCCCGAGAAAGACCATAAGGTGTATCTTGTAAGTTCTATAATGGAGGAAGCTATTGCGTCAAGCCAGATGGAGGGGGCATCAACCACTCGCAAGGTAGCCAAGGATATGTTGCGTAAGCAAATAAAGCCTATCAACAAAAGCCAGCAGATGATAGCCAATAATTATGCCACTATACAATATCTAGTGGAGCATAAAGGCGATGACTTCAGTAAGGAAGCTTTGCTCAACATACATCACCTAATATCCACAAATACACTTGAAAAGACTACAGATGAGGGAGCATTCCGAACTGACGACAGCATAATGGTGATGAACAACATAAATGGAGAGGTTGTTCATACACCCCCTTCTGCCTCCGACATTGAAGGCCTTATAGGGCTCACCTGAAAAAGTGTGTGGATTAAGCATACAATCTTGTTAGTCTGAAGAGAAAGAATTTCTTGTCAATGATACCCCGAAGTTGTGCTCTGAAATGCTTGACTTTTGCATTGAAAGATTCTGCA
>NZ_NOVE01000066.1 GCF_002265625.1 Prevotella sp. 885
GTGGCGAGATAGAAACAGAAGCCCACACGTCCGTTGTCCCCATACACCTTGAACAGCTGCTCTGTAAACTCCTTCAGAGTGACCGAAGAAAGATTGAGATGCACAAACTGCTTCTCAAAAGTAAAGAACTTCGGGTCGTTCTTGTATATGGACGAACTGGATGGCAGATAGAAGTTGCCCTTATCCTTCAGCCTGACTATGCCAAATTCATCAGCCGGGATGAAATGGCAGTCGTGGAAAACACCGTTGCCAAAAGCGTAGAAGCCAGCTCGTTGCCAACCCATTTGAGTGATTTCCGTTGCCGTCTCGGTCTTCTCATAAAGGTAAGACTTCAGCTTCGTCAGTTCCTTTTCAGTACCCTTCCAAATGAAGTTGCCCAAGCCCTCGATTTTCTGCTTGAACTTAGCGAGAGCTATCAGATCCTCCTGCTTCAGTTCCAAAATTTCCTCATGTTTCATCGCATTCTTTATTTTATATAGACGTTTCGGATTTGTTGTATCTTTAATGTGGAACAGCGGAACCATCGTGAAGTTCGACCACTCGTAGACACTGCCTTTCTCCGTTATGGACATGTAGCAGCCGTGGTCGATATAAAAGCCGTATTTGTGGTTTAGGTCGTCCTCATCCTGCTCCTTATGTTTCTTGTCCTGCTCCTCGCGCAGTTTCCGCTCCTTATCCACCGCCTGGAGCCATAACCGTCTGCCCTGGTAATACTTCGTGAGCTTGCCGATATACATGGACACGCCCGTCTCATCGTCAATCAGCGACAGTAGATAAGCAATCTTCTTGATAGTTAGGCGCTGCTCCTCCGTGGTGTTCGTCTGCGGAAACAGTTTGTCCGCCATCCAAAGAATGAAGTCCGTCTCCTCGGTGGCGTTGAAGATATTGGTGTTTTTGAAGAACGTGTCCGGATCCTGCTTCTTGTTGTCGTCCGTGTCCGGGATTTCCTTGATGCTGACAGATAGACCATTTTCCATAGCCAGTGTTCCTGCCTCCATGACGACTTGTATGCCATGGCCATAGGGTTCTCCGTTCTTGGGTGGATCAGCATCCGGAAGGAAACACACCTTGCTTGCTATGCGCTTGATGGTAGAGAAATGCGTTTCGTTCCACGCCGATCCGAGAGCAGCCACCGTGTTGTATATGCCGATAGACTGAAGACGCATACAATCCGGTGCCCCCTCGACGAGAAACATCTTATCCTGCTTTGCTGCCGTTTTCCAAGCATCCTCGATGCCGAAGAGTACCGTAGACTTGTGAAAGATGAGCGAGTCCGAGCTGTTGAGGTATTTGGGCTGCTGCTCATCCATGCAGCGAGCGGTGAAGCCTATTACATGCCCGAAGCGGTCATGTATCTGTATTACGATACGATTCTGGTAGAAGTCATAGCCACCACGATTGAGAAGTCCCAACTCCTTCAGGAAGTCCGCCTTTACTGGAAGCTGTTGCAGAGCGTGTCCGTCAGCCGGTGCATATCCAATCTCTTTGAGAGTGGAGTAGTCCTTTCCCCAACGTCTGTAGGCATACACCTGTGCCTCCTTCGACTGCAGGAACTGCTTGCGGTAGAAGTCGGCGACCTGCTTGTTGGCAATCCACAACGCTTCCTTATGCAGTCGCTTCTGCTTTGCCTCCGCTGATTCCTGCTCCTGCTCAATCTCCACGTTAGCCCTTTGTGCCAACGTCTTGACGGCTTCGATGAACGTCTTGTTCTCCACCTTTTCTATAAAATGGATGGCATCGCCACCTTCGCCACAGCCGAAGCACTTGAATCTGCCGGTCTGTGGAGAAACATAGAAAGAAGGCGTCTTCTCGTTGTGGAACGGACAGCAGCCGACATAGCGCGAGCCACACTTCCGTAGGTGGACGTGTTCGCCGATGAGCGCCACGATGTCTGTGCGCTCCAAGATGGTGTCGATGGTTTCTTGTCGTATCATAATGTGGTGTTGAGTGGAAAATGCCCTATATCCACTATCTCCCGACATTGGATATAGGGACTTAACAGTTATATTGAGGATGATTCTACAATGCTCTTATAGCGTTTATGTATTCGCTTTTTAGAATGTACCATAAACGTCCCTTTTTATGAGCAGGGATTAGTTTACGCTCAATCCGTTTTCTTACTGCTTGTGTCGATATGCCGAGCTCTTTAGCCAGTGCAGCGACACTCATGACGGTCTCTTCCTGGTCAATGACAATCTTCTTCATGTCATCATCTGAAATCCTTGGGGATTTGGGTCTTCCAACTGTTCTCTTCTCCATTTTCTTTATTTGTTAGATAATCTTCTCTTGTTTCACAAATTATTGTCGCAACCTCTAAGTCAGAACAATAATGATAGTGTACGAACTTGCCTCTCTGCTTGCCTCTGCCTTGATTGTGACGTGAAGCAAGGCAGTTCAACGACTGCACTTTGTCACAAGGGAGGTAGGCAGACTTCACCTCTCCGGGGTTGATGGCATTTATCCATTCAGTGATATTTGTTACTCTTTCAATTTTCATAGATAACTTATTTGTTGTTTTACAATAAGTCCTTCTGTAGTGTATTCCATGTCGGGTTAGACCTATATCAAAGTAAAGGTTAAAAGCGTGAAAACCATTGGTAATATCGCACTTTTTTCGTATCTTTGCATTGTTATATAGAGGATATTCTACGAATAGAACACCACCCGAATTTTGCAGTCTGCCTTAACACTTGTCGAACTTTCTTCGGCAAAATTATAAGGAAAAAGAAAGATTGATTTGCAAAATGTAAATTATTTGTACCTACATACCTACTATTTAACACTTTCGATGCGACATAATGATACATGTCGATAGAAAAGCAATAAAAAGAGTTCTTTAAAATAATAGTTCAAAATCTAAACGTCTGTCTGCTTTCAGTATGTATGTAGGCACGTATGTAAGTAAAATGTGTGACACTTGTGTGACACTTTGAAAAAAACTACTTTGGCGTTTGTTTTGTAGAAGATAAAAATTTCCTTCTAAAACCCTGTAATGATGTGACTTACATAGGATTACAACGGCGTTAGAATTTGGATTCCAAGCGGATCACTTGGATTCCAACGGAATCACGAAAGTACAAAACAACGTCAAAGAGGATTCTACTTCGGTAGTATCCTCTTTGTTGCTTATATACAGTTAGTTACGAGCGAGTAACTTGAAATTCTACTCCGATAGAGTATGTTGTAGGTTATATTTGCAAAAATATATCTTCAACTGATATAAGTAGTGGAGAAAAGTCGCCAAAATAGAGCATTTTACACTCTCTTATACATCAGAAAATATTGATTTCTTCTTAACTGAATAAGGAATATGTCTATTCCTATATTCTTCTCGTAGTTCTTTATTCATACCTTTATTTTCGAGATCGTCTGTATAATTGAACTTGTATGCTTTGTATTTTTCATCATTATCCTTGACGATAGTTCCATCTGAAGCTATGTGATAATGGTAAGTATGAAAATAATTGTCAATATTAGTTTCTCTTGTTTTATTATTAATCCAATAGCAATATTCAAATGTAGTTAAATATAGGTCGTTTGATCTGTTATATATCCATTTGCACATTGGCACAGTGTCTTTTGGCACATTACGGGTGCCATAATAATTGAAAGGTACAAATACAGGTAATGAATCATTTATGCCTAAGTATAGGGCATCTTTTATTTCTCCATCTTTGCCGAAAGTAACAAGACATGACTCGTTTTGCTTATATTCAAAAGCAATAGAGGTGACATTAAACACACATACAAGGATTCGGTTGTATGGCATAGTGGCACAAGCCAGACGCAATTGAACATCATCGGCCTCTTCATGTTTTCCTATGAAGCTTAGAACATTATCAGTTATTGTGGTATCAATAACGACGCCACTATCCTTAAGCATTTGACATAATGTATCAAAGGTAATGTGGTCCTGTACGGCTTGGTACAAAGAGTCGAATTTTGCGTAGTAGGGAGAACACAAACATGATGACATCAACAATACTGTACAGAAAAAGTTGAATCCTATTATTAATTTTTTCATAACGTATCATCTTAATATCAAATTGTCTGGTATGGAACAGCATAATCGACACTCTGTTATAGAATACGATTATGCTGATTCTTATTTGTCTGAGAACGGACAAATGTTAGATGTCGGTGTCTTCGATTTCTCTACCGAAGATTGTCGGCTTTGGAGGTGCAAAAGCGCCACCTGCATCCTCATATTCAATGTCCGAACTGCTACTTGGCTTATTGATGTTGCCGTCATAATTAACACCGGGGGATGAGCATAACACCATAGGGACATCCTCCAAATCATAAACCTCTATCTCAGGCTTAACGTATTGTTTTTTCATTGTTTACTTGTTTTTAAGTTGTTGTTTCTTATTCACGTTTACTTTGCCTTCTTCATCAGTCCGTCTATCTCCTCAAATTCCTTACCCATGTTGAGGTTCAGATAGATGGTATAGAGCGGCATTGCCCACTTTGATTGTGCTTCGGGGGCAAGCTTACGGTATCGCTCCATATAGGGCAGCGCTTTTCTATAGAGTTGCTGCATCTGACGCCGCTGCGTGCGGTTGGTGAGTTTCTTATTGTCGAGAGCCACAGCCTGATTATAGTAAGCCAGGGCTGCGTTAAGGTAAGGGTCAGCCTTGGTGGAATCAGCAGCGATGAGGGCATCACTCAGCACAAGACACTCATCGTAATGTCCCTGTAAGAGCAAAACCGAACTCTTGGCAAAGCGTGCCACGAAAGAGAGCGAGTCGGCTTTCAGGGCGCGGTCGCAGAGCGAGAGTGCGCGGCAGGTGTCGGCACTGCGGAAGTAATAGTCGAAGAGATGGCTGAAGAAATAGTCTGACTTCGGATAGGCATCGAATCCTTTGTGGAGGACGGCAAGACAAGCCGTCGTGTCTGCCTGCTGACGGTAAGCATCCGCCATATAGCGGCAGACGATGTCGAGCCGCGCTGTGTCAGCCTGCGCCAGATCCGCATGAGCAAGAGTCTTCTCTGGCGACGACGCACGGTGTCCGCAGAAAACAGCATTGAATGCCACCTTCGGCAGCATTGGGTCTTTCTGTGCGAGGTTGTATGAAGAGAAGAGAGGCTGGCGGGCACAGTCGATGTAAGCATCAAAGAAGGTCCACGCCTTGAGATAATTCCCCTTTGCCATAAAGAACATTCCGCCCGTCTGAAGATTCCGACGGTAGGTATTGAGCCACGAGGCATGCTTACGGCGATACTTCAGCTCCACACGTCCCTTACGGTCCGGACGTGCGTCCACCGAATCGAGACCCTCCAAGACACCGAACAGACGATAAGTGACGTCGAAGAGACTCGCCGTATCGGTGGTCTGCTTCAGATACATCTGCTCGTTGAGAGCTTCGTACTGCTTGCGTACGGCATCGAAGAGCACCAGCCAGATCTTATCGTTGTTTCTATTGGCAGAGTCGGCAAGAAGATGGCGCATGGAAGCCTCAGCCTCAGCAAGCTTCTTCCCGGCCTTTACATTGTCCTTCGCCTGAGCTATCTCCTTGCGCTGTGCAGCAGCAGGAACGGCAGAGGAGAGGGAGAGGAGAAGGAGGAAGAAGAGAGCGAATAGTTTACGTATCATAATGGCAAACATATAAGATTAGGGATTATCGTAAATAAATTTAAAAAGAACGAGAGTGTGCCAAACACCTTATGTATTGACACACCCTCGTAAAGATTTTGCATAATTATGGTGCGGTCATGTCACACACATACCGCCACACACATCTTACTGTGCAAGCTCCTTAGTACGGGCGTCGTTCTCGCCGTAGAGATTGTAGTAAGTGTTGTAGAGGAGGTAACGCCAGTTGGCACGCTCCTGGTTGGGATCGAGCTGGCGAGCCTTCTCAAGGTAGCCCTGAGTTTCCTCAAGGAGCGGCTTCTGCTGCTCGAAGGTAGCAAGACCTGCTGCCTTGTTGTTGATGCTGAAGCCGAGCCATGTGAGCACGAGGGCGTCCTCCTTGATGGAGTTGGCCTTCTTGAAGTCGGCGATGGCCTCATCCCACTTGCTCTCGTTCATCTCAGCCTGACCCTTCACGGCGAGTGCCATAAAGTCGTTAGGATTCTTTGCAAGGCGCGTGTTGAGAAGATCTGCCTGCTTGTCCTTCATGCCGAGTGTGCCGTAGAGTGTAGCGAGGTTTGTGAAGATGGTCTCGTTCTCAGAGTCGTTTGCATAGAGAGCTTCGAACGACTTGAGACACTTAACCGAGTCCTCACGTGTCTTCATGCTCTCCTGCATGAGCGCCATCTTGATGCTGAGGGCGTCCTTGTAAGAAGCGGTATCCTTAAGCGAAACGTCGATGTACTTGTTGGCAAGGTCCATGTTCTTGTTCTGGTAAGCGAGAACGCCAGCTACGCGAGCCACCTCACCGAGGTTCTCATCGGGAGCCTTTGTCTTGTCGAAATCAGCGAAGAGAGGAGACACAGCGCTCTCTACGTAAGCTCCGAAGAGGTCGAGTGCAGTCTTCTGGTCTTCCTTCTCGAGAGCGCCCTGACCTACGATTACGAGGTGGATGCGAAGCGGCCAAAGAGCCTCCTGAAGCTTCTTGTGGAACTTGGGAGCCACCTTGCCCTTGGCGTTAGGAAGAGCGTCATACTTGTCGCACTGCTCAGCGTCGAGGAGGGCGTTCTTAAGAGCTACTGCCATACCCATGTTGTCGACAGCCTTCTCGCCTGCCTGACCCATCTGCTTCATCATCTGGTTCTCCTGGATGATTGAGATTTCGTGGTTAGCCTTGTTGAGCGAGAGTTCTACGAGCTTGTGGTAAGCCTTAGCCTTCTCGTCGTTGCTGAGAGTAGAGAGGCAAGACTGGAGCTGGCCCTGAGCCTCAGCATAATCCTTCGACTTGAGGACGCTCTTGAGGTCCTGTGCGAATGCAGACGATGAAGCTACGATCATCGCTGCCATGATAAATAACTTTTTCATAATCGAATAGTTTTGTTACAGTTATTATTGATTGTTATTATCTGTTGTTGACTCGACAATGGTGTCGGGTGACGTAGTCTCTACGTCGTCCAGCTTCTCGTCCTCGCCTACCTTCTCCTCCAGTTCAGAGCTCATCACCTTGCATACGCTGGCGATTACGTCGTTCTTCTTGGCGAGATTGATGAGGCGAACGCCCTGTGTGGCACGTCCCATGACGCGGCAGTCGCGAACGGCAAGACGGATGGCAATGCCGCTCTTGTTGATAATCATGAGGTCGTTCTCGTCGGTGACATTCTTGATGGCAACGAGGCGTCCGGTCTTCTCTGTCACGGCGATGGTCTTCACGCCCTTACCGCCACGGTTGGTCTTGCGATAGTCCTCCACGCTTGAGCGCTTGCCGTAACCGTTCTCTGAAACCACCATTACGGTCTCGTTCTCGGCATCGTTTACGATGATCATGCCCACAAGCTGGTCGTCGTCGCCGTCAAGCTGCATACCGCGTACACCCGTTGAGACACGGCCCATTGGTCGTACGGCAGACTCGTCGAAACGTACGGCGCGACCGTTGCGGTTGGCGAGGATAATCTCGTTATTGCCATTGGTAAGGCGAACGTCCACCACCTCATCGCCGTCGACGATGTTAATGGCGTTCACACCATTGGTACGGGGGCGTGAGTAAGCCTCAAGGAGCGTCTTCTTGATGGTGCCGTTCTTTGTAGCGAACACCACGTAGTGTGAATTGACAAACTCCTCGTCGTTGAGTCCGCGGAGGCGGAGAAGAGCGTTGACAGAATCGTCAGGCTCGATATTGAGGAGGTTCTGGATGGCGCGTCCCTTGAAGTTCTTGTCGCCGTCAGGTATCTCGTAGCACTTAAGCCAGTAGCAGCGTCCCTTACGGGTGAAGAACAGCATGGTCTGGTGCATTGTGGCAGGATAGATAAACTCGGTGAAGTCCTGCTCGCGTGTGCGTGCTCCCTTTGATCCTACGCCGCCGCGTGCCTGCTCACGATACTCGCTGAGCGGTGTGCGCTTGATGTAGCCCATGTGGCTGACGGTTATCACAACGGGGTCGTTCGGATAGAAGTCCTCTGCATTAAACTCATGCTCGAAGGGCTTTATCTCTGTGCGGCGCTCGTCACCATACTTCTCCTTCACCTCAAGCAGCTCGTCCTTCATCACCTTCTTGCAAAGTTCGGGGTCGTCAAGGATGGCCTGGAGGTGAGCGATGAGACGCTCCAGCTCCTCAAACTCGGCATGGAGCTGGTCCATACGCAGTCCGGTAAGCTGTGAGAGGCGCATGTCTACGATGGCCTTTGACTGTATCTCGTCCAGCTCGAAACGCTTCTCGAGGTTGCGCTGAGCCTCTGAAGGTGTGGCAGAAGCACGGATGATGTGTACCACCTCGTCAATGTTGTCGCAGGCGATGATGAGTCCCTCAAGGATGTGGGCACGCTCCTGTGCCTTCTTAAGGTCGAACTTGGTGCGACGGATGGTCACGTCGTGACGATGCTCCACGAAGTACTTCACACACTCCTTAAGTGTGAGGAGGCGCGGACGTCCGTTGACGAGGGCGATGCAGTTGACAGAGAAGGACGACTGCATGGCTGTCATCTTATAGAGCTTGTTGAGGATGACGTTGGCGTTGGCGTCGCGCTTTACGTCCACCACGATACGCATTCCCTGACGTCCCGACTCGTCGTTGACGTTGGAGATGCCAGTCACTCTTCCGTCCTTCACGAGGTCGGCAATGCTCGACACGAGGTCAGCCTTATTGACACCGTAAGGAATCTCTGTGATGACAATCTTGTCGTGAGAGTCACCGCTCTCAATCTCGCTCTTGGCACGCATCATGACGCGTCCACGACCGGTTTCGTAAGCCTGACGCACACCGGTAAGACCGTATATGTAAGCTCCCGTAGGGAAGTCAGGTGCCTTGATGTGCTCCATGAGTCCGTCCAGATCAATGTCAGGATTGTCAATGTAAGCGCAGCATCCGTCAATCACCTCGCTGAGGTTATGCGTAGGAATGTTGGTGGCCATACCGACAGCAATACCGTTACCGCCGTTAACGAGGAGGTTCGGAATCTTTGTAGGCATTACGGTAGGCTCCATGAGCGTGTCGTCGAAGTTGGGCGCCATGTCCACGGTGTCCTTCTCAAGGTCGTCCATGATATGCTCTCCCATCTTAGAGAGTCGGCACTCCGTGTATCGCATAGCAGCCGGCGAGTCACCGTCCACAGAACCAAAGTTACCCTGTCCGTCCACAAGCATGTAGCGCATGTTCCAGTCCTGTCCCATGCGTACTAACGCACCATAGACAGAAGAGTCGCCGTGTGGATGGTACTTTCCGAGCACCTCACCAACGACGCGGGCACATTTCTTGTAGGGATTGTTGCTGGTGTTTCCAATGCCGAGCATACCGTAAAGTATGCGTCGGTGTACGGGCTTGAATCCGTCGCGCACATCGGGCAAGGCACGGGAAACGATCACCGACATACTATAGTCGATGTATGAGCGTTTCATCTCCACCTCAATGTTGACTTTCTTAATTCTGTCTTGATCGATAGTCTGATTTTCGTCCATTTTATATTATTAATTTGTTTCGTTCACGAAGGCATAAATGACTAAAAATCGCCGTAAATGCCTTTTATTTGCCCTACATTCGTTTATAGGGATATGTTTCAAGGTGTAAAATTACAAAATAATTTCCGGTTAGCAATGCTTAGAAAGCTTAAAAAACGTGTTTTCTAAACAAATAGACGTATTGCGGGGCAGTTATCCGGAGCCACAATATTACAATTCTATTAAAAGAATGTTTAATCTTTGTACATTCAGATTATTCGGATTAACTTTGCACCCATAAAAAAACAAGTAACACATGTTTCATATTTCAGAATTCATCTTCTTAGGCGGCTTCATAGTTTTCATTGCCGCAATACTCGTGCTCGACATGCTTGTCATAGACAAGAAGGCGCACGAAGTGTCAATACGTGAAGCCGGTACATGGACGGTTGTTTGGATAACTCTCGCCTTGGCTTTCTCCGCCTTCCTTTGGTTTAAGGGCGACATGGTGCACGGAATAAGCAGCTTCGCCGACCTGAAAGCAGTAGCGACGGCGTACGCTCCACACCTGAAACTCAATCCGTCTGACTTTGAGGCGAGCCTGCAGCAGTACAGACATTACATGACCATAAGCTACATATCGGGCTACCTCATCGAGAAAACGTTGTCCGTGGACAACCTCTTCGTGATGATGATGATATTCACGGCGTTCGGCGTGGGCAAGAACGAGTATCAGCACGTGCTCAACTGGGGCATCCTCGGAGCCATAGTGCTGCGCTTCGTGTTCATATTCTTAGGCGCAGCCATCATCAGCCGCTTCGACTGGGTGTTGCTGGTGTTCGGTGGCGTACTTATATATAGTGGTGTAAAGATGTTCCTCGACCGCAACAAGAAGGAGGAGATGGACGTGCAGAAGAACCCTATAGTGCGTCTGCTCTCGAAGACGGGACGCATACACACACAGTTTGAGGGCGACCGCTTCTTTGTGCGCAAGGCGGGACGCCTGATGTTCACACCGCTCTTCGTAACGGTGCTCGTCATAGAGTTCAGCGACCTTATCTTCGCCTTCGACAGCATTCCTGCCGTATTCTCCGTGTCGCTCGACCCCTACGTGGTGTTCTTCTCCAACATCTTCGCCATACTCGGACTGCGTGCCATGTTCTTCCTCCTGGCTGCCATCGCCGACCGCTTCCGTTATCTGAAGACGGGTGTGTGCGTGTTGCTGCTCTTCATCGGTGCGAAGATGCTCATACATGAGTGGGTGGAGATTGACGCTGTGGCTTCGCTCTGCATCATAATCGGCGTATTGGTAGTGAGCATAGGCGCATCGCTGCTGCCGCAACGTAAGCAAATATAATAGCATTAAATTCTCACAATGGCAATATATGGCAATTCCCGGCGCTTTTTCCGAGAATTGCCATATATACTTTTACGTTGATTATCAACCATTTACACATACTATATGGCAATTAAAGCAACGCATTCAAACTTTTTTATTTTTTCTTCACCAGTCTAATGACATACCCAGACCAAAGGCACCATACGGCAAGTATTCCCATCACGAAGATAAATATATATGTAGCAATACTACCTATGAAGATTCTTCCGCTATGAGCCTCCAGAGCCACATTCCATAATGACATGGGCAGTTGGTTCATATAAGCGGGTTGTGGCGCAAAGTCGGTTCCTTCATTATACTCAGCAATGACAGGCGTATCAGAGAAATCCTGGCTCATACCTGCTATCGCCTTTTTTCCGAATGGTGCGCCAGCGTTCTTTAAAGCAGCTTTCCCTGTATAATAATCAACGGTTGTCCCCTTTACTCTATCCCAAACAAAGAGACCACTAAAAGAACCGCAATACCATTTACCATCTTTGTTTTTCTGAAGGACATTCAATCCCATAACACTGACTGGTGGAGTATTGGAGATGGACTCCAACTTTCCTGTCTGGAAATTCACGGAAAAGAAACCATCCGAAGTTGACAAGAGCCAGTCACCGAACTTTTCATCATAACGCACCACACGGAGTTTGTCATTCCAAGGATTCTTGCTATGAAGCGTCGTCCCAGGAATAGAGGGCATCTTGTTCAACACCAAGGCTATCATCACAGGAGGGCGGAGGCACCAACCTGTCAGGGCTATCAACAAAGTAAGCATGATGGTGTATCGGCCTATTTTGTCATGCCATTGTAGCGAAAAGCGAAGCAACCTCTTCTGTTTAGGCTTTAACCAGAAGATAAGACCTGAGATGCAGAGCAACACCAAGATTATGGCAATGCCATCTACGATGAGTTTACCAATGCTGCCAAACAACTCTCCACTGTGAAGCAGCCATATCGTACGAAAGACTGTAACTTTCCCATCATACTCCTTTGGCATAGGCAATTCTATCCGGTGGAAGTTCTGATAAGGTGGCAAGGAAACATAAGCATAGGAGCGGCTGAGAACCAAAAGCGTATCTCCATGAGCAGAAATGTCGCTCAACTTCTCTTCCGGCTCTGTCGGAAGAGTTACGCTTTTCCATATTTTGTGACTCCCCAACCGGTAGAGTGAAAACGGAGATACCGACCAGACAGAACCATCATCCGTTCTGATAACATTCCTTATCTGTCGGCTGTCTGCTCCTGCTGGCATCCCCTTATTAAAGTCCTTGAATGTAGATGCTGTAGAATCCGTTTGCCAGATTCCCCCGTTTCCATACAGCAAAATGGCATCATCCAAAGCAAGCGTTCCCCTCAGCAACCCGCCATTCCATTTCTGAAACTCATAACGACTTGGCAGGTACTTCCTGCTCACGTTCACCTCCTTGATGAGTGAACGATGATTGAGCAGGATGCCTGACACGCAGAACATCAGCATGAAGATGCTCAAGCCGATACCAAGCCATTTATGTTGTTTTCTCCAAGTTCCTTTCTTCATTGATTTCCTTATCTGATTATCTATCTTATTTCTTTTCTTTCTTCGCCCTTGCATCCTTGACAATCTTTCCTGCCAAGAAACAAAGTTCTATCACCATTACCACCCAATGCCAAGGATATTCGCTCGGATGTGCAATGAGCTTCCCGATGATGCCCGTGCGATTAAATGCCTCTACCGCTATCCAGAACACGATGACCGTTGCCGTACCCATTCTGATGTTTGCTCCCCACGATGGCAAGTGGAGTTGCTTGCGAAATACGTATGGGGCGGAAAGCAAGGCACCAAAGGCTACACCGAAGGTGACTGGACTCTCACGACCAAACAATTGAGGATCGTAGAGGTTCATCAGCAGGAGATAGCAAGTCCAGAGCATTGTGTTGATTTCCATGAAGGTAACAATGCTGGTGTGGCGTGTCATCGGGCGAGCGGCGATGAGTCGCTTGTTCTTCCCCAAGAAGAGCGTCTGCCACCAGTTGAGGAAGTTGCAGGCATTTCGGGAACAGAAGATGTAGAGCAACATCACCATTGCCCACAAGCCAAAGGTGGCAGGGAGCAAGAGATATTCAGGTCGGCTCAACACCTCTCCCGTTGTGGGGTCAATCTCGGCATGTGTTCCCCAACGATGGGCATAATACATGAAGAGAAAATCCACCCAGCCTGTCCAATAGAACATACCACCAATGAGTCCGAGCAAGGTCTGGCGAGTCTGTCCCTTGACGAAAACACCGACCACTACCATCATCATACCCACGAAGCCCACTGCCATGCCAGCACCCAACAGTTGCGTGCCGTCGTAGTTGTCCTTCAATACTCGTGCCACCAAGTGAACCATGGGCATGCTTCCCAATATCACGCCCATCGACACGATGGACTTCCACCAATTCAATTGTTTCATAATGTTTAATGTTTGATATTGAATTACTTTAGTTCATCGAGATAGTAACTGATTCTTCCTCCTTCATCACCTATCTGCACATTGGCATCATACCAGGAGATAATCTGGAGCTTGTAATATCTCTCGCCATCCCATGAACGGATTACGTAGGTATGGAAAGAAGGAGTATATACTGGAGGTGGACCAGAGAAACTCATTGCCTTTTCGAGCACCGGATTGCCGCTTACCAACTGCTTGGCAGGTCCGTTGTTCGGGTCGAACCAAGGGTTCTCGTTCATATCCAGTTTGTTGGCGATGCAATACTTGTTCCAGTCGTTCTGCGACATGGTGACATATACGCTTGCCGAATCATCCACGGCGAAGGTCATATTGTGTTCAGCCAGATAGGCATCCACCTGCGCCTTGCTCGTCCACTTGTCATATTCGCCATAGCCCAGGTCGGCAGCTCCACCCTTGCCTGGTCCGCTCGTTCCGCTGTTGGTGCGGAGCTGATAACCATTGAAGGCGAGGTCCCACTCCGTAGCAGGATAAGCCATCGTGTTGGGGTCATCCTCCTTGTTCTCCATCACTAAGATGCTGTTGGCTTGTCTCTTCACCGTCTTATAAGTTAGGCTCATCCGATAAAGTCCGTGGCATCCCTACCCAAATATCAACGATACACGATAGAAAAAGAACGGTATGTCCCTAACTCCACGCAGTTGGCCTCTAAATGCCTTAAGCTTGGAGTTGAGTGATTC
>NZ_NOVE01000067.1 GCF_002265625.1 Prevotella sp. 885
CAGCTGAATCCTTTAATGCAAAAATCAAAGCTTTCAGAGCATCACTAAGGGGCATCGTTGATGAAAAGTTTTTTCTGTATCGACTTGCAAAGATTTATGCTTATCCCCACTAAATTTCCACTGAGCCATTTCCTGCAGCAGGTAGTCGTCTTCGCCTAACACGCCTTTGGCAATGCGCAGATGGCGCTTGAAGGTTGTTCCTGGCGCGTCTTGATGCTTCATCACCGCCGAGAACACGAAGGTGCTGACGAAAGGCGTGCTCAATGAATAAGCCACTGTCTTGTCATGTTCTTCAAAGGTGTATTCATAAATGTTGAGTCCGAGACGTGCGTAGAGGTCCTTAAAGAATATCCGTCCCATATAGTCGCCCTCGCTTATGATGATGGCGTTCTCCTCGGAGAGTTGTCCGAGGTTGGCGAAGGTAGGTCCGAACATCGGGTGAGTGGAGACATACGAATGACCCGACTGCTCATAATAGTCCTTCAGTCCGGTCTTGACGGACGAGATGTCGCTGATAATGCAGTCGGCAGGGATGACGGGCATCACCTCCTCGAAGGCTGCTATGGTGTACTTTAGGGTAACGGCGTTGATGACAAGCTGCGGCTGGAAGGCTCGTATCTCGTCCAGCGTGGTGAAGCGCTGGCAGTTGTATGTGAAGCGCATGCGCTTAGGGTCTTTCTCGTACACCGCTGTCTCATGATCAAAACTGAGGACGTCGAGGAAGAAGCTGCCCATCTTCCCCGCGCCAAGAACAATTATCTTCATTTTGTTTTACTTCTGATTTACTATCTCCATCTGCTGTCTTACTGACTCCTCATGGATATGCTCGAATATCTCCTTCACGAACTCTGAATCCATGCCGGCAAGCGAGCCTTGCGCTCCGCGCTTATCCAGAATCTCGTTGTAACGAACGGTCTGGAGCACAGTCATGTTGTGTTCCTTCTTGTATCTGCCTATCTCGCGGCAGACGCTCATTCGCTTGGCAAGGAGTTCCATGATACCGTTGTCTATTTCGTCTATCTGCTTGCGGAGCATATGTATGCCTTCCGTCACCACCTTCTCGTCACGGATAACAAGGAGGCTGAGGATATAGTTGAGCACGTCCGGCGTCACCTGCTGCTTGGCGTCGCTCCATGCTGCGTCCGGCGCACAATGGCTCTCCACCATAAGTCCGTCGAAACCGAGGTCCATCGCCTGCTGGCAAAGAGGAGCTATGAGCTCGCGGCGTCCACCGATATGACTGGGGTCGCAGATGACGGGCAGGTCCGGCATGCGTCGTCGCAGCTCTATGGGAATCTGCCACATGGGAAGGTTGCGATAAATCTTCTTCTCGTAGCTGGAGAAGCCGCGGTGTATGGCAGCCAGACGCTTTACGCCTGCCTGATTGATGCGCTCCATTGCTCCTATCCACAACTCCAAGTCGGGATTTACCGGATTCTTCACAAAGACGGGGATGTCCACTCCCTTCAAACTGTCGGCTATCGCCTGCATGGCAAAGGGATTGGCAGAGGTACGCGCTCCAATCCAAAGGATGTCAACATCGTACTTAAGGGCAAGCTCTACATGCTCCGGCGTTGCCACCTCTGTGGAGATGAGCATGCCCGTCTCCTCCTTCACGCGCTTCAGCCACGGCAGCGCTGTCTCGCCGTTGCCCTCGAAGCCACCCGGCTTGGTGCGCGGCTTCCACACTCCCGCACGAAACATTCTGAATCCGTGCGAAGCCAACTGGCGTGCTGTTGTCATCACCTGTTCCTCGGTCTCAGCCGAGCAAGGTCCTGCTATAACGAACGGGCGGTCATCGCTGCCCGGTAAGTTCAATGGTTTGAGTTCTATATCCATAGTTATGTTTGTTGTCTGTATTCGTAGTTCTGTTTACTGTCAGTGTGTCCATCTTATGCGCTTCATTCTCTCCAGTGCCTCGTCCATCTTCTCGTCCTTGGCACAAAGGCTGATGCGCACATATCTGTTGCCGTTCGACCCAAAGATAAATCCCGGCGTAATGAAGACTCTTGCCTCATTGAGCACGCGCTCCGTAAGTTGCTCGCATCCGTCGTAGGCGTCGGGAATGCGTCCCCAAAGGAACATGCCCACCTGCTGCGGGTCGTATGTGCATCCCAGCGTTGTCATCATCCGCTCTGCCTTGTCGCGGCGTCGGCGATATGTGATGATGTTGGCTTCTCGGTGCCATTCCTGTGTGTTCCCGTTCAGAGCGGCAGCTGCGGCGAGCTGTATGCCACGGAATGTCCCTGAGTCGACATTGCTCTTTATCTTCAATATCCACGACGTGAACGTGGGATTGGCGATGCACATTCCGACACGCCATCCTGGCATGTTATGACTCTTCGACATCGAGTTGAACTCAATGCAGCATTCCCTCGCTCCCTCCACTTGCATGATGGACATTGGATGTTCGTTGAGGATGAAGGAGTAAGGATTGTCGTTCACCACCACGATGTTATGGCGTAGTGCGAAATCGACAAGTCGTTCGTATGTCTCGCGCTGTGCGTTTCCTCCTGTCGGCATATTGGGATAGTTGGTCCACATCAGCTTCACGTTAGAGAGGTCCATGCTCTCCAGTTCGTCGAAGTCGGGCTGCCACGCGTTGTCCTCTCTGAGGTCATAGCTGACCACCTTCGCTCCGAGAATCTTGCTTAGCGACGTGTATGTGGGGTAACCCGGATTGGGGACAAGCACTTCCTCGCCGGGATTGACGAAGGCAAGCGTTACGTGGAGGATGCCCTCCTTCGATCCGATGAGCGGCAGCACTTCCGTCTGCGCATCCACGTCCACTCCGTACCAGCGTGCATAAAAGTCTGCCATAGCCTGGCGCAGTTCGGGCGTACCCATCGTGGGCTGATAGCCATGCGCCTCCGGCTGCGACGCCACCTCACAGAGGCGTTCCACCGTCCGGCGTGACGGCGGCATGTCAGGAGAACCTATAGCCAGCGAGATGATGTCGCGTCCCTCTGCATTAAGGCGTGCCACCTCCTTCAGCTTCCGCGAAAAATAATACTCCTGTACGTTGGAAAGGCGTGTTGCGGGGTGTACGGCTGTTGTTAATGTAGCAAGGTTCTCCATAAGCATGTGTGTTTTTTTAATGATACATTATATATTTACTTGCCCACGTATTCGCCGAGAATCTTCAGCGACCGTGTCAGCGGTATGATGGCGTCGATACTCTGTCGGTATCGCGTCAGGCTGTTGAATGTCAGGTCCACATAGAAGAGATATTCCCATTCGCATCCTATCACGGGCAGCGACTGTATCTTCGTGAGGTTGATGCCGTAGAAGGAGAGGATGGTCAGCACCTTCGAGAGGCTTCCCTCCTCATGCGCCACGTGGAAGACTATGCTCGCCTTGTCTGCCTTCTCAAGCGGACGAAGGAAGTCTGCCTTGTTGGGATTGGCAATGACGAGGAAGCGCGTGAAGTTGTGCTTGTTGTCATGTATGTTATCCTCGAGCACCTTCAGCCCGTACATCCTCGCCGCCGAAGCATTGCAGATGGCTGCCCATCCGTGACATTTATGCTTGGCAATGTATTCTGCCGCGCCTGCCGTGTCGTCCGCCTCCACCGCTTTCATGTCAGGATGACGAGAGAGAAAGGCGTTGCATTGTGCAAGCGCCACGGGGTGCGAGTGCACCTCCTTAAGCGTGTCCCAATCGTCCTCGGGCAGACAACAGATGCAATGTTCGATGTGCAGCTTGTGCTCTCCCACCACCGTAGCACCAGAGGCGCGGAGCAGTTCGTAATTGTGGAGCAGACTTCCGGCTATGGTGTTCTCTATGGCTGTCATGCCAATCACCGTCGGGTCGCGGCGCATATTGTCGAACACCTGCTCGAAGGTGGCACAGCATATCAGCTGTATCTGCTCGCCCTGGAAATACTGGTGGGCGGCAATGTCGTGGAAGGAGCCTTGAAAGCCCTGTATGGCAATTCTCTTCATATTGGATTTCTCGATGTTTCTTCGCGCCCTGAAACGCGAAAGCCCCGCTTTCACTGTCAACGTGAAGCGGGGCCCGGATTATAGGATATATTAAATATTTTCCCTTTCTGTCATAAGTTGAATTCACACGCAACTTCCCGCTTCACAATTCCTTGCAAAGTAAAAGTAAAATCGGTAAATGTATGCGAAAACGTTACTCATAACTAATTATTGTTTTTATTCAGCGCAAAAGTAAGACATTTATTTGTTTTACGCAAATAATTTACGATAAAATGTCATTAATCTTCACATTTTCGCGACACATGCCTCATCACTCCTGCCTTTTCCTTACCTATTCGTTATTGAATATCTTGTAAGGATCCATCGATTTCATGCGGTCTTTCACCTTCTCTCCGATGTCCTCACTCGGCTGCTGCTGCGACGCACGAAGCTCTTCAGCCGAAGCCTCGTCCTCTGCCGCCCCAGCCTCGTTGCCAAGCTGACGGCGTATCTCAGCACGCTCCGCGAAAGCGTCCACCGAGAACGGATTGACATCCAGCACACCGCAGTAAGTCTGTTCTGCCTTCTCCATGTCGCCCATAGCCTTTGCCACACGCGCATTGAGCATCAGCACGTCTTCGTTGCCCTCAATGCGCTTCAGGAGTTCGTCGGCGTCCTTGCCGGCTTCCTCCACATCGCCGTTGGCAAGCAGTGTCTCGCCACGCAGAAGTCTTGCCGCCTCGAAGTCGTCATACTTGTCGAGCGCCTTTGTCAGTACAGCCACAGCATTGGGCACGTCGCCGAGTCCACGATAAGCCTTGGCGTAAAGATAGAGAGCCTGCGGGTCTGCCTCGTCCACTTCTATCGCCTTCGCGCAAGCATCAGCCATGGCGGCATAATCCTCCATCATGTACGCCACGTCTGCCAGGCGCGTCAGCACAGCCACATTGTCAGGACAAGCCGTGGAGATGCTCTGCAACTGCTCGTAAGCCTTCTCCATGTCGCCCATTGCGATGTATGCCTGCGACAGATAGTCGCGACACTCGAGGTCGGTGGAGTTAAGCTCCAAGGCATGCAGGAAGCATTGCACGGCATAGCCGAACTGCTGCATCTTGAGAGCACGCACACCATCGTATTTGAGTACTTCGAAATTCTTCTCTTCCTTCTTCTCTTCGGCTTGACTGCTACGTCCGCCGAACAAAGCCTTGAATATGTTCATTGGTATTATTCTGTATGTAAATTTAAACGACTATTTAAAACAGCGGTAAAGGTAACAAATAATTTTCAATTTACGGCTACTTACGTTTTCAGCCAATTATAGATTAAGCATAAATTATAGTTAAAGTGTATAAAAAGCCTTTCGGTTTACGTCCATAATGGCTAATTTTGCTGATGATAACGCAGATTTTACAGTTATGGACAATACAAGAAAGTTTTTCATATTAGCAGCTTTCGCCTTTCTCTTCACCGTCACGTGTAAAGCGCAGGACGTCAGACTGAACGCCAAGGACATGCCTGCCCGCTTTGACGAGTCGGCTCTTCAGCGCATCATGCCCACACGTTACGGCGGACGTTCACGCCAGTGGCGCGAGGAGGCCATGGCGGAAGCCGAGAGGCAGAGCCAGCATCAGGACTCGCTCATGCTTCCTCCACTGAACGCTCAGGGTCAGGTGGACACCACCTGCCGTTATCCTTTGGCTTTCGGAGGATGGAACAGTTGGGGACTACATCGCGGACTTAACGTACAGATTGGCGCGTCGGTCTTTGCCGAATTCGGTAAAGGGGCGCACAGCGGAGCCGGCTTTCAGCAGAACATAGCCCTCATGTACGCCATGCCAATCAACGACAAGCTGTCCGTAGCCGTCGGAGGATATCTTAACAACGTAAACTATGCCGGAGGCAACTGGCACGACGCAGGACTGTCCGCCGTAGTGGGCTACCGATTCAATGAGCACCTGGAAGCCTACATTTGGGGACAGAAGTCTATCAACAACAACGTAGGCAACCGCTTCCGCTACAGCATGTACGACGGATATTATGGCGGATACGGTTTCGGAGGATATGGCTTCGGAGGTTTCAGCCGCAACTTCTACGGCTTCCCCTCCTACTCTGCCTACGACCTCTCAGGCATCGGCGACCGCATCGGAGCCACCCTCCGCTACAACTTCAACAACAATATGAGCATCGAAGTGACAGTGGAGAACAGATGGATGCCGAGCAGATAAAATATTAAACGATGTGGAAGAAACAGTAAAATTTCCAATAGAAAACTAAGAAAAAGTTTGTTTTCTATTGGAATTTTTACTACTTTCGCAATGTAATGAGAAATATTCTAACCATATTAGGCAACATTCCAGTAACCTCTTCGGTCATTGCCTCGCTATTTCCCGAGGTAAAGACCAAGTCAGCAAAAGTCGCCCAACTGGAAAAGGCAGGTGAAATCATCCGCCTTAGACGAAACTTGTTCGTTGTAAACCCGGAAGAAACCAACCAGCCTCTCTCCTCAGGGCTTATAGCTAACCATTTGTTGGCACCTTCTTATGTTTCTATGCAGACAGCATTAAGATATTACGGATTGATACCGGAGGCGGTATATACTATCCAGTCTATGACATTTAAGGCTGCCAAGGAATTTAATACTCCGGTAGGAAATTTCTGCTATTATCATATTTCGAGAGAAACTTACCCTATAGGAATCACTCAAATAAAAGAAGGAAACGGCGTTTACATAATGGCTACTCCGGAAAAGGCGTTATGTGATTTGATTGCCAATCTGCCTGGTATCAATCTGAGATATCGAAAGGAAGCTTTAGAATTTCTGGAAGAAAACCTAAGATTTGATATGGATAGGGTCAGTCAACTCAATCCTGAAATATTCTTGGAATATGCAAAAAAGGGGAAAAAGTCAAAATCCATACTAACCATTCTAAAACTCCTACAACATGAATGATATCTACCAAAACATGTTATCGGCTTATGATTTATCCACAGATCAGGCTAAAAGGAATGCTACATTCGAGGTTAATCAGCAAATTATTCTTGCTGGTTTATACCAAGGCGGCTTCTTTGATAAAGCTGCATTCTATGGCGGAACCTGCTTGCGAATATTCCACGGATTAGAACGCTTCAGCGAAGATATGGACTTCTCGCTATTAAATAAAGATGACAGTTTTGACTTCACACAATACTTCCAACCCATCATTGATGAATTTGAAGCCATAGGAAGAAAAGTGGACATCAAAAAGAAAGACAAGAAGAACTTCGGAAAGGTGGAATCCGCTTTCTTGAAAGACACTACAGATGTTTATGATATTTCCTTCCAAACCGAAAAAGCCATCAAAATAAAGATAGAGGTAGACACCAATCCTCCACTCCTTTTTGCAACAGAACAAAAACTTTTGATGGAACCTCGCTCTTTCATGACAAGATGTTTTACCCTTCCTAACTTATTTGCAGGCAAAATGCACGCTCTGGTTTATCGAGCATGGAAGAACCGAGTAAAGGGACGTGACTGGTATGACTTCGAATGGTATATTCGGAATAGAATACCTCTGAACTTTAAGCATCTACAAGAAAGAACAAAAGAATTTAATGGTTGTGAGAAATCGCAAGAAGAATTCGTAAAGGACCTGGAACAAAGGTTAGGGTCGGCGGACATCAAGCAGGTGAAAGCTGATGTTATGCCATTCCTAAGAAATCCCAAAGAAATGTCCATCTGGTCAAACGAATACTTCTTGCAATTAGCTAAAATGATTAAGTTTGAATAGTCAGAACCCTTTCTACTTTTTATACTTCAGCCTGAGACTGTTCGTCACTACGCTCACGCTCGACATTGCCATCAGGGCACTTGCCCACATGGGCGTTATCTGGATGTTGAAGCCGAAGACGTGGGGCAATCCGGCTGCGAGCGGGATGCACACAATATTATATATAAAAGCCCAGAAGAGATTCTGACGTATCATGCCCACTGTGCGTTGCGACAACTGGCAAGCCTCGGGGATGCGTCGCAGGTCGTCGCCCATCAGCGTCACCTGCGCCACGTCCATCGCCACGTCCGTGCCGCGACCCATGGCAATGCTGACATCTGCGAGAGCAAGAGCCTGCGAGTCGTTGATGCCGTCGCCAACCATAGCCACGCACTTGCCTTCCGTCTGGAGGCTGCGCACCATATTCTCCTTGTCCTGCGGCATACAACGGCTCTTCCAGTGCTTTATGCCCGTCTTGCCAGCCCAGTAAGCGGCAGCCTCTTCCTTGTCGCCACTCATCATCCATACTTCCACACCACGCTCCTGCAGCAATGCCACAGCCTCGGCAGCATGCGGCTTCAGACGCTCACGCTGTTCGATGGCTACGTCGTCAGCCAGCTTAAAGTTGATGTCCTTATTGGGAACGGTCAGCGTTCCTGTCTTGTCAATGACCACGGCATTCACGCGGCAGAGCTGCTCCACAGCCGTGGCGTCCTTAACGAGGATGCCCCTCTGCGCCGCCTTTCCGATGCCAACCATAAGGGCTGTGGGCGTGGCAAGTCCCATGGCGCAGGGACAGGCAATGACCAGAACGGACACCGCTGACAGCAATGCCTGCGGCAACATGGCCTCACCGCCGACTACCATCCATACCACAAACGTAAGCACAGCCAACAACAGCACGCACGGCACGAACACCAAGGCAGCCTTGTCCACAAAGCGCTGTACGGGAGCCTTCGAGCCTTGCGCCTCCTCCACCATACGAATGATGTTGGCAAGGACGGTCTCTGAGCCAACCTGCTCGGCACGGAAGCGAAGACAGCCCTCGCCCACTATGGTTCCGGCAAGCAGACGGTCGCCGGCATGCTTGCCGACAAGCAGCGGTTCGCCGGATATCATCGACTCGTCCACACCGCCTTCTCCTTCGCTTACCACTCCGTCCACCGGCACTTTCTCGCCCTGACGCACCTCCACGATGTCGCCCTTTGCCACGGCAGCGAGGGGCACGTCACACACTTCGCCCATGCTGACGACATGCGCTTGCTTCGGCACGAGTCCCATAAGCGAGCGTATGGCAGAAGCCGTGGATTTCTTCGCCCGCTCCTCAAGACAACGACCCGTCAGCACGAAGGTAATGATCATTACCGATGCGTCGTAATAAGTGTGCCACTCTATGCCACGTGCTCCCCAGAACTGTTCGCCCCAGAAAGTATTGAAGACGCTGAAGAGGAACGAGATGGCTGTGGACATCGCCACAAGCGTGTCCATATTGGCTGAGCGATGAACCAGCAGTCGCCAGGCATTGGCATAAAACTGTCGTCCGCAATAAGCCATATTCGCAAGTGCGATTATCAGCATCGTCTGATTGGCAGCGTCACGTCCGCCCACCGCCAGCCATCCCATCGAGACAGCCATCGTCAGCAACGCCAACACCCACGACACAGCCATGCGCCTCAGCTGCAGACGATAGCTGTTCTTCTCTATCGTGTCCACACGGGTCTCCTCGTCGATGATAAGTTCAAAGCCAGCCGCGTCCACCACCTTCTTCATGTCGGCAGGCGTAACCTTGCTTTCGTCATACTCCACCATCGCCGTGCGTCCCGGCAGCGACACAGCCACACTCTTCATTCCGTCCATAGCCTTCAGCCTGCGCTCCACATTGGCGCTACATCCGGCACATGCCATACCCAATACGGGCAATATTTTCTTTTCCATACATGCAAAGTTACGAAGTTTTCGTCATTCATACATTACATTATTATGGATGAAGCTTATAGGAGCATGCGATAGTTCAGCTTTTACATTCATCGTACATCGCAAATCCTTTCACTGTCAGAAGATATTTCTGCCGAGGGTGGCGTGGGGAGTTGGGATACTTCATCTTAACAAGTCCTTCCTGAATTGCCGGTGTAAGAGAATGTTCAAGGAAGTTAGGACGGTTCTTCAATCCGACAATCTCCATCATTTCCTTCACGCTCTTTTCCTCAGAGCCAATCGCAAGAATCAATCGCTTAATGTTTTCCGACAATACACCCAACTGACCACTACTACTTGTATGGGTACTTGTATGGGTACTTGTATGGGTGTCAATAGAGCCATTATTAATATCCGAATATCCAATCAGCATATATCTGTTCTTCAACACGTTCTGTTCTCCCAACATCAGATTGCGGAAGAACTTCACGAGGAAAGTCTTGTCAGGTTCTATTCCCTTTGATGGATTACGATAATTGGCACGAACCAAAGCATTGCGGAAATACCATGAGTTGTCGGCAAACAAATCATTGTCAACCTTAAAACCGATTGAGCGCAGGTATTTAATGACAAACACAGCCGTTGTTCGTGTGTTGCCTTCACGGAACGGATTGTTTTGCCAAAGCAGAGCTACAAAATCGACAATATGATTTATTATTCCATCCTGAGTCAAGCCCTTATAGCTAAAACCTTTCTCCTGCTGAATATCATATCTCAACGCCATCATAATATCAGCAGCACGTCCATACACCACAGTATCGCCCTGCAATATCCATTCCTTTTTGCTGATGTCATAAGGGCGCACCTCACCTGCATGCTTGAAGACCCCCTCAAACAAGTGCCTATGGATATTCAAAAATTCTAACGCTGTAAACGAGAAAGACTGCTCATCCAGGAGTTTTGTGATATTTGCAGCCACTCTGTCAGCCTCTTCCTTCTCCACATCGTCCTCGTCATGCGTAGTTTTGTTGACATAATACGACTTCAACTGTTCGCGCACATCATCAATAGTAATATCACCCTCAATATGCCTTACAGCCGTCTCTTTCAGATAGTCAGACACCTTAAGTCCGTCAACATCTTGCAGACCGATAGCCGTGCGCCATGCCGAAGCCCTTTCGCGCTTATGTGGCTCTGCCACACGCTCGTAGGCTTCGAAGTCGAGATATAGTTTTTAATATTGTCAGTCATAATTATCACTTCATAAAACCATTTGTACGAACAGATTCGAATAATTCAAATAGTATCGGTCAAATGATCTTCACTTCATATTAGTTCAGGTAATGTTTAAGCACTGCTTTCTTTCGCTCTGCGCAACCTTGGATGATCTTCTGACTCTCTTGGATTTGATACTCATAATCAGAAACTTCTTGAAGAATCCTTTTCTGCTCATCCATAGAAGGAATTGGCACAGCTAAAGAATACAGAGTCTTCTGATTTACACTCTGTATGTTAGAACCCTTACTGTTTCCAGTCATTATCTCTCGTACTTTCTTTGTTCGAAGATAATAACACAGAAACTTTGCATATATTTCATCGTTCTTTAGTCTTAACCGAAGAGTAAAACCTGAGAATGTTGTATCCTCAGGTATATCTCCGATATAGAGAAAACGACCAACAAGTTTCTTTGAGCCATTCGAGCGAACGCAGAGAATGTCATCCTTTTGAAGTTTGTAATCTTCCGACAACTCATCGTGAATTCTTACCGTATCAAGTTCTGAAACGACTGGAGTAAAATAGTCCTGGAAGTCCTTGACTCCTACTATTGTATATTGCTCACCATCATTGTCTAAAACGTAATTCAATCCGTTTTTGATATTGACTAAATCAGAAAGAGACACATTGCTTATACCACCATTACACACCTTCTCCAAGTTCTCAAATATGTAAGAAATTTTATTCCGACACGCTTCTACTGTTGCACGACAATTGTTACAGTCAGCATCTATTGCGTCACATTCTGAAACTATTTTTGCTTGAATGTCACGATTTACATCTGGTATAGGAATATTTGCTATATCGTCACTATACACATGAGGTTGGGCTGCTCCACGTTGCAAAGTATAAATATAATCTTGTATTGAAACAAGGTAATTATACAAAAACAAAGTTTGCATTTTATCTTCACCTTGCACCGTATTACAGTCTGACGCAAAAATAGGCTCGTCCCAGTAATTTACAAAACCAGCATAAGCCCCAGAAGCACTAATAGTTATTACATCCGCTGTTCTATTAGCTTCATTATGCAAATAAGCATAATCTCTTCCTCCAGCCACAACTTTTATGTTACCCTCTTTACGCTGTGTTGTAGTTATGCTTTTACCTTTTTTTATTATAGCAACTTTACCAAGCTTTATAACATTAAAATTTCTGTTGAAACTTAATTTCTTCTTGGCTCTGATTATTACCCCTTTGTCAAACTCTGCCCTTGTCCAATCAAACATGTCTTTCAGCCTATGATAGCCCACATATTTCATTAAGTCATCAGACAGTTGGGTATTAGCCCCAACGAACGAATTACGCACAGCTGATGCCAATGTTCCACGAGCAAAACGATTTTCGTGACGATACATTTTTCCTCCTGGAATATTGATTACAATGCCCTCTGCCCCCTTTCGGTTACTCCAATCATACCCCAAGAATTCTTTTTGGGCATTATTATCCGTTGGCGCAGTTATGACCAAGGTTCTCTGCTCACGGACAAGCGCAAAGTAATACAATTTATCTCTTTCCACGCCAAGGACAAAATCATAGAACTTTTCCATACGTATGCGTTTAGCCTCTTCTTCCGAACATTTCTTTGGCAAAGTTACGGTAGCCATATTAAAGGCATCAGCATATACCCTGAAATATTGATTTGAAGAAAGCTCTGCCAAATTAGGCTCACGGCGAATGAAGCGAAGATAATCATCTTCACTTACATCCTGCATTCGCAAATAGTCTGCAAGTATTTGTTTATCCGTAAAGTTAGAGATATCCTCACCGCTCATAATGGCATCGACGCTGTCTTCCGTCAATTTCTCCACGCAAGGCGGTTCTTGATACCGTTCAAGAAACAGAGTTACAGTATTCGTTCCTGTTGCTCCGAAAGTTTTGCTTCCGAAGCTAACAATAGCACGGATATAAAAATTCTTCAATAATTCTTCACGGGCTGTAATGTAGCTGTTGGATGAATTGCTAAGAATTGAGGCAGGCAAGACTACTGCCGCCAATCCTTGCGGACGCAGCAGCTGAGCAATACGCTCTACAAAGAGCGTTTCTATTTCCTTGCCATCGTTGGTAATAACATTCAGCAACATGAAATTGTTGTTACGTAATTTTAGATGCGACTTAAAGCCACTGACAGAATATGGTGGGTTTGCCACAAGAATGTCAAACGCCCCATTTTCTATTCCTTTATCTTTATAGTTCTCAAGTCCATCACCAAAAATAATATTTGCACCACCCGCTCCATTCATAAACATGGAAATCTTTGACACACGTGCCAAGCGATAGTCTTTTTCTATGCCATAGATATGTCTTTCGACCCATGAGTTTTCGTTGTTTTTACGCACGGCATTGATAGCTTCAACCGCCTCGGTCAAGAAGTGTCCAGCTCCACAAGCATAATCTATCACATTGGGTAATCCATGATTTGAAATGTATGTTTGTAAGGGAAGACAATCCCAGATAAAACGTGTTATCGGAGTTGGCGTGAAGAATTGCCCTTCATTCTGTTTGAAACCCTTATTGAGAAGTTGCTCAAACAAATCTCCGAGAAGCTGGTGTTTACTTGGATATACAATGCGATAAGGCTGAAACAGCTGTACTACCTCAACCAAAATCTTGCCATTCTGAAAGAACAGCTCTTCATTGTGAACATCCTTGAAAGCAAAATCGTTGTTTGAATAGAATTTCAATATACGGATTGTGTTATTCAAGTCTTCAATCGCTTGCTTGCGTTTTTTGCCAGTATATTGCATGAATAAACGTTCTGCATAATCAGCTGCGACATAGAAGATTTTCTCTTTCATGAATTCTTCCATGCCCTGCGTATGAAGACGTTGCAACCTATCTTGAAGAGACTCGTATGTATCTGTTCCTGGCTTGTACTGAAACTCCACTTCCTCAAAATCCTGTTTCTTTATCGGCTCATCCGATAAAGTCCGTGGCATCCCTACCCAAATATATCAACGATACATGATAGATTTTCCGTAAAGATGTTTACCTTTGCTGTATGAAAAATGATGTCAGCATTAATATGTACAAGGGACTT
>NZ_NOVE01000068.1 GCF_002265625.1 Prevotella sp. 885
ATGTGAAGTGTTCGTCGAAGTGTGGCAGCAGAAACTCCGGTTAGAAATTTCTGCTGCAAAGTTATTGAATCAAAAAGCGGTTTGAGAGTTTATCCGAATCTTTCCGTCGCCCAAGGAATGATAAGGAGTCAATCAAGGAATACAGACTCTTTTGGAGATAAAAACAGCTTCTTTTCGGTTGCAAAACAGCCTGATTATGATTGCAGACAGCTGTACTTAAACACTTTAACCATATCCTTGTCGCCACCCACAAGCTGGCTGCATCTGTTCAGCATTCCGGTGTCTGAGAAACCGCATTTCTCCATGACTCTTCCCGATGCAGGATTTCCGGTGAAATGGTCTGCCCAGATGTTCTCGAAATGCTTCTCGTGGATGCAGTAGTCGAGCATCAGCTTCAAGGCTTCGGTGCAGATTCCTCTGTTCCAATAAGGCTTTCCTACCCAGTAGCCCACCTCGCAGTCGTTTTCTCCGATAGGGATGTTGCTGGTTTCATGGGTGTAGTAGCCGATGCAGCCGATAGCCTCGCCTGTCTCTTTCAACACAATCGCCCATGTCGTGTCATTATGGAAGTATGTGCGGATTATCTCCCGACTTTCCTCTACAGACTTATGTGCCGGCCATCCAGCACGTGGTCCTATGTCAGGGTCTGAGGCGTACTTGAAAAGCGCCTCAGCATCCGATTCTTGCCAATGGCGAAGTAAAATTCTTTCTGTTTCCATCAGATTATATCAATGTTTTGCATTTTATTTACGTGCACTTACCCCAGCCAGTCGGTAAAGATAAGTATACATTCGTGCACCTTCTCAAAGAATTTCCCTATCCGGTGCTTGATGCCCTTCCAATAAATCATATTCTCCGTAACTTTTTACTTAAAACAATCATATAATTTATCTGTTGTTTTCACCCTATGTAGGAAGATCTATTTACAAAATGCAGATCAGTCAATATCTATTAATTGGAAATGCTTGTTGAAGGTCAAATCCAATCCGTTTGTCAGTTCCACCTCGTATTCATTCTTGTTCATTTCAATCTTTTTCACCGATTGTCCTGCATAATTATCCTTTAAGTAGTTCTTGATGGCTTGCGGAATCAACAGAGCTGGCACGATTCCCTGCTTGCAGTCAATCTCTTTAAGATTTCCTTTTTTGTCGAACTCCAACTTCGTGCCATTCTGCAGAACCACATCATAGCTTCTGCTGACAACTCCTGATTCAATCGTTGCAAGCATCACCTTCTGATTGTTGAAATGGTTGCTGAGTAAGGTTTGAGCCTTTACCGGGAGTGCATTAACGGCGATAGGCTTGTCGTTGCCCGCATTCGCCACCATATTGCATGAAACCATGCAGCAAATGGCAATCATCAATTTTAGAAAAATTCTTTTCATAAGCTAAAAATTAAAAATTTATATATGTAGAAGTATCTTGTGTCATAATTATTTTATCTTAAATGTCCGCAGATATTCCTTCTGCTCGGGCGTGATTCTGTAGCTCTCGATGGCCTTCTGGATGGTCTTGTTGTGCGTCCAGGGAGCAAGGCGGAGTTGCTCGATGTAGGGAATCGCCTGGTCCCATTGCTTGGCAAGGGCGGTGGCGAAGAACCATGCTATCATCATCTTTACGTAATACTCATTGCTCCTTACAGAGGCTGGAATTTCAAGATATTCTGCCTTGAAGTCTTTGTCCAGATAATGAGACATAAGCGCCTCTATTCCAAAGCGACAAGTATAAACGTGTGACGATTTACTCCATGTCTTGATCTTCGCCAATAGCTCCTTCTTGTGTTTGGCAAACACCTTCGGAGACATGATGTCGCAAACTGCCCAGTTGTCCACGAATGGCAGGAAACTGTCTGTCAGCTGAATGCACTCTTCGTAGTCCTTTACCTCGGAAATGAGGAGACCATGAAGCATATTCTCATCGTAGTATTCATGAGGAAGCTGCTGAAGAAATTCCTTGCATTCTGTCTCCTTTGTAAATTCTTTTGCGAACTTGCGGAGCACAGGCACACGAATGCCTATGAAACTTTCCATAGGCACTCCCGGTGTCAGTTTGGCTTGGAATGCAGCATACTGCTTATCCTGCATGGCGAACAGTCTTTCTTGAAGTGAAGTCATACGTTCTTGGTTTATGTTAGGCGAATCATGGGTGCAAAGATACATATTAATTCACTACATTGTTACAAAAAAGACAGAGATTGCATTATTGGGATGTAGATTTTATCTATAGAGCCTCCATATAAGAAAAAGTGTTTTGTATTGTTAATTTAAAGTTAATAGTATTTAAGGTCTTAGATTTTTCTTGTGCTAAATATAACATAATGTTGTCCTCTTGTATTTATAAAAGATAATTTAGTGGCTTTTTATTACTAATTAATGCGCATTTTATTATGTTTGGGTTGTGATGTGCTTTTAATCTTGAGTAAAAAGTTTACAAATTGATATTTGACTGTTTGAAATAAAATCGTTATATTTGCATCAACTTTTATAACGAACGCATATGGCACACAAAGAAAATCAAAAGGCATTTGTCGTTACATTTCCACTTCATACCGAGAAATGGCAGGAGGATAGGATTGACAAGATGATGAGGATGCTTACAACTTTCTATAATGACAGACAAAGAAAACTTGTTCGTCGTTATATTTACCTTTCGCATTCTAAGGCATACAAGGAAGCGAAAGGGAAAGGTGTTGTTGCCTTTAAAAACTATATGAAGGAATATGGATTTTCACAATATGGTTTGGATGCATTCTTTAAAGCAGATACAAAGGGGGCTTTATACCAATGTGGATTAAACTCTATGTTTTTGCAATACCTTTCACAATGCGCTTGGAGTGCTTGGGATAAGAAACTCTTTGGAAAGGGAGATTTTGTTAAAACAGACAAGGTCGTAAATATATTCTGTAGTAGAAATAAGAAAGAAAGGTTTTGTGGTTTTGATTATGACCTCAGTACTTTCACAATAAGTATAAAATCTACATGTACAAAGAAGATAATATGTACAATACCATTTGTGGTAAACAAGAAAAGTGATTATGAATTATTTGCGTTGTCTCAAAGAATATGTAGGATTGGAATAGTACGAAAATTGATAAGAGGCAAATACAAGTATTATGTCCAGTTTACTTTTGACGGAGTTCCTTATAATAAGGGAAGGAATATTGGAACTGGAATAGTAGGCATAGATCCTGGTCCGAGCAAAATTGCCATAGTTGGTGACAATAAGGTAGAAATAGCAAAACTTACACCTAATATAGAAGAGGATGAGAGAAAAACGGCTCGACTAAAAAGGAAACTTGATAGAAGTCGCAGAGCTACTAATCCTCACATGTATAAAGAGGATGGCACAATTATTAAAGGTCAGCGTCAAACATGTTTTTCTAAAGCGTACAACGAAACAAGAAAGCAGTTGGCTGATGCTCAACGTAAATTAGCTGCCAAACGAAAGATTGCGCATAATGAGCTTGCCAATACTTTACTTGAATATGGTGATACCTTCAAGGTCGAAGCAAATTCATATAAGTCTATGCAGGCAAGGGCAAAAGCTACAAGTATGACAAAATCAGGAAGGATAAGGTCTAAAAAGCGATATGGTAAGTCAATAAAGAACAGGGCGCCTTCGGAGTTCTTGGTGATATTGAAAAACAAGTTGCTTTATTATCCTAAAGGCAAATACTATGATGTACCTTCATCGTATGCATGTACACAGTTTGACTTTACTAATGAGAGTTTTACAGAACATAAAATATCAGAAAGAAGAATTGTTACTTCTGATGGTATTCAACATAATCGCGACACACTTGCTGCGTTCAATATAAAGAATGCTATAGTTAATGAAACTTCTGCTAAAAAGAAGAAAATTACAAAATCAAAAGAGTTCTTTGACATCGTAAAAATGAAAGCATCATACAATAAGTTTTGTGTAATGGAGCGTTATCTCCTTTCAGTATAAAGAAATAATGGTATTGTAAACCAACATTAGCGCTAATTGACATATAGTGTCATTGCTAAAACAAAGATGTATTGAAAGAAAGCAGAATGAGATCATGTAGAAAACATTCGTAAGAATCTTTTCGAACGATTTCAGAAACTCTTTAAAGTAAGTACGTCCTATCCTTTTACTCTGTGTCACAATTACATATCTTTTAGACCTTGTATGTGACAAGAGAATGAAGAGTTGTTACAAGTAAGCTCTACTGGCACATATTGCGCCGTCACTTGTATGTGACAAGAGAATGAAGGGTTGTTACAAGTGGCTACTCTCCTTGCACTCGAATTTGTAGCTTGTATGCGACATAAAAATGAAGGGTAGATGTAAGGTAAAATCCGATGTGAATATAAAGCATGATTTGTATCTGCCATGGAAGTTGATAAATGGTAACAATAGATTCTGTCTATATAGAGCTACTCATAAATGAAATTAAAAGATATAATATGGCATTGTTAAAAATCGACTTAGGAAATGAAATCGCTGAGTGTAAAGCTAATTTTTCATACATAGATAATCATATAGTTCTTGCTTTTCAAGCTAAAGACCACATATTAGAGATATCGGGGTTTATTACCGATTGTTTTAATAATGGAGATTTGCTTGAGAAATTTACTCTGCAATCTGATAAAGAGAATATTGAGGTGGATTTGAAAAATTCTTCAATTGATAAAATTAGTTGCAGAGGTCATATTTTTGAATTGAGGTTGAATAGGGTGGAATTAATACATAAGAATAAATCAACAACTGATTGTATTGTTATCAATCTGCCTCCTAAACAGATAGATGGATTGACTGAGGAATCAAAACAGAAAACAATCAAGGCATTAGAAAGTGAGATAGTTTTCTGCCATAATGATGAAATTTCAACATATTTGTTTTGTCCTAAAAACATTCAAAATTATGTGATGAGTTTGATATCTCTATATTGCTGCTGCCCGATAGAAATACTCTGCGAGTTTTGTAATGATGAAGTAAATAACCAAACGAAAGTTAAGCTGTATAGCCAGAAACATACTTTTGAAGAAAATACATCTCCAATAAATTTGCGCATAAAAGGAGGTAATATTGCGGAATTTATACAATATGCACATCTTAATCATTCTCATATTAATGATATGCCAAGGTATGTTAGGCAGTTCGTGGATTCATATTATGTGAGTGAACCACAAAGATTCAATATGCTTTTTGCTATGGCATCTTCTTACGCTGAATACATACTTGGAGAAGGTCATAAAGGTGGTGGTGATTTAGTGAAATGTACAATTAACCACTTTCAGGTATATGGATTAGACAAAATAAAAGGAATTATCCAAAGTGCAGGTCTTAGCAGAAATGGGAAAAATATATCCTGTCTCACAGATCTAAGAAATGAATCAGAACACAATTTGTATTCAGATGATAGTTATGTCTTTTTTGATAAATATCCGTCTGTAAATATATTTATGGAAGAGATAGCTTGCAGAATTGTGATGGAATTGTCTGGTCTCAAGACTTGTTGAAATGAATATTTTTCATGTCATTCTTATCCGTATATTTTAATATGGTAATAAAACAGCGTTCCTTGCATTACCCATTTAGTAATAGTGCAAGAAATGCTGTTATTGTTTTGAGAGAGATTAAGATGGTGTTGTCAACCTTGCAGGGATGGTACTAAGCATCCACCTCGCCACCGCCACCTCCAACACCACTACCCGGTTTAGTTGTTGGGGTGGTGCTCTCTGGCAGTTTGATGTTGCCTTTATCGTCCATGTACTTGTAGATTACCTGATTGATGTTGGAGAAAGCAAAGGCACGTTTTAGCTTCTGTACGCGCTGATAGTCGGCGGTGCCCTTCAGTCCGTTCTTCTCGCTTGGGCGGTTGGCGTTGAGCCATGCGGTGCAGGCTGCCTGCTTGGTTGCAAACTTCTCGCGCTGTGCCAACTGCTTTTCGGTGGCAGGTCCCTTGTATGGGTTGGAGAACTTGGCGAGGTGGATTTTGTTACTTGATGAGTTGGTGGCGAAGTAGTCGTTTGAATTGTTGCCATACTTGCCGCTGATGCCCTTAATGACATCAATAGGAGTGATTCTTGCCATAGTGTTGAGTTTTGAATGTTAAATACTGATGCAACTCTGAACGCCGAGGGTGGCGAGGAGTGCGGTGAGTACGCTCACGATGAACTGGAGCACCGTCTTGAGAGTTTCTTTGTTTTTTGTGTCTTTCATGGTATTTTGATTATTAAAGTTAATGATGAGGTTTCGGGATGCCTTCGAGATGTGTTCGGGGCATAAGCCTTTTTGTTTACATTGCAAAGGTACTACATTCGTAGATGCCAATCATACGGTAGCGTACGTTGCCGTACGAATTTTGAATTTTAATTGCTGCTCTGCTGCTACGGTTCACCTAAATGATCTGTTATTAGTTTTACTTCGCGTGGCGAGAGCCACTTGGATGTCTTCTGATAGCCTTGGCCGAGTAGTGCCTTGTGTAAGGGCTTGCAACGGTTCACCCACGACATAAGGCGGTTGACTGCTACGTGTGGGTCGGCTGTAGGGAAATAGAAGAGAGCCAACTCCTTCTTGGTGTATGGTCGGATTTTGAAATCGTTCATGTTGTTTTGTTTATAATTGATGAAACATAGTAGTCGGAGAAGTCCTTGCAGCCGAGTGGCAGCTGATAATGTTCCAACGAGGGCAAGACTGCCTTTAGCTGCATGAAGAGCCGTTCGCCGGGCGCATCGCAGTCGGGATACATGTGGAAGGTTGTGCCGAGCCGGTCGGACAAGTTGCGTAGCAAATCCTTATCAGCCTTGGAGAGGAGTGTGGCAGATGGTATTGCCACGGCTTTGTGACCTGACGAGAGCATAGCCCAACAGTCGGAGCAACCTTCTGTGATGTATAGCGGTTCTTCGGGGCGCATCATGGCGATGACGGGAAGGTTGTAGATGGAGCATCGGGCACCGTAGGGGAAGCGGAAGCGGGGAGGGGAGTAATGTGACTTTATGGGCGCGTTATTTTCCTTTGTTTGTTTTTTGTAATCGAGGTTGCGGTTTTGAATGCCGATGAGTAGTCCGCTTTGGTCGAAATAGGGCGTTTGGAGCCAATGGATGCCTTGGCGGTCCGTCCACGAGGTGAGACGGCACCAGCTTACTACGCGTGGGTCGAGTCTTCGCTCCTCGAAGAGAAACCTTTTCGCTTCATTGCTCAGCCAAGGATGTTCAAAATGGCGTGCGTAGCGTGCTGCGTCAAAAGGCTTGGTTGGCATGTAGGCAGAAGGCGTTTGCGGTTTGTACTCTTCTACTATTATGTTTGTGGAGTCGGCGAGCCATCGGCAAGCATCGGGAAAGTCCTTGCGCAGACGATTCATCACGAGGTCGATTGTGCCACCATGTGCGTCGCAAGCAAAGCATCGGTAGGTGTTGGTGCGAGTGTTGAATGTCAGGCTGGCGTGATGATCGTCATGGAATGGACAGAGGCTCTTGTGACGAGTGACGCGGAGTCCGAGGCGCTCAGCCACTGCCTCTATGGGCAGTTGGCGGAGCTGTTGTATTGTGGATTTATCGAGCATGACTACTTGTTTTTGGTGATATTATCGGATGTTACGCCATGAAGATATTCCTGAGTTTTAGAGTAGAGCCCGGTTTGTGCGGAATGAACTATGAACTTGCGGAACACCCACTTGCGCAGTTGATTGTTTGTGCCCTCCTTAGTCTTGCCAAGCGAGATGCGCAGGGCTTCAAGCTGAGCTTCGTTGAACGAGTCGGGCAGATCGTCGAGCAGATTCTTCGGACCACGTCTGCCAGCCTCGCTGACGCTGCCCTCGTCCTGACCGAGCATGTCGGCGAAGACCTGCATCTTTGACCATATATCGTGGTAGACGAGCCATTCCACGAGGCTGCTCATCGGCTTTGTCCATGTCTGGTTGTTGAGCGCCCAAAGCAGGCATCCGGCTTTCCATGCCGACACGAGAGCACGCTTGGATATGTCCCAAAGGGTGTCGTCGTCGGTGAGGTCGGCAAGCGAAGCCATGTCTGCAGCAAGCTGGTCGACAAGGCGGTTGAGCGGACGGATGATGAAGCGACCCTTGCAGATGGCGAGCCGTGCGAGGTATTCGTCCAGACTCTTGTAGAAGTCGTCGCCATACTAGCCTTGGCGTGGTATGCGTCCGTCGCGACCTTGGCGTGGCTTGTAGGAGAAGACAACGCGTCCGAAGGTGCCGTTGAAGAGTTCGTTCTTGTAGAACTTGCGTGCGGCGAAGGGCGTTGAGGAGATGGTGATGTTGGCACGCAGAACGGGGTTGCCCGTCACGCCGTCGGCTGTGGCTCTGAGCGCTCCTGCTCGCTGGCGGTCGTAGATGTTGCGCATCATCTGGGATATCTGGCGATGTCCGCCGCAGACGCGGTCTGCCATTTCCACCTCGGGCATGTTGAGGTATTGTGTGCGCTGTCCGAGCTTCTCGCATCCCATGGCGTTCTGTATGAAGGCTGCGTTGGTGACGTCGGCAGGCGGAAACCAGAACGCCACGTCGGGTCGGGCTGGCTTCTCCTTGTTGGCACTTTTGGTCTTCATCATCTTCTGCCACTCCACGAGCTTGGCGAGTTCCTCGTCGTCGTGAGCGCGGAAGTCGCGGCAGACGGCTTCCACTATGCTTGAGAGTTGGCCCTTGCCAGCGCCACTATCGGCTACGAGATTCGCCAACATTCCGCTTGGTTCCTTCCAACTAAGGTCGGGATACATGAATTCTGCTCCACTTACGTGTGCGCCAAGGATAGGGAAAAGCATTGGGACGATGGGCTGGTGCATGTCTTTTGAGACTTGCGAGAGCAAAAGTGCCACGCTTTCGAGTCCGCGACCGAGTTTTGGCATCGTCGGGGCGGTGGCTTTACTGATATCGTACTTCATTTTCTTCTTGTCGTTTAAAGATTAGAACTGTTGATAATGAGCCTTTTAGAGGGAAGAGGGTGCGTTCCCGTTCCAATTGTTCCAGTTGTTCCATTAAATGTTTGCAGTATGCACGTTCTTATTTTCTTATATATAACTACTTAATAATCAATTAATTAGATAGTTTATAAAGGGGTGTCGCATGTGGATATAGTATTTGGAACAATTGGAACAACTGGAACTGGAACGCGAAGCGCCCCTTGCTTACTTCTCTTCTCCAAGGCCTGTGGCGAAGCCACTCGCTACCAGTATGAGTTCTTCGGCAGCCCTACGGCAGAACTCTAAGAATGAGAGTTGTTCGTTGAACTGCGGTCGGTTGAAGGTAGGGTAGAGCGTTCCGTCGGGCTTGCGATTGATGTTGATGTAGACACCCTCATAAACATGCGGGTTGCGCTTCTGTACATCATTACGTTTCTTGTTGGTGGCGTTCTCGATGAAGAGGAAGTGATCCTCGGCATCGCGTGTGATAACGCCGTCAAGATAGTTGCCAAGGGGAATGCGGCCTGGCTCGCGTGTGAGGAGCTTGAGGTCGACGCAAGGCTCGGTGTTGGGGTAGACCGACTGGTGCTGGCGGTAGCCGCGAGCGAAGGGTGAATTACTTGAGAACATCTCTGTGAGGATGTCTCCTACGAGGCGAGGCTCGTTGCTGTTTGTTGAGCCTACTTGACTGTTTTTAACATTAGTCATTATGCTTAGGACAGACAGGAATGGTTTGTCTGTGTGTCCTCAGCAATGGGGAGGACACTGGAGTTCTTGTCATCAAAAATCAAGAAAATGATGACAAGAAAATGGTGACACGTTAAAATGATGACATAAAAAGGCGAGCTTCCATTGTCTTACAATAGATACCCGCCTTGATGTTTGTTCTAAAAAATGTTTTTTTATCTTTGGGTTGGACAAGCTTTATGACATCTCGTTACTCGTTATACTTGTGGAGATCTTTTGTTATATGTAAACTGCCAGCAAAAACTTCTTGCAGTGCGTTGTTGCTAATGTCATCGCCTTGATTACAAGGAAGCTGTGGTAGCTCAAGTGGAACTTTATAATTTAGAATCCTTACTATCCATTCCGTTTTTGTCTTGTTATTATTGTCAACTCTCTCAAAGTGTCTGTCATAGCTCTTTTTGAATTGATTAATAACAATTGCCCTTGGAGAGCAGCCAGTTATGTGGTCAAAACAATCTTTTATATCCAGCAACTTTGTAATTAAAAATGAAAGGACTGCATTGCTTGCTTCCCATTTTAGACGACAATCTCTAGGTTTGCCACTAAAGAAATGAACAAAGTCATTGACATCTGTGTTTACTTCAAGCCATCCCCATTCTTCACATTTTCGCCTGACTAAATCAATCCTCTTAATTCGAAGGTTCTCATCCTCACACTTATATGGGAGCGTGTAATAAACTTTCTCCTTGTTATTGGGTTTAATGCATTGATTTTTTGCTGGATGCAGCAGCTTGTTAATTTCTTCTGTAAGGCTCTCAACCGAGATAAAATAATTCTTCATCCATGCGAGCATATCCTCTGTAAGAGGAACAATTTCGTTATGTAATATTTTTTCCACATTTTCACAATTGGTCTTTTCTTGTTTGTTCCACATTAATGAGATTGATGAATGCAAAGTTTTCTGCAATGTGCATCTATAATGTGAATGATTTACAGATTCGAGTCCAAACATAACTGTATAGAACAGCATTGCAACTTCTGCTTGAGATGTAGCCATGTCTACGCAGTTAGCATCATCTCTACGATTGATAGATAATTTTTCCGACCATAATTCTGAACATCGTTCAGCTTTAATGTCTCTTTCTGTCAGTAATTCGTCCAATGTTTCGGCCGCATCAACAAATAGCTCCTCAGAAGAAACTATTATAGTGGGACAATGCTTTAGGAAGGCATCGTGTATCCTTCGGCATAATTTATAAAAAACATGGTCTTTAAAGTGTTCTTTTAACTTATTTCTTTGGTTTTGCTGGAATCTCATCTCCTCTCCTTTCTTCAATTCTTATGATATCTTCATAGACATAGTCAAGCCATTTTTCCATAGAGTGTTCTGGGATTTCTGATTCGGGAGTAATGAAATCCTTGAAATTGCTGATAACGATTTCGTTCATTGCATATTTGGCAACAACACCCTCTTTGCATGAGAATGCTCCATAATCTCTGAACTTGACAGATAGATCGAATGTGTTGTCGACGCACATGGTTACAACATAAGCGAGTTGTTTGAGATTATCGTAGTTGGCATTTTGTTTCATGATCGTTGTGATTTCACCGCCTATACCACCATAATATTTCATATATTCTCTTTGAAAATTAATTTGTTCTGACAAAGATTCTGGAACACGTGTGGTAGGCTGTCTGTTTAAATCTGGCAATTTAAATGTGAATGATTCAAGAACATCGCCATGGTCAACAGTTCGTTTGTCGATAAACTTGGTAAATTCGATGGCAATAGTTTTCTTTTCTATAGATTTAACCGTTATTCCTAGACCACACAAGTATTTGTTGTAGGCGAAAAATTCTTGTATAGAATTGCATATTGTCTCAGTTTTTCCATCCCATGAAGAGGTCTTTTCTATAGCTATCTGACATCTGCCGTCACGGTAGTCTATAATTACATAGCCAAACGGATAACTGTTTTGGTTAAAACGCACGCAATCCTTTACTACACTTTCCGAGTTTTCTTGTAAATCGTAGAGTTTATAGTTTTCTTTATTATGAATGCGAATCAATGCAATACCGTTCTCGTTCCGTAGAACCCAATTAGGTACTTCTTCTTTGTCCTGACCACGTCTTGGTCGATAAAGATTAAGTTTACTTCCTTTTTCTCCTATAGCTTTGCCTATATAATAGTTGGGGTTTGTTTCTACAGGCTTATCGGTGTTAATGTCATTATTGAAGTCGAGTTTTGGGTCTACTTCAATCTCTATGTTATGGATAATATAATCACTCATTTATTAACGATTTAAGTTGTTCTTTCTGTTTAATAGATGTTCCACGAAGTAAACATTAAGGATACCTGTGATTAACTACAAAGATACATTATTTTATTGAAATAATAACTATTGAATGAAAATATT